>JBFHKA010000033.1:0-27961 GCA_041595535.1 Sulfurimonas sp. | reverse complement strand
CAAGCATAACAAGACCATTTGAAAATGATGAGATGCTCGATAAAATGTTTGGTTCGTTTTGTTTAGGAAAATAGCATCAAATACATAGCAATTGACTTAGGTCTTAAACGTATAGGAATTGCTTACTCAGCACATAAAGATATAGTAACACCACTTCCAGCAGTTCTAAGAAAAAATCGTAATCAAGCTGCAAATGAAGTAAAAAAAATCATAAAAGAGTGGGAAGCCGATGCTGTTGTAGTTGGAATTCCTTTAGGCGGAAGTAGTGAAGAAGAGATGAAACGTCGTATTGCACATTTTATGAATCTCGTTGACTTTAAGGGAGAACTCTTTTATCAAGATGAGGCTGGAAGTTCTAAAGAGGCAGAAGCACTTATGAAAGGAGAGATGAAACAGATACGCGATGGTCGCATAGATTCTCTCTCTGCTATGATAATTCTACAGCGTTATCTTTATTCATTAAAAAGATAACAGTATTTAATTAATTACGCTATTATTCTGTTTACTTTAATTAATGGATAGTAATGAAACTTACCTTTTTGTTTACATTTCTTTATCTTCTTACAACTACACTTTTTGCCGAAAGAGTTACAGACCCATATAAAAATATAAAATATTTTGAGTTAAGTAATGGGCTAAAAGTCTATATGCTAAGTGATGCAAAAGCTGTTAATACACAAATCAACTTAGAGGTAAATGTAGGTGTTAGTGTTGAAACTAATAAGAATGCAGGGATAACACATCTTTTAGAACATCTCATCTTTAGAGATCAAAGAGTGCCTTACAATGACTATTTAGATTATTTAGAAGAAGAGGGTGCGACCTTTGTAAATGGCTATACAAAAGAGTACTCTACAGAGTATTTAGCCACTATGAGTAGTAATAAGTCATACTTTCTTGTTACGACATTTGCACAGATGCTTTTTGATAAAAATGTTACAGTTGAAGATTTAGAGATAGAAAAAGGAGCTCTGCAAGTAGAGGTAGGAGAACTTCAATGGTATAGTAGAATAGTGTATTATATCTCAACAGTTTTCAAATCTTTATCTTCATCTTTTCCAGATAAGGCAAATATTTATGTTGATTCTTTTGAATTAGAAAAAGACAAAGAGAATATTACTGAATACATATCTAAATATAATAATTCCCAATTCACTTTAGATGAAGTGATGAAACATTATAAAGAGTATTATTATCCTAAAAATATGACACTAAAGATTGTTGGTAATTTTGATGAAGATAAGATGCAAAAGCTCATAGAAGAAAAGTATGGAGAAATTTCATGTTCGGGCAATAAACACTCACAAGAACTAGCATATAATGCAAGGCTCAAAGAGAAAAAATACAACTATTTTTCAACTGCTGAGACTACTAAGAACATGGCTTACATTGGTACTAGATATATACTAGACGATTATAAACAGTATCTTACGCTCTCTGCTTACAGTGAGTATTTATCAAGTAAAATGCAGAAGCTTCTACGCAATAAACTTGGACAAACATATTCGGTCTCATCGTATAATACTAGCAAAAGAGATGCTGGCTTAGTTGGAATAGTTTTTGAATCTTTACATGCTGATTTTGATAAGAACCTTGCATTAATCCAAAAACAACTCTTAGCTGATGTAAATGAGATGGAGAAGGATACAATTGAAGAAGCTTTAACGCAATCAAGTCTCTATTATCGTTCGCTTGAGCATGATAGCGAGACTCTTATGGATTTGCTCGATACGCAAGAGTATTTACAAAAGTATCAAAATATTTACAACAAAACACCTTATGAAATTTTCAATTCTATAACTCCAGAGTCTTTTCAAGCGGAGATAAGTAAAAGTTTTGCAGATAAATATAGATATTTGTATATTTATAGAGATTATTATTTATTTCCCTTTGATATGCTAGCTCTTTCACTACTTATGATAGGAATTCTTATTATTTATTTTAGAAAGGCATCAAGGTTAAAATGGAAAAAGCATGGTATTTTATATACACATAGAGATGTTATCGTAACTAGAAGAGTTACAGGCTACTTTATCGGTATAGTTGTTTTTCTACTTATTTTTGTTTTCACCGCTTATCTGGATGCATGGATTCAATATTATCTATGTATATCATTATTTAGTAATGCTAATTATATGTTTACACTCTCACAGTCAATGAGGTATCTCTATGAGATAGTGGACTTTATATGCTTTTTTGCCATATATATTTTACTCTCAGTAACTATATTTAAGAAGTTTTTTACAAAGATAGAGCTTACAGATGAGTGTCTCTATGTTGTGGGTTTATCGCTTCTAGCTATACATAAAAATGAGATAGTAGAGATAAAAAAAGTTCCATGGTCAATCTCTAAGTTTTGCAAAATTGCTGGTGTCTCTATACTCTTTTTTAAACCAGTAGTCATGATTCAATACAAGAGTAATGAGATTATTTATTTACGTGCAAAGAATGCACAAGAGTTAGCAGAAGATTTAAATAAGTGGTTAGAAAAGTAAGCGCTATTTTCCCATAACAAAAAGATTGTTGCTAGCATCAGTAGCAACTCTAAAACGCTCTTTTAACTCTCTATCAAAACTAATCATGTAGATGTCACTATTTTTGGGATTGAGTTCGATGAGTTTGTTGAGTAAAACATCATCTGCCACATTTTTTCCATGGTCACACTTGATAAAATTAAAAGAGTTGAGTGTTTTGCCATAGTCATAAAGGTTTGCTTCCCACTCGCTTTTTTTTAGATAAAGAGAGTCAGGATTGGCTGCTAAGTATATGTGAGAATCTTCGATGTTATAGGGTTCAATAATATCGCTAAAAAGTGAAGCGATACTAGAAAAGTTCTCTATATCCCAAAAAAGATAACTTCCCTTAGTTGGGCTTTTTTTCTTTTTATTTGCAAGCTTGATTCTTTTGTTGATATTAAAACTCACATGCGCTTTATCGTTGATAAAGAGTATCGTGTTTTTGAGTTTTTTAGCATCATCTGTAGTAAATCCTAAAATGTTTCCTAACTCTATGTAGAGCTCAATATTTTCAAGCTCCATCACCGCAGCTCCTCGTTGGTAGGAGTTAAGGGTTTGGAGTTTTTTTGGTGGGAAAACTAGCTCGATGCTCATCGGTTCATGATTTGCATAAGCCTGTTTTACTCTAAAAAAAACATCCTTAGCAAATTTATTATTAGGGAGTTCTACAGTTCCTCTGTATTTAAACTCTATAGTGACTTTTTGCTTACTCATAAAGCTCCAAAAAATGTAGCGGCTTCTTCCTCATCATTAGTGAGTTTGTCTTTTGCATACATAGGGTCATTTGCCATAATCTCTTTGACTTTTTTCTGAGAAAAATCATATATCACTTTTGTAGCATCTGCATCATTAGCTAAAAATCCAAGTCCGCTAAATTGGTAAGGTTCCTCCTGCTCTATACACAAAAGTGTCCCTTCACATTGCTCTTCTAAGAGTTCAACAAGTGTTCTATAGTTGATACCAAACTCTGTTACGTGCCAACCTATCTCTTCTAATTTTTTGTTGGAAAACTCCGCAACACCATCTCCAGTTGTATCATCGTAGGATGCTCGATGAGTATTAATACCTATGAGCTCTTGCCAATTTGAAAATGCTTTTATAAGTACCCGCTCTTCATCTATTATAAGCTGATAATTTTTACCTAATATATTTTCTAATGATGGTGGAGTTGTTGGTGTGAGTGCACTTGTTGGCAATGGTGTATGTTTGCCTTGATAGATGAAAATTGCATTGGACGCAAAAGGTTCATAAACTACTTCTCCATAAATCGTGATGCCAAAGAGTTTATTGGAGTTGATGGCTTGAAGCAAAGATACTTTTTTAACTATGATAATCTCTTTAAATAGGTTAAACTTCTTCATAATTTCCTCTATAGTTTTTTCATATTATACAAGGTATGAGATTAAGCGAGAAATTTTTATTGCAACTCTAAGTTTACTCTAATAAAAGTTTTACCATATTTAAAGTATAATGCGACAAATTTTTTAAGACGAAATGGTCTTAATACTACTCAAGGAAAATACAATGGCATTAAATGTTTACTATGACAAAGATACAAATTTAGACTTAATCAGAAGCAAAAAAGTTGCAATGATTGGTTTTGGTTCTCAAGGACACGCACACGCTGAAAACTTAAGAGATAGCGGTGTTGAAGTATGTATCGGTCTTCGTAAAGGCGGTTCTTCATGGGCTAAAGCTGCAGCTAAAAACTTTGAAGTTTTAACAGTTGCTGAAGCATCTGCTAAAGCTGATGTTGTAATGATTCTTTTACCAGATGAAAACCAAGCTGAAATCTACAAAAACGAAATTGAGCCAAACTTAAAAGAGGGTGCTACTATCGCTTTTGGTCACGGTTTTAACATTCATTATGGTCGTATTACACCAAGAGCTGACATCAATGTTACTATGATTGCTCCAAAAGCTCCAGGTCATACAGTTCGTTCTGAATTTGTACGTGGTGGTGGTATTCCTGACCTTATCGCTGTTGGTCAAAATCCTTCAGGAAATACTAAAGAGTTAGCTCTTTCTTATGCATCAGCTATCGGTGGTGGTAGAACTGCAATTATTGAGACAACTTTCAAAGATGAGACTGAAACTGACCTTTTTGGTGAGCAAGCTGTTCTTTGTGGTGGAGCTGCTTCACTTGTTCAAGCTGGTTTCGAGACTTTAACAGAAGCTGGTTACGCTCCAGAACTTGCATACTTTGAGTGTTTACACGAACTTAAACTCATCGTTGACTTAATGTTTGAGGGTGGTATCGCAGATATGCGTTACTCAATCTCTAACACTGCAGAGTATGGTGACTACGTTTCTGGTAAACGCGTAATCAATGAGCAGTCAAAACAAGCTATGCGTGAAATCTTAAAAGAGATTCAAGATGGTAGATTTGCAAAAGACTTTATCCTTGAAGGTCAAGCAGGTTACCCACGTATGAATGCTGAGCGTAACAACGACAAAACTAAACTTATCACAGTTACTGGTAACAAGCTTCGTGCGATGATGCCATGGATTGGTTCAAACAAAATCGTTAACCAAGACAAAAACTAAAATAGCGACGCACTTGCTGCGTTGCTTCATTCGTCACGTACATTAGTACGCTTCCTCATTCAGCCCTTGCAATTACATCACTCTTTTAGTTTTTTTTACATAGAACTTTTTAACTCTTTTTATTCTAGTTTCATATCTATTTCTATATAATCCTTTGAGAAGGATAGAGAATGAGTGCACAACACAAAGAACTTGTTACATTTTCAAAAGAGTTAGTTCAGACAGATACTTTTATTGATGGTTTGCAGTGCATTTCTAAAAATTCTAAGCGTATTATGAAAGCAGAGCGTTGTTCTCTTTTCATATATGATGCAGATGAAAATGTGTTGTGGACAACACTCGCAGATGAAACAGATAAGATTGTTGTCCCCTCCGATATTGGAATAATAGGGTACACTCTGCGAGTAAAAAAAGTAATCTTAGAGAATGACCCTTACGGTAATCCAAATTTTTTAGCAGAAGTAGACATGAAAACAGGCTACTATACGCAAAATCTTATTACTGCACCTATTTTTAACTCAAAAAGAGAGACAATAGGTGTTTTAGAACTTCTCAACAAAGAGGGTGGTTTTAACAAAACGGATGCTGAGTTTATAGCTTTTTTCGCACACTATATAAGTGGTTTTATAGAGTTAAATTTATTTAAATAAGGGTTCAGTTTGGCAAAACGAATTTTTGTAACTGCTACAAACACAGATGTAGGAAAAACATATACTACAAAATTACTTCTAAAAGAGTACGCTTCACGAGGCTTACGTGTGGGTGTGATAAAACTTATTGAGACAGGTGTGGTTGATGGAGTTTATCCCGATGGAGATGAGCTTTTACGTCTTGTGCAAGAGTTAAATGAAGAGACAAAAGAGTTACGTGTGACTGACATAGTACCTATCTCTTATGAAGTTCCAGCGGCACCCTTTATAGCTTCACAAGGAACACCGCTTGACTTTGAACTTTTAAATGCGGCTATTAGTAAAGTAGAATCTTTATGTGATGTGCTTATTATGGAAGGTGCGGGTGGTCTTTATGTTCCTGTAGATGCAAGCTTTATGATGATAGATTTGATTCCATTTTTTCAAGCGACAGCACTTTTGGTTACACACTGCTCCCTTGGATGCATTAACGATAGTTTACTAAGCCTGCAAGCACTCCAGTATAGAAATATAGATGCAATGATGGTCTTTAACTGTAGAGAAGAAGATAGTAGTTTTGAGACACAAAGTGAACCTTTTTTTATACATAGTGAAATAAAAGTATTAAAAACTGCAGATGACATTGACACTATTTGCGATGTCCTGTATAATTTGTAAATTAATTTAGGATGTATCTATGGCACATTTAATTCGCACTGATGACTTTAGCGTAGAAGAGATAGAAGAGATTTTACATGATGCGAAGGTATTTAGTGATGGTCGCTTTGATAGAATTCTTCAAGATAAAATAATCATAACACTCTTTTTTGAAAATTCAACACGTACACGAAGTTCATTTGAGATTGCTGCTAAAAGATTAGGCGCAGAAGTAATACACTTAGATGTTGCAAACAGTTCAACTAAAAAAGGTGAAACACTCGTAGATACAGCTATGAATCTTGATTCTATGGGTCCTCACGCCATGATCGTTCGTCACCAAAATGCAGGTGTTCCAAAGATACTATCAAACCACACAAAAGCTAGTATAGTAAATGCGGGTGATGGCGCACATGCACACCCTTCACAAGCACTTTTAGATCTTTACACACTAAAGAATCATTTTGGAGATGTAAAAGGCAAAAAGATAGCCATAGTTGGAGATATAAAAAATTCTCGTGTAGCCAACTCAAATATTGAGCTCTTAACACGTTTTGGAATGGAGGTTATTTTAGTGGCTCCTCCACACTTTTTGCCAAAAACAGATTTACGAACAACACACTACTTACGAGAAATAATAGATGAAGTGGATGCAATTATGAGTCTTCGTACACAAACAGAACGCCACTCTTCACAAAACTACGCTTCGCTAAAAGATTATGCGAGCGATTTTTGCATCACAGAAGAGCTACTCGGCGATAGAGATATCATACTTCTTCACCCTGGTCCTGTACACAGAAATATTGATATAACAGATGGACTTTTGAGCGATAAAAGATGTAAAGTACTAGAACAGGTGAGTAATGGCGTAAATATTAGAATGGCAATTCTTAAAAAGCTTATCGCCCACTCCTAGATGAGTTTTGAGACTCTCAACTCTCTTGGAAAAGAGAGAAGACCTTTTTTGTTTGTTTGTGACTATAAAGCAGGAAATGTTGAAGTGATTGAACTTGAAGAGCTAGAAGAGTCCGATGTAGAATTTTCTATAGATGCAAACTACACAATACAAGAACATCCACATAGACTTTTAAGCCACCCTATCTCTTTTGAAAACTATACTACCAAGTTTGATGCGGTCATAGAAAAAATAAAATCTGGTGAAACTTATATACTCAACCTAACACAAGCAACACCAATAGAGACAGAGCTCTCCTTAAAAGAGATTTATTCTCTAGCAAATGCACATTATAAGTTGCGTTTTAAGGATGAGTTTGTTTGCTTTTCTCCTGAGACTTTTATACAGATACAAGGTGATAAGATCCATACCTTCCCAATGAAAGGGACAATAGATGCAAATAAATATAACGCACGTAACACTATTCTAACAAATCAAAAAGAGCTTGCTGAACATATTATGATAGTAGATTTACTCAGAAATGATCTCTCTATAGTTGCAAAAGATGTAAAAGTAGAAAAGTTTCGTTATCTCACAGAGATAGATGCAGGAGAGAAGAAACTTTTGCAAGTGAGTTCACATGTAAGTGGCGTTGTTGGAGATAATTGGCATGATAGAATAGGGGATATTTTACGCTCTTT
The DNA here is from genome assembly GCA_041595535.1 of Sulfurimonas sp. Lineage (GTDB taxonomy): Bacteria > Campylobacterota > Campylobacteria > Campylobacterales > Sulfurimonadaceae > Sulfurimonas. The sequence continues at coordinate 20,016 of JBFHKA010000033.1, read as the reverse complement.
ATTGCCTGCTGGAAGTATAAGTGGTGCACCAAAAAAGAGTACGATTGAGATTATTCAAAGTCTTGAAGGGTATAATAGGGGTTACTTTTCGGGAGTATTTGGTTTTTATGATGGAGAACGACTCGATAGTGGAGTGATGATTCGTTTTATTGAGAAAAAAGATGGGGTTTATTTTTACAAAAGCGGTGGTGGAATTACCTTAGATAGTGAGGCGGAGTTAGAGTACAATGAATTACAAGAAAAGATATATTTGCCATAACAGCGAGATACAAAATGCATATAGATAAATTTTTTACAAGTGGCTGGGAGTTAGAACAAGAAGCAAATGACTTACGCAGTAAGTTTCAAATAATTAATATTTCAATTCTTCTCTCTTCTTTGGCTCTTATATTCGGAATTGTTGTGAATACTATATCTCATTTACCTCAAATCGTTTTTGCTGAATCCTTAGCGCTCTTAGTGAACATAGTTCTTTTTTTTCTTTTAAGAATATGTAAAAAATCCTTTTCTTTTGTAACAGTTATGGAGACTTTTCAATTTACAGTTTTGTTTCTTTTTTTAATCTATACGACTGAGCCCTCTGAATTAAAATATGTTTGGGTTTTTACATATCCTCTGCTTGTACTCTATTTTCGAAATGATGACAATGTATATTATTGGGTTTTAGCCTTTATCATTGGAATATTAATAGCGCCTCTACAACCCTTTGTAGAAGTCCATTTTTCTATGTACCAAACGAGTTATATTGCCTTTGTTGTTTTCTTTATAAATATAATTATTTACTTTTATCAAAAGAAAATAGATGAAGCAAAAAAGATGATTATTGAACAGCAAAATATTATGAATATGCAGTCAAAGCATGCAGTGATGGGTGAGATGATAAGTATGATTGCACATCAATGGAGACAACCTCTCTCTACTGTTACTTTAAGCATTTCAAATATACAGATAAAAAGGCTTTTAGGTGAAAAAGTTGAAGAGGAGAGTTTTGATAAGGCACTTGAAAATATTAGTGATACTATAGTTTACCTCTCTGATACTATTGATGATTTCCAAACTTTCTTTCGTCCAAATAGAGAAATTTCAACAGTAGAAATAGATGGTATCATACACAAAACATTAGGCTTCATTGAGACAAGATTAAAAGACACAAACATTGAGATTAAGTATAATATTCAGGAAAAACTTGCAATACAGACTTATTTTAATGAACTGGTACAGGTGATATTAAATATCCTTAATAATGCAGTGGATGAATTACTAGCACGAGAAATTTCTTCTCCTAAAATAATTGTGAGTGTAGAAAATCAGGATTTGTATTGTAAAATAATTATTGAAGATAATGCAGGTGGGATTGCTGAGGAAAATATAGAGAAAATATTTGATCCGTACTTCAGTTTAAAAGGCAAAAATGGTACAGGACTTGGTCTTTACATGTCTCAAATGATTATGCAAAAACAATTCAGCACAAAAATAGATGTAACAAATTCAAAAAATGGTGCTTGCTTTGCTATAATAGTTCCAAAGAAATTAGTTTAAAGGTATTTGTATGTATATAGAAGAGATGAAGTTTTCGTTATGGGCAGATTTTATTGAACGAGACTATCTTGATAATGAATTTAAAGAGCTAATAGATAAGGGCATTATTAATGGCGCTACATCAAATCCAGCTATATTTAAAAATGCAATACTAAGCTCACAAGCATATAGAACACAGTTAGCTTCTCTTGGAAAAATATCTGCAAAAGAGAAGTATGAGGCAGTTGCAATATATGACATTACAAAAGCAGCAGACATTTTACGACCGCTTTATAATAAAGGGGATGATGGGTATGTAAGTATAGAAGTTGATCCTTACCTATGTGATGATGCTGATGCTACAATAGCTGAGGGCAAAAGACTCTTTAAAACTATAGATAGACCAAACGTTATGATAAAAGTACCAGCAACATCAGCAGGATACATAGCAATGCAAGAGCTTACTTCTGTTGGTATTCCCATAAATGCTACGCTTATATTTAAAAAATCTCAAGCTGTTGCATGTGCCAATGCATTTAAGCTAGGATGTGCAAAGTTTGGTAAGCCTGTTTCTACAGTTATTAGTATTTTTGTTAGTCGTGTTGATAGAGCTTTGGACGCACAACTTTTAAATCATAACATCCCAGTAGCTTTGAGCGGAATTTATAATAGTGCAGATATATATGCTCAAATTGAGTCTATGCAAGTGAGTGATTGTCGTGCTCTTTTTGCAAGTACTGGTGTAAAAGATGACTCTTTAAAAGCAGATTATTATATCACAGGACTTCTGGCATATAATAGTGTGAATACTGCACCGGTTGATACAATTAAGGCTTATAACGCTGGTGCAATTACAAAGCAAGCCCTTCCAATTAAGCCTGAAGTAATTCAAGAGCATATGCGCAAAATTGAAGATGCAGGTATTGATTTTGAAGCGGTTTTAGATGCGCAAATTGAGGACGGATTAGTAGCATTTAAAGATGCATTTAGAGATATTTTGGAGTCACTATGAATAATAATGAAATTGATGTAAGTAAATTAACGTTTGAGCAGCTAAAAAAAGTAAGAGTCTATCTTAAAAAAATGATTGAGGTTGGGGGAAGTGACTTACATGTCAAAGCTAACTCAGTTATCCGTGCACGTATTAACGGAAACATTGTGCAGTTTTCTGGTGGAATTCTCTCTAAAGAGGATGCTCTTACTTTTGCAAAAGAGCTTTTAAAAGGAAGATTTGGAGAACTCATTGAACACAAAGAGCTCGACTTAGTCTATCCTTTTGATGACAATAATCGTTTCCGTGTCAATATTTTCTTTCAAATGGATGGTATCTCAGCAGTTTTTCGTGTTATTCCTATAAAAATTCCAACTTTTGATGAATTACATTTGCCAGACATAGTAAAAAGTTTTGCAAAAAAAGAGAGAGGCTTAGTTCTCGTTACAGGTGTTACAGGAAGTGGTAAGTCAACAACCCTTGCAGCACTTATTAATGAGATAAATCTTAAAAGGAAAAAACATATTATTACTATTGAAGATCCTATTGAGTTTGTTCATAAAGACAGAGGCTGTATAGTAAATCAACGTTCTGTTGGACAAGATACACTCTCTTTTGGTACTGCTTTAAGAGCTGCTTTGCGTGAAGACCCTGATATTATTCTAGTTGGAGAGATGCGGGATCGAGAGACGATTAATCTTGCCCTTCATGCAGCAGATACGGGGCACTTGGTTTTTTCAACGCTTCATACAGTGGATGCGAAAGAGACTATTAACCGTATTATTGCTCAATTTCCAACAGATGAACAAAATCGTGTAAGACTCTCTGTAGCAGGTGTTTTACAAGGTGTTATATCTCAGAGGTTGATACCTACTGTTGATGGTGGTCGTCGCGCTGCTATGGAGATACTCGTGCGAACACCAACTATTGAAAAATTGATTATGGAAAATCGTGATTATGAGATACGTGATGCTATAGAAGCTGGAAAAGATCACTATAAATCACAAAGTTTTGATCAATCTATACTTGATTTATATAACGAAGGGATTATTTCAAAGGAACAAGCAATGGAGAATGCAACAAGTGCTTCTGACCTTGAGCTACAAATTAATGGTCTCTCAAGTAATAAAATTATATTAAATTCATCTGTAAATTCAAAATCAGTGGATATACAACAAGATAGTGATATTTTTGGTCTAAAGTAAAATTAATTCTTAATTAGATATAATTCCGACCATTTTAAAAAACAAGGACTTCATATGTTAGAAGGTATAATTAGAGAGAGTAATGGTAAGAAAAGTGTTAAATCACTTCGCCGCGATGGTTATCTAATTGCGAATATTTACGGAAAAGGTTTAGAAAACATTAATGCTGCATTCAAAATGAATGAGTATATCCGTGCAGTTCGTAATAAAGAGACTTTAGCATTCCCAGTAAACGTAGCTGGTAAAGAGATGGATGTAGTCGTTCAATCATATGAGTCACAAGCAGTAACTGGTACCCTTATACATGTTGATTTAATGGTGGCACAACCTGGTGTTGTAACACATTATCATGTTCCAGTAGAGCCAAAAGGTGATGCAATTGGTCTTAAAAACAAAGGTATGGTTTTCGTAGCAAAAAGACGTTTACGCGTTAAAGCTGCTATTGAAAACGTTCCAAACACAATCGTAGTAGATGTATCAGACATGGATGTAGGTGATTCTAAACTTATCCGTGACATTGCTACAATTGACAATGTTACATTCACAGATGCTGATCGCGTATCTGTTTTAAGTGTAATTAAAGCTAAGTAATATGCTCATAGTCGGACTAGGAAACCCTGGTTCGGAGTATGAAAATACTCGCCATAACATTGGTTTTATGGTTATAGATAAACTTGTAAAAGAGTTTAACGCTTCTAAAGTATCCTCCTCCTCTTTTTTTGGTGATTGTTATAAATTTCAAAACACTGGTGTTTCTTTAGAAAATCATTTTTTATTAAAACCACAAACATATATGAACCTCTCAGGTGATTCTGTCATAAAAGTTAAAAACTTTTATAAAGAAGAAAAAGTAGTTGTAATACATGATGATTTAGACTTGCCTTTTGGAGCACTCCGTTTTAAAGTGGGTGGCGGTCATGGCGGTCATAACGGACTAAAGTCCATAGATTCTAAGATAGGACGAGAATATATTCGCATACGTATGGGGATTGGTAAACCTGAACATAAGGGTGAAGTCTCATCTTATGTTTTAAGCTCTTTTAGTTCAAAAGAACAAGAGTACTTAGATAACTGGATAACATATACATCCCAAGCCGTTATGTTTTTACAGACACATAGTTTAGAAGATACAAGCTCTAAATATACTCTCAAAGAGGCACAATGTTAGCGTTTAAATATGTCTCTATGCACTACTTAAAATATTTTTTTATTATTCTTACTGCCTTGGTGCTTTTTTTAGTAGGTTTTGATTATATTGGGAGCGCTAAGGAGCTTTCATCCTCAGCGAATTTACTTCTTATATACCTTGTCTATAAATCTTTTTATGCGGTGGATATGCTTCTTCCTCTAGCCTTAGTTTTTGCAATGATTAGTACAAAAATCTTTCTTATTCGCTCGAATGCACTTGTCTCTTTCTTTTCACTTGGATATTCAAGAGTTGACATATTACGTCCTTTTGTTGTTGTTTCAGCTATTGTTATTATGTTTTTTATCTCGCTTCACTCGTGGTCAAAATTTGCTCGTGCTGATGAGTTTTCAAATAATATTAAGTCAAATGCGCAGTATCTAAGCCCAACTAAAGATCTTTTTTTCTCCTATGAGGGTAAATTTGTCTATTTTTCTGAACTCTTTCCTTTATTGGAAAAAGCAGAAGGAATACGTGTGTTTACACTAGAAAAAGATTCTCTAAAAGAGGTTTTAGTTGCTTCTTCAGCTACATATGCAAATGGATATTGGAATATTAAGTCTGCCGATATAATTATCAAACCATCCGTATTTACTTTTAATAGTCTAGGTATCAAAGTAAATCAATCCAAAGATTTAAAAATTTTAGAAGGATTTCGTCCAAAGATACTTGATCAAGTCTATGAAGGAAAGGTGAACTTTACTATTGTAGATGCTATAGATGCCATTTTACTTTTAGATGGTCAAAATATCAATATCAACAGTATTAAAGGTGCTTTATATAAGATATTTATTTACCCATTTTTTGTTCCTTGTTTGATTGTTATTATCTTTTTCTTTGTACCAATTAGTGTAAGATTCCTAAATGTTTCCTTGTTTAGTTTTGGGGCTATTTTGGCAACTTTACTTACTTGGGGTATTCTCTTTATGCTTATAGAGCTCTCAAACAATAAAACAATACCAAGTGAAATTGGAGTAGTTCTACCTGTCTTTGTTCTCTTTTCTATCGCATTACGACAGTGGTCTAAATATAGACATGCAACAGCTTAGGCACTTATAAGCACACTTTAGATAAAATCACTTAAAAAAGAATTTAGGGAAATTTATGATTGATTTTAAAGCCTTAGCTACTAAATATAAGACACCTCTGTATGTATATGATTTTGATTATATGAGTGCACAGTATGAAGAGCTAAAATCTGCATTTAGAGGTAGAAAATCTATTATTGCTTATGCTGTTAAAGCAAACTCAAACTTAAGTGTAGTACAGCATTTTGCAAAAATGGGAAGTGGTGCTGATTGTGTCTCTATTGGTGAAGTACGACGTGCCTTCTTAGCTGGCATTCCCGCATATAAAATAATTTTTTCGGGTGTTGGAAAAACGGATGATGAGATTCGTGAAGCTATAGAGCGAGATATTTTATATATCAATGTAGAGAGTGAAGCAGAATTAAACCGTGTTGAATTTATAGCAAAGGAGCTTGACACAAAGGCACGTATCAGCATACGTGTAAATCCAAATATTGATCCTAAAACGCATCCTTACATCTCCACAGGTTTGCATGATAATAAGTTTGGTGTAGACTTAAATTCGGCAAAACGTATGTATATTAAGGCAAATAATTCAGAATCTTTAGATCCAGTAGGTATACATTTTCATATAGGCTCACAACTAACACAGCTACAACCAATTCGTGAATCAGCAGAGATTGTTGCAGATTTAGTTCGCTCGTTAGCAGGAATTAATATAGAGTTAAAATTCTTTGACATTGGGGGAGGACTTGGAGTTAAATATGATAGTGAGACTACAATTAAGCCTTATGATTATGCACAAGCAATACTGGGGACTCTTACAGCTTTGGACTTGACAATACTTTGTGAACCAGGACGCTTTTTAACTGCAAATGCAGGTTACTTTGTCTCTAAAGTACTGTATGAAAAACAAAATGGTGAGAAGAAATTTGTGGTTGTAGATGGTGCGATGAATGATCTTTTACGTCCAGCTCTTTATGGAGCGTATCATAAAATAGAAGCGATTACGGATTCAGACAATGAAGCAAGAGTTGTAGATATTGTAGGCCCCGTGTGTGAAAGTGGAGACTTCTTTGCGAAAAATTATATGCTCCCTGAATTAGAGCATAATGATTTAATTGTGGTACATAGTGCAGGTGCGTATGGTTTTGGTATGGGAAGTAACTATAACACACGTGGAAGAAGTGCCGAGGTTGCTTTAGAAAATGCAAAAGATAGACTCATTAGAAGACGTGAAACATTTGAGGATTTAATAGCATTAGAACAAGAATTTTTAGAAGGCTAAAAAATGTATTTTATTGATGTGCAAGGTACTTTAATAAGTGATGAAGATAAATCACCTATAGCGGGTGCTATAGAGTTCATTGATAAACTTAATCAAAAGCACATACCTTATATGGTCGTTACAAATAGTACTAAAGTAGCATCAAAAGATTTTTACTCATTTTTATTATCTTTAGGATTTAACTTTAGTTTTGACAAATATTTAGACCCGCTTATGCTTTTAGAGTCGCGAGTAAATAAAGATGCTGTTGCCGCTTATGGTGCAAAGGAGTTTCTAAAAACACTTGTTACTATGGGGTATAAGTTTGATTATGCAAATCCAAAAACAGTACTTATTGCTATAAAAGAGGATTTTAATGCAGAGGAATATGCTCAAATGATAGAGTTTTTGCTCTCTGGTGCAAGTTTAGTTGGAATGCACGAGACTTCTTTATATGCAAAAAATTCTAAACGTTATCCAGGTGTAGGTGCAATTCTTAAAATGCTTGAGTTTGCTACAAGTAGTTCTTATGAAGTTGTTGGAAAACCAAGCACAGAGTTTTATCATGAAGCTCTTTTAAGACTCAAACTACAAAATAATAGTGCTACTTTTGATACAATTACAATGATAAGTGATGACGTAAAAGGTGATTTAGGTGGAGCAAAGGAGATGGGGATGCAGACTATTTTTGTTACAAGTGGAAAATACAGGACAAAAGAGGAAATAGTTCCTTTCTTAGAAGAATCTCTCCAACCTGACTTTGTTTTTGAAAATATGCAAGAGATTCTACAAAAGTGGATTTTGGAGCGCACATGAAAACTTTAGATGAATGTAGAGAAGTAATTGATACTTTAGATACTAAAATACTAGAATTATTAAACGCGCGTATGAAAGTTGTAGAGAGAGTCGGAGAGATAAAAAATAGTACAGGTGGTGCTGTCTATAGACCAGAACGTGAAAAAGCAATTATTGAAAGATTAGCATTGCTTAATAAAGAAAACGGCGGACTTTTGAATCAGAGTGCAATAGAAGCGATTTATTTAGAGATTTTTGCTGTTGCTCGTAACTTAGAACTTCCAGAACGTATTGCATATCTTGGACCTGAGGGAAGCTTTACACATCAAGCTGCAGAGAGTCGTTTTGGTGCTATGAGTGATTATCTTTCCCTCAACTCTATTCACTCTGTGTTTAAGACCTTAGAGACTAAACGTGCAAAATTTGGTGTTGTTCCAGTAGAAAACTCGCGAGATGGAATTGTGGGTGAAACACTTGATTTATTAGCGAAAGGTTCTGTGAAAATCGTTGCTGAACTTTATATGCCTATACATATGTCTTTTGCAACAAAAGCGAGAAGACTTGAAGATATTAAAACTATATATTCAAAAGATAAAGGCTTTGGGCAATGTAGAGAGTTTCTCTTGGAACATGGTTTTATTAATGTAGAACAAATTCCTGTGGAGTCAACGGCAAAAGCTGCAATACTTGCAGCTGAAGATGTAAACTCTGCTGCCATCTGCTCACATATAGCGGCAAAACTTTATGGGGTACCTACTTTTTTTGAAAATATTGAGGATGCTATTGATAATACTACAAGATTTGTCATTTTAAGTGACTTTAAAAACGGAATAAGTGGAGAAGATAAAACATCCATATTAGTGCGATTAAAAGATGCTGTTGAAGCAGGTTCTCTTGTGCATTTCTTACAAGATTTTGATAAAGAAAATATTAATCTCTCAAAAATTGAGTCACGTCCATCTAAAGATAAAGGTGGATTTGGGTACTGGTTTTATATAGATTTTTATGGGCATATAGATGAACCAAGGGTGCAAAAAGTTTTAGAAAAACATACCGACGAGGTTACATGGCTTGGAAGCTATGTTAAGGGCGAAGAGTAAAAATGAAGGATAAAAAGTGAAGTTTAATAAAAAACTCCAAGATATAAAAACGTATGAGACAGGTAAGCCAATAGAGCTTGTTGTCCGTGAATTTGGTATAGAGCCAAAAGATATAATAAAGTTAGCATCGAATGAAAATCCTTATGGATGCTCACCTAAAGTACAAGAGGCTGTAGGTAAAATTATCTCAAAGATGGCGCTTTATCCTGATGACAGTATGATAAAATTGAAAGTAGGGCTAAAAAATCGTTTTTTAGTTAAAGAAGAAAATATCATTATTGGAAGTGGAAGTGATCAAGTTATAGAGTTCTTAATGCATGCAAAAGCAGATTCAAGTTCTAAAATACTTATGAATAGTGTTACTTTTGCTATGTATGAAATTTATGCTAAACATATTGGTGCTGCAGTGTTGAGAACGGCTTCACAAGAACATAATTTAGATGAATTCTATGCGATTTATAAAGAACAGAACCCTGATATAATTTTTATATGTACACCTAATAACCCAACAGGTGATGCAATAGATACTAAAGAGTTGTATGAGTTTTTAGCAAAAATAGACAGTGACACTTTAGTAGTGATTGATGGTGCGTATATGGAGTATGGAGCTTTCAAAGATGCTAGTAAGAAAGTGGCTCCGGCTGAGTTGATTGAAAAGTTTGATAACGTCATCTACTTAGGAACCTTTTCAAAAGCATACGGACTTGGTGGAATGCGCGTTGGTTATGGGATAGCAAACGAAAAAATCATACAAGAACTTTCTAAGCTTAGACCACCGTTTAATATTACGACTTTAACTCTTGAAGCTGCAAGTATTGCACTCGAAGATGAGGAATTCGTAAATAAATGTATCGCTTTAAATTTTGAAGAGATGAAACGCTATAAAGAGTTTGTAAATGTGCAAAAAATAGATATAATAGAGAGTTATGCAAATTTTGTAACATTATGCCTCAATGAAGATCAAAATTCTACAATGTTGGCAGATGCACTCCTCAAAAGAGGAATGATTGTAAGAAATTTAAGCGGTTATGGCTTGAATGCAATTCGTGTAACAGTCGGGACAAAAGAGCAAAACAGTCGCTTTTTTGAATTAGCATCAGAGTTATTATAAATTTTAAGATGAGAAGTTAATGGATTTTAAAGTACTTTTTTCACAATTATCTGTTTTGTATGCGAAGTTGACAAAACAACAAAAGGTTATTATTGCAGCCGCTGTTTTTGGAATTGTTGCATTTTTAATATTTTTGGTTGTGTATACTGCACAAAAAAGTGAAAATGCAAAGTACGAAATACTCTTTGAAGCGTTAAGCTCATCTGATGCGGCAAAGGTTGTTGAACAGCTTGAAAAAGACGCTGTTCCTTATCAACTAGAAGCAAATAATGCAATTAAAGTGCCACGCGAATTTGTCTATAAAGAGCGTATCTCTGTCGCTGCACAAGGCATTCCAAAAGAGGGTGGTGTTGGTTTTGAACTCTTTAACGAACAAGAGTTTGGTGCAACTAGCTTTGACCAAAATGTAAAATATTTAAGAGCTTTAGAGGGTGAACTCTCTCGTACAATTAATGCTTTAGCTCCTATAGAGAGAGCTAGTGTAAGTTTAGCCTTGCCAAAAGAGTCCCTTTTTGTTTCAAAAGAGGTTGCACCTACAGCTTCAGTTATGCTTGAACTTGTAGAGGGTAGAAGTCTTTCTCCAAGACAAATACGGGGAATTAAAAATCTTGTAGCTTCTGCAGTTCCAAAACTTACTTCATCCAATGTTATGCTTGTAAGTAGTGATGGTGAGACTTTGGGAGATGAAGATGAGATGGCTCAAATGGGCGAACTCTCTGCAGTACAACAAAAATATAAAATTAAAGAAGAAAAAAAGCGTCAAAGTAAAATTATAGAAGTTGTTTCTCCTTTTGTTGGGGGAAAAGACAAGGTTGTAGCACAAGTTACAATAGAGTTCGATTTTTCTATCAAAAATTCTACTTCTGAGAGTTATGACCCAGAAAACGTTGTAAGAAGTGAACAAGTAAGTGAAGAGAAGCGCCAAGGAACTTCACCTCAAGAGGTTGGTGGTGTTCCAGGAACTGTAAGTAATATTGGTCCAGTACAAGGAGTAACAAGCAAGCAGAGTGGTGATACATATGAAAAAAATACGGGAACTACAAATTATGAAGTTGGAAAAACAGTAAGTACAACAAAAAGTCAATTTGCACGTATTAAAAGAATTACTGCAGCAGTTGTCGTAGATGGAAAGTATAAAATGAAGTTAGGAGAGAATGGTGAAGCCTCTTCAGAACTCGAATATATAGCTCTAAATGAGACAGATTTAAATGCACTTACGTCACTTGTAGGTCGTTCCATTGGTATAAATGAACAACGTGGTGATCAAGTAACAGTGCAAAATCTTCAATTTGAAAGAACGAATGCGGATACAAGTGCGGATGCTGTAAGTCAAGGATTTACATTTGTTCAGACCTACTTAGCTCCATTCTCCGGTGCATTTAAATATTTCTTTGTTCTTATGTTACTTCTTATATTATACAAAAAAGTTATCTCTCCATTTGCAGATAAAATGCTTGAAGTATCAAAAGATGAAGAGGTTATCTCAGCTCCTATTATAAATGTAGAAGATGATGAGAGTGAAGATCTTGTAGAGAAAGTCCAAGCAATGCGTAAAAAAGTGGAAAATCAACTTGGTGTTGGAGCTAACTTTAACGAGGATGAACTCAAACATGAAGTTATTTTAGAAAAAGTTAGAGCAATGGCTGAAGAAAAACCTGAAGATATTGCTTCTCTGCTTCAAGCTCTTCTTAGTGAAGAACAAGAGCATACTAGTCCTACAAGAACTGTAGGGAGGGAGTAAGTAAATATGGCAACGTTAAATCCACAACAGCAAGCTGCCTTTGATGAGATGAGTATGGCGGAGAAAATTTCTATTCTTCTTCTTCAGCTCGGTGATGAAGTAACAGCTGGTATATTTTCAAATATGAGTGTCGATGCTATAACTGAGGTCTCAAAATATATTGCAGCAAATACGACTATTGATAGAGCTGTTGCAACTTCTGTACTTGAAGAGTTTCATGCAATTTTTCAATCGGGTCAGTATATGACTTCGGGAGGTATGGAGTATGCAAGAGAATTACTTTATAGAACTCTAGGTCCAGAAGAGGCTAAAAAGGTTTTAGACAAACTCTCTAAAAATATGCAAAACACGCAAAACTTTTCATATCTTTCTAAAATTAAGCCACAACAACTCTCAGACTTTATTCTCCATGAGCATCCTCAAACAATAGCACTGATTTTAGCGCATATGGATGCTACCGAAGCAGCAGATACACTCCAATTCTTTTCTGATGATTTAAGAAGTGAAGTAGCGATGCGTATGGCAAGGTTGGGAGATATTTCTCCATCTGTTATAAAAAGAGTCTCAGCTGTACTTGAGTCTAAACTTGAATCTCTTGCTTCTTATAAAGTTGAAGTGGGTGGACCTCGTGCAGTTGCAGATGTCTTTAACCGTCTTGGTGCAAAAAGCTCTAAAGCAACTCTTGCTACAATTGAGCAAGTTGATGAAGAGCTTGCAACTCTTATTAAAGAGATGATGTTTACTTTTGAAGATATGGTTTCTCTTGATAAACATGCAATTACAGAGACGCTTAAAGCTGTAGATAAAGCAGACCTTATGATGGCTCTTAAATCTTCTCCTGAAGAGTTAAAAGAGAAATTCTTCTCTGCTATGAGTGAGCGTGCTCGTGATGCCTTTGAAGAGGAAATGCAGTTCCTTGGTGCTGTTAAAATGAAAGATGTTGAGAGTGCACAAAGAAGAATTGTTGAAGTTGTTAATGGTCTTGCAGAGACTGGAACAATTCAGATGGGCTCAAGTGAAGAGATGATAGAGTAGCAAATGGCAACTGTAATTACAAGCGATACATTAGCTAAGCATAATGTAAATAAGTATAATTTTAAAGTCATTGCTCTTGGCTCCAACAATGGGGATGATGACAGTTCTAAAAAAAGTGAGTATACTCCAGAGAATAATCCAAAAGCAAGAGCATCGGATGTTGATTCTAGTGCCTTAAGTACAAGTTCAAAAGAGTCTCTCATAGAGTCTTTGATGAAAAAAACAGATGAGATGTCTTCTAACTTCATTAAACTTCAAATGAAACTTGAAGAGAAAGAAGAGGAGTTTAAACTTGAACTTCAAAATGCAAAAGAGAGTGCTTTCTCAGAGGGAATTGAAGCAGGTATAGCAAAAGCTGCAGACGATGGTTTAGTACATGTCAAAGAATCACTTCAACTCTTTTCCTCCTCTGTTGAAAAGCTAGAAAAGAGTGCTTTAGAGTTTGAGACTGCTTTGGCAAGTGTTAAAAATGAACTCATGAATGCTGCGATAGATATTGCAAAAGAAGTTATTAAAGTTGAACTCTCAACGAATTCAAATGAGATAGCAAAAGTTTTAGCAGATGAGTTAATTAAAGAACTTCAGGGTGCTTCAAAAGTAAGACTTAAAGTAAATCCAAAAAATCATGCTACGCTCTCTGAACACTTTGGAACATTGGCTCATGTAGATATAGTTTCTGATAGTGCCATAAGTGAAGGTGGCGTAGTTGTAATAAGTGATGCCGGAAATATGGATGCACAAATACATAAAAGATTTGAAAGAGTGAAGAAGGCTGCACTAGATGAGTTGTAAGAATGAATATTAAAGATAAAACACTCGAAGAATTAGAAACTTTATGTGGTGAAATTCGGGAAGAAATTTTAAGAGTTGTAAGTAAAAATGGTGGACATTTAAGTTCAACACTTGGTGCAACAGAGCTTATAGTTGCAATGCACAAAGTTTTTGACTCTAAAAAAGATCCCTTCATTTTTGATGTCTCACATCAATCTTATGCGCATAAACTCCTTACAGAGAGATGGGGAGTCTTTGATACATTGCGCCAATTTAATGGTCTTTGTGGTTACACAAAACCTAGTGAGAGTGAAGATGACTATTTCGTTGCTGGGCATAGTTCAACTTCCATCTCTTTAGGTGTAGGAGCAGCAAAAGCTATTGCTTTAAAAGGTGAGCAAGCGAGTCGAATTCCTGTTGTCATGATAGGAGATGGTTCTATGACTGCGGGTATGGTTTATGAAGCACTCAATGAATTAGGCGATAGAAAATACCCGATGGTTATCATTCTAAATGATAATGAGATGAGCATTGCAAAACCTATTGGAGCTGTTAGCCGTATGCTGAGTTCTGCGATGGCATCTCCATTTTACCAACGCTTTAAAAGAACTACAGAAAGTTTTGTAGATAACTTTGGTGAAGGTGCGCACTATATAGCTAAGCGGATGGAAGAGGGGCTTAAGCTCATCACTCCAGGTATTATGTTTGAAGAGATGGGCATTAATTATATAGGTCCTGTAGATGGGCACAATCTTACTCAACTCATAGAAATCATGCAAACCGCAAAGAAGATGGGTAAACCTGTCATTATTCATGCACAAACCATAAAAGGTAAAGGGTATGAGATTGCAGAAGGGCAAGAAGAGAAGTGGCATGGAGTTGGTCCATTCAATTTAGAGAGTGGAGATGCTTCTAAAAAATCATCTACTAAAAGTGCTACACAAATTTATACAGAGATTCTCTTAGATTTATGTGAAAATAACGATAAAATTGTAGGAGTAACAGCTGCTATGCCAAGTGGTACTGGTTTGAGTGAGTTGATTGAGAAATATCCAACAAGGTTTTGGGATGTTGCAATTGCGGAACAACACGCAGTAACATCTATGGCAGCTCTTGCAAAAGAGGGCTTTAAACCTTTTTGTACAATTTACTCAACATTTTTACAACGTGCCTATGACCAAGTAATTCATGATACTTGTTTGATGGATTTGCCTGTTGTTTTTGCACTTGATCGTGCTGGAATTGTTGGTGAAGATGGGGAAACACACCAAGGTGCTTTTGATATTAGCTTCTTACGTGCAATTCCAAATATGACACTTTTTGCCCCACGTGACGAGAAAAGCTTTGCGCATGCAATGCAATTTGCAACAGAGTACGCACATCCATGTTCGCTACGTTATCCTCGTGGTTCATTTGTGGAAACTGATTTACCCGAGTCGATTCCATTTGCTTTAGCCACAGCACAACTCTTACGAGAGAGTGAAAGTGAAAAGCTTTTCATTGGCTATGGAAATGGTGTAGGACGAGCGTATGAGACTGCAAAACTTCTTGATGAAGAAGTCAGTATCCTTGATTTACGTTTTGTAAAACCTCTTGATGTAGTTATGTTACGTGCAATGGCGCAAAAGTATAAAAAATGGTTTGTGTTTTCTGATAGTGCGAAGATAGGTGGTGTTGGTTCAGCACTTTTAGAATTTTTAGCAGATGAGAAAATTTTAGATGTAGAAGTGACAAGTTTTGAATATAGTGATGCTTTTATCACACATGGGCATACAAAACTCGTAGAGGAGTCTTTAGGACTTCTTCCTGAACAGTTAGCTCACAAAGTAGGGGCCTGATACCATAGTGAATCACTAAGGTTACTTGACTTTGATTTGATAATTTAATACTATGCTACAAAATAAATTATTGAAGGCTTCTTATGAATAACAAATCATGCCCAATATCACTTGTCTCAGTTGACTCTAATGTCGCAAGAATAAATGCTTTTTATGTAGGTTTACTTTTTGTAGCATATATGTTTACTCTTAATAGTGCGATTATTCTCTTTTTAATTCTCGACTTTTCCACTAGGATTTTTTTTAATAAAGAGTATAGTTTACTCTTTATTCTCTCAAAAATGACAAAGTCAATTTTGAAGCTACAAACTGAGAAAGTAGATGCAGCACCTAAAAAGCTGGCAGCTGTTTTTGGGCTTGTCTTTTTACTTACTATTTTCTTGGTGAGTTTAGTCCATTTAACACTGCTCTTTTATATCTTAAGTGGAATTTTACTGAGTTGTATATTTCTAGAAGTGGTGTTTAGCTACTGTTTAGGTTGTGAAATCTATCATCTTTATAAAAGAGTTTTTGTATAATGGTTGGTATTTCTACAAAAGGTAAATATGCCATTGCAGCTATGCATGCACTGCATAACTCTCCAAATGAAAAACTGATGCAGATAAAAGAGATATCTGCCATGACACAAATATCGCATGGCTATTTAGAACAGATACTAGCAACTTTGAAAAAAAACTCTTTAGTTGTGAGTATTCGAGGTGTCAATGGTGGGTATAAACTTGCAAGAGATGCACAAGAGATAAATACGCTAGAGATTATTGAAGCAATGGAAGGTAGACTTTGTACGTCACATGAAAATGTTGGTTCGAGTAGTGTTCTTGACGCATTTTGGGGTGATATGCAGGAGAAGGTTAGAACTTTATTTAATGTAAAACTCTCTGAGTTAGATAGCTCGTATCAGACCTATTTTTATGAGATTTAGCTAAGCATTAAAAGTCCGCAAAACCTACCCGTTTGATTTTGGGCTCTATAAGAGAAGTAGGTGTCAGCCTCACAACAATTACACAAAGATGAGATTTCAATATTTTGCTCTAATAAGCCAGCATTTAAGAGTTGATTATGCAATATTTTTCGGATGTCAAGATGGTAAGAATTCTCTTTTTTGTCAATTGCATACGCTAGTTTTAACTCTTTAGCTTCATCATATATTTCAGCTCCAACTTCATAACAGCAACTCCCAATTGCTGGACCAATACTCGCAGATATATCTGCAACGTTGGAGTTGAAGTCTACTCTAAAACTCTCTATAACATTGGCAATAATATTTGTAAAAGCACCTGCACGTCCAGCATGTGCAACTGCTATAACTTTTTTAACATCATCATAAAAAAGAATAGGAGAACAATCTGCCACCATCACCATAAGGGGCGTGTTTACTCTATTTGTAATGAGGGCATCACAGGTAGGAGGGTTTTCAAAAGTGTCTGTATCTTCTACTTTATGGACACTATTTGAGTGAATTTGCTTCATATGAACAAGTGTTCTTGTATCGTAGCCAAGAGACTCTGCGAGTCTCTTATGGTTATGAAGCACAGACTCAACATCATCATGTACGTGAAAGGCAAGATTGCCACTTTGCTTAGTTGTAAAGCCTTGTGTAAGTTGCAAATAGTTGTTTAATAATTTACTAGGAGTAATTTTCATATAATCATTATAGCAAATCTAAAGGTATATGTTTTGAGTAAATTAAGTAAATATTCTATTTCGCTTGATGGCAAGAGTGTTAAGGATAAACGAGAAGAGATTAGAGACTATTTTCATAATACATACGAACTTTTTGAGAAGGTATTTGATGTATTAAAAGAGGATGCGGTTTTTTATAAAAAGTCGGAACCTACACGACATCCAATGATATTTTATTTTGGACATACTGCAACATTTTTTATTAATAAACTTATATTAATGAAGATAATAGATCAAAGAGTAAACCCAGAGTTTGAATCTATTTTTGCTGTTGGCGTAGATGAGATGGCATGGGATGAGATGGAAGTTTCTAAGTACAAATGGCCAGAAGTAAGTGAAGTAAGAGAGTACAGAGCTAAAGTTAAAGAGTTGGTGGATGGGCTTATTCGTACACTTCCACTAACTTTGCCAATAACACAAGACTCTCCAATGTGGATACTATTAATGGGTATAGAACATGAGAGAATTCATATAGAGACTTCACTAGTTTTACATAGGCAGATGCCACTAGAGTTTGTAAAAGAGTCTGTTTATTTTCCACGTTGTCAAGTGAGTGGTATTGCTCCTAAAAATGAGATGATACAATTGCACGTAACAGAAGTGCATCTAGGTGTAGATAGCTCTCATAAGCTCTATGGCTGGGATAACGAGTATGGAAAATACAGTGAGAAACTTCAGGCGTTTAAGGCTTCAAAATACTTAGTGAGTAATGGCGAATTTATGGAATTTGTCAATGCTGGTGGGTATACAAAGAGTGAGTTTTGGGATGAAGAGGGTAAAAAGTTCTTACAAATCAGTGGTGCTACACATCCAACTTTTTGGGTGTTACGTGCGGGTGTATATAGATACAGAACACTCGCCTCTGAAATAGCCATGCCACTGGATTGGCCAGTGGATGTCAATGCACTCGAAGCAGAAGCTTTTTGTAGATATAAGAGTGCAAAAGATGGTGTGGAGTATCAACTTCCTAGCGAAGCAGAATATGGCGCAATCTATGCGTATGCAGGTCTTGAAGATATTCCAAATTTTCACGAGAGTAGAGCAAACTTGAACTTTTATCATTATGCGAGTTCTTGTCCTGTCAATGAGTTTGCATTTCACGAGATGTATGATGTAGTAGGAAATGTTTGGCAGTGGAGCCGTACACCAATACGACCTTTTGAAGGCTTCGCAGTACATGAGGCGTATGATGATTTTAGTGTACCGACTTTTGATGAAAAACATGCACTTATACTTGGTTCCTCTTGGGCGAGTAGTGGAAATCTCATAACAAAACATTCACGGTATGCTTTTCGTAAACATTTTTATCAAAATGCTGGTTTTCGTTATGTTATATCTAATCAAAAAGACAAAGAAGCACGAGATATATATGAGAGTGATGAGTTAGTTTCGCAGTACTGTGAATTTCAGTATGGTGCAACGCATTTTGGAGTTGAAAATTTTGCTATAGCTACAGCAAGAGTAGCATCAAAATTTGCGATTAACAAAACAAAAGCGCTTGATTTAGGGTGTGCAACAGGACGCGCAAGTTATGAGTTAGCCAAAACTTTTGATGCGGTAGAGGGCATTGACTTCTCTGCACGTTTTGTGCAAATGGGTGTTAAGCTTAAAGAGGAAGGATATATAGCATTTAGTGTAAAACAAGAGGGTGATATAGTAGAAAATAAAAAAGTTACCATAGAAGAGTTAGGGTATGAAAATGTAAAAGAAAAAGTCTCTTTTTGGCAGGGTGATGCGTGTAATCTCAAGCCAAATTTTACAATGTATGACTTAATCATGGCAACAAATCTTATAGATAGACTCTACAACCCAAAACTTTTTTTAGAGACAGTAGATGCACGTCTAAATGAAGATGGAATTTTAGTTGTCACGTCTCCTTATACTTGGCAAGAGAGCTCTACAAAAAAAGAGCTTTGGCTTGGTGGCTTTTATGATGAGAATGCAAAAGAGGTCAAAACTATAGAGACGCTCCAAACTATTTTGGGTGAAAAATTTGAGCTTATTCATAAAGAAGATATAGAGTTTGTTATACAAGAGAGTGCAAGAAAGTATCAGCATACTATTTCAGAGCTAAGTGTATGGAGAAAAAAGTGAGTTATGATTTTTCTACTGCAGCCAACAGAGAAGAGACAAATGCGGAAAAATACACGCTACGAGAAACGCTTTTTGGAACTACAGATGTAGAACCAGTTTGGGTGGCAGACATGGACATAAATACGCCTGATTTTGTCTTAGATGCAGTTCAAAAGAGACTTAAACATCCTATTGTTGGGTATGAAGATGTCCCCGCTTCTGCCTTTGATGCACAACGAGAGTGGATGCAAAGAGAGCATGATTTTACATTTGAGCGAGAAGCTATGTTTCACTCTCACTCGGTTGTAGCTTCTATGTGTGTAGCGATTGAAGCGTTTACAGAAAAAGGCGAGGGTGTTATAGTACAAACTCCAGTCTACCCTCCATTTTTTTATAGTGTTGTAAATCTTGAGAGAAAGTTAGTGAAAAATCCACTCAAGCGTGATGAAGATGGTAGGTATAGTTTTGATATAGAAGATTTAAAAAAGAAGATAGATAAAAATACAAAGCTACTTTTACTCTGCTCCCCTCACAATCCAGTTGGAAGAGTTTGGAAACAAGAAGAACTTGAAGCTATTTTAGACGTTTGTTTAGAGCACGAGATAGTAGTCTTTAGTGATGAGATTCATTCCGATTTAATTTATGCACGTAACAAACATATTCCCTTCGCAACT
>JBFHKA010000032.1:0-27961 GCA_041595535.1 Sulfurimonas sp. | reverse complement strand
TCTTGGCACCTATGGAAACCTTGTAAAAATCCGCCATGCAGATGGATATGAAACACGGTATGCACATATGAAATCATTTCGTAATGGTATAAAAAGAGGCTTACGTGTCAAAAAAGGACAAACTATTGGTTATGTTGGAAGTACAGGACGTTCCACTGGACCACATCTACATTTTGAGCTTAGAAAAAGAGGCCTTGCTATTAACCCATTAAGTGTCGTTCAAGTGACCACTAAAAAACTTCAAGGTAAAGAGTACAAAGCCTTTTTACAACTTAAAAAGAATTATGATGAAAGTGTGAATCTTCATCTAAAAAATGAAACACCTTACATCAAAAAACCGCCACTTCAAAGTAAATGCTATATACACCTACTAGATGTAAATGGAACGAACAATGGGTAAAATAGACTCTATTAAAGAGCTAAAAAATCCATCTTTTATAAAACCCATAGAGATTCACTACAAAATAAAAAATCAGTCAAGAGTCTGGGAAGCAGTCATTAGCCATGACAGTGTAAGTATTTTACTCTGGCATAAAGAAAAAGATGCTTTTGTAGTTGTCAAACAGTTTCGTCCTCCTGTTTTAAATACAAACAAAATAAATGGCATGATGTATGAATTGTGTGCGGGCATCGTAGACAAAGATGTAAGTAAAGAGCAAATTGCCAAAGAGGAAATTCTTGAAGAGTGCGGATATGATGTACCAGTTGAGAATTTACACAAGATAAGCACTTTTTTTACAAGTGTTGGTATCTCTGGTGCTTCACAAACTCTCTACTATGCAGAGCTATCTCAAGAGATGCAAGTAAGTGAAGGTGGTGGACTTATGGAGGAGCATATAGAAGTCATCTATATTCCTACAAAAGAAGCAAAAGAGTTTATGTTTGATGAGCGTTATCAAAAAACACCGGGGATGCTAATGGCGTTTTACTGGTTTTTTGACAATAAAACGGAAAACTCAAAAGATTTATGTAAGTTCTAGGCACGAATAAGGAAGTATACTCTAGTATATGACGCGTGAGTAACGACGAAGTTACATGAAGATTTTAAGTTTTTTAACCAAATTCGATTGGGTCCATGTCTATCTCTGCTAATGCCACTCTACAAGCCTTTATAGCCTTAATTAGGTCCGTACTTTTATTCGCACGTAACAGTATTTCGAAGCGATATTTGTTTGCAACTTTTTCTATTGCACACTTGCCTGAACCAACTATTTCTACATTTTCATAGTTACTCAGAGAGTCGTGCATTTTTCTCATTTGCTCTTGTGCTTTTGCTCCATTTTTATCTGAAAAAAGTATGCGACATAAGCGTTTATAAGGTGGATACAAATCAACACGAAACTCTTTTTCACTCTCTAAAAAATCTTCATAACGTTCTATGTATGCTTTGAAAAATTCCTCATTAAAACTCTGTATAAGTACTTTAGCATCTTCAGCTCGTCCACTTCTTCCAGCTACTTGTATGAGTGAGGCAAGTGCTTTTTCACGTGCACGGAAGTCGCTCATATTGAGCATATTATCCATTCCAAGAACAACAGCTAAAGTCACTCCATGATAGTCATGTCCTTTGCTTAACATCTGCGTTCCAACTAAAATATCACTCTCTCTATCGTTAAAACGCTTGAGTGCTTTTTTGAGTTTTGAGGCGGTTGTAATCACATCACGATCAAATTGTTCAACCCTTACGTGCGGAAAAATTTCTGCTATATTTTTCACTGCTTCTGCCGTTCCCAAACGTGAACTTGTGAGGTTTGGACTACTGCACTCTGAACAGACTTGAGGAATTGCCTGTGTAAAATTACAATAATGGCACTTCATCGCTCGTGAGTGCTGATGCACACTCATTCCCACACTACAAAAAACGCACTCGTATGTATGTCCACAATCAGCACAAATAAGATACTTAAAATTTGCACGTGTTGGTAAAAAAAGTATGGCTTGCTCTTTTTTCTCTACTATTTTTCCAAGATGTTCCACTATAAGAGGTGAGAGTCTCTCAGCAGATCTTTCATATATAAACTCTTTTTTAGAGTTAAAGTATCCACCTTTGAGTCGTGTGTGAGGAAACTTTACATACGATGTCAGCGAAGGTGTTGCACTTCCAAGCACAACTGAAGCACCATACAATTGTCCCATATATATAGCAATGTCACGCGCATTGTAACGTGGACGAGAAGAGGACTTATAACTATCATCGTGCTCTTCATCTACTACTATAAGCCCCAAATCTTTTATGGGTAAAAAAAGAGCTGAACGTGGACCCGCAATGATAGTAGCAGAACCATCATATATCTTCTCTAGGGCAATTTTTTTCTGCTTTGGAGTGAGTTTTGAGTGCCACATCACTACACGCTCTCCAAAATGTTTCTCTAAGCGTGTACTCATTTGAGGCGTGAGTGAAATCTCTGGCATCAAAAAGATACTGCGTTTTTCCTCATGCATCATCTCTTCAAACCATTTCATATATATTTCAGTTTTTCCACTTCCTGTATCACCAAAAAGAAGCGAGACTTTATGTTGTTTGAGAAACGCTAATGCTTTTGTTTGTTTTTCTGAAAGGATGATAGAAGATTTCTCGTTCCCATGCTCTGCGTAGGAATGCATATCAGCACCATAAGCCAACATCAAAGAAAATGCCTCACCTAAAGAACAGATATAATAAGAAGAGATAAACTTAGCAAGTAAAATCTGTTTGTTACTATATATAAACGGTGTAATTTCTATTATCTCATTTGTCTCAAATGCAGGTTTTTCATTTGAGGCGAGAACTACTCCCTCTTTGACTCTGTTGTTAAAAGATACAATTACCTTCGTACCTATGTCAATGTTTTGTGAGGATTGGTAAGAGAACTCACCAAGAGGTGAGCCTATGATAGAGAGGAGATAGTAGTTCAATTAATCTATAATTTTTTTACAAAGTGTTCCGTAAGTACCATTGGTTCTATCGCATGTGAAAAGACCTGTAGTACTATTATAGGTAAATAATACACTTACTCCATTTGTATGAAAGTAATATTTTTTATATGTTCCATCTGTAGCTTCCCATTTTCCATCTGTTGTTCCAGCAACTATACCATAGGTTAAAAGTGTTCTAGTACCATCACCCGTAAAAAGTGTTGTTGCATTATCACTTAATGCTGGAATATATATATTTACACCTTTTATAAGCTGACTCTGTCTCTCAGACATAATAGCAGAGCGAATAGCAGATACATCCGCCCTTGCTTTAGAAACATCTGCCATGTTTTTTGTTGAGCTAAATTTTGGAAGTGCCACAGCAGATAAAATTCCTAAAACGACGATAACAAATATTAATTCCATTATAGTAAAAGCGTTATGTAACGAGTTTTTATATTGTCTATTTTTCATAATTTTATCCTTGTATACATGCTCTAAAGCATAATTTAATATCTAATGATTATAGTTGAAAATTTATTAATTGTTTATAAAGGAGAGTTTTATTTAAATTTATGGAGTTGTATGTATTCCCACAGAGACTGTGGGAACGAGCAATATACTATCGTTTAGTCCAAGAAAGAATCGGAGCTTCAGTTGTAGTTGGTAATGTACCATTTACATCAAAATTACTAGCACCAATAACTACATTGAATGGTGTTGGTCCAGAAACTGCAGCAGCATAACTAGCAGCTCCTTGAGCTGCAGTATCCGTAGCATTATCACGACATTCTGCTGGTACTTCAATTTGAGCAGCTAATCTTGGGCCAGTAAATGCCACAGCAACTGTTTCACCATTTAGAACCATGTCAGACCACATTGCAGGAAGAACAGTACGATTTAAAGTTCCAATAAAAGCCTGACACTTACCAGCTTGAGCTTGTTCAGAAACACCAATAAATTTTGGAAGTGCAACAGCACTTAAAATACCTAAAATAACGATAACGAAGATCAATTCGATCATTGTAAAACCAGCTCTTTTCATAAGAACTCCTTGTATATAAAAAATTTGGATTACACTAGTAACCTTAAAAACATTATGATACTACTTTCATTAAACTTTACTTAAACTACATATATTCATTTTGGAATCCTTTTTGCTTGTGTACAAATAACTTACAAAAGCAAAAGGAGTTATTATGAGTATTCAAATCTCACGTACGCATTCACTTATAGCAGATGCGCTTAATTATCGTGCAGCACGTCAAGATATGATAGCTTCTAACATTGCAAATGCAGATACTCCTTTTTATAAACCAAGAGATATTAGCTTTGAAGATACGTTACGTGCAAAAAGTGAAGAGCTTATGAAAAGCAACAATACAGAGCTTAAACTAGCACAAACAGATGCGAAACACATTGCACTTCAAAGCCAATCACAAAACACGAAACCTACTCTTTACTATAGAGATGGGCATATGGCACGTAACGATGGAAATAGTGTTGACATAGACGTAGAAACAACTGAAATGAGTAAAAACTCCATCATGTATAACGCCCTTATACAAGCAAATAAAAAAGATAGTGCAATTTTTAAAAGTGTGATTGAAGCATCACAAAAGGTAAGCTAAGATGAGTAATTTTTTAAACAGTTTTGATATTAGCGGTTATGGCTTAAGCGCACAAAGAGTACGTGTGAACACTATCTCTTCAAATATTGCCAACGCACAAACCACACGTACTGAAGAGGGTGGACCCTATAGACGTAAAGAGGTAGTTTTTAAAGCTGTGGACTTTAATGATTACTACAATAAAGCACTCCAAGAGTCAACTCAAAGTGCAAAATATGAAGACCCGCTTAATGAAGGTTTACTTGGCAATAAAGTAAATCCTGCTATAATGAGTGTGGTTGTTGATAAAATATCACGTGATGATTCAAAACCAAATATGAAATTTGAACCAAACCATCCAGATGCAGATGCAAATGGCTATGTCGCGTATCCAAATATTAATCCTGTCGTCGAAATGGCCGATTTAGTTGAAGCAACACGCTCATACCAAGCAAATGTTTCTGCATTTCAAAGTGCAAAAGATATGGCAAATTCTGCGATATCTTTACTACAGTAAAATTAAAAAAGGAGTAGACTATGAGTAACGTAAACAGTGTAGCAGGTATCTCAACGACTGACTTACTAAAACAAAAAGACAAAATAGCTTCTAGTGGTGGTGATGCCTTTGCAAGCCATCTTAAATCTGCTCTGAATGAAGTAAATGAACTCCAAGTTGATAGTGAACAAGCTATCTCTGACCTTGCAACTGGACAAGTAAAAGATTTACATCAAGCCGCACTTGCCATTGGAAAAGCTGAAACAAGTATGAAGCTTATGCTTGAGATTAGAAACAAAGCACTGAGTGCCTACAAAGAGATAGGTAGAACACAACTATAACCTCTCTTATATGATAAACCGAAATAAAAGCAAAAAAATACTCCTACTTTATGTGCTCATAGGAGTAGGATTCCTCATATTTTTATCTGTTATGCTGATGAGTGTTCTCAACGAGAGGCATGTACCTTCCATCTATGAAACACAAGAGTCTCGTGCACACAGAGGAAGCATTATTAGTGCGGATGGTTTTCACCTTGCAACAACAAAAAAACTCTACAAAGCAGTTGTAGACAAACGCTACATTGACCCTCAAAAAAAAGAACTATTTATAGAACTCTTTAGCATCTATTCTGGAATTAACACAGCAGAGATAAAAAAACGACTTGCTAAAGGTAAAGGCACCGTAGTACTAAGCTATAACATTCCTCAAATCCAAGCACACTATCTTCAAAAACTTGCCCAAGAGCTTAGACGCTTTAAAGTTTTTATGGAACTCAAAGATGAAACATCAGGTATTCGCTCTGTTCACGGACTTAGCATTATTGAAAGTGGTGAGAGTAGAGAGTATCCTTATGGTAATCTACTCACTCCTATTTTGGGTTATCCACATAAATTAGAAGACGAAGGCTATACCTATCTTAAAGGTGTTAAAGGTCTTGAAAAACGTTTTGATAGTGAACTTGGTGCAAGACAAAACAGTCTGAGCAGAGGCAAACGTGATGTAAATAGCTATATTATCCTTAACCGAGATAGCTTTACTAAACAAAAAATTAATGGGCTCAATATTAAAATCACTATTCCTGTCGCTTTGCAAATAAAGATGGAACGAATGCTTGATACAATGAAAGAAGAGCTTGAAGCAAAGCAAATTATGCTTACTATCATGAATGCAAGTAAAGGCGATATACTCACTATGGCTAGCTCTAATCGTTTTCTTCCAAAAGATATACAGCGTAGTGATTATCCCTCTTTAAATAGTGGGATGATTGAGTATAGTTTTGAGCCGGGAAGTGTTATAAAACCTATAACATTTTCTCTTCTTTTAGAGAAAAAACTCGTCAACCCTTATGATCTGGTTAATGGGCACAATGGAAGATTTAAAATCGGCAGAAAAGTGATTACGGATGAGCATAAATTTGATTGGCTCTCTGCAGAAAACGTCATTGTTTACTCTTCAAATATCGGTATAGCACAGCTTGCTCAAAAACTCTCTGGCTATGAGTTTCATGAAGGACTTAAACATTTTGGATTTTCAAGCAAATCTATGCCTGATCTAATCTATGAAAAACGTGGTTCAGTCCCTAGTAGTAAAAGACTTGAAAATGAAATTTATAAAGCAACTTGCTCCTATGGTTATGGGATGAAAGCAAATCTTATGCAACTTCTTCGTGCTTACAGTGCTTTTAACAACAATGGAAGATTAGTTTCACCAAAACTTCTCCATAGTATTATTGATGAACATGGGGTTGAAACGCTCATACCTTATGAAGAGCAACCTCAAGTCATCCAAAGTTCAACAGCACAAAGAATGAAAAAGATTCTCATCAAAACTGTAAATGAGGGAACGGGAACAAAAGCTATAACTCCAGGCTTAGAAGTTGGAGGTAAGACAGGAACTGCACATATTGTTGAAAAGGGCTTGTATGTTAATAAATATAATACAGCTTTTATGGGATTTGCAAATGATGAAACACGCAAATATACCATTGGTGTTATCGTCATAAAACCCAAAAAGAGCCAATTTGCTTCACAAACTTCAGCACCTGTTTTTAAAAAAGCTGTAGATATTTTGATTGAAGAGGGATATTTGACACCTACATCAAAGCCAGATGTTGTCCAGTAGTCGTGTCTCTCCAACGAGAACTTCAACTAAAATAATGCTATTTCCTATCTCAATCTCTTGAATATTTTCAAACTCTCTATTTAAAATAGCTACATAACCTATTTCCAATGGCGCTAAAATCTCTCGCATACTTTTTTGAATTTGCTCTGTGCCAAAAACTTTTTTGCTTACAAGCTTAGATGCTTCGTGTAAAGATTTAGGAATTTTAAGTGCTTCTTCTCTCTCTTGTTTACTTAGGTATGCATTTCTACTGCTCATTGCTAAACCATCACTTGCGCGTACCGTATCTACTGCTACTATCTCTACAGACATAAATAACTGCTTTACCATTAGAGTTATAAGATGAAGTTGCTGTGCATCTTTTTTACCAAAGTAGACTTTTGTTGGAGAGACAAGGTTTAAAAGTTTCATAACAACAGTCAGCACTCCATTGAAATGCCCAGGTCTAGTTTGCCCTTCTAATATATAGCCTCTTATTTTTGGAGCTAAAAGTGCTACTTCATCTTGCATATACATACTCTCTACTGCTGGCAAAAAAAGTATATCTACGTTTGCAAGTTGGCATATTTTTTTATCTGCTTCATCTTTTTTGGGATAATTTTCTAAATCTTCCCCTTTTAGAAACTGCGTAGGATTTAAAAAGATAGAGACAACGACTATCTCGTTTTCTGCACGTGCAGTCTTAATAAGCTTTATATGACCATCATGGAGTGCACCCATAGTAGGTACAAAACCGATAGTTCTATTTTGAGTTTGCAAATACTCTTGCAACTCCAATGGATTGGAAATTATCTTCATTTTAAGTCCCGATATAATATAATCGCAATTATACACAAATGGAACAATTATATGGACAATTATGAATACAAAGAACTTCTAAAACATATTAAAATTAAAATTAAAAATATTAAAGGAGTTGTTGAACCAGAAAAATTAACTGCTAGACTCCAAGAGATCCAAACTCTAGAAAACGAGCAAGATTTTTGGAATGATGCCACAAATGCAGCAAAAATACAAAAAGAAAAAACACAATGTCAGAGAAAATTAGAAAAGTTTAATGTTGCCAATGATGCTGTAAGTGATGCTGTAGAGCTTTATGAAATGGCACAAGAAGAGAGTGATGAAGAATCTTTAGAAGCTCTTTACGCCGAAGCACCTAAACTAGAAGATCAAATACGTACTATGGAAATAGAAGTGCTTCTTAGTGGTGAGAGTGATGGGAATAATGCTATTATGAGTATTCACCCTGGTGCTGGAGGAACAGAGTCACAAGACTGGGCTGAGATACTTTTACGCATGTACAAACGCTGGGCTGAAATACGAGGTTTTTCTGTTGAAGTGCTCGATTATCAATCAGGTGAAGAGGCTGGGATTAAAGATGTCTCTATATTAATCAAAGGTGAAAATGCTTATGGTTATCTCAAAGTAGAAAATGGTATACACAGACTCGTTCGTATATCTCCATTTGATTCTAATGCAAAACGTCATACTTCATTTAGTTCTGTAATGGTTTCGCCTGAAGTTGATGATGATATTGATATAGTTATCGAAGATAAAGACATACGTGTTGACACGTATCGTGCAAGTGGTGCTGGTGGGCAACATGTAAATAAAACTGAATCTGCTATACGACTTACACATATTGCTACAGGTGTGGTTGTGCAGTGTCAAAATGACAGAAGTCAACATAAAAATAAAGCAACCGCTATGAAGATGCTTAAATCTCGTCTTTACGAGCTTGAACTAGAAGCACAAAAGGCGAAAGAAGATGGTATTCCTAAGAGCGAAATAGGCTGGGGACATCAAATTCGCTCTTATGTTATGCAACCTTACCAGCAAGTCAAAGACACACGTAGTAATATTGCTTATTCCAATGTCTCTGCCATACTTGATGGAGATATAGACAAAATGATAGAGGATGTTCTTATAGCTAACAATAGAAGTTAAGCTTGTGAATCTTCCTTTTTAATAAAGCTATACCCAAGTGCACCTACGCCTAAAATCATTACTATTATAGTAAAATATTGCATTTGCTTTCGCTGTTGTTCTTCAAATGCTTTCATAATATGTGTACCACTTGATTTTTGCACTTGCGCACTTGAGGCGGCATTTCCACTTACACTTGCCTCCATTCTTGCAACATTTGCTGCTGCAAGCTCACTTTTTGTCAAGCCTTTTTCGGGTGTCATCCAAAAGTGAACAACAAAACCAACTAAAAGCATTACTGCTCCAATACTTCTAAATATAATTTTTTGATGTTTTATAAAAAAATCCAAATTTATGTCCTAAATTCTAATGAGTATATTTACTTTTTATCAGACAAATTATGTCAAAATCATGGTATGAATATACTTAAAGAATTTTCCCTCAATGAAAAATGTTCCTATTTAAGTGGCTTACAACAAACCACTCACTATAAAATTATAGAAAAATGCTCCACTCAGTATTCACAAGAATTAATGGAGAGAGGATTTAGAAGATTTGGTAAAATGTACTTTAGACCAATCTGTGCAGAGTGTTTAGAGTGTCAAAGTATCAAAATAGATATAGAAAACTATACCTTTTCAAAATCAGCACGTCGTGTAATGAAAAAAGCTCAAGAGATTAAAGTTTATATACAACGACCATCACTTACAAAATCACATTTAACTCTATTTGAAAAGTATCATTTATATATGCATCAAAAAAAAGAGTGGGATTATAATGAAACAACTGCTGAGCATTACTATAACTCTTTTGTAGTTGGACATGAAGATTTTGGTTATGAAATTTTGTATTTTATGAATGAAGAACTTATAGCAGTTGATTTAATAGACATTTTGCATGATGGAATATCTGCAATATACTTTTACTACAACCCAGATTTTGCATATCTTTCACTAGGTAAATTTTCACTTTATAACCAGATACAATTAGCTAAGAATTCTGATAAAAAATGGATATACCTTGGATACTATGTCAAAGAGTGCCCTTCGCTTTCTTATAAAAGTAACTATAAACCCTATCTTACACTTCAAGGAAGACCAAATTTAGATGAGCACTATATATGGTCTAATTTGTAAGTTCTTTCTTTTGATACTCGCGAATTTCTAACTTTTTCTTTTTCACTTCTTCTTGAAGTTGTTTCTCTAATCGTTCTTGTTCTGACTTATCATTTTCTCTTATTCTATCAATCTTCTCTTGTTCCAACATTTTCTTTGATTTATAATGTTTTGATAAAGCATCTCTTTTTTCTTTTAGCTTAGCATCTTCATCTAAATAGTTCTGAATGACTCCAGTTGCATTTATATCATCAGAATGTTGAAAATAATAGTCAATTATCTCTTGTTTATGTTCTTGTGTATCAATAATGCCACTATTAATCATATCTGAAAATAAAGTAAAATTATTATCTCGCATAGAAGCCACATAATTTGCGTTTGCGCTTCTCATAAAATAATCATTCGTTTTGGAAAGTTTTCTAAGTGTATTAAGATACTCTTTCTTTGTGATAGGAGCTTCTGAGAGTTCAAGTAAAAGTCCATTTTCTTTAGCTTTTTGTACATCTCCTACATATTTTTCTATTTCTTTTACATAAGGAGCATACGTACTAGAATCTTTTAGTTTTTCAACTTTCCCAACATTATCATAAATTACATCACCTAATGCAGCATAAATAGCCGGATTTTTTGCGAAGAGTAGTGCCGTTAAAAAGAAAAATGTAAAAAATACCTTCATTGTAAAATACCCCTATATATTTGTTTTGGCATTATATCTAATTTTTAAGATATGATAAAGTATATAAAGAATTTTTTGAAAATAAAATAAGAGGGAGGACCTTCACGTCTGTGAAGGTCCTTTGTAGAGAAAAAAATTAGCCGTTACGTTTTTTCTGAATTTCTTCAGATACGTTTCTTGGAACCTCTTCGTAATGGTGAAATTCCATAGCGTATGTAGCACGCCCTTGCGTTGCAGAACGAAGGTCAGTTGAATAACCAAACATCTCAGCAAGTGGAACATATGCATCAACAATTTTGTTACCAGCACGGTCACCCATGTTGTTAACTTGTCCACGACGACGGTTAAGGTCACCGATTACGTCACCCATGAAATCTTCAGGAACTTCAACTTCAACTTTCATCATTGGCTCCAAGATTGAAGGTTGTGCTTTACGACAAGCCTCTTTGAAACCCATAGATGCAGCAAGTTTAAACGCCATCTCATTCGAGTCAACATCGTGGTATGAACCATCATAAAGTGTTACATCAACATCTTCCATTGGGTATCCTGCAAGAACACCATTTTGCATAGCTTCCTCACAACCTTTTTGTACAGCTGGGATATACTCTTTAGGAACTGTTCCACCTTTAATTTCATTATGAAATACAAAACCTGTATCTGGCTCACCTGGCTTAACAGTAAGGAATACGTGTCCAAACTGACCACGACCACCTGATTGTTTAGCATATTTATACTCTTGATTAACTTCAAGTTTAATTGATTCACGGTAAGAAACTTGTGGAGCACCAACTTCAGCTTCTACTTTAAACTCACGTTTCATACGATCAACAAGAATCTCAAGGTGTAACTCACCCATACCTGAAATAATAGTTTGTCCCGTTTCTTCATCTGTATGTACTCTAAAAGATGGATCTTCAGCTGCAAGCTTACCTAATGCAAGACCCATTTTTTCTTGGTCAGCTTTAGTTTTTGGCTCAACAGCAACAGAGATAACTGGCTCTGGGAAATCCATTCTCTCGAGGATAACTGGATTAGCCCCTGTACATAATGTATCACCTGTAGTAGTTGATTTAAGACCAACAACTGCACCGATTTCACCTGCATAAATCTCTTTAATCTCTTCACGTTTAATAGCATGCATCTTAACGATACGTCCAATTCTCTCTTTTTTATCTTTTGTAGAGTTGTGAACAAATGAACCAGCTTCTAATGAACCACGGTATACACGAATAAATGTTAATACACCAACAAATGGGTCAGTCATAATTTTGAAAGCAAGTGCTGCAAAATCACCATCATCAGTTGATGGAACTGCAACTTCTACTTCTTCATCATCCATTAAAGTACCCATAATCGCAGGAGCTTCAACTGGAGAAGGTAAGTAAGCAACAACAGCGTCAAGTAGAGTTTGAACACCTTTGTTTTTAAATGCAGTACCTGGAAGCATTGGAACGATTGCCATACCAATAGTTGCAGCTTTAATAGCAGCTACAATCTCTTCATTAGTGATTTCTTCACCTTCTAAGAACTTTTCAGCAAAATCATCATTACCTTCAACTTCAGCAAGTGACTCAAGCATTTTTTCTCTATACTCATCTGCTTTGTCTTGTAAATCAGCTGGAATTGGCTCTTCGTGGTAATTTGAACCCATTGCAGCATCTTTATCCCAAACGATAGCATTCATTTTTACTAAATCAATAACACCTTCAAAGTTCTCTTCAGCACCAATTGGTAATTGAATTGGCACTGGATTACCTTTTAAACGATCACGAATTTGACGTTCAACTTCGTAAAAGTCTGCACCTGTTCTATCCATTTTGTTAACAAAAACAATTGATGGAACTTTATAACGATTACGTTGTCTCCAAACAGTCTCTGATTGAGGTTGGACACCACCAACTGCACAAAATACTGACACAGCACCATCAAGTACACGCATAGAACGCTCAACTTCAATAGTAAAGTCAACGTGACCCGGAGTGTCAATAATATTAATCTGTTTTCCTAACCATTCACAAGTTGTTGCAGCAGAAGTAATTGTAATACCACGCTCTTGTTCTTGTTCCATCCAGTCCATAGTTGCAGCACCATCATGTACCTCACCTATTTTATGTTCAACACCTGTATAGAATAAAATTCTTTCTGTAGTTGTCGTTTTACCCGCATCAATGTGCGCAGCAATACCGATATTTCTTACGTCTTCTAGTTTATGTGATCTTGCCATTGTGTCAATGCCTTAAAAAAATTTATTTTAGAGAGTTAGACC
The DNA here is from genome assembly GCA_041595535.1 of Sulfurimonas sp. GTDB lineage: Bacteria > Campylobacterota > Campylobacteria > Campylobacterales > Sulfurimonadaceae > Sulfurimonas. The sequence continues at coordinate 14,850 of JBFHKA010000032.1, read as the reverse complement.
TCTTTTATAAACATTTGAAAAATTACTTATAAAAGAGGTCATTAGAGTAACACCCAATCATTAAGATTAGGGTACTCCAACTTTATTACTTAAAGATTACCAACGATAGTGAGCAAATGCTTTATTTGCTTCAGCCATTCTGTAAGTATCTTCTTTTTTCTTAAATGCAGCACCTTTATCAGAAGCTGCATCCATAAATTCATTAGCTAATCTCTCAGCCATTGTTCTTTCATTTCTTTTACGTGCAGCATCTATTAACCAACGAATAGCTAAAGATTGTTGACGTACTGGGCGTACTTCTACTGGAACTTGATAAGTTGCACCACCAACACGGCGACTTTTTACTTCAATAACAGGTTTAACGTTTTCAATAGCTTCATTAAATGTATCTATACCTGATTTTTCACCACGTGAAGCAATAATATCCATTGCACTGTACATGATTTTTTCAGCTATAGATTTTTTACCATCATACATAACTTTATTTATAAATTTCGTCAAAATTTTGCTTCCATAAACAGGATCTGGCATAACTTGACGAGTAGGGGCTGTTCTTCTTCTCATAGAATTTCCTTATTCTTCAATTTTTTCAAATTTACTCAAAATTAATCACTAAAAATTAATCCTGTAGCTATTGAACTATTTTATTAAAAAAAGTAATATATTACTTTTTAGGACGTTTCGTTCCATATTTAGAACGAGCAACAGTACGGTTAGCAACACCAGCAGTATCTAATGCACCACGAACGATGTGATACTTCACACCAGGTAAATCTTTAATACGACCACCACGTACAAGTACGATTGAGTGCTCTTGAAGGTTGTGACCTTCACCACCAATATATGAAATAACTTCAAAACCAGAAGTTAATCTAACTTTTGCGACTTTTCTTAAAGCCGAGTTAGGTTTTTTAGGTGTTGTCGTATAAACACGTGTACAAACACCACGACGCTGTGGACATGCAACAAGCGCTGGTGATTTCGATTTTTTAATCACACGTTTACGCTCATTACGAATCAATTGATTGATTGTAGGCATACAATTCCTTTTTACTTAATTTTTCCAGTAGAATGTAATTCTCTTATATTTTCCAGAGAATTATAGACACGTGATAGTACATAAATTGTAATTAAAGTTAGCTTATTTTAAGTGAATATTAAGAGAAAGAAAGGAAACTAAGTAGATTTATACCCACTTAGTTTATAAAAAGAGAAAGTATTACTTCTCTTCTGTGACAAACATTATTTCTTGATCTTTATAAATACCAGTTCCAACAGGAATAGTACGACCAATAATAACATTTTCTTTTAAGTTGTCAAGATTATCAACTTTTGCTGATACTGCCGCTTCTGTTAATACTTTAGTTGTATCTTGGAATGATGCAGCTGAAATAATACTATCTGCAGATACGGCAGCACGCGTAATACCAACAAGGAATGGTTCTGCAATAGCTGGACGACCACCAAGACGAATAATTTTTTCATTCTCTGCAGCAAATTTTGCTTTAGAAATCAAATCACCTTCAATAAACTTCGTATCTCCAGATTTGATAATTTTTACTTGTCTTAACATTTGAGTAAATATAACCTCAATATGTTTATCCGCAATATTAACACCTTGAGAACGATATACTTGCTGAACTTCTGATACTAAATAGTTATAAAGTGCTTTTACACCCATAATTCTAAGAAGCTCATGTGATGATAAAATACCTGTTGTTAAACGCTCACCAGCATGTACAAAATCACCAGGATTTACAACTGGCTCGTGCGATTTATCAACAAAATACTCTTTTAAAATACCATTTTCATTATTACTTACCATAATTCTAACTTTACCACGTAACATTTTACCAAAACTAACGGTACCGTCAATTTCGGAAATTAATGCTGTTGCTTTTGGACGACGACCTTCAAAAAGTTCAGATACACGAGGAAGACCCCCTGTAATATCTGATGATTTTTGAAGTGCTTTTGGCGTTTTTGCAATAATATCAGCAATTTTAACTGTAGCACCATTGCGCACAAAAACTGATGATTTAGGTTCAATCGCATATCTAAGTATTTCACCATCTTCTGTTGCTAGAACAATAGTTGGTTTATAATCAGACGAAATGTGGTCATTAATCATAAGACGTGTTTTACCTGTAAGTTCATCTAACTGTTCACTTGCAGTCGTACCTACAATAATGTCCTCGTATTGAACAACACCATTAGCCTCAGAAATAATAGGATTAGAATATGGATCCCACTCAGCTATTACTACAGACTCATCAGAAGATGGTTTAGCAATCATTGTTTTTGCATCAACATTCTCATTATCACTTGCCGTGATAACTGAACCACGAGCTATATAGTGACGAACTGCTTCACGATTATTAGTATCAATTACAGCAGCAAAAAGACCTTTTTCAACAACTGAATAACCTTCTTTAAGGCCTTCAAAACGCTCTAAATAGTCACCTTTTAAGATAAAGTATTTTACAGTACCCTCTTCCTTAGCATATATCTTTTGCGTTACCGGTGCACCATTTTCAACTAATAGTTCTGATGCATACGGTATACGTGAAGGAACATTCCAGCCATCTTTAATAGTTTCTACTATTGATTCATGTGCAGTTACTTGACTTCCATTTTCATAAGGGAAGTAATATTTACCTTCAATTTGACCACTGATACCCGCTAATTCATTTGGTTTAGCAATCTCATTCTTACGTAATGAGTAACGAACTGTTTCATCTTTAGAGGATACACTAATTAAAACTTCATCATGAATAGTTTGAACTGCAACTTTTCCATCAAATGGTGCTTTGATTTTAGGTTCAACTAAAAGTACAGCAGCATTTCTTCTATTTGCAACAATATTTTTACCATCTTTAGATTGATAAGTTTTTAAGTTGTAATAACGAATAAAACCTTCTTTTGATGCAACAACTTGTCTCTCTTGTGCAGTTGAACTTGCTGTCCCCCCAACGTGGAATGTACGAAGTGTCAGCTGTGTACCTGGTTCACCAATTGATTGTGCTGCAACAATACCGACAGCTTCACCAGTACGAACAATATGTCCTGTCGCAAGATTCACACCATAACAAAGTGCACAGATACCATCTTCACTTTTACAAGTTGTAGGTGTTCTAATATGTGCTGTTTTAATTCCAGCTTCTGCAATCACTTTAGCACTAACTTCATCTAAAAGTGTACCTTCAGCATAAAGAATTTCATTTGATATTGGGTCAATAACATCATCAGCTAAAACACGACCTACAAGTCTGTCTTCTAACGACTCAATAAGAGTATTTTGATCGGATATATCTGAAATTTCAATACCTTCATGTGTATGACAATCATGTTCAACAATTTTAACATTTTGCGCAACGTCAACAAGCTTACGAGTAAGATAACCCGCATTTGCTGTTTTAAGAGCTGTATCGGCAAGACCTTTTCTAGCACCGTGAGTAGAAATAAAGTACTCAATTACATTTAGACCTTCTTTGAAGTTTGATGTAATTGGTGTTTCAATGATATCACCACTTGGTTTAGCCATAAGACCACGCATACCAGCAAGCTGACGAATTTGTGCAGCAGAACCACGAGCACCAGAATCAGCCATCATGTGAATAGAGTTAAATCCATCTTTATCAGTCTGAACAAGTTCCATCATTTCAGCTGCAAGTGTATTGTTTGTATCTGTCCAAACGTCAATAATTTTATTGTAGCGTTCTTGTTCTGTTAAAAGACCAGCTTCAAACTGTTTTTGTATCTCAATAACTCTGTTTTTAGACTCAGCAATTTTACCTGCTTTCATCGCTGGAACACGAATATCATCTGCAGAGATAGAAACACCAGATTCTGTTGCATGTTTAAAACCTAAATCTTTTAAACGGTCGAGGAAACCAGCAGTTATACCAATTCCACCATGTTTTTGAACGTAATCAACAACTTCATTAATCGCTTTTTTCTTCATAACTCTGTTCCATAATTCAACTGGAACAAAACTTGGTAGAACAGCTTTAATTAAAAGACGTCCAGCCGTAGTATGAATAATACGACCATCTACACGAGTTCTAACTTTTGCATGAATATCAAGTGCATCATGCTCAAGTGCAATTCTAACTTCATCCACATTTGCAAAAAGTTTATTAGAACCTTTTACACCATTTTTCTCTAAAGAAATATAGTAAATACCAAGAACCATATCCTGAGAAGGTGTAGCAATCGCTTTACCAGATGCAGGAAGTAAAATGTTCATAGAAGCAAGCATAAGCACTTTTGCTTCAGCTATTGCAGCAGAAGATAAAGGTACGTGAACAGCCATCTGATCCCCATCAAAATCGGCATTAAATGCCGCACAAACTAATGGATGAAGCTGAATAGCTTTTCCATCAATAAGTTTCGGATGGAACGCTTGAATAGAAAGTTTGTGAAGTGTTGGTGCACGATTAAGCATTACAGGATAACCATCAACTATTTCAGCAAGACACTCCCAAACTTCGTTTGTTTTCTCTTCAATCATTTTCTTCGCAGCTTTCACTGTTGTTGCATAACCTTTATCTTCAAGCTTTGCAATCAAGTGTGGCTTAAATAATTCAAGAGCCATTTTTTTAGGTAATCCACACTCATCCATACGTAAAGTTGGTCCAACAACGATTACAGAACGTCCAGAGAAGTCAACACGTTTACCAAGTAAGTTCTGACGAAAACGTCCTTGTTTACCTTTAATAATTTCACTTAAAGATTTAAGTGGGCGTTTGTTAGCACCTTTAACCGCATTTGCACGACGACCATTATCAAAGAGTGCATCTACAGACTCTTGTAGCATACGCTTTTCATTACGAACAATAATCTCAGGAGCTTCAAGTTCTACTAAACGCTTAAGACGTTGGTTACGGTTAATAACACGACGGTATAAGTCATTTACATCTGAAACAGCAAATTTACCACCATCAAGTGATACAAGTGGACGTAAATCTGGTGGAAGAACTGGTAAAACAGTTAACATCATCCAAGCTGGGTTATTTCCACTATTTAAGAAAGACTCAATAACTTTAAGACGTTTGTTAATCGTTTTTCTTTTTGCTTCAGATTTTGTCTCTCCAATAGCTTCTTTTAAAGTAGTAAAAAGGTCAACTAAATCTATAGACTCAAGTAAATCACGTACAACTTCACCACCCATACGAGCTTTAAAGCCTAATTCACCAAATCTTTGAACAAGTGTACGGTACTGTTCTTCATTTAAAACATCATACTGAAGTACTGGAGTTTTTGCTTCTGCATCATAATATGCTTCTCCACCAGATTCAACAATATACGCCTCATAATAAAGTACACGTTCAAGGTCTTTCATTTTGATACCTAAAAGTGTACCAATACGTGAAGGTAATGAACTTACATACCATATATGTGCAACAGGTGTTACAAGTTCAATGTGACCCATACGAGTACGACGAACTTTAGTAGATGTTACTTCAACACCACATTTTTCACAAACAACACCTTTGTAACGCATCTTTTTGTACTTTCCACAAAGACATTCGTAATCTCTTACAGGTCCAAATATTTTTGCACAAAAGAGCCCATCACGTTCAGGTTTAAGTGTACGGTAGTTAATAGTCTCTGGCTTTTTAACTTCACCATGACTCCAAGACATAACCTTTTCAGGTGATGCAAGGCGAAATTGCAGTTGTTTAATATCTGTTGGTCTATTTTCTTCTGTTACTTCTACCGGTACTAGTTTACTCATCGTCTTTTACCTCGTCTAAAATCTCTACATCAAGAGCCAATGCTTGTAGCTCTTTTGTTAATACAAATAGTGTCTCAGGAATACCAGAAGCTGGTACTAACTCACCTTTTGTAATTGCTTTATATGCACGTACACGTCCATCAACATCATCAGATTTAATTGTTAACATCTCTTTAAGAACTGCAGAAGCACCATATGCTTCAAGAGCCCAAACTTCCATTTCCCCAAATCTTTGTCCACCAAAGAGAGCTTTACCACCAACTGGTTGTTGTGTAACTAGAGAGTATGGTCCAGTTGAACGAGCATGAATTTTCTCATCAACCAAGTGATGTAATTTAAGAACATACATATAACCAACGTTAACACGCTCTTTTATCTGTGCACCTGTTTTTCCATCAAAAAGAACAGTTTTTCCATCGGCATCCATATTTGCTAATGCATAAAGTTTTTCAAACTCAACTGCATTTACACCTTCAAAGATTGGTGTAGCAAAACGAACACCACCTTTAGCCCAGTCTTTTGCATGTTTTAAGAATTCTTCATCACTCATAGCACCTATTACTTTAACCGCATTCATAAGTCCTGCAACATCTGCAATCTCTATCATTTTACTGCGCATCTTCTCAATAAAGTCTTTTTGCTTTGAATCAAACTGTTCTTGAATTTGATTTCCAAGTTCACGACCAGCCATTCCAAGATGCATTTCTAAAATTTGTCCAATATTCATACGAGAAGGTACACCCAGTGGGTTAAGACATACATCTACACTACGCCCATCTTCCATATATGGCATATCTACTTCAGGAACAATTATAGAAACGATACCTTTATTTCCGTGACGTCCAGCCATTTTATCACCAACTTTCAGGTGACGTTTTGTAGCTATATAGATTTTAACATACTTCACAACACCATTTGGAAGGATGTCATCTTTTTCTAAAATAGTAAGTTTTTCTTCATGCTCATCTCTAAAAACACGTTTTTGTTTTTGGAAATGGTTTTTAGTTTTAGTATACTCGTCTTGAATCTCTTGAGAAAATGATTTCACAATAGCATTCATAGCAAAACGGTTTACTTCTGCTAAATCAGCACCGTTAATTGTATCACCTGCTTTATAGTTAGTCTCACCAATTTTGATGTCATTACTTAAAGGCTCACGAGTAAGAAGTTTAGTTACACGTAACATCTCTTCTTTGTCAATCATAAGAAGTCTATCGTAGTGCTCACGTTCTAAATGATCACGCTCTTCTTTCTCAAGTTCAAGAGCACGTGGATCTTTGTCGTACCCTTTTTTCGTAAATACTTTTATGTCTACAACTACACCTTCCATAGATGGTGGGCAATAGAGTGATTTGTTGACAACGTGACCAGCTTTTTCACCAAAAATTGCACGTAACAAACGCTCTTCTGGAGTAGGTTTCACTTCACCTTTAGGAGAAACTTTACCAACTAAAATCATTCCACCTCTTACATTTGTACCGATTTTTACAATACCTGACTCATCTAAGTGCGCTAGTTCATCATCTCTTACATTTGGAATATCACGAGTAATCTCTTCAACACCATGTTTTAACTCACGTGCTTCAACTTCTTTTTCATAAATGTGTACAGAAGTAAAAGCATCTTTACGAATTAAACGCTCTGAAATAACAATCGCATCCTCAAAGTTATAACCATTCCAAGGCATAAAAGCAACCATTGCATTTACACCAAGAGCTAACTCACCTTGATCCATATTTGGACCATCTGCGATAATTTGAGCTTTTTCTACTTTATCACCAACATTTACTACTGGCTTTTGTGTAAAAGAAGTATTTTGGTTAGTACGAAGATTTTTTTGTAATGGATAGTAATCTATAAAAATCTCTCCATCTTCTTCACCCATTATGTAAATATGCTTTGCATCTACTTTTTCAATAGTACCTGCACGTTTTGCTTTTACACACTCCCAACTATCACGAGCCACGAGTTTTTCAACACCTGTTCCAACCATTGGTGCATTCGCACGTAACAGTGGTACAGCTTGACGTTGCATGTTTGATCCCATAAGTGCACGGTTCGCATCATCATGTTCTAAGAAAGGAATAAGTGAAGCTGCTACACCAACAACCATGTGTGACGAGAGGTCAGCGTATTCACACTCTTCAGCTTTACGAAGAAGAATTTCACCATCTTGTCTTACAGATATAAGTGGCTCAATAAAATTATTATCTGCATCTACTTTATTTGAAGCAGCAGCAATCATTTTACCCTCTTCTTGTGTTGCAGTTAAATAAACAACTTCAGAAGTCATTTTTCCATCTTTCATAATTTTATATGGAGCTTCAATAAAACCATGTTCATTAACTTTTGAATACGTTGCAAGAGTATTGATAAGACCAATATTTTGTCCCTCTGGAGTCTCAATAGGACAAATTCTACCATAGTGAGTTGGGTGAACGTCACGCACTTCAAATCCAGCTCTCTCTTTAACAAGACCACCTTCACCTAGTGCAGATAAACGACGTTTGTGTGTAACTTCTGAAAGTGGATTTGTTTGATCCATAAATTGCGAAAGTTGTCCACCTGAGAAAAACTCCATGATTGTTGAAGTAATCATTTTTGAGTTTATCAAATCATGTGGCATAAGCTCTTGCATTGGTCCACTCATAGTAGAGAGTTTATCACGTATAGCTTTTTGCATTTTTACAAGACCATTGTGTAACTCATTTCCTAAAAGCTCACCAATTGAACGAATACGGCGATTTCCTAGGTGATCTCTATCATCTAAGTGACCTTGACCATTTTTAACTTTAATAACATATTTCACGGACTCAATAATATCTTCATGCGTTAAAACAGTAACATACTCAGGAATATTCATACCAAGCTTATGATTCATTTTCATACGACCAACTTGTGTCAAGTCATAACGCTCTGGATCAAAGAAAAGTTGATTAACAAATGCTTTAGCAGCATCTTTTGTGACTGGCTCACCAGGTCTCATTACTTTATAAATTCTAATTGCCGCTAAATCATTCTCATCTTCAATATCTTCAGTCTGTTTAAGAAGTTTAAGCGAATCTGCGTCAGCATTAAAAGCATTGATAACAGAACTATCTACACCCTCTGCTAAGTCATTTGCTATTTTAAATTCGCTAACACCTATCTCAGCCATTTTTTTAAGTTTAAGTTCATCAATATGAGTCATAGTATCAAAAAGAACTTCACCAGTTTCAGGATCAATAATAGGCTCTGCAAGGTATCTATCAAGAAGGACTTCTAGAGGATATTCAACTTCTTTTAATCCATCATCAATTAGTTTTTGTGCTTTTTTAACTGATAATCTTTTTGATGCTGCAACTAACACTTTTCCATTAAGATCTACTAAGTCATATACTAGACGTAGCGCATAATCATTAGGGTTAAATGCCATTGAAAACTTATTATCTTTTAAACTGATTGTTTGTATTGGGTAAAACAGTTTTAAAATATCTTGTTTTGAGTATCCTAAAGCACGGAACATAATAGTTACTGGAACTTTACGACGCTTGTTAATTCTCATATAAAGGATATCTTTAGGATCATATTCAAAGTATAACCATGAACCACGGTCTGGAATTATTTGTCCAGTGTAAATCAGTTTATTCCCAGCAGTTGTTGATTCCTCTTCTTTAAAGATAACACCTGGTGAACGGTGAAGTTGATTAACAACAACACGTTCAACACCATTAATAATAAATGAAGTTCTTTCTGTCATAAGTGGAATATCACGAACAAATATACTCTGTTCTTTTATATCTTTAACACCAAGTTTTTCTTTAGTATTTTCATCTCTGTCCCATAAAACAAGACGAGTTTTCATTCTAAGACTTACAGCATATGTAAGTCCTCTTTCCATACACTCACGAACAGTATACTTAGGATTTGTAACTTCACTTCCTATGTATTCAACAGTCAATCTATTTTGTGTATCATGAATTGGGAATGCAGATTGAAATACTTTTTCAATACCACTAGCAGATCTATCTTTTGCATCAAGCATTAAAAATGTATCATAAGAACTTTGTTGAAGTTGTAATAGATTTGGTACTTCTATTTCTTGAGGGGTTTTAGAGAAGTCTACACGAAGACGGTTTCCGGAATATAAAGTGTTTAACATAGGCTACCTCGATAAGTTGTTAATTAGGGCTTAATTTTAGGGATTAAGCGTATCGTATCTAAACGTCTTTAGATACAATTTCAGTACTCTTATTGGAAGAGATTTTTTATAGTGCTTATAAACGACATAAGGGCACTTTTGCGAGGAGAGTATATTCTCTTCGCAAAAGCGCCCAAATGAGGGGCAAACCCTCATAGTAGTAGTTTTAAGTTGTTACTTAATTTCTACAGTTGCACCAGCTTCTTCAAGCTCTTTTTTCGCTGCTTCAGCAGTATCTTTATCTACACCTTCTTTGATTGTAGATGGTAATGCTTCAGTTGCATCTTTAGCTTCTTTTAGTCCAAGACCAGTAAGAGCACGAACAACTTTAATTACACCAATTTTCTTAGCACCTGCATCAGTAATAATAACATCAAATTCAGTTTTTTCTTCTTCAGCAGCAGCACCAGCACCAGCAACACCAGCAACAGCTACAGGTTGTGCAGATACACCAAATTTTTCTTCAAATTCTTTAACTAGTTCAGAAAGCTCAAGAACTGACATTCCTGAGATAAATTCTAATACGTCTTCTTTAGTAACAGCCATAATGACTCCTTAATTTTATTTTTTTATTTTGTAAATCTAATCACATTTTAGAAGTGAAGCCTAAGCTTCTGCTTCTAATTTTTGTCTAAGCGCATCGAGTCCAACTGCCATATTCGTAATTGGAGCCATCCAAGTTGCTGCAAGCATACCAAGTAATTCTTCACGACCTGGAAGTTTAGCAAACGCTTCAATTTTAGCTACATCTGCAGATTCTTTATCTAAATAACCAGCTTTAATAACAAACTTTTCACTTGTTTTTGCGAAATCTACTGCAACTTTTGCTGCTGCGATAACGTCATCTGACCAAATAAAAATATTTGTATCTTTAATTTCAACACCTGACATATCAGCATTATTTAATGCGATAGCAGCCAATGTGTTTTTTACAACCTGAACACTTGTGTTTTTAGCACGTGCTGCTTTACGTAATACTTCAAGTTCACTTACAGTTAAACCTTTGTAGTCACATATAACAACAGCTGTAGTATTAGCAAATGCAGACGTTAATTCTGCAATAACTTCAGCTTTTTTTGACTTTAACATATAATCTCCTTTCCAGACATAACTTCAAGAGGGGCGAGAAAGGCCCGATTAAGCTCACTACCAACACGGTAGATACCCCCAACTATCTTTAGTCCAAGTAATTTCAGATTCCCAAATTGAAAATCTTTACTCTAAAATAGAACTATTTTAAAATAAAAATTTTAGATTTGTCATAGAAAAAATTTACATTTTCTATGACACTACTTAAAAAATCTATTTAATGTCTATAAGTGCGATTGCATCCAATTTTAATGCTGGACTCATAGTTAAACTAAGAGCTGCATTTTTAATGTAACGACCTTTTGCAGAAGCTGGCTTTTGTTTATTAATCGCGGCAACAAATGCACTTAAGTTTTCAGAAATTTGTTCTGATGAGAAACTTACTTTGCCTATACCAGCATGAATATTCCCTTTTTTATCAACTCTGAAGTTAACTTGTCCACCCTTAACATTTTTAACTGCACCAGCAACATCTGGAGTTACAGTTCCTGTTTTAGGGTTAGGCATCATACCTTTTGGTCCTAAAATACGACCGATTTGTCCTACTAGACCCATACAATCTGGTGCTGCGACTACTACATCAAAATTAAAGATACCTTCTTTAATTTGTGCAACCAAATCATCTGTACCTACAATATCAGCACCAGCAGCTTTAGCCTCATCAGCTTTTACACCTTTAGCAAAAACCGCAACACGAACTGTTTTACCAGTACCGTGTGGAAGTACAACTGCACCACGAATCATTTGATCTGCATGACGTGGGTCTACGTTTAGGTTCATAGCGATTTCAACTGTTTCATCAAATTTCGCACTTTTTAAATCTTTTACAAAAGTAGAAGCCTCTACTACTGAATAAGATTTTGTATTGTCAATCTTTTCTATTAATTGTTTATATCTTTTGCTCATTGTCAAATTCTCCTGTCAATTCTGCCACATAGTTTTTAATCATTGTGGTCGATGATTTATGTATTAATCTACTACTTGAATACCAATAGCACGAGCTGAACCAGCAATAGTATTTGCTGCCATTTCAACGTCATCAGTATTTAAATCTTCAATTTTTTGAGCTACAACTTCCATAAGTTGTGCACGTGTGATTTTTCCAACTTTGTTTTTAAGTGGATTGTCACTTCCTTTTTTAAGTCCCGCTGCTTTCATTAAAAGTGCAGAAGCTGGTGGTTGTTTGGTAATAAAAGAGAAACTTTTATCACTATACACAGTGATTATAACAGGAACTTTAAATCCCATCTTATCTTTTGTTTTTTCATTGAAAGCTTTACAGAATTCCATAATGTTAACACCACGTTGTCCCAAAGCTGGTCCTACTGGAGGAGCAGGATTTGCTGCACCAGCATTAATTTGTAGCTTGATATAGCCAGCGACTTTTTTTGCCATTTTATTTCCTTTGTTTAAATTAAATTATTTTTTCGACTTGCGTGTAAGAGATATCTACAGGAGTAGCTCTACCGAAAATCGAAACATTAAGTTTTAAAGTACCATGTTCTAAATCATACTCATCTACAGTTGCCGTGAAATTCGCGAAAGGCCCATCAATAATACGAACAGTTTCACCATTATCAAAAAATACTTTTGGTTTAGGAGCTGCACGATTATTCACACGATCTAAAATCACACTAATATCATGTTCACTTAGTGGAGTTGGAATATTTGCTTCACCAATAAAACCAGAAACTTTAGGTAAAGATTGTATCATATGTTGAATTTCAGTATTCAAATCTATAAGTGCAAATACATAACCTGAATAGAGAGATCTCTCACTTACTTTTTTCTTACCGTCTTTAACTTCTATTACATCTTCTGTTGGAACGATGACTTCAGTAATACGCTCTTGAAGACCATACTCTTCAATCATGTTAAAGATTGCGTCTCTAACCATTCTATCGCTACCATAAGTTTGAATGGAGTACCATTGGTGTGCCATCTTTACTCCTTAACCTAAAATTGCTGTCATAATGTATGACATAAATAGATCAACCAAAGCTAAAAAAGCAGCTATTACTGAAACTACTATAACTACAGCTATATAAGCCTGCTTTACTTGTCCCTTTGTAGGGAAAATAACTTTTGATAGTTCTAATCTAGCGTCTTTAATATATCTATTTAGTTTCATTGTCTTTTTCCATTGTCAAAAATGTCATCCATTATAAGTAAAGCCACTAGCTTCACTTATAATAAATGAATGGCAGGCGTGGAGGGACTCGAACCCCCAACACCCGGATTTGGAATCCGGTGCTCTACCATTGGAGCTACACGCCTAAAAAGAGAAAAACTTATTAAAGTTTCATCTCTTTATGCACTGTATGCTCTCTACAGAATTTACAGTATTTTCTAACTGAAAATTTTTCAGTATGCGTTTTTTTATTTTTTGTTGTGTGATAGTTACGTCTTGTACATTTTTCACAACCTAAGTGAATTGCTTCTCTCATTTTATATTTGCCTTTTTAATGATTTTGCATATTAGCCGAAGCTAATTATGCAATGATCTCAGCTACAACACCAGCACCAACTGTTCTTCCACCTTCACGGATAGCGAACTTAGTACCTTTTTCCATAGCAATTGGGTGAATTAATTCAACAGTGATACTAACATTATCACCTGGCATAACCATCTCAGTACCTTCTGGTAAAGTGATTGCACCAGTAACGTCTGTTGTACGTACATAGAATTGTGGACGGTAACCATTAAAGAATGGAGTATGACGACCACCTTCATCTTTACTTAATACATAGATTTCAGCTGTAAATTTTGTATGCGGAGTAATAGTTTTTGGTTTACAAAGAACTTGACCACGCTCAACATCATCTTTACCAATACCACGAACAAGAATACCACAGTTATCACCAGCAACACCTTGATCCATTTCTTTACGGAACATTTCGATACCAGTTACAGTAGTAGTTTGTGTATCACGGATACCAACAATTTCAATTGATTCACCAATTTTTACAGTTCCACGCTCGATACGACCAGTAACAACTGTTCCACGACCAGAAATTGAGAAAACATCTTCAACAGGCATTAGGAAATCTTTATCAGTTTCACGAGTTGGTTCAGGAATATAATCATCAACAGTTTTCATTAGTTGTTGAATTTTAGCTGACCACTCACCAAGAGTACCAGTTTTTGCTTCTTCAAGTGCTTTAAGTGCTGAACCAGCAGTGATAGGAGTGTCATCACCTGGGAAATCGTACATATCTAATAATTCACGAATTTCCATTTCAACTAGTTCTAATAACTCTTCATCATCAACCATGTCTTCTTTGTTCATGAATACAACTAAGTATGGAACACCAACTTGCTTAGAAAGTAAGATATGCTCACGAGTTTGTGGCATTGGTCCATCCGCTGCTGAAACAACAAGAATAGCACCATCCATTTGAGCAGCACCAGTAATCATGTTTTTAACATAATCCGCGTGACCTGGACAATCAACGTGTGCATAGTGACGATTATCAGTCTCATACTCAACGTGTGAAGTAGCGATAGTAATACCACGCTCTCTTTCTTCAGGAGCATTATCGATTGCATCATAATCCATAAGTGCTGCACCGTTAGTTACTGCCAATACCGCAGTAATTGCTGCTGTTAATGTTGTTTTACCGTGGTCAACGTGACCAATAGTACCGATGTTAACATGCGGTTTATTACGTTCAAACTTTTCTTTTGCCATAGTGTCCTCCGACTTTAATTGTGAATTGAAATGGAATTATACCCAAAAATCATTCAATTATTGCTTAATTAAAACATAAGTCTACTTAAATGGAGCTCACGAGCGGATTTGAACCGCCGGCCTCTTCCTTACCAAGGAAGTGCTCTACC
>JBFHKA010000031.1:0-28356 GCA_041595535.1 Sulfurimonas sp. | reverse complement strand
ATTTGGTGTTACGTGCGTATTATATTTTTCTGTAAAACTTAAGAAGTTTTACAGTATTGCATCAGAGATGCAATATTTTTTTCTTTTATAAATCTCTAGCGAGATTTACAATCTATAAGAAGAGGGAGTTAACGCTCTCGTTGTGGTATACACGACGAATTACTTCCGCAAAAAGAGGAGCCACTGTGAGTACTTTTATGTTTTTGTGAGGTTTTGTCTCAAGCGTGTTTGTGATGATTAACTCATCTAGCTCACCATAGTCTAGGTTCTCATAAGCTTTTCCACTTAAAACACCGTGTGTCGCACATGCTATTACAGAAGTTGCACCTTTGTTTTTAAGAGCAGTTGCGGCTTTTACCATAGTTCCAGCAGTGTCAACCATGTCATCTATCATAATAACATCTCTACCATCTACATCACCAATGATTCCCATTACTTCTGCTTCATTTGCTTTTTCTCTACGTTTATCGACTATAACCATCTCTAAACCCATACGTTTAGCAAAGTATCTAGCACGCGCAACACCACCTATGTCTGGACTAGCAATAATAGGATTTTTTAGGTTTTTACTTTTTATGTACTGCTCAAATGTTACAGAACCATAAAGATTATCAACTGGAATGTCAAAGAAACCTTGAATTTGACCAGCATGTAAGTCAATAGTTACAACTCTATCTATACCAGCAGTTTCATAAAGATTTGCGACTAATTTTGCAGTAATAGGAACACGAGGAGCAGCTTTTCTATCTTGTCTAGCATACCCATAGTAAGGGACAACAGCAGTAATGCTTTGCGCTGATGAACGCTTAAGAGCATCTGTCATAATGAGAAGTTCCATTAAATTATCGTTAGATGGAGCACCAGTACTTTGAATAATAAACACATCACGACCACGTACAGACTCAGAGATTTGAACTGAAATCTCACCATCACTAAATTTTTTAACATCAGCTTGAGCCAATGGTACATCTAAAAGCTGACATACCTCTTTTGCAAATTCAACACTGGCACTACCAGCAAAGATTTTATAACCACGCATGGGGAAATTCCTTATGGGAAAGATATGTCGCGATTATACAGAAAGAGTGCTGAGGTATTGTTAAAAGTAAAGTAGCTTAAAGGATGAAAATTATCGTATAAGTTTGAAGTGTTATAATTGTTATCATTTAATAAGGAGTTGAAAATGAGACAATATGAGTCGTATAAATGTAATAAATGTGGAAATATAGTAGAAGTGTCACATGTTGGTGGTGGAGAGCTTCACTGTTGTGGTCAAGCTATGGAGATGATAACTTCAAACCTTACTTTGGTAAATCTTTTAAAAGCGTTTGCTGGTGAATCACAAGCACGTAACAAGTATGAATACTTTGCAAAAGTGGCACAAAAAGAGGGTTATAGAGATATAGCAGAGCATTTTCAAAGAGCTGCAAATAATGAAAAGCAACATGCTAAAATGGAGTTAGCGCTTCATAATAGAATGGCAAATGAGAGTGAAGATAGTTTTGGAAATACAGAAAAAAATCTTGCAATGGCTATGGCTGGTGAATCGTACGAGAACATCACTATGTATCCAGAGTTTGAGAGAATTGCACAAGAAGAGGGGCATAAAGAAGCCGCTACACTCTTTAGAGGAATAGGGAAAATCGAAGTTGAACACGAAAAGATGTTTGCAATGCTCTTAGAGAGACTTCAAACCGATGCTGAATTTGCAAGTGAAGATGAAGAAGAGGCGTGGCTTTGTGAAGTGTGTGGACATATTCACTATGGAAAAAGAGCACTTAAAGTTTGTCCAGTTTGTAAACATCCACAAGAGTATCAGTCACGTTTAAACTCAAAGAAGTAGTTTTTTCTTTGAGTTAAACAAAACAAGACAGGCACTTAAGAGAGCACCTAAAAATACTATGGTGTAGCCTGTCGGCAGGTCATAGTAGTAAGAAACAATAATTGCTGTTATACTAAAAAACCATCCTATGCCAAAACTAGCAAGAAGTGGATTTTTAAAAGAGAGAGAAGTCGCTACCAAAGCAGGGGCTATAAGTAGAACAAAGACAACCAATACTCCTGCTAATTGTACTGATGAACTTACAGTAATAGCTAGAAGAGAGAAAAATAAAAAGTCTTTATAAAAGCCTTTCATCCTCGGATAGACTTTCCAAATAAGTAGAGCTATAAGTGCATAGATAATGCCACTTTTTATAACATCATGTAAAGGTGTAAAAAGTATGTCACTTGCTAGAAGTGATTTAAAATGTTCCATTCCTTCAGAGGAATCTGATAAAACCATCATAATTCCACTCGCACCCAAAACATAGAGTAAACCTATAAAAGCTTCAAGTTTGAGCTCTCTATGAGAAGCAATAGCAATTAAAAGAGCACTCAAAAGTGCAAAAGATAGCGTAAAGAGATAGAAATACTCTTCATGAAAATATCCAAGACTGATGGCAGAACCAAGTGCAGCAAATTGTGCTATGGCAAGGTCAGTAAAAATAATTCCTTTATCCAAAATTCGCATTCCAAACCAAGCATGAAGCATGACTAGAATGATTACTAAAAGCGCTGGAACTAAGAGAATATCTATCATTGGATTGCACCTGTAAGGTAGTCAAAAAGAGATGCTAAATCTACTATAGTATCTAAGGAACCAATATCGTGAGGCATTATGATGATTTTTATACCTGTCTTTTCTTGAATAAATTTTGCTGTTTTTGTCGCGTGATAGACATCATGTAAAATACAGCATGGCTTCTCTTCTTGAATAAGTTGAATTAGCTGCATTGTATGTCGTGATGAGGGTGGAATTCCTGGAAGTGGCTCTATTGTAGCAATACTTTGGAGCCCATACGCTTTATTAAAATAGGCAAGGTTGTCATGAAATTGTATGATTTTAAGTCCTTTCTTGTCAGCCATTTTTTCACTCCATACGAGCATTTTCTTTTTCCACATTTGCGAGAAGTTTTCATAGTTTTTTGCATACGTTTTTTTGTTCACGTTATCTATAGAGCTAAGAAAATTTTCAATACTCTTAGCAAGTATTAAAATATTGTTCGGGTCAAGATGAAAGTGTGGATTTCCATCTGGATGGATGTCACCGCCTGAACGGTCGACATTCTTTGGTTTATTTATAAGTGCTATATGTTGTGAGAGATTTAAAAATGTACTTGAATTTGGAGTTGTTTTTGTATTTCCAGCCCGATTAATCAGAGGCGGCAACCAACCAATCTCTAGCTGTCCTCCATTCATAATAAGTGCATCTGCATTTCTTACTTTTGTTATAAGAGAAGGGCGTGGAACCACGAAATGTGGATCCCAATTCCCTTTTGCAAGTACAACTATGTCTACATTTTCTCCACCTATACTTTTTGTAAGAGCACCTATATAAGGGTAACTTACAACAATGTTGAGTTTAGCAAAGAGTGCTAATGGAAGTAGGAGTAAAAATATAAACTTTTTCATATCTTTACCTAAAAACTATGTGCTGCATGAGCACCAATAGAGATATTTGCTTGCAAAATTATGGTGTCAATATGTTGCTGTACACCCTCTTCATTGTAGAGTGCATTATTGCGATTGTATTGCAATCTAAATCTTGCAAATTCACTTGTGTTATACTCTATCATCGCTGAGTATTTGTCCATATTAGTTGGTGCAAACGCTGCAGGAGCATTTTTAGTAACGTCATTTTTTATAATAGAGTCATATCTTATACCAGCATGCCAATTTTTGTTGTAGGCGTACACAAGTTGAGAGTAAAATCCAGCTTGTTTCTTCGTCATAGGAGTCTGGCTATAAGAGTAAGGATCTGTAGTTGTATCAATGTTTGTATACTGTGTTCCATCCATGTCTCTATATAAAAGCTCATTTTGAAACTTTAAAAAACTATAAGAGTCAAAATAGTGTTTGACGAGAAAATCTACGCCATAGAGTCTACTTGTACCACTAAAAGCGTGTGGATTTTCATCATCAGTACTGTGGTCAATTCTTGAAGCACCTTGAGCATAGGAGAGACCACCCAAAATAGTTGTATCACCAATATCAAACGATGATTTCACATACCCAATATAGAGTGATGGAGCATTTGCATAGGTAGCTATTGGAGAGTTTTCTGGATCACCAATCGTTGCATTTCCAAACATCTGTTCATTTTCACCCTGAAGTATTTCAGCGCCAATCATCAGATAAAAAGGTGTTGGAGCTGTCCATTGAAGTTGCACGCCAATTTCATTAATTCCATGCATTCCTAAAAAGGACTCATAGACTATAGGCATATCAGCAAAGTCCCAAACATGATGGTGTTGTTCGTTGAGATAGCCAAAGTTGGAATTAAATTTTCCACCTTTGAAACGCAGACCATTCTCTAATGCAGTTGAGGTGAAATAAGCCTCTTCTATCTCAAAACCATTTTCTGAGAGATGAAACACACCTTCCATACTAAAGTAAGGATCCACTGAACTTGATAAAACAAGTTCGGCGTAGTTTAGATTAAATCCTTCATTTGCGTTATAGGTAGAGTGCGAAGTTGTCCCATGTGAATGTGAGCCAAGTAATCCATGTGCGATTGCTGGCATTTCATAGTGTGGTACTTTATCTTGATCTGCATCTCTATTTACATAAGAAGCATCTAAGATTAAAGAAATACCTGGAATAAATTTCGATTGTTCAAAAGTTCTCTTTTCTACTGGGAGCACTTCAGCTCCTGCGTAAGCCATTGTTGCACAGAGTGCAGTCGAGAGTAATATTTTTTGCATAGGTATCCTCGGTCATTAAAATTTGTTTTTGTAAAGTTTGTTTATAGAGTGATTTTAAGAGATTGTAGGAGGGGCTCTTGCTTTAAGAGTAGATATGATTTTAGAGTTCTCAAAACTCTCAAGTTTTGTGAGAACTGATTCAGATAATTGCTCAATTTGAGTGAGGTAAACAGTTTGTGTTGGAGTGTCGGCGTTTGAAATATTGGATTGGATTGTACATATTTGACAATCATTATGTTGCTTTAAATCATCGTGATGGTGGAATACACCCATAAAAGTAGCAAGAATAAAAAAGATGCTAAGATATTTTTTAAAGAAAGCGATAATCATAATTCGGATTATAACATAAGCTAGAGAAGCTTTTGAACCCTTATAAGTGTAGAGAGTAAAATGGCACCTTTATCTATATGTGAGCTTTTCATTTTTAATTCACTCTCAAGAAGAAGTTCATGGAGTTTTGAGTAGATGGGCGGTTTGACTTTTATAGACATAGCAGCTTTTTCATCTACCACAAATTGTGGTGCTGGAAATCCTAGTATTTCTAAAGCATTGGGTGCTCCATTGACACGTATGTATATATTAAACATGTAGAGTTGTGTAATGTACGCTGTGAGTGTTGTAAGCACGCGTACTTCATCCTCGCCATGCTCTAAAATGTTTTGTAAATCAGGCTTGAAATCTTTTTTGTTTAAAACTTTTTTGATAAAGTCATCAAGGTTTACCTCAGATAGTCCATATACAAGAGCCTCAACATCTTTGGTCGTAATAGCTCTATCAAAGACTCTGAATTTTTCTATTTCATTACACGCAAGTGCAACATCCCCATTGTGAATCTGAAGAAGATGTCCTATAGTATATTTGTCTATGACTACACTTTTTTCCTCAGCAACATGTGCGACAATATTTTGAGCTTCATACTCTTTTGGATGAAAAAATCGTACAGACATTACTTTGGAATTGCCAAAAGCTTTTTTGTTGTTATAGGTTTTATGATCACTTCCATAGTAGGCATAAACAAAAATATTGTCAGGATTTTTATCGCAGAGTTCTAGGAAAGTATCTAACTCTTTTTTTGGAACTTTTTTTTCGCTTTTAATGATAAGAATACTACTGTCTCCAAAGAGTGAGCCTTGCGATAAATGTGCTTTTGCAGAAGTAAAATCATACTCATCATGATAGAAATGCAAAATGTTTGCATCTTCTATGTTGGTGAGCATTTTTGTATACATGTCGATTAAAAAACTACTCTCTCCAAAAAAGATAAAAGAGTTTGAAACACTCTTATTTTTTATGTGGGTATCTAACTCGCTTTTATACATCTATTTTCCCGACAATACTTACAAATATTTTGGCTCTAGGTATATCTACGCGTTCTATTTTTACCATTACATCTTCAAAAAGTACCACTGGCTCTATGGAGATTACATTTAAACGTGCTCCTTGAATGACATCATGCAAGTCTGCTTTTACCTCTGGGTCAGTTGCCCCTATCCGTGCTCTAAAATCCTCACCAATATGAAGTTCTGCCCATCTTGCATATTTTCTATGCATAAATTCAACTTCAACTGTACTTGCTTCACGCTCTTTTTCACTTATAGCCATACTGAGTGCCTCAATGTTTCTAAGAACATACGAACCCTCTGCCGTATCACCTGCATTAATAGCTTTTAAAAGTCTATGTACGATGAGGTCTGAGTAACGGCGAATAGGTGAAGTAAAGTGTGTATATTGTTCAAATCCAAGACCAAAGTGCCCAGCATTAAGCGGTGCATATCTCGCTTGCATTTGAGCACGAATGATGAGCGTATCCACTTCTGAGACTAAGTCCATATCACGAGCTTGTCTTTGAATATCGCTAATCGTCTCTTTTGTTGAGTTTTTTATGTCGATTTGCATTCCAATACCAGCGAGTTCTTGATAAAGAATTTGAAGTTTATTTTGTGAAGGTGGTTCATGAATTCTAAAAATACCACGCTCAAACTGTTTGGCAGCTTCTTTGTTTGCTAAAAGCATACAATCTTCTATGAGAGCATGCGAAGGTGTCTCTTCAGACTCGACAGTTGAGACTAAGTTTGAATCTTCATCTAGTGTCATATCTATCTCAGTAGAGCGAAAATCGTAACCGACTTTTAGACGTTTGGCTTTGAGGGCATCTGTGACAACACGAAGTTTTGTAAGTGCATCAAAGATTCGTTTTTCATCTTCATTTTGGGCTTTTAACTCTCCCTCAAAAAAGCTATCTATCTCTTCATAATTAAATCTGCGTTTTGAGTGAATAATAGACTCATAAACTTTAGAGTGACTTACTTCCAAACTTTCTAAGTCAAGCTTCATCTCAAAAGTATAGGCTAGTCTATCTACATGCGGTTGCAAAGAACACAAAGTTTCACTGAGCTGTCGAGGAAGCATAGGAATAGAGCGATGTGGCAAATAGATAGAGAAACTTCTGTAGATGGCTTCATTATCTAAAGCACCAAAAGGTTTAACATATTCGCTTACATCTGCGATGGCAACATAAAGAGTTGTGTTTTTCTCATCCCAACAAATAGCATCATCATAATCTTTTGCTGTAACAGGGTCAATGGTGCAGAAGTCTAACTCTCTTAAATCTTTACGTTTAGGATATTTGTTTGCATTGACTGGTTCAAAAGATTTTGCAATCTCCAAAACATCCTCTTCAAACGCATCATGTTTGTTAAACTGTGCAAGAACAATTTTCTCATCTACTTTTGGGTCTTTAATATTTCCTAGTTTTTCAAGTACGGCATTTTCTCGATTGTCTATCTTAAAAACATCTCCAACTTCATACGCATTTAACTCTTCAAGTGAGAGTTCTGCACCAATAGGATAATCGTTTTTTAAATCTACAAGAGAGCGGTGACCATTGCTTTGCAAGATGTAGGCAATACTATAGCTTTGCTCACGTCCAACAACTTCGGCTATCTTTGCTGCTGGAGTTCCACGTTTTCCAAGGAGACGTTGCGCAATGATTAAATCACCTTCACGTGCTTCGCCTAAATCACCCTCGCCAATAAACAAATCACGAACATTTTCTCCTATGACATGTAAATAGGCCGTGCCTTTTTGTACAAGTCCTAAAGTTCCTGCGCGGTATTTAGAGTTAAATTTATAAAGAGTGTCGTTTTTTGTGAGATATTTTTTCGCGAGCCAATTTTGGATGTAAGGCATCTCATCACTGGTTATGTCTAACTCACTCAAACCAAGAGTGAGCCTGATAAGTAGAGATTTCAATTATTTATGATCTTGCGTTTTCGATTGCGTTATCAAAGCTTTCCATGTCAAGACCATACTTCTGAATTAACGCTTTTGCTTCTTCTACACTTGCATCTGTAATAGTACCATTAAGAGGTACGACTGTACGCACAACATGAAGAATTTGTGCAGAACGTTGGTACGCTTCTGATGCTAACTCAGGAGTTTGACAGTTTTTAATAACATCTACAAGACCCTCTTCAAATTTCCATTGAGCAAAAATTGTAGAACTTACTTCAGGTGTGGTAACACCTGCAATTGCTTTCTCGGCTGCTTCTACATTTCCAAGTTCTTTCATTGCTGTGCGAAACTCTTCTTGTTTCGAATCTGTTATGATTTGTTGTGCTATAAGAACCTTGCCAATTTCAACAAGAAAGGCAGCGGGAGAGAGGACACCTAGTAGTTTGTTTTCTTTCTTTAGACACCAAGCAGTCATAATACCATGCTGTTTTTTTGAAAGCATAGAGAACATTTCATCTGTAATGCCATAAGGCGTAAGGTCAAGAGAGAAGCTTTTTTTCACAATTGACGCAAGTGCAAATCCGCGAACAGTCCCCATCCCAAATAAACCAACGGCTTGACTTATGGCGTTAATTTCACGGGAAAAACCGTAAAGTGGAGAGTTTGCCGCTTTTAATATATCTGCAGTTAAAAGAGGATCTTTTTCGAGAATTTTAACCATATCGTTGAAACTGCTATCTGGATCTTGGTATACCGCTTCTATCTGCATTGCAGATTCAGGAAGCGGTGGAAGTTGCTTAATTTTTTTTAATATTTCATCAGTCATATTACTCTCTCTTATTTTTAGTGTATCACGTAGTTTCATTCATAATTATAGTATCAATAAATAAATTCATACTGAATATTTACAAAAAACTGATATTATTTATCTACAAAATTAAAACGAAGGAAGATAATGATGCAAAGAGAAGCAATGCTCACACAATTAGGCTATGCACCAAATGAGGCTTTAGTCAAACAGTTAGAAGAGATAGAAAATAATACTCCAGGATATGACAAAATACAAAAACATATTATGGATTTACATGATCATCTCAAAGTGGACAACTCTTATGTAGCGCTTTCAAATTCAAATAATCACTTTAAAATAAAAGTAGAGGCTCCGTCTCCTGAAATAGCACAAGGGGCACATGAAAAGATACAACACTTTAGTGAAAAGTTTAAAATAGCACTCAATAAATTAGAAAATAAAGAGACATATTATATCTTAGGTTTTCACAATTAGAGAATTAGCTTGTTAGAGCCTATGAGTATTGAAGGGTATGACCTTTTAGTAGAAGAATTTAAGTTTCTACTAGAGGTTGAAAAACCTAAGGTAGCACAAGAAAAACTTGTGGCTGCCGCTTTAGGCGATAGAAGTGAAAATGCAGATTATCAAGCTGCAAAAGAGAAACTCCGCTTTATAGATAAAAGGCTTTTTTATCTCAACAAAATGATACAAAACTCCAAAATTATTGACCCCTCTTTACATACGCACGTAAGAGTCTCTTTTGGTAGTTCTGTAACTCTTTTAAACCTCGACACAGACGAAGAAGAAGTCTATGTTTTGTGTGGAGTTTTAGAAAGTGAACCAGAGAATGGACTTATCTCTATTCATGCTCCTTTAGCAACTTCTCTTTTAGGAAAAAAATTAGGTGATGAATTTAGAATAAAACTCCCAAAAGAGACAAAAGAGTATGAGATAATTAACATAGAATATAGAAATATTTTCTCACTCAAAAAGAACATACGCACGAAAAAAGATTTTTCCTTTCATTAATCCCAAGCACCCTCTAGTTAGATGAAGCTAAATATGCTAAAATTGCATATATATTTAAGAGGTTGTAGCAATGTCATTTGAAAAATTAGGGTTAATAAAACCACTCCTTGGTGCTATAAAAGAGTTAGGATATGAACATCCAACAACAATTCAAGCACGTGCAATTCCCCTTGTTTTAGCAAAAAGTGACATCTTTGCAACAGCACAAACAGGTACTGGAAAAACTGCAGCATTTGCTCTGCCAATTCTCCAAAGACTTCGTAATCCACTTGAACATAATGGCATCAGAGTTGTTATACTCTCACCTACGCGTGAACTTTCTATTCAGATTTATGAAGACATTCAAAATTATTCAAAACATATGAAAGTTACTACTATGATGCTTGTTGGTGGAAAAGATTTACAAACTCAAAAAAACAGACTCAAAGAGGGTGTAGATATTGTCATTGCAACTCCTGGTCGTTTACTAGAACATATGGAGAGTGGACTTTCACTTGAAACTGTTGAAATTATGGTTCTTGATGAAGCGGATAGAATGCTCGATATGGGTTTTACAAAAGATATTAGAAAAATTCACCCTTTACTTCCTAAACGTCACCAAACACTTCTTTTCTCAGCAACTTTTAGCGACAAGGTACGAAAACTCTCACGATTGATTTTAACAAAGCCCGCTTTTATAGAAACTGCTAAGAAAAATACAACAGTAGCTACGATAAATCAAGTTGCTTACATGGTTGATAAAGAGAAAAAAGCAGAACTTTTAGCCTATTTAATTGGTTCAAGAAACTTCCCTCAAGTACTTGTTTTTACAAGAACAAAAGTGAGTGCTGACTTTTTAGTAGCAGAGCTTATAAAAGATGGTTTGAAGTGTGGCGTAATTCATGGAGATAAAACGAAGGCAAATCGTTTAAAAACGCTTACGCAGTTCAAAGAGGGTTTGTTTCGTGTACTTGTCGCAACAGACATTGCTTCACGTGGATTAGACATTGAACATCTTCCTTATGTCATAAACTATGAGCTTCCTTCTGTTCCTGAGGATTATGTGCATCGTGTTGGTCGTACAGGTCGTGCAGGACGTAATGGAGAAGCAATTTCGCTTATAGATATTTATGAGAAGTATGACATCAAAGATATTGAAAAACTCATAGGTCAGAAAATACCTCAAGAGACGGTAGAAGGGTTTGAACCTGACCCAACTATTAGACGAAAAGATGTGGATGAAGTGAAGCTAAAAGCAGAGCATAAAAATCCACATGCAACAAAAGAAAGAAAATATAGTAAAAATACAACGGGCATGCCACTCAGTAGAAAACAAATCAAAGTGACAAAGAAAAAAAGAAAAACTACAAAACGAGATGCAAAGTAGTAGTTCTTTGTTTGCAGAGTATGAATTAGAAATAGTCTACAAAGATGAATATCTTGTAGCCATTAACAAGCCTAGTGGACTTTTAGTACATAAATCTATGATAGATAGGCATGAAATCTACTATGCTATGAGAATGCTACGTGATCAATTAGGGCAATGGGTGTACCCTATTCATCGTCTTGATAAACCTACTTCAGGTGTTTTGCTCTTTGCACTTGATAGCCAAACGGCAAATCTCATGTCAGAGCAATTTAAAGCACATACAATTCAAAAAACCTATCTTGCTGTTGTTCGTGGTTATGCACCTGAACAAGGGTGTATAGAACATGCTCTCAAAGAGAAACTCGATAAAATTTCAGACAAAAAAGTAAGCAAAGACAAAGAGGCTCAAGAGGCAATAACTACATATAAAACTTTAGCTACTGTAGAGTTGCACGTAAGGGTTGCAAAGTATGACACCGTTCGCTACTCTCTTGTTGAAATGTACCCACAAACAGGGAGAAAACATCAACTCCGTCGACATATGAAACATATCAATCATCATATATTAGGTGATACAAAATATGGAAGAGGGGAGCATAATAAATTTGTACGAGAAGAGTATGCAATTCATAGACTTCTTTTACATTGCAAATCTTTAGTCGTAACGCATCCTTACACACAACAAGAGTTGTCTTTGCAAGCAGGCTTAGATGATACATTTGTCTCTATTATAAATGCTTTTCATTGGACTCTATAATGCAACTTCGTTAGATTAAGTTCCAAGAAGATAAAATTATCTTATGAAACTTTCTGGAAAAATTCTTTTTTTTAATGCCAACGATGGAAAAGGTATCATTATCACCCCTACAAAAGAGAAAATGCACTTTAGTGTTGAGGAGTGGGATGATTTTGATGTAATGCCTTCTCTTGGTTTGGAAGTTAAATTTACTCAGGACAATAATCAAGCCCTCTGTATCTCGTGTATGCATGAAGAGGACGTATTAGACGTGACACTTGATAGCATTATAGATGAGCAGTTAGAAAATGCTTTTGAAGAGGAAGAGGTGCAGGAGGTACGAGAGACTCTTGAACATGCTGATGCAAAAGCAAGCCATGAAATCTTTAACGAAGATGCAGAGACAGAAGAAACTGAAGAAGAAGAGACAGGAGAAACTGAAGAAGATAAAGCTCCTGTAGAGCATTTTGAAGAGAAAATCGAGGTTGAGACTTTAGATGATGCTAAGGTGCTTCAAGAGGAACTCGGTCCAAGAGAAGAGAGTGTAACTGTATCGCTTAATTTGCCAATGGCAGTTGCAAACTATTTTAATGTAATTAAAGAAAATATTGATAAGAGAGCAGGGTATAAAAAAGTTGAAGGTCGATTAAATTTTTTAATTACTCGAAGATTTTTATGGACAACTTTTAACAATATTAATGAGATTGATATTCATATAATAAACCCAAGTATAAGACACTTGAGTGAAGATTTAAAATCTATGTCGGGTATTTATGATGATTTTTCAAGAAAAGTCAGATACCCAACTGTCGCTTATGAAGAAGTTTTTTTATCTTGTCAAGCAGAGTATATGAAGATAAAAACAGGCGTTGAAAAAACTATAGAACAACTTAATCGACTCAGAGGTAGCGAAAAGCAAGTGGGTGGAGCGCTTAAAGTACAAAAAAAAGCCCTTGCAGAAAATATTAACACGCAAGAGTTTGATCTACTACAGCATGATTTAAAATCATTAAATGGTGCCTATGTTGATATTGTGCATTTGATGGCTGAACTGGATGAGAGATATAAGCATGATATAAAGCTTTTAGCTGAGTTTGAAGAGGAGTATAAAGAGGAGTTCTATAAAATATTTAATACTATCGCTGTGGATTATAAGTTTACTATTGTTGATATATTAAATGCACAAGCCTTTATGTTGGACTCAAAATTATGGCAAGAAGCAAAAACATCTAAATCTCTTAAAGCGCATTTTCACAAAGCTGGGATTATTGGTGAGTTTAATACTAAAACATATTTAAAATACTATTTAGATTCACAAGACACGAAAAAAATGACCGATGAGACAAAAAAACTCCATGAATGTTATGAGTATTTGCTCTCCATTCATAAAAACTTTGTAATGATTGTTGCAGCAAGTGCAGAAGATGCTATAGAGTATGAAGCAGATATTAAAAAGCTTGATAAGTCTTATGAAGTCAAAGCATTTATAGATGAAAAGGCATCGCTGAAATGGGCTATGAAAAATACTATAAAAGTTTTGATACTTGAAGAGAGATTAGCAAGAATGCTGGCAACAACATATTTGAAATACTATAAAAAATATATTTTAGTTATTCCAAAAATCATTATTATTGGTTCGCAGATCAAAACAGATGAGTATTTTATTGATAAGTTTCTTCCATCTGGTGTGACTTCAAGAGTAGTAGCAAAAAGTGCACAAGAGATGATGGCAGATAAAAAAGAACAAAAGTAACTATAAAAGAGAAAAAAATGAGCGAAAATAAAGTTATATATTTAAAAGATTACCAAGAACCTACGTTTAGTATTGCAAGTGTAAATTTAACATTTGATATTTTTCAAGAGCATACACTTGTGACAAATGTTATGCAAATGGTGAAGATAGATGAGAAACAAATAGACCTAATACTTCATAGTGTTAATTTAGAGCTTTTAGAGTTGTGGATAAATGATCTAAAACTTCAAGATACGCGTTATGTGCAAGAAGAAGAGAGCTTGAAAATTTTGAATGTGCCTTCTACATTTAGCTTAAAAATAATCAATAAAATTTATCCACAAAACAATACAGAGCTTGAAGGGCTTTATAAATCAGGGAGTATTTTTTGTACGCAAAATGAGCCAGAAGGTTTTAGAAGTATAACTCCATACTTAGATCGTCCCGATGTGATGAGTGTATTTACTACGACTGTTATTGCAGACAAAGAGAACTATCCAGTACTTTTAAGTAATGGAAATAAAATGCAGTGTCACGATTATTTTGAAGGTCGTCATGGTGTGACATGGTTAGACCCACATCCAAAGCCTTCGTACCTTTTTGCTCTTGTGGCAGGAGACTTAGGAAGTATCAGTGATTCGTTTACAACAGCAAGCGCAAATGAAATAGAGCTAAATATTTACTGCGACAAAGGAAACGAATCAAAATGTTTTCACGCAATGAAATCACTTAAAGAAGCAATGTTTTGGGATGAAGAGAAGTATGGGCGCGAGTATGATTTAGAAATCTATAATATTGTAGCAGTTGATAGTTTTAATATGGGGGCAATGGAAAATAAAGGTCTTAACATTTTTAACTCCTCTTATGTACTAGCAGATATGGATACAGCAAGCGATGCAAATTTCATGGGAATACAGTCGGTTATAGCACACGAATATTTTCACAATTGGACCGGCAATCGTATTACATGTAGAGATTGGTTTCAATTAACACTCAAAGAGGGACTTACTGTTTTTCGCGATCAAAGTTTCTCAGCAGATTTAAACTCTGCTGAGGTGCAACGTATTGAAGATGTAAAAGCCTTACGTGAGAGACAGTTTGTTGAAGATGCTTCGCCAACTGCACATCCTATTCAGCCAAAATCCTACATCTCTATGAACAACTTTTACACGGCAACTGTGTATGAAAAAGGTGCTGAGGTCATTCGAATGATTCACACACTTTTGGGTGAAGTGAAGTATAGAAAAGCGACAGATTTGTATTTTGAGCGTTTTGATGGACAAGCAGTAACTACGGGAGACTTTTTATGGGCTATGAGTGAGGCAAGCGGAGTAAATCTAAATGAATTTACAAAGTGGTACCATCAGAGTGGAACACCAAAGTTACATGTGCATGAAGAGTTTAATAATGGCGTATATACGTTGAAACTTACACAAAAGATTCCATCTGCTATAGATGGTACAGCACAAGAACCTTATTTCTATCCACTCAAAATCGCTCTTTTTAGAGAGGATGGGGAGGAACTTTTTGAGGAGATGCTCATTGTTTCTAAAGAAGTTGAAGAGTTTCATTTTGACAATGTAGCTTCTAGACCTATTTTATCTATCAATAGAGATTTTTCAGCACCAATTATCATAGAGCATGAGAATCAAGATTTTGCATTTTTAATGAAGTATGATACAAACAATTTTTTACGTTATGAGTCTGCACAGAGTTTTGCAGTAGAGACGTTAGAAGCGATAATGAGAGGAGAGTCCATTGATGAAGCTTATATTGAGGCATATGGTGCACTTTTAGATTTAGACGCTGATTTGTCGTTTAAAGCACTTATTCTTGAACTTCCTAGTATAACAACACTTATGCAGAGAATGGAAATTGTAGATTTTGAGCCAATATATGAAGCTAAAGAGAAGCTTTCAAAATATTTGGCTACAGCATATCAAGAGAAGTTACTCGCCCTCTATAGTGAACATCATCAACCTAACTCTTTGGAATTAGATTCTCAAGCAATGGGAAAACGTGCTCTAAAAAACAGAGTACTTAGAATTCTCTGTGCATCACAAACTAAGGAAATAGTTGCTCTTGCAAAAGAGCAATATGAAGAGTCCTTAACTATGACTGATAGAATCGTTGCATTAGATATTTTAGAAAATACACATGCTGAGTTTGCTCAGAGTGCTTTAGCTGATTTTTATACTAAATATAATCATGAGACTCTAGTAATGAATAAATACTTCTCAATTCTTGCAGGTTCTAAGCGAGAAGGAACACTTGGTCGCGTTAAAGCCTTGCAAAAGGATGCTGTATATGATGAAAAAGTTCCAAATCTTGTACGTTCACTTATTGGAGTATTTACAAGAAACCATAAACATTTTCATGCAAAAGATGGGAATGGGTACAGTTTTGTTGCAGATAAGATTATTGAAATAGATAAGATAAATGCGCAGATGGCTTCAGGGCTCTGTTCAGCCTTTAAAATATACGAGAAAATGAACGAATTAAATAAAAAATTGATGAATCAAGAGTTGTTACGTATCATTTCTACACAGTCTCTATCAAAAAATTCTTATGAAATAATTAGTAAAATCTTAAAAATAAATTAAAGTCATCTTTTAATACTTATAAAAGCCCATAAAATAGGGGTTTTTAAAAAACATAATGTCAACTAATAATAATAATTCTAAAATTAATAATTCTTTGTGATAAAATTGTGATATTCTTGTGATAAAGTTATCAAATAACTAAATAAGAGGAAATTAAATGGCAAGATTAGTTGTTTTAGGCGGGGGAGTTTCAGGTCATACTGCGGCTACTTTCGCGGCAAAATGGTTAGGTTCAGCTCATGAAGTTGTGGTGGTTACTCCAAATGCTAAGTGGAACTGGATTCCATCAAACATTTGGGTTGGTGTTGGTCAAATGACTAAAGAGGATGTTACTTTTGATTTAGCTCCTGTGTATGCTAAAGCTGGCATAACATACAAACAGGCAAAAGCTCTTTCTTTAAATCCACAAGGAAATGAGTCTAGTGATAAACCATTTGTTACTATAGAGTATACAAGTGCAGATAAAGCTGGTCAGACTGAAAGCATTGATTATGATTACATTATTAATGCAACAGGTCCTAAACTAAACTTTGGGGCAACTCCAGGTTTAGGTGAAGGAAGTAATTTAGGTGAGCATACTGTTTCTGTTTGTACAGCTGATCATGCTGAGCATGCTGCACATGAATTAGAAAAATGTATTGAAGCTATGAAAGGCGGAGCACGTAAAAAATTCTTAATCGGTACAGGTCATGGTATGTGTACATGTCAAGGTGCTGCTTTTGAGTACATCTTTAACATTGAACATGAACTTAACAAAGCTGGTGTCCGTGATATGGCAGACATCAAATGGATTTCTAATGAGTCTTTCTTAGGTGACTTCGGTGTTGGTGGGCTTCACATGAAATCAATGGGCTTTGCTGTAAGCTCAAAAATCTTTGCTGAGTCTCTTTTTACTGAGCGTAATGTTGATTGGATTATTGGTGCGCATGTAAACAAAGTTGAATCAGGTAAAGTACATTATGAACTTCTTGATGGAACAATGGGTGAAGAAGAATTTGATTTCTCTATGTTAATTCCACCATTTGCTGGTGTTGGACTTAAAGCTTATGGTAAAGATGGTTCTGATATTACAGATACTATTTTTGCTCCAAACGGTTTCTTAAAAGTAGATGCAAACTATGCAGCTGGCGCTTATGAGAACTGGAAAGCATCTGATTGGCCTAAAACATACCAAAACCCTACATATAGCAATATGTTTGCTTGTGGTATTGCCTTCGCTCCTCCACATGGAATTTCTAAACCAATGAGTTCTCCAAATGGAACTCCGATTAATCCTACACCTCCTCGTACAGGTATGCCTTCTGGTATTATTGGTAAAGCGGTTGCTCATAGTATTTGTGATTTAATTACTAAAGGTCCAGAAGCACATTTACATGAAGCTTCTATGGCTGATATGGGTGCTGCGTGTGTTGCTTCTGCTGGTAAAGGTCTCTTTACAGGTACGGCTGCTGCGATGACAATTTATCCTGTTGTACCTAACTTTGAGAAGTACCCAGGAACTGGTCGTGATGTAGATTATACATTCGGTGAAATTGGTCTTGCAGGACACTGGATTAAACATATACTACACCACCTATTTCTTTACAAAGCTAAACTTAATCCAGGTTGGACTCTAATTCCAGAGTAAACTTAGGCAAAAAAATTAAATTAAAGGATAAAACATGGCAATAAAAGATGAAAAAAACATAAAACCTTATGGTCAAAACTTTACAACAATGGTGCCGGGTTCATTTCAAAAGAAATTAAGAACTTGTGTTATTTATCAATTTATTAGATTTATAATCATAAATATTAAAATGATAGTCGTAGTTGGCAAAAGTCACTAACACTTAAATTATAGACACATCCTTTTGGATGGTCTATCTCTTCTAAAGCTTCCTTCAAATCACTCAAGGTTAAACTACATGGTAAAAGAAATTATTCAATATCCGACTCCACCTAGTGTAGAGTACTCAACTGATGTAAGAGTGTTCGATGAGAATATTGTTTCATTAATTGATGATATGAAAGATACAATTGAAGCGAATAATTTAGAGGGTTTAACTGCATTTCAAATAGGAAATTATTATAATGTTGTAGTTATAAGAAATGAAGATGGAAGTTATCTTGAACTTATAAACCCTAGACTCTTAAGTACGCAAGGTAAAATAACAACTCAAGAGAGAACTGCATACTTTCCAGGACTTAGTGCAAAGGTTACACGCCATGATAAAATCACAGTTCTGTATCAAGATAGAGAAGGAAACAACCACTCATTAAAAGCTGAGGGAGCGAAGAGTGTACTTCTTCAGAGAAAAATTGACTACACTTTTGGCTCGCATTTTTTACCAAAACTCACTAAAGAAGAAAAAGCACTTTTTGAGACAAAACTTGAATTTGGCTCAGATATTGCCATCTCTGAGAGTTGCCCAACAACATTTTTTAGAGATAAAATATTAAAAGTTATCAATTATATTATGATAGCTATGATACTTCTCATTGTAAGTTCTCTTTTTGTAGATCAAGAGACTGATGCACTACTTTGGAAGTATCAATTATACGCTTCTTTTGTTGTTCTTGGACTTACAATAGTATACTTTTTTTATGCACAATACGAAGGGAAAAAATTTACCTCATGCACGAGTTGCCAAATAGGAAATATTATTGGAACAACTGTTATCTCTTTGGGAAAATTGACCTTACTTATGATAGTTTCTTATTTTTTGGTAAACCCATATTAAGGTATAGTGTTGGAAGAAA
The DNA here is from genome assembly GCA_041595535.1 of Sulfurimonas sp. Lineage (GTDB taxonomy): Bacteria > Campylobacterota > Campylobacteria > Campylobacterales > Sulfurimonadaceae > Sulfurimonas. Next base: position 9,400 of record JBFHKA010000031.1, on the reverse strand, counting down.
AAATACCTACGCTCATCGCTTCACAACAACTTTTTATAAATTCAAAAGAACAAATACTTCAACAGTGGGTTTCTTATAATTCCCCCCGTAAAATTTTAGAGCTTCATACAATAGACGAGGATTATTTTTTAGAAAAATATGCCTCTGGTGTTTTTGACTATTTTATGGGAGTTATATCTAATGAGAGAGAGATTGGAGATTGCCCTGTTATGCAGGAGTTGCTTTCCTATTTAAAGTTTCGTGAAATTAGTGCAGATGAACTTTTTGAGATTTGTAGTCATTTTAGACGCTCTATGGTTGACTTCTCTTATGATGCAAAACTCAACTCTAAAGAGTTGTTTGATGAGATTTCTTATATTTTTGATAAAAATTTTAGAGGAATTTTGAAGTTTTACACAGATGCAATTTTTCAAAAACTTATAGATGCAAGACAAGAGGCACTTCAAGCTGGGCAAGCAAAAGAGTACTTTTTATCTAATATGTCTCATGAAATACGAACACCACTTAATGCAATTTTAGGATTTGTAAATCTTCTTATTGAAGAAGATATATCTAAAAGACATAGAAACTATCTTGATATTATTTTGAATAGTGGGGAGAACCTTCTTAGCATAATCAATGATATTTTAGATTTTTCAAAACTTAGAAGTGGAGAGTTTACTATAGAGCCGAAAATCTTTTCACTTCATGATGAATTAAGTCATACTTTAGAACTTTTTGTTGCAAGCGCAACTTCTAAAGATATAACGATAACATCGTACATTGATCCAAAGATTCCAAGAGAACTCTATGGAGATGCTTTAAGAATTAAGCAAATAGTCTCAAACTTTTTAAGTAATGCTATCAAGTTTACACCAGCAAATGGCATTATAGAAGTTGAGGCACTCTGCAAAAATCAAATACTAAAAATAAGTGTCAAAGATAGTGGTATTGGAATAGCCAAAGAAGATATAGAAAAGATTTTCATAGCATTTGCACAGGCACAATATACTGAGAATACGAACTTTGAAGGAACTGGCTTAGGACTTTCAATTAGTAATCAATTAGCAGAACTGATGCATGGCAAAGTAAGTGTTGAGTCTGAGTTACATAAGGGAAGTACCTTTTATGTGGAGATGCCTATAGAAATACAGACGCCAGAATGCTTAGTGCTTGATGACATTCAAGAGTACCAAAAACTAAAAATGCTTGTATATTCAAAAGGTAATGAACTTACTTTAAAACATAACTCCTTTATGCGTTATGCAGAGGTCTTTGAGATGAATGTTTTTATCTCAGATAATTTAAATGAGGATTTTGATATTTGTATTTTTGTGCATGAAGAGTGTGATATGGACTTTAAAATGAGTATTTTAAATTCAGACAAAAAGTTTATAGCGCTTATGAGTAGAGAGTATGATTTTTATAGAAACCATGCACATATTAATCATTTATGTTTTCCACTTTATTGTTCTAAAGTTCATACTGCTTTTGATGAACTTTTAAACCCTGAAGAGTATATTCCTCTCACGCATAGAATAGCACAAAAATTTCATGGGCATATTCTTGTTGCAGAAGATAATGAAGCAAATCAAGAACTGATAAAAATACTTCTAAGTAAGTATGGACTTACATTTGATTTAGCAGAAAATGGACTTGAAGCATTGATACTTTTTAAGAAAAACAGATACGATTTGATACTTATGGATGAACAGATGCCTGTTATGGATGGAAATGAAGCAGTTTCAAAAATACTAGAGTATGAGAAGCAAATGGGTAGTGAGCATACACCAATCTCTGCTTTAACTGCAAATGTAATTAAAGGTGCAAAAGAGAGAGGCTTATTGAGTGGTTTTGACTCATTTCTTGGTAAGCCTGTTGTGCTTAAAGATTTAGAACGCGTTTTTGTCTCTTACTTAAAATTTGATTCTTCTTTGGAGACTTTGAGTGAAGGCGATGCTAGCACACAAAATATTATAGGTTTAGATGCAAAAAAATTACAAGAGGAGTTGATGTTAAGTAGCGATGAACTCACAATGCTCTTAAGCCTCTTCTTGAAGAAGATGCAGACAACAATTCCTGAATTACAAAATGCTATCAAACGTAAGGATTATAAGAAAATAGCATTGATGGCACATAGTGTTAAAGGTTCAAGTGGCAACTTTAGAATTGAGTCACTCCAGAGATACTCAAGTGAAATGGAAAAAATGGCAAAAAGTGAAAATAGTCAATATGAGTATAAGAAGATTTTTCAAGAGATGAAAAACATACTAGATGCTATAAAGATAGCATAATGTTACTCTTCTATGTAGTAACCAATTCCTGAAGCATTTTTTATGATGTCTGTCTCGAGTTTGTTTCGTAAACGCCATACAAGAGTTCTTACACTATTTTCAGTCGCTCCACTCTCATCCCAAACATAATTCATGGCTTGTTCAAAACTTACAACAAGACCAAGTTGTGCAACTAAAAGGCGTAAAAATGCGTTCTCTTTTTTTGTAAGTTTAATCTTTTTACCTTTGTAAAAAGTCTCACAAATACTAATATCAAGATGGTAATGGTCTCCAAAAGGTACAATAGGTTTATCAGAAGCTCGTTTGGAGTAAAGAAGCTTTTCAAGGTTGAGTTTGTCAACTTTAAGTGAGTCGATATCCTCTTTTCTTTCATTTTCCATCTTAAATTTAAAGAGTGCCATTTGTATTGTTGCATGTAAAGAACCTGGATCAAAAGGTTTTACAATATACCCATACGGTTCAGTAAGTTTTGCTTGAGAGATAATCTCATCATCACTATACGAGGTAAGATAGATAAATGGGATATTGTATTTTTTCTTGATTATTTTTGCAAGTTCAATACCATCATTACTCTCTTGGAGTGATATGTCTATGATTACAACATCTGGATGATGTGTAGCGATTTTATTTTTTGCTTGTGTTGCATTATCACATGCTGCAACGACACTATATCCATGCTTTTGTAATGACATGTTTAGATTAAGTGAAGTTATTTCATCATCTTCAACGATTATAATCTTATATTTTTCCATACTTCCCTGTCCCCTATCAAAAAATAGTAATGATTTTGTGATAAACTTATATGTAGATTATAATATAACTTTTTATTATTTACAATACCTTTATAAGTATTATGAATTTATTGTTACAAATTGATACTATAGTTGTGATATAGTTCTATAAATATTAACATGTAGGAATAATAGTTGCCATATTTTGTATATATCTTACGCTGTAGCGATACAACACTCTATACGGGAATTACTACAGATGTAACCAGACGTTTATCTGAACACAATAATTCAGAAAAGGGAGCAAAATATACAAAATTAAGGCGACCTGTTGTTTTAGTTTATAGCGAAGAACTAGAAAATAGAAGTCTTGCCTCAAAACGTGAATATGAGATAAAAAAACTCTCGCGAGAGAAAAAATTGGGGCTTATAGATGCTTAAGTTATATGTGGATGCGGATGCTTTTCCAAATCTTTTAAAACCAATTCTTCTACGTGCCATAGAGCGTCTAAATATTAAGACCTATGTAGTCTCAAATAAAAAAGTCTCTATCGGAAACTCTAAAAATGTGACATACATCATTGTTGAAGCTGGTGCAGATGAAGCGGATCATAAGATTGTTGACATGCTTGAAGAAGGCGATTTGGTTATTACAGCAGATATACCACTTGCTGATAGAGTTATCACAAAAAAAGCACACGCAATAGATCATCGTGGAGAACTTTACAGCGTAGATAACATCAAACAGTACCTTGCTATGAGAAACTTGATGGATAAGATTCGTGAGAGTGGAGAGATAACAAGCGGACCAAAGGCTTTTGGGCAAAAAGATGCACATCAGTTTGCAAACCAGTTAAATAGTTTTTTAGCGAAATTTTATAAGAACTAAGCGGGTATATCTAAAAGATTTTCGTTTGAAGACTCTTTTTCTTGTTGTTGACTAGCATTTTTATAGGTCTCTTGTCCCGTCAATTTTTCTTGAGTGTCTTTGTTGAGTTGTTGCTGTGCTTTCATCTCCATCACTCTTGCTGAAGCTGCAACTGCAAAATCTTGTGGGGATGGATCGCCCGCTGCCATTGCTGCGGCTGCAACTGTCCTTGCATTTTTTATAGCTTCTTGGGGAGAAGAACTAGACGGTATAGAGATGGAGACCTCTCCACCAATAGCATACATCTTACCATCTGGACCTTGCTGATACGTATACGAAGCAGCTCCAGTCATACCTCCACCTGCAGCTTGATGGGCAGCTTCGTGAGATTTTACTTCACTATCTCTTGATTGCAAATCTTTTACAAGTCGTTTTTCATCTTCACTTAGTTCAGTTGGATTGTTACTTTTTTGTTTTGCTTGTGCTTTTTTATCTTCAACTTCTTTAGCTTTTTCTGCTTTTTTAGCTTCATTTTGAGATTTTGAAAAGGGATCATCCTCAACAACAAGCATCTCCTTTTCATTGAGTTTGATTGTGTAATTGGTGCTGATATCGTAAGGTATGTTTGAGCTTATCTGCATAATGATTATTATAGCACTTTCTATGCTATGATTTCAAGAATTAATACAAGCAGGAAAAACATGAATACTTTAGAATTCAAACTCAAAGACGAGTATATAGAGCTTTTTAAACTTATAAAAGTTCTCGATTTAGTAGATACTGGAGCACAAGCAAAGATGATAGTTGCAGATGGTTACGTGCAAAGAAATGGCGAGACAGAATTACGTAAAGCTGCTAAAATCATTGCAGGTGATGTACTTGTAATTGGTGGAGATGTTACTGTAAAAGTTTTATAACTTCTACAGTAAAAATGAACTCACCAAACCAATAAGCCCACCAAAAACACCACCCCAGACAACAAGCCAATCTAAATGTTCACGAATAAGTTTTTGAACTATCTCTTTTACCATTTGTGGTGTAAGCTCATTAAGTCTTGCATCAATCACACTCTCGATAGATTGGAGTAAATCCTCATTAAGAGATGAACTTTGCATGTGATTTGCCAGAGTTACATTAAAAGCTTTAGAGTTTACAATACTGATAACGGCATTTTTCATCTTAAGTGAAAATGGTTCACGTAATCCTTCAAGTGCTGAAGCTCCGCCAAACATTCCAAGCATTCCTCCAAAAGAGGATTCCATTACTGTTTTGCTCAGCGCATCAAAGGCTGGTGCAAAATCTGTCTCTTGTATAATTGGCTCTAGGTTAATCTTTTTCTCTTCATTTTCAAAGAAAGCTTCGAGTTGTTCACGAGTAAAAAACTCATTCATCATGAGACTTTTTATAGCTGCTTTGAAGGCTTCAAAACGTAGAGGAATGACTCCTGAACCATACAAAAGTGGTACTTTTTCAAAGAGCATGTGAATGGCAAGTTGATTGGTAAGTGCTCCTGAGAGTGCAAAAAGACCTGTAAAGAGTAGGGCATTTTTAAATTCTAAAATCACAAACGAGAGAGCGATTAAAATCAGTGCTAGAAAATTGGTTATAAAAGTTTTATTTAATATCATTGTTACATCCTTTTAAAAGCGAAATTATATACTAAAAGTGTATCATTACGAAACTAAATACTGGAATGAATTATGAAACAAGAAACGTATGAATTATTTAAAAACGAGAGCTTAGAAAATATAGTTGATGTGATAGCCAAAGAACTCACTACACGTAACGAATCTCCTTTTTGGACAGACAAGGTTGTGCCATTTTCTCGTGCAATTTTGAGTGTACTTATTCCACTTCGAGATACAGGTTTACTTTTTACTCCTGAGGGAGAACCTGTAAATGTTTTAACTCCCGAACTTTTTTTAGATTGGAGTGATTTTATGAGTCTTAAAATGTTAGCCTTTACAATTCAAAAATCTAATGTTACGTGCGAATTAGTAAGAACAAAAATTGAGCCTGAAAAATGTAAAGATTTTGAGCGTATAGAGTTAGAACTTTTAGGTGCGTACTTGAGTCAATACAGTGTAAATTTAGAGAATGAGTCACTTGACTTTCCTATTGCAAATTATAACTTGCATCAAGGTGTAAGTAATGTTATAAAATCACTTTTATAAAGTATAATCTTACATGATTAAATTTATACAATATTTTATAGAAAACTCCAGACTCAATTATGCTCTTTTGTTCTTTTTACTCTATATGGGTGTCAATGCTTATATAAATATTCCAAAAGAGATGTTTCCTACAACTGAACTTGATAAAATAAGCATAATAGGCAAGTATGCTGGTGCAAGCGCTGACAATATGGAAAAAATGGCAGTACGCGAAATAGAAGATGGAGTGAGTAATGTAAGCGGGGTCGATAAAACCGAGACAACCATTGCTCCCGGTTCGTTTAGTATGATTTTAACACTCAACGAAAATGCAAATAAAATCAATGTTTTAAACAATGTCAAAGATGCTGTAAGTCTAACGAAGCAGTATTTACCCTCAGATATGGATGAGCCAACTGCGGTTTTACTTGACAGAAGTAAAGCACTTATGAAGCTCTCTATCTCTTCAAAAACACTCTCACGTGCTGTATTAACTGAAACCGTAAAAGATATAAAATCAAAAATCTCAAAAATGAAAAATATCAGCGAAGTAACTATTCGTGGAGATTCTGATCAAGAAGTACTTATACGAGTAGACTCCGATGCTATGCTAGCCTATGGTTTAAACCCAGCAAGTGTTGCAAGTGCAGTGGCTAACCTCTCGTATATCTTTCCAATAGGCAACATTGAAGAGCGTGGAAAGTTTGCTTTTATCTCTACAGTCAATGGAAAGACCGATGTAAAAGATTGGGAAGAGAGTATTTTAGATATTGACACAAAGTATGTGAGACTTGGCGATATTGCAAAGGTAGAGATTCACTACCCACAAACGGACACTTTGGCATCTTTTAATGGCAATACGACCTTAACGCTTGTTATTCTTCAAGGGGAGAAGGGAAATGCTATGGAGCTTTCTAAAGAGATTCAAGCATTTGCTAACAAAGCTACGAAGAGGTATCCAGAAGTTATTTTCAATATTTACGAAGATAGCTCCAAACCCATAAAAGACCGCTTAGATACAGTTATAGCAAATCTTATGTTTGGGCTTGTTTTGGTTTTTACTTCTCTTTTCATTTTGATTAATTTGCGTATTGCATTTATAGTTGTTTTGGGAATTCCATTCTCTTTTATTATTGGCTTGCTCTTTATTTATTATATGGGTTACTCCATCAACATTGTCTCACTACTAGGTGCACTTATAGTCATTGGTATAGTTGTGGACGATGCCATCGTTGTAAGTGAAAATATTCAGCGGCATATAGATGAAGGTATGGAAATAAACGAGGCTGCAATTCTTGGTGTAAAAGAGATGATGCTTCCTGTAACACTCGCAACACTTACTACCGCAGCTGCATTTTTACCTATGTTTTTAATGCAGGGAGAGATAGCTCTATTTTTGATTTTAGTTCCTATAGTTGTTGTGATGATACTCCTTGGTTCACTCATAGAGAGTTTTTTCTTTTTGCCACTTCATGCAAAAGAGTTTTTAAAAAAGAGTCACAATTTGGTAGATTGGACTCCACTTCAAAATTTTTATGAGAAGGTTTTGAGTTTTCATATTCACTACAAGAAAAGTTTTTTAGTGACTTTTTTAATCCTTATACCTATTCTTACAGTTATGACAGCACAATCAATGAAGTTCCAGTTTTTTCCAAATTTTGATGGAAACAACCTCTACATCTCTGGGAAACTCGATACGAATACTCCGCTAGAAGATACATTTGCAATAGCAAAAGAGATAGAGGCAGAACTTATAAAACATGGCCAAGAGTTCTCCTTGAAGTCCACTTCAGCCACAAGTGGGCATAGACGAAGTCTCTCAGGAGAGTCAGAGCACAATAACAACGTCTTTTTTATAACTATGGAGCTTTATGATAGAAAAGATACCAATTTCATAAATGAGTATCTCAATCCTCTACTAAACTTCACGTTTAATTTTAATGACCCTGATAAACGCAGAGATTTACGTACCTATGAACTCTCTCCACGTGCAAGAGAAATCATAGCACCCTTCAAAGAGAAGTATAATATACTAGAACTTGGTGTCATGGAAGATAAGCCTGGACTTATCAGAAGTGACATACAGATAAACCTCTCAGGAAGCCAAGACGCTATACTTGAGAGAGCCATACAAACACTTGAGCAGAATCTCTCTAGCATAGATGGCATCGCAAACTATAGTGACAACATCAAATATGGAAAGATGGAGTACAAAATAAAAATCAACTCTTATGGAGAGAGTTTGGGGCTTAGTGAGGCTTCTATATCTAAACTGCTAAGTACCTATTTTTTAGAACGTCGTCAGTCTACTACCTTTAACACGCAAGGAATTATGGAGATAAAAACAGAGGATGTCGCAAAAGATAAAACACAAACACTGCTAGATTTTTCTATATCTTTAGGCAATGGAAAATATGTAAAACTCACAGATGTCGCGGAGATAGTTGAGATACGAGATTATGAAAAAATAGATAAGCTCAACGGAGACATAGTAAAAACAGTTTTTGCAAATGTAGACAAGAGAAAAGTAACAGCAGAAGAGGTTCTCAAAAAGATACAACCAATACTCGATACCATAGAACAATCGGGAATACAGGTACAACTTCTAGGAGAAAAAGAGAAAAATTCACAGCTCGCAAGTGATATGAAAAAAAGTGTTGTTTTAGCAACTTTTCTCATCTTCATTACACTGCTTCTTATCTTCTCAAAAGTAAAATATGTTCTGATGGTAATGAGTGTCATACCACTCTCAATACTTGGTGCACTCTTAGGTCATAAGCTTTTGGGCATGCCACTTACGATGCCTTCTATCATAGGTATTTTAGGTTTGGCAGGTGTCGTTATAAACGATGGAATCATCATGCTCGACTTCTTACATGGAACACACCAAAGAGAGGAATTTTTCAAACGTGCAAAGCAGAGACTCCGTCCAATTCTCATAACGTCCATCACAACGTTTTTAGGACTTTTTACGCTTATATTTTACGCGACTGGACAAGCAGTTATTTTACAACCTATTGCCATTTCTATAGGTTTTGGACTTGTGTGGGGAACACTCCTAAATCTCATCTATCTACCAACACTTTATGCTATGGTAAATGGGATAAAGCCACTTCGGTAAGGTTTTGATAGGTCTATTTATTTCGCTCACATGCTCTGCGTGGGAGTGTTTCTTTCTTATATATGCGTTCCCATCGAGACGATGGGAACAAGGACAGCTGACTAGCTCCACCAAGAAACTTTATTACTTCTTCCCTGTTATTATATTTGGTGTTACGTGCGTATTATTTTTAGTGTTACGTGCGTATTATTTTTAGTGTTACGTGCGTATTATTTTTAGTGTTACGTGCGTATTATTTTTAGTGTTACGTGCGT
>JBFHKA010000030.1:0-29368 GCA_041595535.1 Sulfurimonas sp. | reverse complement strand
TGAACTATACACTCCCAAGCTAGAGCTTAGGAGCGAGAAACAATCCAATTTACAACTAAAACCCCTCTCGTAGAACAAAAAATGCAATTGCTATAAATAATATCAAGGATATATTTTATGGTAACGGTATTTTTAAAAGATGACAATATAATCGCTCACACCTCCGTTGGTAAAAGTCTAAGAGAAGTTGCACGTAAGAGTGGTGCATCTATGGAGTTTGGCTGTCGTGTGGGAGATTGCTCTACTTGTGTAGCTAAAGTACTCAAAGGAAAAGAGCTACTCAGCCCCATCAATGACAAAGAGCTTCTTGTGCTACAAGTTTTAGGCACAGAAGATGACTCTTTGCGTTTAATGTGTCAATGTAGTGTGGAAGCAGAGGAGGGCGAGATAGAAATCTCGTACTTTATTGATGCCTAAATTAACTGCAAAAATTTCACACAGCGTTGACTTTATAGGCGCATTTGACCCCAAAATCCGTACTTTTGACATCATTATGAAAACAGCTAACGGAAGCTCTTACAACAGCTATGTTGTACGTGGGAGTGAGGGTGTAGCCATCATGGACACGGTAAAAAAAGAGTTTAGTGCTGAATTTTTTGAGCGTTTAGAGTCTATATGTGATTATGATGAAATAAAATATATAGTACTCCATCACCTAGAACCAGACCACTCTGGCGCCTTAGAAGAGCTTATGAGACGAGCACCTCAGGCGAAGCTCATCATCTCAGGTCGCGCGGTTATGATGCTCAAGGGTATCATCAAAACAGATGTGCCTTTTGAGACTGCAAACACAGGAAAAACCATCTCTTTGGGTGATAAAACAATAGAGTTTTTAAGCACACCTTTTCTGCATTGGCCAGATACTATGAGTTCGTATTTACATGAAGAACAAATTCTCTTTAGTGGAGATGTCTTTGGTTCTCACTACTACGATGAGCGTCTTTTTGATGATGAAGTAGGAGATTTTTCTTACGCTTTTAAGTACTACTATGAGCATATTATGCGACCATTTAAGCAGTATGTTCTTCAAGCACTTAATCTTTATCGTCGTTTTGAGATTAAAACTATAGCACCACTTCATGGACCAATTTTACGAACAAATCCACAATACTATCTTAACAAATACGAAGAGTGGAGCAGTGAAGAGAAGTTTAGAAAAAACATCTTCGGAAACAAAATGCTCTCTATCTTTTACATGTCGAGTTATGACAACACACATAAGATGGCAGAGGTCATCATGGAAGGTGCCGATACAGTCGATGGCATTGTGGCGAGTATGTACGATTTAGCCTCTTTAGAAGAGCGAAATATGATAGATTTGCTCGAAGAGAGTGATGCCATTATTGTAGGTTCTCCTACTATAAATGGAGACGCTGTAAAACCTGCTTGGGATCTGCTCTCATGTATGGCATTCTTAGAATCGCAAGGAAAAATAGGTGCTGCCTTTGGTTCGTATGGTTGGACGGGAGAAGCACCTGAAATGCTCCATGACAGAATGCGTTGGCTCAAGTTTAGGCTTCCTGTAAAACCCATAAAAGTCAAACTTATTCCAACGTCAGAGGAGCTAGATGCGTGCTTTGCATTTGGTAAAGAGATAGCAGAAATTACGATGGGAAAAATGGTGGAGATGGAAATATGAGTGAACTCGAAATTATGGAAAAAGAGATAGCGGCGCTTTTACATCATTATGGTGTGAATGCGTATGCGCAAACTATACTTGGAAAATGGGTAGCATTTGAATCTTTGAAAATGGATCATCTCTACCATGACTTAGGTTTTAAAAGTCGTACTGAAATGGGAAAATTTATGAAGAAAAACTATCCGCTCTTAGCTGTAAAAAAACCAAAAGATAAACTTTGGAAAAAGTTTTTGTATGATGAAATAGGTAAAATCGCACCCGCATGTAAGGATTGTGCAGATCAGATTAGCTGTTTTTCTTGTCAGGTAAGTGAGATGAGTGCATGATTACACCCTCAATTTCAACAACACAACTTTATAAAAACATAGATATTTTGCTCGACACAGATACACCGCTTTTTATTCATGGAAGTCCAGGAATTGGAAAGTCTTACATCGTCAATGAGGTTGCCAAAACAAAAGGTTTAGAACTTATAGATGTACGTCTCTCGCAGATGGATCCTGTAGATTTACGCGGTATACCTTCCATAAAAGATGAACAAACTGTTTGGATGCCTCCTGTTTTTTTCCCAAAAGATAAAGCTTCAAGTGGCATACTTTTTTTAGATGAGTTAAACTCTGCACCTCCTTCTGTTCAAGCTGCTATCTATCAGCTTGTTCTCGATAGAAAAATGGGAGAGTATGAGCTGCCAAAAGGGTGGAGAATCATTTGTGCGGGAAATCGCGTGAGCGACAGAGGTGTTGTGTTTCGTCTGCCATCACCACTTGTAAATCGTATGGTGCATTTGCACGTAGAAGCAAGGTTTGAAGATTTTAAACTCTTCGCACTCAAAGAGAAGTTACACCACTTTATCATAGGTTTTTTAGGGTTTCGCCCTGACTTACTCTCAAGTGAACCAGTCTTAGAAGATGACTCAAATCCTGCCTTTGCAACACCACGAAGTTACCACATGCTCTCTAACATTTTAAAGGCAAATAGTGATACGCACGTAATGGCTTCCATTATCTACGGAACTATCGGCTACAGCGCAGGAATCGAGTTTACTTCGTATGTAAAAGTGTATGAAGAGTTACCAGATATAGCGGCGATTTATGAGGGGAATTTTCCAGAAGTAAAAAATCAGCCAGCACTGCTTTATGCACTTGTTTCTGCTTTGGTAGAGTACTATAAAAGTAGTGAAGAACATAAAAAAAATCTCTTTATTTTCAGTGAAATGCTACCAACTGAGTTTGCGGTTATGCTCATAAAAGATATAGTAGTTAAAGATGAAACACTTGCTACATACTCTGCATTTGATGCATGGCTTGGGAAATATGGCGAATATATCATCTGATTTTCTAACGCAGTTAGAAAAAATCCGAGTTCAATTTCTTTTTGATCACCCTTTTTTGAGCGTACTTGCTCTCTCTTTGCCCATGGAGTTTCGTAAAAATCCTCACGAAGCTTTTGAGACAAATGGAACGCACATTTTTGTGGATGTAACACTTTGTGAACATCTCAAAGATGGTGAACTGAAGTACATGTATGCGCATACACTTCTACACATACTTTTAAAACATCCCTTTCGAATGGCTAAGCGTGAGCACGGAACTTGGAATAGAAGTAGTGACATTGTCATCAATCTTCTCTTGAGTGATTTTGAGCGAGTAGGTGAGCGACCAGAAAATGAGGTAATGCTAGAGAAATTTCGCGACAAAAGTGTAGAAGAGGTTTACAACATTTTGTATAAAGAGAGTGAAGAGGGAGAAGGTGAAGAAGATGAGCAAAACCCTCAAGAGGAAAAACTTGACCTTATAGAACAAGAGGGCGACAACTCTGCTGTTATAGAAGAGATAGATGCGCTCATAGTTCAAGCTATGGGGGCTGCAAGTAAACAAGGAAATATTCCCTCCTCTTTTTTAGAAGTTATACGCGAGGTTATTCGTCCTAAAGTAGATTTACAAACGCTTTTGCATACCTATATGAGTGAGAGCTTTTTTGATAAAGAGACAAATTTTTCTCGTCCAAATCGTCGTTTTATACATCAAGGACTCTATTTGCCAGGTTATAAACATGAAGAAAATAGACTCAATCTTGTCATTGCACTTGATAGATCTATGAGTATAAGTCGTGATGTCTTTTCAAAATTTTTAGGCATTATCGACTCTATTTTGAGGATGAGTACAGATTTTGAAGTCTCTGTAATTCCTTTTGATGAGAGTGTGGATGAGCAGAAGATTGTGCGTTATGATGCACAGCAGAGACGACCGAGCATAGAGTTTGAGAAGGGAAATGGAGGCACTTTGATAGAGCCTGTTTTTGAGTATTTAAAATCGCACGTAACGATGAATGTAACGCTGATGATTTTAAGTGATGGACTCTTTAAAATAGAAAAAGCGGCAGAAGTTAATACGCTCTTTTTAGTCTCCCAGAAAAAAAACATGAAAAGATTAGAAGCCTTTGGCGATGTTTTTTACTTTGATTTATAGGGGTTTAAGATGGATGAACTAAGTTATAAAGAAGAGATAGAAGCACTCCAAAATGAGAGTGATTATGAAGCAAGAGGTGACGCGCTTTATATACACCATGAAGATGATGCCGCAAGATTAGAGTGGGCGTTTTACAGACCTTCTGGTTCCCATCCAAAACAGATTCAAGACCCAAATCATCTTGTTGCAATTATGGCGTTTAATCATTCACGTTTGGGAGCTTTGGAGCGTTTTAATCTTTTAAGCCCTCAAATCATAAACGATGAGATACTGCGACATAAAATCCGAAACCGAAGTCGTATGCTTTTTCGTGCAATGATAGATAATGATTTTGAAGATTTAATTCAAGTCTTGCAGAAGTATCCTGTTTTTTTTGACTTGGCGTATGACCAGATGATAAACGGACGTATATGGAATGAGATTTACGCAAAACCTATTTATGCCTCAATATTTTTAGATATTTCCAAAGACAAAATAGACGAAAAACTTATTGAAGGAGTGCAACGAAGACTCGTTCCTCTTGAAGCTTTAAACATAGAAGAAGCAAAAGATTATTTGGATGGGCTCGTAAATCAAGTACAAAAATTGCATATCGTGATAAAAGAGTATTATGCTCAAGAATTTGAGAAGTGGTTAAGTAAAATAACACTCCATCCACTCCAAAAAATTATTTGGCAGAAAAACATTGACAAGCTAAAGGAGAAATAGTGGCAACAAGTATTATAAAAAGCATAATGAAAGCTATCTATAACTTAAGTGATGAAGACAATTATAACCTTTACGACTCTGAAGATATTGCAGAGTATTTAGGACTAAAACTTGAAGTAGTTGAGCAAACTATAGAGACTCTTATAGAGGGTAGATTTGTAAGTGAGTGTATGAATCTCCATGATGATGGTGTTCAAACCTACTGTTTAACAGATAAAGCAATTGATTTGGTGGAAGTCGGATGAAGTTTGTAATCTTTTACGAAAAACCAGGCTGTGTGACAAATGCAAAGCAAAAACAAGCCTTGCGTGATGTCGGATATAAAGTTATTGAGAGAGATTTATTAAACCATGGTATGAAAGAAGAGGATCTTTATGAGTTCTTTAAAAACATGCCTGTTACAAAATGGTTTAACCCAAATGCTCCAGAAATTAAAAATGGTAAAATCCTTCCTGTTAATTTAACAAAAGAAGAGGCTTTAACTATGGTAACACAAAACCCTCTCTTACTTAGAAGACCACTTATGATTATAGGCGATAAAAAACTTTGTGGATTTAACCAATGGTTTATAGAAAAATCTTTTAAAATTGATTTAAATACTAAAGTATCTAACCAATGTGTGCGATGTGCATAGCATGAAGCAAAACGTAGATAGATATGTGACTTTTGAAAACATTGATTGCTATTACAACGCCAAAATAGTGTTAGATGCTATGTATGAGCTTTTTGCACTCAAACCTGAGTCTAAAAATGCACTTTGGGAACGTTTTGAGACAAAACTACCTGAAGATTATGCAAATAACCCTATTGACACTTTAGGCAAAGACATACTCTATGAAGTCTGTTCAAACGTCTTTTATATAGAAGAATTGTTTGATGAGTATGAATTTGAAAAAGGCTTAGAGTTACTTAGAACTGTTGAACTGGATTGCTGTTAAGATTTTCCTCCTCAAAAATTAACTAGATTACTGTGTACTATTTTGATACAATAGAATAAAAAAATGAGTGATTGATGAATAAATGGATGAAAATTGCCCACGATGAAGCTGTACATGGAATGCTAGCCAATGAGGGCGGTCCTTTTGGTGCTGTAATCATAAAAGATGGTGAGATACTGGCATCTGCACACAATGAAGTTTTACTTTTACAAGACCCCACAGCTCATGCTGAGATGAATGCTATCAGAATAGCTAGCAAAAAATTGAACAGTTTTGATCTTTCTGGTTGTACACTTTACACTACGTGTATGCCTTGTCCTATGTGTTTGGGAGCAATTATGTGGGCTAGGATTGGCACTGTTTACTTTGGTGCTACAAAAGAGGATGCAGCGAGAGGTGGATTTGATGATGCACGTTTTTATGAGCTTATAAAAGAGTCTGATAAAAGTTTAGACTTACAACAAATCGACCATGAAGAAAATGCTAAACTTTTCGATATTTGGAATAGAGAAACGCGTCAGATGTATTAAATCGAGTTATCTGTCTCAGCAATAATTCGTCTTTTGGCACCTTTTTTATCTACACTAAAAAAGACAATAAAATTACAAAATGTTCCAATGACTAAGCCATCAATTCCAAAAGGCGCACTAAAAACAAAATTCCAAACTAACACACCCAATATTCCTGCCATAGCACCATAAATAAAACGTAAGCGGCTAACTTTTAAACCCAAAAGAGCGGCTGCAAGTGGAACTAAAACAGTAGGTGCCCAAAAGTTATATGAGTAGATTAAAATATCTAAAATACTGTCAATAGATAAGGCAAAAACAACAGCTAATATTCCCACTAAAAGTGTTGTGTAACGTGCCATTTTTAACTCAATATGATTCTCCAAACTTGTTTTTCGTAAAGGCTTAACCAAGTCATTACTAAATGCAATGGCAGCTGAATTTAAAAATGAGTCAGCAGAGGACATAATAATAGAGATAATAGCAGCAATCACAACACCTTGAAGTACTGGAGAGAGAGACTCTTGTATGACATAGGGCATAGCGAGATTAGGGTTTATAGTAGAATCCATTGTTAAAGCAACTAAACCAATCAATCCTGTTGCCGCAAAAAATGGAATAGAGAACAAACCACTAAGCAGTGTTCCTCTAGCTACTTTGTCATCTTTTCCTATAAGCAAGCGTTGAAGATAGGGAGGCACTAAAGTTTCGCCCAATAAAAAGGTTAAAAACAAAGAGACTAAAGTGACAATTGCAACTGTATCTGTAGGCAAGCTCAAATGATTAAGAGGAACACTGCTTATCATCTTGTCCCAGCCACCTACGTGTTCTACTCCAAAATAAAGCACAAGTGGAATTCCAACGGCTAAAACAACAAATTGCATGATGTCTGTCCAAATAACAGCTTTCATTCCACCTACTGTAGCATACGCAATGACAATCCCCATGCCAAGTAGTATTCCATAGGTTCTATCTAAGCCTAAAAAAAGATTGAAAATATAGCCAATCGCTCCTATTTGTGCCCCTAGAATTCCTGCACATAAAATGAAACCAAAGATGCCACTAAATATTCTAGCTTCTTTACCGTAAGCGGGTTCCATAATGTCTCCCACGGAAATAGCTTGAGGATAATGTTGCATATTAGGAGCAATATAGCGAGCCACTAAAATCTCTTTTAAACTAAAGCCCCACAAAGCAACAATGTTTGAAACTCCTACTAAAAAAACCTTTTCAGCATTACCCATTGAAAAACCACCTCCAATAAACGAAGCAGAGAGTGTGGCAAAGATTGCCAAAGTACCAAATGATTTTCCAGCAACTGCATAATCTTGCATCCCCTTAATATTTCTACCAGCACTTAAACCAATGAGTAATACTAAAAATAGATAGATAAAAATAATAGCACTTTGCATAGCTGTCCTTTTTTAATGTTTAAAAATAATAACATAAGAGATATAAAAAGATAGAGTATTACAACATTTTTTCTTGTTACGTGCAAATATTGTAGCCTCCAAAATCAAGTAAATTACAGTCTGTAATAATTATAAATTGTTTTATAAATAACGAATTGTAATTTTGATAAAATAGAGTCATAATTTATAAAAAGTAGTAAGATGACAGAGAAACAAAATGCATTAAAAGCACGCATACACATTAAAAATTATTATATTTTAGAGGTGGAATATATAGGTCAGAATGTCATCATCTATCATGCCGAAGATATGAAACATAATCGTGAAGTATGGTTGCACGAGTATTTTCCAGAATCTATAGCGAAACGTTCTCAAAAAAGTGATGAGCAGTTTAGAGTCTATGCACATCCAACGCAGAGTGAACTCTTTGAGTCGGGAAAAATAGAATTTCAAAATCTATATAATAATCTTAAAGTACTCAATCATCCTTCTATTGCAGTTGTTTATGAACTCTTCGAATCTAGTGGAACTCTCTTTGTGTCGACAAAATATAATGCAAATACAGCGACGCTTCGCCATTTTTTAAATAATCCTACAGAAATATTTTCAGAACAAAAAATTGGTATGTTAACATTGAGCCTTGTTAGAGTTTTTGTTCTATTGCAACAACGTGGATTACAGATGTGTCTCTTGAATCCAGAGACTCTTTTAATTGACAATAGTACGCAAGAACCTCTAGTGGCTTACGTGCAATATAGAGCTTATGATGAGCAGTCAATACAGAGTTCTATAGAGGAACTTGGAAGATTACTCTACGAAATAATTGACAAAGAAAATTTCAAAAAGAATGAATCCTTAGAAGCATTGAGGGCGAGTAGAGTTTATTCAGCTTCCTTGTGTGGATTGGTTAATCGTATGGTAAGTGACGATGCATCAAAGCAGTTTAAAACATTTGAGGAGTTACAAACTCTTTTACAAAGTTATCAATCTAGTTCTGAAATATGTGAGCCACTCGTATGTGAGAGAACACAGAGCAAATTTTCATCTTATGTTGGTTTATCGAGTCTCATTCTTGTGATTTTATTTGTCTATTATATATTTACTCAATCAAGTGTAGACGTTAAAAATGTCACTTGGTTTGATTCTATGCGCTACCATCTTGTTGCCTACTTTGGAAATGTCAAAGGAGAAAGTGCACTAGGGCAGATGTATGAAAAAGGCTACTACGTTGATGCAGATATAAAAGA
This sequence comes from Sulfurimonas sp., assembly GCA_041595535.1. Taxonomy (GTDB): domain Bacteria; phylum Campylobacterota; class Campylobacteria; order Campylobacterales; family Sulfurimonadaceae; genus Sulfurimonas. The sequence goes on along the minus strand of JBFHKA010000030.1, from coordinate 20,447 downwards.
AGCAATACTTTGGTATAAAAAAGCTGCACAGCAAGGTAGCGTAGCTGCACAGTTAAGCTTGGCAAATATCTACACAACTGTAGAGAGTGAAAAAGATGCAAAGGAGGCTTTTGCAATTTATTTACAGTTAGCAAAAACAGGCAATATAAATGCACAAAATAGGAGTGGGTATTCCTATATGATGGGTGAAGGAACGCCAAAAGATTATGCAAAAGCTATGCACTGGTTTACTAAAGCGCAAGAGCAGGGAAGTGGTTATGCATGTGGAGCTATAGGATGGATGTATAATAAAGGATATGGTGTTTCAAAAGATTTAAACAAAGCACTTGAGTGGTATAAAAAAGGGATGGACAGAAACAATACCTATTCAAAAGAAGAGTATGTTAGGCTAGAAAAATATATAAAAAAGTCAGCTGAAACTTCTTTGTATAGAAAAGGTGTTCAAGAGTATAGATTAGGGTATCAGTATGAACAAGGTTTGAGCGGAACCAAAGACCATAAAGAAGCACTTCAACACTACACAACATCCGCAATGCTTGGTAATGTAAAAGCAGAGTTTAGATTGGCTCAACTTTACGAGCGTAGCAAATCTATAAGTCGAAATTATGAAGCTGCACTTCATTGGTATAAAAAAGCTGCCCAACATGGAAATGCATTGGCATACTACCGTGTAAGTCAATTGTATCGTGCGGGTCATGGTGTACAAAAAGATGATAGGTTGGCTTTACAATGGTGCAAGGAAGCCGCTAATCGTGGGCTAGGTGTAGCACAAGGAATAATGGGCTCTTGCTATGAGTTTGGCTGGGGAACGGAAATAGATTATTATCAAGCGCGTTCTTGGTATAAAAGAGCAATCGCTAGCGGATATAGTAATGCTAAAGGAAGATTGAAACGCTTAATGACAAAGGTACATTTCGAACCTAGAGATTAAATACTTTCAAGAAAAAGAGTCAGTTTTTGTTGATGACTGATAAATGCTTCGTATTCTTTTTTTCCAAGAGAGTTTGCCATTTTTTGTTCAGTTTTAGCAATAATTTTCAATGAGAACTCTATTAGCTTTTCTCCTCTATTGGTAAGAATCACGATTTTTTCTTTGCGGTTTGAAGGGCGTACTTCAAGCCCTATGTAACCTGATTTTACTAAGATATTTACACTTTTGTGCATCGCTTGACGACTAACTCCAAGAACATTTGCAAGGGAACTAACGCTCATAGGCTCTGCCTCTGCAAGATGGGCAAAGATACCCAGTAATGATGGGGTTAAGTCTGAAAAACCCTCTTCTATAAGGTTTTTTAGAATAATTTGATTAAAAAGAGTACTTGACTTTAAAGCATTAAAACAGAATGACATTGTAAACCTAGTTGACAATTTAGTAAATATTTACTATACTTTTGCTGATGTAACAAAAATAATTATAAAGAGAGTATAACATGAATTTTCTTGTACAGGTTGATTTTCCATATAACGGTCCTTTTGAAGAAGAAATGAGTAGTGCGATGGCAGAACTAGCCCAAGACATCGCTAATGAATCGGGTTTAGTTTGGAAAATTTGGACTGAATCTAAAGAGCAAAATATTGCAGGTGGGGTGTATCTTTTTGACAATGAAGCAGATGCTAAGCGTTATATAGAAAAACATGAGGCTCGCTTAACATCATTTGGTATTGAAAATATTCGTTCTTTGATTTTCAAAACAAATGACGCTTTAAGTAAGATTGACAGAGCACCACTAGGGTATATCTAAAACCGTATCTCTATTATTAGAATCAAACAAAAATGTCTCTTCGCATTCGATTTTGAGTAAGGGTTTAATGATTGACAAAGATAATAGTATAAAACTTGTGTCTTCATACACCAGACTGCTTATTTAAACCAAGAGTCAGCCCATTTTTCCAGCTTAACACCTGTTGTATCATATACAACTCTTTTTCCAAATATAATCTCTTCAGGCTGCCATGATGGTTGATTCGCAAACCAGTCTTTTATCTCCTTCCATTCAAATGATTTAAACAGCTTACTAGAGTGATGTACAAAGTGCTGTCTTAGCTTTTTATGCTCATCAACACTAAGTTCAGATAAATCTACAAGTGCAGTATAGGTTTTGTCTAAAATATCTTTTTGTTCAGCAGATATATCTGTATCTCTCCAAGCGCTTATTTTCCCTTTTGGTATTAATGTGAATCTATCCATAGGAACACGGTTGCGTTCATCTTTGTTTGTACTTAAAGCTTCATCTTGCATAAGCTTTAAAGTTACAAGTTCATACTCCCAAGATAAATTTTTACGGTACATATAGTAATCTTTATGAGGAACCCACTTATGAAGACCAACCAAAGTTCCTCTCAAATTATCTTCAATATAATAAAAGCCATCCTCTTCTATCTTATCTATACCATCAACTTTTTGAGGTTCTATGTTTTCTTGACCTACCCAGCCAAACTTTTTATTCCATTGTTTAATATCACTCTGGGTACAAGAGGGAAGTTTAATCAATTCATTTGGTCCTGATTCTGCATAACCGCCACCAACATCTGCGTGTGCTCCTGGAACTATAAACTCTTTAAAGTGTCCATCTTTATGTTTTCTGTCATTTTCACTTAAAAGTTTTATAGTTGAATCTTTTTTATATGTAAAAATAGAGTGTGCATCAAAGTTTAATCTATACTCATCCATCGCCATAATATGATACAAAGAACCAAGTTTATCTTCATTAAATGCAAGATTCAACTCTTTAGAATCATCGCTTTGAATCGCTCCATGGTGAGTAACAGTATCACCTATGTTAATATGTCTAAAAGAAACACTTCTGATGTTGATTGGATCATATTCATTATCTATAATATATCTTGGATTTGTCTCTATAAGAACTTGCTTCACAGGAGAATATTTTTGTATATCTTCTTTGGAAAATAGAAGTCCCCCTGTTTCATCAACACCATACACATCACTTCTGAGAGGATTGAAGTGGTATTTCAAACCAATGATAGTATATGCATTGTCAGTGCCATCATAAAAAGAATCAAAGATAGTTTTATTTTCAATATCTGTATTTAATGCATAAGGAAGATACTCACCGTTATACAAGCGACCATATTCATTCATAATACTACATGCAAAATGTCTAGCTTCAGTTGCTCCTCTTGAAAACCCAAAAACATCAAATACAAGCTCATCAGCATAAGTTATATGATGTGCTCTAAATTCATCTACAATCTTTTCACAAGCATAGATAACATGAGCCACAACTCCTGAAGTTGAGATCCCAAGTGCCAAACCTGGAATATCATCGTCATCAAGGTGTTTTCTATCAAAAGGGTCTTTTGTTCCTGAACCTGAACCGTAGACCTTGAAGCGGTTTTGTAGGTTCTCTTTGTGAGCGTCTTTTTTTCTACTTTTACTATCTAATCCCCTATATACATCATACATACGTTTGATGTTAGTGTAGCCATTTACATAACTACTGATAGGGTCATTTGTAGGTAGAATATCGTTCATTAAAAAAGTACGAATCTCTTTTTCCTCAAGCTCTGTTCTTTCTTTATTTATAAACTCTGCTCTTGCTTGTAAAAAGAAATCAAAAACTTTGTGAGTATCTTTGGATGCTTTGTCGGCGTTGTTTTCATGGTAGTCAGTTTTCTTTGTAGAAGCATGCTCAAAGTATCGTACATCAGAGATAATTTCATTACGTAAAATCTCCATAATATAAGGTTCTTTACTTGGTGCAGGATGGTGGACGATGTAGTCTTGGAATTTTGTATAGATTTTATCTAGCGCATCTGTTCTTCCATAATTATTTTTCTGATACTCAGCAACCCCATTCATATACTTCTTATAGTTTTGATAAAAGTCTATATTGTACATGTTGTTGTTTGTTCCATCGAAAAAGATACCGTACTCTATTTTCTGCTTTGGCATCAGAGAGATTGAAACACTCTTTTCAAACGTTTTTAGTTTATAAGTACGATACTTTTTGCCCATATCTTCACGCTCATCGTAGTTATAAAGATAAGGTATAGAGATAAGAGCATAAGCTCGTTTATCATTTGGAGCTAGAGATGTTTTCTGAGCATTCTCTTCTTTTAGTACAAGATTACACTCTTTGGTATTTATATGCAGATAAGTGATGTTTTTTCTTTTCTCTTCTTTGTTTTTATCTTCTATGTTAAACTTATCTTTACAGATAGCTGCTGCACTAAAAAACTCTTTAACCTTTAAAACACTCTCTTGAGCATTTGTATGATAAGCAGGTGCATTTATAAGATAGATATACTTTTTATCTACAGTCTCTCTATTCTTATCTCCGATAGGAGAAGAATAGTCACTATACTGAGGAGTATTTATCGTAGAATCTTCCTTCTTTATGGCTTCTAAGAGTTTAGGTGTATAATGTGACTTTAAAACATCTAAGATTTTTTTACTCTTCTCTAACTCTATAAAGTTTTCTAAAGAGCCTGCTATATCTAGTGCATCATTTCTACTAACAACCAAGTAAGCAAATCTTGTTCGCTCGTCTGACTTATACTTATTGTCTCCACTAACATGCCCAAATGATGTAAAATGGATAATATCATCATTGTTATAATAGACTTGACCGTCACTTCTTTTACACTCAAAACTCATTTTATCTCTCCCCATTTTCTTAATATCTCACCCGCTCTAGGCTCCCCTAACTCATAAGCTTTTTTATACCAGATAGTTGCGTTTTTTATATCACCAAATTGATGTTGATAAAGATAAGCCATGTTAAAAGCTCCACCATGGTAACCTCCATCAGCTGCACGCTTGTACCAAAGTTTAGCTTTTTCATAATCTTTAAACTTAACATCATACAAAACACCTAAACCATTCGCTGCATACATACTTCCCGCTTTATACCCCTCTTTGTATATCTCTATCGCTTTATCATAGTCTTCATACACAACCTTATATAAGCCACCCAAATAACCGTAACAATTAAGATTTCCTTTTTTTATACAGAACCTAAACTTCTCTTCGGCTTTTTTATAATCTTTGTTATTTTTATACATAGAGCCTATTGCTCCATAGCCACCCTCATCACCTAGTTCACCTAGTCGAGTCCAGACCTTTTCTGCATTTTGGAACTCTTTTTTTCCTGCGTAGACAGCACCTAAAGAGAGAAGAGATTCTTTGACATCACCTAGGCGAATTGCTTCCATGTAGTAAGGGATTGCTTCATCCCATTCTTCCCATCTTGCATGATGATTTCCAAGATTTCTAGCAGCCATAGCATTACCCTCTGCTATAGATAAACGGTAATATTTCTCAGCTTTTACACGACTAGACTTATAAAGTGAAAAGAGTTGTCCCATAAGGAAGAGTGCTTCTTTGTCACCTTTGTCTATTGCACTTTGATAGACGGGTTCTGCTTTATCGTATTCATCTAAGCTGATGTAGTAGAGACCTTTACACTCATAAGCTTTTAGATTTCCTTTTTCTATCTCTTCATCATAAAAGTTAAGTGTTCTACGTTTTGCCATAAACTTATAATAAAAAGCATTCCAACTCTTTTCATCTTCTACAACAGATAAGATACCACCAATCTGACAAGTGCTGTCTTTGTAGTTTTTTATTCTTTTAAAGTAAGGCAAAGCTCTTTGATGCTCTTTGAGTCCTTCGTTAATAATTCCTGCCATATAGTAAGTCGCTTTTTCATCACCTTTGGCAACATTTATCTCATAAGTCTTTATAGCTTTTTGTAAATCTTTTCTAAGAGCATAGACACCTGCAAGGAAGTTAATGTTTTCAACAGTTGGATTTTTAGTAGTCTCTTGTTCAAGACACTCAAGATACTCCTCACTTGTTACTCTCTTGTCACTGCAAAAACCTTTTTCAGATTTAGGCTCAGGAATACTTGATAGAAAAGAGTCTAGGTTAATGTCAGTTGCAGTAGTCTCTGCAAAAAGAGTTGTTGCTGCTATAAATAGGCAAATTAATAGTAGAAAAATGGGTTTGATTGATGTCATAAGGTGTCCTGATTGTTTTATCTAGTCTTATGTAAGTAAGAGATAGTGTTTTAATGGAGAATATTGTACAGCCATTAACCTTAAAAAACAAAAAAATGCAGATATTAGAAAGGACAAAATGTCCTTTTATTTGAGAGGATTTGTTGCTAGAGCTTCTTCTATTTGAGCAGTAGCGAGTATTTTTCCATTTTCTTCTTCTTTTGCACTCCACCAGTACTCGATGATTTCTTGTTCTATTGTTCCTACAAGTGTAACAGGTAGGTTTGCAAAAACTTCATACGAGCTAACTTCGGCTTCACTCATACCTTTTGTTTTTGCAATTTGAGTAATGATTTCACGGACTGATTTTTCTATGTCAGTTGGCTCTGGAAGTGGTATACCATCTTCTGGTTGTGCTATGACTCTTGCGTAGTCTATCCATGTTTTTATCTCTTCTTCTAGGTAGTCATGCCCATAGACTTGGTAGCAAAGGATTTTTTCTGGAGTGTAAAGTATCTCTTCATTTTCTTCAAGAATATCTGATGATTTAGCAACACCATTATCTGAATAGACTTCTATTCTTTGACTTTCACGCATTGTTGATGCAGTCTCAAAAGCGTTTCTTGCATGTTTTAGTAGATCTTGTTTAAGTGTTTCGTAATCCATTTTTGTTTCCTTTTGTTATATTAGTTCATATAAGGTATATCAAGTACCGCATCTCTATCTTCTGAATCATACATAAATGTATCTTCATGTTCGATTTTGAGTATAGGTTTTGTCAGTACAATTTTTTGAAGTGGATGTAGTTGCAACCTCTCCACTGTTTTAAGCACATTTTGAATAAGATAATTTGTGACAATAGGATGCCAACTCTTATGCTCTTGTTCAATTGTAGCAGCAAACTTTGCAAGCTGTTCAAAACTCATGCTTTCTGAGCTTGGGAGTTTTCTCGTTACATTTCTAACAAATTGTTTAGAAAAGTACTCTTCTCCCATATATAAAAGTTTTGAAGCGGCATCAATATCTGCACTATTTTCACTGTAACTATAGGCGTATCTAAAGTGTTCGCAAACCCACTCTGTATATTTCGGGTAGTGTGTAAGTACATTGACCAAGTCTACTAAGTCTTGATCTATAAGCACTTGAAAAAGTGTAATCGTGTTTTTACTTATACTTCTCCAGTGTGGCTCATTTTCTTGAAAAGTATCCTTCTCCAAAATAGGGCGGTACTGCTCTATATTTGTGATGTCTTCAATAAGACGAGCCTTTTTCTTGTACGTTTCACTCATGAACTTCTTGCGTTATTATAATCCCAAAGATTTTTATAAGATGAGTCAAGTTTTGAGAGTGTAGCATCTACAAGTATCAAATCTTTCATACCCCAAAAGTGCTCTCGTGGATGCTTGTCATACCAAACTTCCATCTCACTTTTAAGTGCATTTCTTTTGAGTGTTGTTTCCATAATCATGCTTTTTATCTCCCTCATTTCAGGAGTAATTATTTGATTAATTAACTGCATCCGCATTCGCAATTCTGAGTTGCAGTACCTGGGTCAAGATAAATTGTCGCATTTGTAGGATCGACTTTTGTAAAAATATTTTCTTGCAAGTTTGTTACTATTTTAGAGAGTTGCATTGGTTCTTTACCTATGTAAAATACATCAATACCACTTTTATGTAATTCTTTAAATGGACCATCTCCCATGAATGAGTAGACGATAGAAGTAGCACCTACTTCTTTTAAAAACTTTGCTGTTCTTATTCCATTTCCAGCTTCTCTATTTTTAACGAACTGAAATGATTTATCTTCAGGTTCGTAGATGGCAAACATAGCAACATTTCCAAATAATTTAGATGATTTTACATCCGCTGATGTTTCGTCAATTGGTATAGCTATCATTTTTACTCCTTTAGTTACGTTTTTGTAAGTGCAACTTTAGTTCTAGAATAATTTATGCAATTTTACTCGTAAATATAGAGAAGGAAGAGCATATGACAGCAGTGTTTGAAAAAGCGATAGAAGAGTTTGAGAAGAAAAACTATAATGAGGCTTATAAGCTTTTTGAAGAGTCTGCAAATGTAAACCCTAACGCAATGTTTAATATCGGTATTATGCACATGCGAGGGCAAGCGTGTGAGAGAAACAATACCGTCGCAAAGGATTGGTTTGCTAAAGCTGCCGAGCATAACCATATTCAAGCATTAAATTCACTTGCAATTTTTTATGAAAAAGGAATGCATGGCGAAGTAGATACTAAAAAAGCTTTAGAGTATTATAAGAGAGCAGCAGATCTAGGAAATGTGGAAGCACAACTAAAAGCAGGAATGCTTTATAGAGAATTAGGCAACAACACAGAATCCATGCGTTACCTTATAACTGCTGCACATAATGATAATGCACAAGCTCAAGGCATCATTACATATGTAAGCAATGCAAATGATTCAAACACACTTAATGAAGAGTTTCGTTCAATAGATGCGTTACAACAAAAAGCACTCATTGATGATCTTGTAGAGACAAAAATTCGCCCTACCTTAGCTGTTGATGGTGGCGGTATAGATGTATTAAACTATATTCCAGGTGAGAGACCACAAGTATGGATGAGTTATACAGGGTCATGTTCAGGTTGTCACCTTGGTTCGACTTCTACGGCAGATATGTTGCTAGATCATTTTCAAACAATGATTGACAAAAATGTCGTACTTTATTTGATGTAGGTATTACAATAATGAACCAGTTAGAAGCTACAGTTGTAGATATTCAAAAGAGAGATATTATAAATTATATAGATGTTACGTGCGGTGATTGTGAATTGAGACTTATCAAGGCTAAAGTACCTCAATGGCTCTCTCAAGGCGACAAAGTAAACTGTAGTTTCAATGAAGCTTCAGTCTGTGTAAGTAAAGAGTGCCCTGGAAAAGTCTCTATAGAGAATAGAATTCCAGCTACTCTTAAAGAGATAAGAAAGAACGAATCACTTTGTGAACTTACATTTGAGAGTGCTCTAGGGGAAGTTGTTTCTTTAATTACAACAGATGCTTTTGAGAACTTAGGTTTAGAGTTGGAGTGTGAAGCAACAATTCTTCTTCGTGGAGTCGACATTAAAATTGCTCCAGTTATAGAGTCACTGCTTGCACCAACTAGAATGGAATATGCAAATAAATAGGCAAAGAATAAAACAAAGGATTTAAAAATGGCTGTAATGATAACGGACTTATGTATTAACTGTGGAGATTGTGCACCTGAGTGCCCAGTAGCTGCAATACTTGAAGATTCAAACGATAAAAACCCACATGAAGGTGAGTACTTTTATGTAAAACCTGAAACATGTGTTGAGTGTATAGGTCATGCGGATGAGCCTCGTTGTGCTGCTGCTTGTCCAACAGAAGGTTCAATTGTTTGGGATATGCCTTTTACTGTTGATTTTGAAGAGTACTATGTTGCTGGTAACGAAAATGGAACATACCAAATTCGTGAACATAAGAAAAAAGGTTTAATGCTTCCATCTGTTAAAGCACAACCTTTTATGGAAGAGATTGGCATGGATATGCGTGAAGCTCATGAAAGTGTAGCGAACTAAGGCGATAGGGTTATGAATATAGCTTTTGCCTCATCCACTGGAGAAATGGTAGATCAACATTTTGGTTGGTCAAAGAGTTTTTATCTCTACAAAGTAGATAAAGACTCTTCAGAACTTCTTGGTGTTATAGATAGTTCTGACGAACCAGAAGGTGAGAAAGAGAAGCTAAATTATAAAATAGAAACAATCAGTGAGGCAGACATTATGTACTGCACACAGATTGGACCGACTGCTTCAAAAATGATTCAAGCTTCAGGTATACACCCTGTGCGTGTAGCCCAAAACGAGAACATTCAAGAAGCTATAGCAAAATTGCAAGAGATGTTAAATGATACACCAGCCCCATGGCTGTTGCGCATTTATTACAAAGCCCAAGCTAGGAGTGCATAATGGCTGTATTAATTACAGATAGCTGCATTAAATGTGATGCATGTATAGATGAGTGTCCAGCTACTGCAATAGTAAGTGCGGATGAGTCACCTTTAGAATTTGGTGAATATAATTATGTAAAACCTGAAAAGTGTATAGAGTGTGTAGATGCAGCAGTGCCAAAATGTGCGGATGTCTGTCCAACTGAAGATTGTATAGTATGGGATATGCCTTACACAGAAGCATACAATGATTACTTTGTACTAAGTGATGATTATGTGATTCGAGAACATAAGAAAAAAGGTCTGTTGTCCCCACTTGTGGCTCCTAGACCATTTAGAGAGGCAATTTCTCTTGAGTCAAGAGAAAACCGTGTAAGTGTTGGTGAGACACTTAAATTATATAATTAAAAGGAGACGAAAATGTCTGTAATAATTGATGAGAGTTGTATAACTTGTGATGCGTGTTTACAAAATTGTCCTGTTGGAGCTATCGTAGATGATAGCGATAACCCTACAGGAGAAAATCGCTATTACGTGCAACCAGAAAAGTGTGTTGAGTGTGTTGATCTTTTTGATCATCCACAATGTGCTGCAATCTGCCCAAGTATAGGTTGTATAACTTGGGATATGCCATTTACTAAAGAGTTTGATGCGCACTTTATAAATGGTGGAGTCTATAAACTAGCGACAAATAAAGAAGGTGTAATAAAATCTCCAGCTTTCAAAGAGAGAAAGTTTAGAGAAGATATTCCTCTCAGTAAACGTGGCGTGAAGCAAGAAGTCCAAGTCGCTCCAGAAGATATAGAAGTAGGTTAAGGCTTACGTGTATAATTTAGAAAAAATTCCTACAATAGCTGAATCAATGGATAGCTTTACTAAAGATTGTGCTATTACTGTGGCTTTAAAAATAGCAGATGATTCTTGCAAAATGGACAACTACGAAAAAAGAGTTTTCATGCTACTTTATGATGCAATACAAGAGAAAACAAGCTCATTTTTTGATGAGAGTGTTTTTGATACTATTAAAGTAGCTAGAGAAAATCCAAGTGCAAACGTCTACGCTGAGGTTAAAAAACTACGAGAAGCTGCAATGGATTTCATCACTCGTCCAAAAATGAAAGCTTTTAAAGCTGAAGTTAGAAAACAACTTTTAAGCTAAACAACTACCAACTACAAACTCTGTTTCTTCCAAGCTCTTTTGCTTGATAGAGTGCTTTGTCAGCATGTTCTAAAATCTCTTCAAAACTCTCTTCAGAATTTCTTGGACTACTCACACCAAAAGAAGCAGTAACACTTCCCACAGTGCTAAATGTTGAAGATTCTACTTTGCGTCTTATTTTTTCTGCTAACTTTTCGACTTCAAGTAAATCTCGTGAGTTTGCCAACACAAGAAACTCTTCACCACCCCATCTTGCAAAAATATCTCTATCTCTTACAATACTCTTCACAATAACAGATAACTCTTTTAAGACACTATCTCCCACTGCATGACCATACGTGTCGTTGACATTTTTGAATTTATCAATGTCTATCATGATAACAGAGTAGTTTGCATGAAAGAGATTTTTGTCTTTGAGTTTTTCCATTAAGGCACGTCTGTTAAATATCTGCGTGAGAGGATCAATATCTGCTTTTGAACGGAGTTGAACATTGGAATTTTGAAGGTCTATCTGTTTTTGTTTGAGTATATCGAGCAGATAGTTGAAAAATTTTGCAACAAGACCAATCTCTGTGCCTCTTTCTTCATGTATTTTATTTTTCATATCTCCAGTTTTCATAATTCTGATAATACTCTCAATCGTATCTACCCAAGGGAGTCTAGCGTTATGTTCACTCACATTTAGCCCAATGACTTCATAGCGTTTACGAACACGAAGATGATTGTATTTTGCTAAAGTTAAAAAGAGAACTAAGCCAAGACCAAAGGCAAAAACAAAGGCTGTAAGAACTCCTAGAGCTTGTATGGAGATGAATTCAAATCTTGTGGTGTTCTGAGGTAAAGTTGCAAATATACCAACAGCTATTGTCCCCCAAACACCAGAAAAACCATGAACTCCTACAACACTAAGCGGATCATCTATTTTAAACTTTTTTAGTATGAGCATGTCAAAAAAGTGCATGACAAATACAGATACAAAACCTACAAAAGCAGAAGTTCTCGCATCAAACTGATCACATCCAGCAGTGATACCGACAAGTCCTGCCACGACTCCAAAAGCAAAAATTTCAACACTCACTTTTTCTTTATTTACTAAAGAGATGAGCCAACCACCAAAGCCACCAAAAGAGGCTGCTATAGTTGTGTTTAAAAGTATAGAAGTGACAAGAGGGTCAAATTTTAAAAGACTTCCTGCATTAAAACCAAACCAAGCAAGAAAAAGAGTAAAGACGCCAAAAACGATGAAGTTGTGATTGCTTGGTGGGAAGTATGTTATTGAGTCTTTTTTGAATTTACCAAGACGAGGACCCAGCACTATCGCACCAGCGAGTCCTATCCAAGCACCTACAGAGTGAACCACGGTTGAACCAGCAAAATCAGTAAAACCAAGCTCTTTGAGCCAGCCATGTTCTGACCAAACCCAATGACCAAAGAGAGGGTAGATAAGAGCAGTTACAACGATAGTGACAAAGATGTAAGCACTAAACTTGATGCGTTCAGCGACTGCTCCTGATACAATTGTTGCAGCAGTTGCGGCAAACATTGCTTCAAAAAAGAAGAAGCCTGTTTCGCTGAAATTTTTCCCATCTATGGCAAATCTATCTGTTCCAATAATACCATTTAAATCGAACCCAAACATAAGACCATAGCCAATGAGCCAGAAAAATATAAGACCAAAAATAGTATCTATTAGATTTTTCATAGCGACATTGATAGTGTTTTTGATTCGCACCATTCCAGTCTCAATCATCGCAAAACCAATTTGCATTTGAAAAACTAAAAACGCACTGACAATTATCCAAAATAAGTCTATATTATTAAATTCATTCATGCTTAAAGTATACCCCTAAAAATATATAAGCTAATCAGTAAATTGTATAAAAATTAACCTATCAAAGTTTGTAAAGTGTCAAAGCGATTACACTGTTTTTGTAATTATCACTCACTTTATACTCTCTATACCCGTATGAAAGTGCAGAAGCTAAAATGTATGATGTATTATCAAGCTCAACTATGCCGTAAAATGTTTCTTTGCTAGTAATACTACTGAGAGTTGTATCATCTAAAGGAAAGTGCGATGTAGGTTTATATTTTGCACTTGTAGATGAAATTACCATTGCTTTAGAATCTATAAAAAGAGAAATACCGTTTAAATCTGCTGTGACACTGTCATTAAGTATGGCTTCAAACTCAACAGTAGAATCAAACACAACACCTATGCCTCCAACTGTTTTCTTAGGACTATTTATAGTTGCGTGATAGATATAGGTTGCTTCATTCTTATAAAATTCTGTTTTTTCAAATTTACTTACAAAATAGTGTTGCGTGTCTTTATTGCTTAAAGTGTCATTTACTTCAGGAGAATGAATTGTTTTTCCTATGATATTTGGCTCTTTTGAGCTAGCTATAATTCTGCCATTTCCATCATAAATGAAAAGATTTGTGTAAACAGTATATAAATCATTTATATATATAAGGACATCATTTAATTTTTTTACATCAGGTGTAGGACTTGAAAGTTCATTGATAAAAAGGGGTGTTAATGCCCACCATCTTGAGTCATTAGCTCTCTCATAGAGATTTCTATCCATAATGTTGATGGCTAGTTTTGATGAAGACAAAAGATTGAATTTTAAAGCGTGCTGTACGAGAGATTCTAAATTATCTCCAGCATTTTTGATAGTTCTAAGTAAGTCACTACTGATGATACGTAAGTTATCAAGTATAGGATTGAGTAAGTACATGCGTCTTTTTGCAGCAATTAACTCACCATTGATAATGATGTCACTTAAATCTTCAACAATATTGTCAGCCTGGGTTATAATTGCTTTGATTTCTTCGTTAATAAATTCTTGCTTGATGGTATTTACATGTTTTTCTTTATCTATATCTTTACTTGTTCGTATAACAACACTAAACCAAGGAAGACCTTCATACCCTTGATAGCCACTTGCTTTAGCAGACACTGCAATAGCATTATTTAAAAGACGATACTCCTCTTTTATGTATTGAAAGTGCGTATTGAGTGGATACTCTTGTGGTTTATTTGAAGCGATAATTCTATTTTTTTCAACAAGTAAAATAGTTTCATTACTACTTTTAAAATCATCAAAAATTCTTTTGAGTTCATCTTCAAACTTAAAACATAAACATAAAACTCCTATTGTATTTCCATTGTCTACAATCTTGTGTGTATAGGTTAGAGTCTTTTCTTGTGCTTTAAAAATGTCAGTATGCTCAAGTCTTTCAACAAAACTATCACTTTTCAAAGTCTTTTCAATGATAGGGTCACTTGTAGAAGTTATTTTGTTTTTTTTATTAAGATTTACCATGACATTGCCAAGCGTATCGAAGACAACTATTTCATTATAAACACTATATTTGAGTACATATTCATGAAGTCGTAGTTTTAAATTCTCTTTGCTTTGATCATCTGGATTGTTTAGGTACTCTATAATTTGTGTGTCTGTTGCAAGAAACCCAACGTCAGCTGTCCTTTCAAAAAGGTTTCTTATGAGAATGTTGATTGTAACATCTGCTTTTAATTGGAGTTCATTTATGACTGTTTCTAAATTGTGCTTGAGTAACAGATCTATGAGTTTATCTTTGAGTTGAGAAAAATTTATACTTGTGTTTTCTGCAAATTGAAAAAGATTTGTTGTTCGCTCATCAGAGTTTATTTTACCTGTTAGAGTTACTTTATTTAAGAGTTTATTGTGGTGCTCAAAGTCCATTTTAGACTTTTGTATAAACGGAAATACATCGAGAAGATCAGGCATTTAACATCCTAAAAGAGAGGTATACAAGACTATCAATCACTAAGAAGATGTACAATGTAGATAGGCAAGTTTATGCTTAAAAGTATACCATAAACTTGTCTAAATAATAAGACTATACTGCTCCGAAAAGAACTTTTCCAGTAGCTCTTTGAAAGCTTTTAATCTCTTCATAAGTTTTTTCACTTAGTCTTAGAGTTGTTCTTTTTATCTCATCATAAACAATGTCTATTTTCTCTTCAGCACTTGCTTTTTTTAGGTCACCTTTTGAGAGGTCTGCATGATCTAAAAGTTCATTCCAAACTGAACTTTCATCGAGAGCGAAGATATTAAAAGTGATACCTTCATATACAAGTTTTCCATTGCTATCTAAGTCAGTTATAAAAAGAACATAAAGACCATCAGGTGAAAGTACTTCTTTATACGCTTCAACAAATGGCTCAAAAAAATCGAGAGTTGATAGCTCACATGCTAAGAAATCTATTGTATCGCTATCTGTTACTAAGATAGTCTGTGTACAAGTTGCTTTTGGTGGAAGTTGTTTATCTGCAGACATAACTGTACCTGGAGTAATAACTAAACTTCCTCTGTAGCCGTATGCATGTTTATCAGTTTTAGCGCTGAATGTTGGTTGCCATTGTAGGTTATTCCCATAAATGAACTCTTGAATTTTTGACATATATCTTTCCTTTTTTGTTTTTAATATTTCATTAGATGCAATTTTGATTCTCGAAAATTACCCAACTTCGTTTGTATATGCGTAGGTAGATGAGATAGAGCGTAGACGCTCCGCAGCAGTTTTAAATACACCTATAACATAGTCAATTTCTTCTTCGGTTGTGAAACGTGAAAGACTCAAACGCATTGCAGTGTGTGCAAGTTCTGGGTCTTCACCGATAGCGCTCATAACAGGGTTTGCTTCGAGTGATTCTGAAGCACAAGCACTACCTGTTGAAGCCGCGATTCCCGACTTGTTTAGATCCCAAAGCATGGACTCACCCTCTATCCCACGTAACGAAATTAAAATAGTGTTTGGTGTACGCATTTCACGAGGTCCTACGACAATAGTGTCTGGAATTTCATTGAGTGCATCTTCTAGTTTGTCACGTAACGCTCTTACATAAGTATTCATCTTATCAACATGGTTTGCAGCTTGTTTCATTGCAAGTCCCATACCGACAATGTATGCAACATTGAGTGTACCTGCACGTTTTCCACCCATCTGTTCACCACCATGAAGAAGATTTGGAAGAGATTTCCCTTTTTTTACATAAAGACCACCAATTCCTTTTGGACCATGAAATTTATGTGCAGAAAATGTTAGATAATCTACATCTACAGCAGTTAAATCAATTTTGAGTTTTCCTATAGCCTGAACAGCATCTGTGTGAAAAAGGATGCCTTTTTCTTTTGCAAAAGCGCTTACCTCTTCAACTGGAAAAATCATACCAGTCTCGTTGTTTGCCCACATCATTGTTATAAGAATTGTTTTGTCTGTAACAGCTGCTTTCATATCTTCAGCAGAAATACCACCGTTAGAATCTACATCTACATATGTAACATCTACACCAAAATCGCTCAAGTAAAGAAGAGTATCTAAAATAGCAGGATGCTCAACAGAAGTTGTAACGATATGATTTTTTTCAGGGTTTTTCAAAATATACTTAAAAAACACACCTTTGAGGACAGTATTGTTACTCTCAGTCGCACACGATGTGATAAGAATATCATCTGCATCAGGCACATTAAGTGCGTCATACATCTCTCCAAGAGCAGTGTTTAGAGCTGGACGAACATCCATACCATATTGGTGTAAAGAGTTTGGATTACCATACAACTCTTCAAAAAAAGGTTGCATTTTAACCTTTACAAGTGGATCAATTTTTGTTGTTGCATTATTGTCTAAATATACGCGCATTTTATGCTTCCTTCTCTTTTTTAAATGTAAATATTGGTTCTTTTGTTGGATCTTCTACAACTGCTTCAGTGATAGTACAGCTCTCTAAATTTTCCATAGATGGACATGTATACTGGAGTGGTAGCATGACCTCTTCGATGATTCCTCTAAGACCTCTGGCTCCTACACCGCGTTGTGTCGCTTTTGTTGCAATAGCATTGAGCGCAGCATCATCAAACATAAGATCTATGCCATCCATTTCAAAGAGTGCTTGAAACTGTTTAATAAGTGCATTGTCAGGCTCTTTTAAAATCTGAATCATCTCTTCATTTGTAAGTTCTCTAAGTTGTGCGATTACAGGAATACGACCTATAAACTCAGGAATAATTCCATAGTGTACAAGTGCTTTTTGGTCCACTTTAAAATCTTTTGCTCCTGCTTTTGTCACAGAGCCAAATCCAACTTTGTTTCCTTTTTTCGTGTTTGAATCTGGAACTAAACCAACAAAAGCTCCACCACATACAAAAAGAATGTGTGTCGTGTCAATGAGTACAGTCTCAGTTGTAGAGTTTTTTCTACTCCCTTTTACAGGTACATAAACCTCTGAGCCTTCAAGAATTTTAAGAAGTCCTTGCTGTACACCCTCTCCTGAAACATCACGTCCCATAGTAGATGATTCACCCTTACGTGCGATTTTATCTATCTCATCAATATAGACAATTCCACGTTGTGCAAGTTCTATGTCATAATTCGCAGCCGCTAGTAAACGCGAGAGAATACTCTCAACATCTTCTCCAACATAACCAGCTTCAGTTAAAGCAGTTGCATCCGCAATAGCAAAAGGAACATTCATGATTTTTGCTAAAGATTTTGAAAGGAGAGTCTTACCAGAACCTGTTGGTCCTAAAAGCAAGATATTACTTTTTTCAAGTTCTACATCATTGTAGACAGGATTTTCTATACGTTTGTAGTGGTTATAAAGTGCTACAGCCAAAACCTTTTTTGCATCTTCCTGACCTATAATATGTTTGTTTAAAAACTCTACAATTTTTTCAGGTTTAGGGAGCTCTGCTTGCATGTGTGTACGTTGTTCATATTTGACCTCTTTTTGTAAGATGGCTGAACAAGTAGTTACACACTCATTACATATATTTGTCTTCTCAGAAGAGAACATTTTTTTTACTTCACTCTGTTTACGTCCACAAAATGAACAGCTTTTATCTTCACTCATTATGCATCCTTTGATGATAGACTAGTAAGTATTGTGTCAGCTAGTCCAAATTCAATTGCTTTAGTCGCTTCAAAATAGTTGTCGCGGTCACTCTCTTTTTCAATCGTTCTGACATTTTTGCCAGTAGCCTTTGCAATGATTTTATAGAGTCTTTTTTTAAGACCTATGATGTGATTTGCTTGAATCTCAATATCACTCGCTTGACCTGATGTTCCACCTAAAGGTTGGTGAATCATAATTTCCGCATTTGGAAGTATGTAGCGATGACCTTTCTCACCACACGTAAAGATAACAGCAGCCATAGAAGCTACCATTCCCATAGCATAAGTATAAACAGGTGCGTTAATGATTTGCATTGTATCGAGGATAGCAAGACCAGCCATAACTGAACCACCAGGGGAACTTATGTAAATGTGTATAGGTTCTTCTGAGTCCTCAGCTTCAAGGTAAAGAAGTTGTGAAACTATAACACCCATCATGTGGTCGTCAATCTGTTCAGTGATGACGATTATACGGTCGTTTAAAAGCTTGGAGAAGAGATCAAAGTATCTCTCTCCTCTGGGTGAACGGTCTTTTACTGTTGGAATCATTGGCATAGTATTGCTCCTTATATGAATTCTTTGATAAAATCTTCTAAAGACATATCAATAACTTGCAAGTTGTGTTTTTCTACAAATTTTTTCTCTTTTTTTCCTAACTCTTTATCTGTGATGACATAGCCGCCCTCAAGATCCATAGTGAGCTCATTTGCTACCATTCTGTCCGTATCTCTGTCAAAAGATGTACCTAAGAAAAGGTACTTTTTTGTTTTTCTATACGTTTTGAGTATTGGAGGGACTGCAAAACCACCCATCGCTTCTGTGAGCCAATCTACATAATCTGCATCGGAGATGACAAACGTAGGTTCAGGAAGCGTTGAGCCCATAGGTTTAAACAAAATCTTTTTTGCATCGTCTAAAACATCATCTTCAACAAGAAAGTATTTTTTATTTTCAACATCATATTCATACGTTTCATAACGATTTTTATCTGCTAAAAGACGCGCTTTACCCAAAATAAGACAGTGTGGTTCGTATGCGAGTAACTCTTGTAGTTTTGAGTCTCTGTTTGTATCTACAATGTAGCGAGGCATCATATTGATTATTGCTTTTTGTATAGTTGCAGGCTCAAAATCTTGTGTGTATATGCTGTTAATAAGTTGTGTAATATAGAGCATACCACGACGCTCTTCAAGGTGCATTGCCGCACGTGAGTACTCAAACATAAGACGTTGACTCATAGGTCTATCGTTGTTCATTCTTAAAATCATTGAGTCAGAATCATAAGGCATCTGTTGCCCATCTTTTGTTTTAACACTCTCAAAGATTCCAAGTCCAAAGTAGGGAACTGTAGTCTGATTTCGTATCTCTTTTTTTATCTCTTGTATTATTTCACTCATTAGTGGCATCCTTTTCCAGTGTAGCAAGTTTGTGCTGCAACAATTTTTCTATAGAGCGTATCTATATTAAATTTTTCATTAATATCAGAGACAAAATCATCATAAAAAATTGCCCCATCCTTAGAGATTAAAACAATGGCTTTTGTAAGCTCATCATTACATGGTTCACCTTTTAAACGCAAGCCATAAAAGTCACCTAACTCCTCTTGTGCATCTATATAAAAGTTAAATTTATCGAGAGTTGGAGTTTTATGTGTGTCATTGGCTACAACCAAAGAAGCAATAACTTCATACGCTCCACCTTGAGGTAAGATTTCATTTATACTTTTTAACTCTTCTAAAAAAGCATCGTCAATGAGAGGGGTTGTGACTATAAGTTGTGTTTTACCATTTTGCCCACCTATACTATGCTCTTTTCCATCAACACTTTTGAGTGTGACTTTTTCAGATGCATAGCCAATGTCTAAAGGCATATCTTCAAGATGCATTGTGTATGTTTTTAATTTTACTTGCAAGTGAAGCTCCTATTATAAAATTTTTGATTGCTATATCTAACCTTGAAATAATTGCAGGTATCTTAAAAATCTTGATACCCGCTTTTTTGAGGCTGTTTTGAGTGTTTTTACAGTATCTACTAGCAAGAAGATAACTACAATCATGTAACGTTTCAAGAAGTGAATAGTGTTCACATTTATGTTCAAGATTATTTTGTTTTTCAGCGGAACAATTACATGCTATTTCCTCATTATCAAACATTTTATCTTTAAGTTTACTCATCGGATTTTCTATGATTGAGAGGAGTGAATATTCTATAGTTTCATGAATTTTATCAATACTGTAAATAGCAAATTTTGGTGCAGTATGGGGATTGTTTTTATACATAGTTAAATTGTCTTTTACAGGCAATGCAATCTTCATAGTGACACCCTTTTGGTTTATTTAAAGTCATTATTGCATATAGCATTCTAGGTGGAAAAAGTCTCAATTAATACAAAATAGGGAGAAAGATGACAAGGTATTACAAAAATGTAATG
>JBFHKA010000029.1:0-30597 GCA_041595535.1 Sulfurimonas sp. | reverse complement strand
GTTGATGGCAAGAGGATATACAGTTTAAGATGAGCGAAGTAATAGTAATTGCAAATCAAAAGGGTGGAGTAGGTAAAACTACTACAGCTGTTAATTTAGCTGCATCGCTTGCTGTTGCAGAAAAAAAAGTCTTGTTGATTGATTCAGATCCACAAGCAAATGCCACAACATCTTTGGGATTTCATAGAAATGATTATGAGTTTAATATCTATCACGTACTGATAGGAACAAAAAAATTAAAAGATATTATTTTAAAATCTGATCTCCCTACACTTCATTTAGCACCGTCAAATATTGGTTTAGTTGGTATAGAAAAAGAGTACTATGATGCAGACAAAGCAAAAGGCAGAGAGCTTGTGCTTAAAAAAGCTATAGCGAATGTTTTAAAAGATTATGATTATATAATTATAGATTCTCCACCAGCATTAGGACCAATGACCATTAATGCACTCTCTGCTTCAAACTCTGTAATTATTCCTATACAGTGTGAGTTTTTTGCATTAGAAGGTTTAGCACAACTTTTAAACACAGTGAAGTTGGTGAGAAAGTCAATCAATCCAAGCCTAAGCATTAAAGGCTTTTTACCAACAATGTATAGTGCACAAAATAATCTATCAAAACAGGTTTTTGCAGATTTACGTCAACACTTTAAAGGAAAACTATTTAAAGATGAGCGCAATAAGTATATTGTAGTTCCAAGAAATGTAAAACTAGCGGAGTCTCCATCTTTTGGAAAACCTGCAATTTTATATGATGTAAAATCTAGTGGTTCTATTGCGTATCAGAATTTAGCACAGGCGATTATAAAATAATGAAAAGCAAGAAGTTAGGAAGAGGTTTAGATGCACTCTTGGGTGAGATTGATGAAGCATATGAAAATGAGGGGACAAAACGCGATACTGTTTTAGAACTATCAATAAAAGATATTCGACCAAATCCTTTCCAGCCTCGTAAAAGTTTTGATGAAGAGGCTCTTTTTGAATTGAGTGAATCTATCAAAAATGATGGTTTACTTCAACCCATTGTTGTAACAGAAGATATTGATGGTTATATCATTATAGCTGGTGAGCGAAGATACCGTGCGAGTAAACTTGCAAAATTAAAAGAGATTCGAGCTATTGTAGTAACTTCTGATGAATATAAAATGCGTCAATTCGCACTTATAGAAAATATTCAACGTGAAGAGTTAAACTCAGTTGAACTTGCCGAAGCATATAGTGAACTCATTAAGCTTCATAATTATACACATGAAGAACTCTCCGGTGTAATTCATAAAAGTAGAGTACATATCACAAACACCTTGCGTTTATTGCAACTCTCTACGAAGACACAACGCGCTTTGATTGAGAAAAAAATAACAGCTGGTCATGCAAAGGTTTTAGTCGGGTTAGATGAAAAAAATCAACAACTTATAGTAAATTCTATTATAGGACAAAAACTAAGTGTCCGCGATGTAGAAGTTATGATCAAAACTATGAAAGATGTTGTTGCTCCGAAAAATGAGATAAAAGAAAAAATCTCTTATGATTTTACAAATCTAAAAGAAAAATTTGCAACATACAATGTTCATACAGCGAGTTCTAATAATAAAATAACTCTCTCATTTAATTCGCAAGAAGAGATTGAAGATTTTTTAAGTCATTTAAAATAATTAAAAAGAAAATTTAAATTTTTTCCTTCATTTAACTATCCTTTCAATTTAAAAGTAGTATAATTTCGCAACTTTTAGGAGGTGCTATGTTAGATATAAATCCAATACTACTCTTGGTTACATTTGTTGTATTTGTTTCGCTTATAGCCGTTCTGAACAGTTGGCTTTATAATCCATTATTTGCATACATGAATAAACGTGATGAAGATATCAAAAAAGACCTAGACAAAGTAGGTTCTCTTGATGACGAAATCGGTGAATTAACATCAAAAGCAGAATCAATAATTATGAATGCTAAACTAGATGCTGCGGCCCTAAGAGAAAAAGTTATTGCGGATGCTAAGGAATTAGCAGATAGTAAGTTAGAAGCAAAACGTGCTGAACTTGCACAAGAATATTTAGAGTTTGAAAAATCACTTGCAAAATCTAAAGAAGAGTTGACTTCTGGCTTAATGTCGAAAGTTCCAGTATTTAAAGAAGCTGTTAAAGCTAAATTTAGTCAAATATAAGGGTGTAATGTGAGTAGAATTTTAGTACTAATACTAATGGTATCAACTTATGCATTAGCATCTGAAGCCGGGAATGCTGGAACAGACATCGTTCAAAGAACTGTCAACTTTTTGCTATTTGCTGGGCTTATTTGGTATCTGGTGGGAGAACCTGCAAAAAATTTCTTTGCATCAAGAAGTCAGGGTATTGCTGATGATTTGAAAAAGGTTCAAGAAAAACTTAACGAATCAATTGTTCTTAAAAAAGAAGCATTGGCGAAAATTTCTGAAGCTGAAAGATTTGCAGAAGAGTTGGCCGCAATTTCAAAAAAAGAGAACAAAATCATAAATGACAGTATTATGAATCAATGTGATTCTGAGTTAGATGCATTGAGTAAACAACATAGTTCATTGAAAGATTTTGAACAAAGAAAAATGGTTCGTGGTGTTGTTGAAGATATACTTGGTGAAACTTTAAGTCAAAGTGCTGAAGACTTTGATAGAGAAGCTATGGCTAGTGTTATTTTGAAGAAGGTTGCATAATATGGAAGAGTTAATCGCAAAAAGATATATTAAAGCCTTAAAAACTAATTCTGATATTGCAGATATGGAAAATACTATGATAGTTTTTTCTTCTTTAGCAGAGTCATTTAATAATGATAAGTTTATTAGTATCATTTCTGATCCAAATGTAAGTGCTAATGATAAGTCAAATATCTTATTGGCAGCTGTTAAACCAGCTCAGTCTGATAAAATAAATAATTTGATTCAACTTCTAGTAGAAAATAAGCGTATAAATATTATTCCTACAATCGCGATAGAGTTAGAAAAAGATTTAGCAAATTCAACGAAAACCTACAGCGGAACTATATATAGTGATAGCGAAATAAAAGCTACATTATTAGCAGATTTAAGTAGTGGTTTGAGTAAAAAATTTGATTCTACAATTACATTGTCATTTGTTAAAAATAATTTTAATGGAATTAGAGTAGAAGTAGAAGGTCTTGGTATAGAAATTAATTTTTCTAAAGATAGAATCGATAGTCAAATTATAGAACATATAATTAAAGCAATTTAACTTCATAAGAGGAGAACAATAGTGGTAGCAAAAATACAAGCTGATGAAATTAGCTCGATAATTAAAGAACGTATTGACAACTTTGAATTAAGTGTTGATATCAATGAAACAGGTAAAATTGTTTCTTACGCTGATGGTGTTGCACAAGTTTACGGACTAAGCAATGTTATGGCAGGAGAAATGGTTGAGTTTGACGATGGAACTCGAGGGTTAGTAATGAACCTTGAAGAGAGTAGCGTTGGTATTGTTATTCTCGGTTCAGGTGATAAACTTAAAGAGGGCATGAGTGTTAAGCGTTTAGGAAGACTTTTACGTGTACCAGTTGGTGATGCACTTTTAGGTCGTGTTGTAAATGCACTTGGTGAACCAATTGATGGTAAAGGTCCAATTGAGACTTCTGAAACTCGTTTTGTTGAAGAAAAAGCTCCTGGTATTATGGATAGAAAATCAGTTCATGAACCTTTAGCAACTGGTATTAAAGCAATTGATGCTCTTGTTCCAATTGGTCGCGGTCAACGTGAACTTATCATTGGTGACAGACAAACTGGTAAAACAACAGTTGCTCTTGACGCTATCATTAACCAAAAGGGTAATGGTGTTGTTTGTATATATGTAGCAATTGGTCAAAAAGAGTCAACTGTAGCACAAATTATCCGTCGTTTAGAAGAACATGGTGCTCTTGAATATACTATAATTGTATCTTCAACTGCTGCTGAAGCTGCTGCACTTCAATTCTTAGCTCCATATACTGGTGTTACTATGGGTGAGTACTTCCGTGATAATGCAAGACATGGTCTAATTGTATATGATGATTTATCTAAGCATGCCGTAGCATACCGTGAAATGTCACTTATTCTTCGTCGCCCTCCAGGTCGTGAAGCATATCCAGGAGATGTTTTCTATGTGCACTCTCGTTTACTTGAACGTGCTGCAAAACTTTCTGATGAACAAGGGGCTGGTTCTTTAACTGCTCTTCCAATTATTGAAACACAAGCTGGAGATGTTGCCGCATATATTCCAACGAACGTTATTTCAATCACAGATGGTCAAATTTTCCTTGAAACTGATTTATTTAACTCAGGTGTTCGTCCTGCGATTAACGTTGGTCTTTCAGTTTCTCGTGTTGGTGGTGCTGCACAAATTAAAGCTACTAAGCAAGTTGCTGGTACTTTAAGACTTGACCTTGCGTCATTCCGTGAACTTCAAGCATTCGCTCAGTTTGCATCTGATCTTGATGAAGTTTCTCGTAGACAACTTGAACGTGGTCAAAGAATGGTTGAAGTTTTAAAACAAGGTCCATTTTCTCCACTTTCAGCTGAAAAACAAGCAACAATTATTTTCGCTGGAAATGAAGGTTTCTTAGATGATTTTGATGCATCAAATGTAGTACGTTTTGAAGCTGAAATGTATCCATTTATTGAAGCATCGTATCCTCAAATTTTTGAGAATATCAGAAGTACTTCTAAAATAGATGATGACACAATAGCATTATTGAAAAAAGCACTTGAAGAGTTTAAAGCTAGCTTCATAGCTAACTAAGGAATACTCTATGGCAAACTTGAAAGATATTCAAAGACAGATTAAGAGTGTTTCTAACACTCAAAAGACGACTCGTGCAATGAAGCTGGTATCGACTGCTAAACTTCGTCGTGCAGAAGAGCTTGCAAAACGCTCACGTCTTTATGCTCAAAAGATGAATCAGGTAATTGCCGAAATAGCTGGACGTATAAAATGTCATAAAATTGGAGGAATTGAAAATCGTTGTTTTACAACAATTGAAAATCCAAAAATGGTTGATATTGTTTTTGTAACTGCTGATAAAGGTCTTTGTGGTGGTTTTAATATTCAAACTATTAAAGCTGTTAGAAAACTAATTAAAGAGTATAAAGAGCAAAATATTAAAGTACGTTTACGTGGTATCGGTAAAAAAGGTATAGAATATTTTAGATACAATGAAGTTGAATTATTTGACACAGTAAGTGATTTAAGTTCTAAACCTGACAAAGTAAGATCGGATGAGTTTATAAAAACTTCTATCTTAGATTATAAAGATGGAAAGATTGATGCTCTTCATATAGTATATAATGGATACAAAAACATGATAACACAAGAGTTACATGTGAATACTGTTTTACCTGTTAATACAGAAGAATATGATTGCGATGAGGCTCAAGCTAACTCAATGTTAGAGATTGAGGCACAAGATGAAGAGGATATGCTTGATTCTTTAGTAAGCAAATATGTTAGTTACAATATGTACTATAGCTTAATTGATTCAGTTGCTGCTGAACACTCTGCGAGAATGCAGGCGATGGACACAGCTACTAACAATGCAAAAGACATGGTTAAGTCACTTAATGTACAGTTTAACAAAGCAAGACAAGCAGCTATTACTACTGAACTTATTGAAATAATAAGTGGTGTGGAGTCTATGAAATAATGGAGAATAATAATATGATTGGAAAAATTAGCCAGGTTATGGGTCCAGTTGTTGATGTTGATTTTGATGGATACCTTCCAGTAATCAATGAAGCAATTGAAGTAAATGTAAATTTAGAAGGTAGTCAACACCGTCTAGTACTTGAAGTTGCAGCGCACTTGGGCGATGGTCGTGTCAGAACGATTGCAATGGATATGAGTGAAGGTTTAGTTCGTGGTATGGATGCAACTGCTACAGGTGCTCCAATATCTGTTCCTGTTGGAGAGAAAGTACTTGGCCGTATCTTTAATGTAATTGGTGAAACAATTGATGGTAAAGGTCAAGTTGAAGATGCACCTATGTGGTCAATTCACCGTGCACCTCCAGCATTAGTTGAGCAATCAACTACTACAGAGATGTTTGAAACAGGTATTAAAGTTGTTGACTTACTTGCACCATATTCAAAAGGTGGTAAAGTTGGATTGTTCGGTGGTGCTGGTGTTGGTAAAACAGTTATTATTATGGAACTTATCCACAACGTTGCTCATGGTCATGACGGGTTATCTGTTTTCGCTGGTGTTGGTGAGAGAACTCGTGAAGGAAATGACCTTTACCACGAAATGCTTGAATCGAATGTGTTGGACAAAGTTGCACTGTGCTATGGTCAGATGAGTGAGCCTCCAGGAGCACGTAACCGTATTGCTCTTACTGGTATTACTATGGCTGAGTACTTTAGAGATGAAAAAGGTCTTGATGTATTGATGTTTATCGATAATATCTTCCGTTTCGCGCAATCAGGTTCAGAGATGTCAGCTCTTCTTGGACGTATTCCTTCGGCTGTTGGTTACCAACCAACTCTAGCTCGTGAAATGGGTGCATTACAAGATAGAATTACATCAACTAAGACAGGTTCAATTACTTCTGTTCAAGCTGTTTATGTACCAGCGGATGACTTAACTGACCCGGCTCCAGCTTCTGTTTTTGCTCACTTAGATGCAACAACAGTACTTAACCGTAAAATTGCTGAAAAAGGTATCTATCCTGCGGTAGATCCACTTGATTCAAGTTCAAGATTACTTGATCCACAAATTTTAGGTGAAGAACACTATTCAGTTGCTCGTGGTGTACAACAAACACTTCAAAAGTATAAAGACCTTCAAGATATTATTGCAATTCTTGGTATGGATGAACTTTCAGAAGATGATAAAAATGTTGTTGAACGTGCTCGTAAAATTGAGAAGTTTTTATCTCAACCATTTTTCGTCGCTGAAGTATTTACAGGTGCTCCTGGGAAATATGTTAAACTTGAAGATACAATTGCTGGTTTTAAAGGTATTATCAATGGTGATTATGACCATATGCCAGAAAATTCATTTTACATGGTTGGCGGTATGGATGAAGCTATCGCAAAGTATGAGAAAAACAAATAAACGCAAGTTTATTTACTAAAGGATTGTAATGGATACGTTTAAACTTGAAATCCTAACTCCTAATGGCGTCATTTTTAATGGTAACGTCCTTAGTGTGGTTCTTCCTGGGGAAGAGGGAGAGTTCGGTGTTTTAGCTGGTCACTCTTCTTTAACTACATTGTTAGAAGCGGGCGTGGTAGATGTTGAGAAAGAAGACAAAACAGTTGAAGCTATTGTTATCAACTGGGGTGTTGTTCAGGTTGATGAAGAAAAAGTTATTATTTTGGTCGAGGGTGCAACTGCAATTCGTGGTGAAAATGAATCTGAAATCGCAACTGCTCTTGAAGAAGCTAAAAAACTTATTGCTGACGTTGCAGACTCTAGTGCTGCAATTGCTTCAGTTTCAGCTAAAATTGAATCTGCTGCTCAAAAACTTATATAATTGATGATTAATAATTTAATTGATTTTTATCTTAAAAGTCATCCTGTTACAATAGGTGTACTGATTTTACTTTCAGTATACTTCATTGTACTTAACTGGGTCTTCTTCTATCGCTATTTTTCTATTAGTGCTTGGCTAAAACGTGAAAGTAGTTCTTTAGAATCACTTCTTTTAGGTGCATCTACTGTGCATGAAAACTCTTTTTTAAATAATTTTATAAAGACGAGTAATATTGTTTCAAAAGAAGTTTTAGCTTTGGGTATGTTAGCTGCAACAAGAGAGGCTACAAAAGGTTTATCTGTCTTATCAGTATTTGCATCCACAACTCCTTTCATAGGTCTATTTGGTACAGTTGTTTCTATTTTAGATACTTTTACTCATATTGGTCAGACAACGGGAAGCATGACAGTCATCTCTAGTGGTGTTTCAGATGCGTTAATTGCTACAGCTGCTGGGATTTTTGTTGCTATATTTTCCTATACATATCATCAAATACTTAAACGCAAATCATTTGAACTTATCAGTTATCTTCAGATGCAGAGTGATGCAATACTAGCTCGCAAGGCATAACATGTTATATGATTGGGAAGACAAACCTGAGTTAAATATAACGCCTCTTGTAGATGTTATGCTAGTGTTACTTGCCATATTGATGGTTATAGCGCCTAATATTATTTTTGAAGAGAACATTAAATTACCTCAAGGTTCAACAACACAGCAACTCTCAAAAATTCCTCCTGTACATATTTCCATTGATAAAGATAAAAATATAAAAATTAATAAAGATAATTATGAACTAAACTCTTTCATTGATAACTTTTACCTTTATGCGACAAAACTCGATAAAAAAGCTACAGTACTTATAAGTGCAGACCAATCTTTAGATTATGGAGTTGTGATGTCTATTCTAGCTGCTGTAAAGCAAGCTGGTTTTACAGATGTATCACTTGCGACAAATGGCTAATAACGATAACTATTTTTATCTTAGCGGTTTTATATCTATCTCTTTATTTGCGTTTATTTTCTCTCTATTCTTTTACATGATGTTTCAAACATCTAAAATTGATAGTTATGCACTTAATAAAGATAACTTTATTTCTGTTTCTATAGAACTCCCAAAAGTAAAACAACCTTTATCTAAGCCTAAGAGTCAATCCCCAAGTGTACAAGAGTCTAAGCAAGAGAGTAAAAACATAGATGTTAATGATCTCTTTAGTGATGTTTGGACAAGGAAAATTGCACCAAAAAAAGAGAAACCCGTAAATTCAAAACGTATACAAGAAATACAAAAAAAGATTAAAACAGTTGAAAGTAATAGTGTTGAATCTATAGCAGAAAAAGTAAATAATTTGGATGACACGACAACAAAAGAACAAGAAGATAGCGTCTCATCTGCAAATGAAGTTAATGAATATTTAGCTAAAATTCAGGCCTTAGTTTATCAGTGTTTTCATGTTCCACCAAATACTGAAGGTTACCAAGTAAAGAGTGTTATTGAATTAAATGCTCTTGGTAAGGTTATTGACTTTAGAATACTTACATATTCAACTAACGTAGCATTAAATGAAGAAGTTGATAAGATTAAAGAGAGATTAAAAGATGTTATTTTTCCTGTAAATCCTCAAAATAGGTCAAGCAGGACTGTTGTAATACTAATATCCAAGGAGTAAATTTGAAAGTTTTATTTTCATTATTTATATTTATAAATCTATTGTTCGCAAGTGATGCGACAATAGAAGTTGTTAAAAAAGCGGATGCTCTTCCATCTTTAGCTGTTGAAGATTCGTCTATTAGTTATGACGACACGTTTAAATTACAATTTTTTAAGTCGGTTGTTGCAGATTTAAATGTTATTTCTCTTTTTAATGTTGATAGATATTACAGAGAGACTCATTATAACAATACGGATGTTTTAGTTGAAAATAAAGATAAAAGTTATGTATTAAGATATATGATGCATGAAGATGATAATGGTGCATTAAATGTTGATATGAAACTTATCAGTAATGGAGAGAATGTTCTTTTTAAAAGCTATAAAGTTAGTAGCAAAAAAATCTACTCTTTTGTTTCACACGCAATGGTATATGACATCAATGAGTTTATGGGTGAGCCATCAGTAGAATGGATGAAGCGTAAGGTCATTTTTTCACGTATCGTTTCACAAGGAAAGAGCGAAATTGTCATTGCAGATTATACTCTAACATATCAACATGCTATAGTTATGGGTGGTTTTAATGTGTTTCCAAAATGGGCGAACAAAGCACAAACTGCATTTTATTATACGGCATTAGATACACCCTCGCCAACACTCAAACAGGTCAATATTAAAACAGGAGAAGTTACAACGTTGATGTCCTCCGATGGGATAATGATATGTTCAGATGTAAGTGATGATGGAAGAGTACTTCTTCTTACGATGGCAAAAGATGGACAACCAGATATATTTACATATAATATCGAAACAAAAAAATATAAACGTGAAACTTCTTATGCTGGTATTGACGTAAATGCACAATTTATGAATAAAAATACTATTGTATTTATCTCTTCAAGACTTGGTTATCCAAATGTATTTTCTAAAAAATTAGATACAAATGAGATAGAACAAATGGTGTATTATGGTAGAAGTAATTCTGCATGTGCAGCTCGCGGAGAATATATAGTGTATAAAGCTAGAGAAACTTCAAATGCCTTTAGTGAGAATACTTTTAACCTACATTTAATATCTACAAAAACTGACTTTATTAGAAGACTAACAGCAACAGGAATCAATGAGTTTCCAAGATTTTCTAAAGATGGAGATGCTATTATATTTATTAAAAATTATAAGGCGCAGAGTTCTATTGGTATAATTAGATTAAACCATAATAAAAACTATCTCTTCCCTTTGAAATATGGGAAACTTCAATCGATGGACTGGTAAATTGTTTTTTTTCTGGTATAATCACTCAATTTAAATACAAGGATTCCAAATATGAAAAGTATAGTACTTTCTAGTGTTGTAGTAGCACTTTTAGTTTTTAGTGGGTGTAGTTCAAAAGAGCCTGTAGTAGATACCAAAGCTCAAGAAACTGAAAAACAAGTTGTGCAAGAAAAAGCTCAGGAAGTTGAAGAAGTAGCAACAGAAACAGTTGAAGAAACTGTAGTAGAAACTGCAACTTTAAGTATGTCAGAAATCGAAAGCAAACTTCCTGTAGTGTATTTCGCATTTGATAAATATGATATTGATCAGGATATGCAAGCAAAAGTTGCTCTCGCAGCTGAAATTGGAAAAAATGACGCTAGTACTTTAAATGTTAAACTTGAAGGTAACTGTGATGAGTGGGGAAGTGATGAATATAACTTTGCACTTGGACTTAAACGTGCTGATGCAGTAAAAAAAGCTCTTGTAGCAGAAGGCATTGATGCTGGACGTATTTCAATGGTAAGTTACGGTGAAAGTAATCCAGTATGTACTGATAAAACTCAAGAGTGCTGGTCTAAAAACCGTCGTGTAAACTTTAAAGTACTTCCATAGTTTTTTTATGAGACGCAGTTTATTCGTTTTACAACTTATTGCTGCTTTTCCTCTTTTTTTATTCAGTGCCGAACCTTCTGCGTTTGGTGCTGGTGATCTCACAAACCCAAAGCCTTATGGTTTAACATCTAACGAAAAAGTTATTTTAGAGACGAAAGATACGTTGCGAAAAGTTGCTGTTAAAAGTAATAATCAAGCCAATGAATTAGATTCTTTACGTGAGAGAATAGATGGTTTTCAAACCATCATAGAGAGTTTAAGTAGAAAAGCACATAATAATAAAGTAAATATACAAAAAGTTATTGAAAATGATTCATTAAAAGCTTCAAATAATGATGAATATGAAAAGAGATTGAGTGCAATAGTACAAAGTAACTCTGAAAATATAGAGAAGCTAAAAACACTTAATTCTGAGATGTCTGTCCTAGTAGATACAATTAATAAAAATTATGTTTCTAAAGAAGAGTTTAATACACTTGTACATAATGTAAATGATTTTAAAGCTCTAGTCGCAAAAGAGTTAGCAGGAAAGTCTAAATCTTCATCAACATCTAAGTTCACATCTCTAAAAAATGTAGATATAGCAAAACAAGCACAAGCTGATTTTGATAAACGGTATTTCACAACAGCTATAGAGAGTTATGAGTATTTGATAAAGCAAAATTATAGACCAGCGTATGCACATTATATGATTGGTGAAATGAACTATGAAAGAAAAAATTATGCGGATGCTATCTCTTATTTTAAAAAGAGCACATCTTTGTACTCAAAGGGTTCCTATATGCCATCTTTGATGCTTCATACTGCAATTTCTATGGATAATACAGGAGATGAAGCGCATGCAAAAGCATTTTATGAAGCTGTAGTCTCTAAGTATCCAGATTCAAAAGAAGCTAAAGAAGCAAGAAAAAGTTTAAAAAAATAGTAATGAAAAAATATTTTCAGCTTGAGAATAGTTTTTTATGATAAAATCGCAAAAACAAATAAAGGTAAAAAAATGGCAATCGAAGCAAATCAAATCGTATCAATTGAATATGAAGTACGTGATGGAGATAAAGTTGTAGATAGTAATGTTGGTGGTGCTCCATTAGTATTTATGTTTGGAAAAGGACAAATTATTCCTGGTTTAGAGAATGGAATAGTAGATATGGCAATTGGTGATAAAGCTGATGTTGTAGTAAAACCTGAAGATGCTTATGGCGAATATAATGCTGATGCAACACAAGAAGTCCCTGCTGATCAGTTTGCTGGAATTGATTTAGAACTTGGTATGACACTTTATGGTCAAGGTGAAGATGGTGGAACTGTTCAAGTTGTTGTTAAAGAGATTGGTGCTGAGACAGTAACAATTGACTTTAATCATCCTTTAGCAGGTAAAGAATTACTATTTACTGTTGCTATAAATAACATTCGTGAAGCATCTGCTGAAGAAGTTATGACAGGCGTACCAGCTGAAAATAAACAAGAAGATGATGGATGTTGTGGTACTGGTGGCGGCAGCGGCTGTGGATGTCACTAGTTTTATAACTGCTTCTGAAGCTTCTTATCAAGCGAAGAAAACAGCTACACTTTTAAAAACATTAACAGTTAACGCTCTTATCATGGGAGAAGTTGGTGTTGGTAAAAAAAGTTTAGCAATATTTATACTTCCAGATGCATCTATCATAGATGCATCAAATTTCGATGAACTACTTACAGCATTAGAAACTTCAAACGAAATTATCATAACAAATTTAGAAAGATCACCAAATATTAAAAGATTAGCAGAAGCAATATTGAATAACTCAGTAAGAGTAGTTGCTACTTCTAAACAGGCGTTTAACAGTGAAATTATTGATGAGTTGTTTAGTGTAAAGTTAAATATTCCACCTCTATGTGATAGAGAAGAAGATGTTCATGCGCTTATTGAGAAATTTACCAAAGATGCTTCAAAACTTTTTGGTGGCGAGGAAGAGTTCAAAATACAAAATTTTGTACCAGATTTATCGCAGAATTCCTACTCATTACGCCGTCAGGTAATGATTAATTATCTTCTTCAGGAAATAAATGATAGAGAATTAATTGAGATTATGCAAAATTATCTTTATGATAAATTAGGTTCAAATAGTGACTATAGAAATTATCTCTATCTTTATGAAGTGCCTTTAATTAAAGCTGGATTAAATAAGTTTAAATCACAGCTACAACTCTCTGATAGGTTGGGTTTAAATAGAAATACACTTAGAAAAAAAATATCAGAAAATAAAAAATATTTTGATGGAGAGAATGATGAGTAAAATTGCAATGATTTTTGCTGGACAAGGAAGTCAAGCAGTTGGTATGGGAAAAAACTTTTATGAGTCAAGTGAAGTTGCAAGAGAGATGTTTGCAAAAGCTGGCGAGAGAATAGGAGTTGATTTTAAAGAATTGATTTTTAAAGAGAATGAAAAACTAGGTCAAACAGCGTATACACAACCAGCAATTCTATTGGTACAGATGATTGCATATAAACTCTTTAGAGATGCATGTCCAGATATTAAAGTGGAACTTTTTCTAGGACACTCCTTAGGTGAATTTTCTGCCCTTTGTGCGAGTGGTGCAATTGACTATGTAGATGCAGTTGAATTAGTACATAAACGTGGTGCTTATATGCAAGCTGCATGTGATACTATCGAGGCTGGAATGATGGTTCTTGTCGGACTTGATGATGAGGGTGTTGAAAAAGTTTGTGCTGAAGCTCAAGCTGAAGGTAAAAAAGTATGGCCGGCAAATTACAATCAAGATGGACAATTAGTTGTTGCTGGTATGAAGTCTGATTTAGTATCTTTAGAACAAACATTCAAAGATGCGGGTGCAAAAAGAGCACTTCTTTTAGATATGTCAGTAGCATCACACTGTGCACTTTTAGAACCAGCTCAAGAGCCTTTAGCAGAACTAATGCAAGAGATGATTCAAGATAGTTTTGAAGCTCCAGTAATCTCTAATGTTACAACAAAACCTTATGCAACAAAAAGTGAGGCTGTAGCACTTTTGAAAGACCAGTTAGTAAAGCCCGTAAAATATAAGCAGTCTATTTTAGCTATTGCAGATGATATTGATATGGCTATAGAGTTTGGAAACGGTATAACTCTTAAAGGTCTCAATAAAAGAATAGCAAAAGATTTAACTACGTTAAATATTTCCGATATGGCTTCACTTGAAAAAGTTAAAGAGGAAATCTGCTCATAAGATGCGAGTAACTCTAGCACAAATTGCACCTAAGTTAAATAGAACAAATTTAGGTAGCATCATTGAAGTTATTAAGCAGTATAAAGCTCAAAGTGATTTAATAGTATTCCCTGAGTTGGCTCTTAATGGTTATATGCTTCAAGATAAACTCTATGAAGATGCTTGGAATGAAGATGAACTTTATGAACTTAAGAGACTGAGTCAAGAGATTGACATAGTCGTTGGAGCTGCAATGAAAGATAGAAATATTTTTACAAATGCAGCACTTTACTTTTCTAATGGAAAACTTTTAAGTCGACACAATAAAGTCCATCTTCCAAACTATGGTATGTTTGAAGAGGCAAGATATTTCAAAGCTGGGAATATTTTTGAAAGTTTTATCTGCAATGAGAAAAAAATATCTATGCTTGTATGTGAAGATTTATGGCATAAAAGTGTTCATGAAGATTTAATACGAGAAAATCCTGATTTAATTATTGCATTAGTAGCTTCTCCAGCACGCGGATTTAGTAATGATGGTTTGGAGATAAAGAAAAAATGGTATGAAATCATACAAACAGTTTCAAAAGAGTGTTCAGCAAAGCTTATATTTGTAAATCGTGTTGGCTTTGAAGATGGACTCGGATTTTGGGGTGGAAGTTGTATACTTGATGAGAAAGGCACTTTCCTTTATGAATTGCCAAACTATGAAAAAGTTATAGAGACATTTAATATATAATTAGGAATAGATATGAAAAAAATAGCAATAATGGGCGCAATGCCAGAAGAAATAGCACCAATTTTAGAAAAGTTAAACGAGTATAAAACTACTGAATATGCAGGAAATAAGTATTATGAAGCTACTTATAAAGGTACGGAATTAGTCATAGCATATTCAAAAATTGGTAAAGTGTTTTCTACTTTGACAGCAACTACTATGATTGAGCATTTTGGAGCACAAAAGCTTCTGTTTTCTGGTGTAGCTGGTGCTATTTCTCCATTACTAAAAGTAGGTGATTTGATTGTAGCAACAAAACTTTCTCAACATGATTTAGATATTACAGCTTTTGGACATCCTTTTGGGTATGTCCCTGAGGGAGCTGTATTTGTTGAGACAGACAAAGAGATGTTAGCTATGAGTAAAGAAGTTGCTTCTGAAATGGGTAAAACTGTTCAAGAGGGCATCATAGCAACAGGCGATCAGTTTGTTGCAAATGAAGAGCGCAAAAACTGGATAGGAAGTGAATTTAATGCAGATGCATTAGAGATGGAAGGCGCTTCTGTGGCTGTTGTTTGTGACGCTTTAAATGTCCCATTTTTTATATTACGTGCAATAAGTGATGCAGCAGATATGGATGCAAGTTTTAGCTTCGATGAGTTCTTAGAAACAAGTGCTATAGAGTCCGCTGAATTTGTTATGAAAATGGTTGATAAGGTGATTGCTGCATAATGAGTGTCAAACTCTCAAAAAAAATAATGTCAAAACTTGGTCGTACAAATGCCGAGTTTAAACTTATAGAAGAGGGTGATAAAATTCTTGTTGGTCTAAGTGGTGGAAAAGATTCACTTACTATGATACATGCAATGAAAGAGCAACAACGTCGAGCCCCTTTTAAATTTGATTTTGTTGCTGTCACTGTTGGATATGGCATGGGAGAGAATTTTGAAAAACTCTCTGCACATTGTAAAGAGCATGGTATAGACCATGTGATTAGAGATACGCAAACATATGAGTTAGCAAAAGATAAAATCCGTAAAAATTCCTCTTTTTGTAGTTTTTTCTCTCGTATGAGACGCGGTTATCTCTATAGTGTAGCACAGGAATTAGGTTGTAATAAAGTAGCTCTAGGTCATCACATGGATGATGCAGCAGAAAGCTTTTTTATGAACTTCATCTATAATGGTCAGATGAGAAGTTTAGCTCCAAAATACACAGCAGAGAATGGTCTCGTTGTTATTCGTCCACTAATTCAGATGCGAGAGCGACAGCTTATAGCTTTTGTTTTAGAAAATGGTATAGAAGCCATTGGTGATGAGGCGTGTCCAGCAATGCGCTTTGATGTAAAAATGCCACACGCACGAGCAAATATGAAAGTAATGCTCTCTAAGATGGAAAAAGAATATCCTGGACTGTTTACCTCACTCAACGCAGCATTTAAAAATATTAGTGTAGATAGTTTTTTTATTGTTGAGGATTAATCTTTTAAATTCTCTTCATAGATAACTGCAGTTCCTGCAAGTAAATCGTGCAGAGAGCGTTTATCTTCTCGAAATGCAATCATAACAAATCCCATTCCAAGTAGAAGTGCAGATGGAATATAACCCAGTGAACGAGTAATCGCTTGCTTGTTATCTATGTCTTCAAATGTGTTTGCATCTACGATTTTAATATGAACAAACTTTTTTCCAGGTGTAGCGCCTCTCCATTGTTTCCAAAATAGCATAGTGACTACTAACACAGAAATTTCAAAGATAAGTTCCCAAGTAAAAGAGGTCTTAGGCTGAGCATCTAAAGCATGTATATTACCACTCATTGCCATTTGTAGATTTTGTTGATATTGTGCAAAGTCAAACCAGCTCCCATCACTGAGAAAGTAGATAACAATACCTACTGGTAATGCCAAAAAGAGAGTATCTAAAAATGAAGCAACAAAACGAATCCCAAAGCCTGCATAGTGTATATTTTTTATATTCATTTTAATCCATAAAACTCTTGAGGTTTAGGTTCACCATAATAATATCCTTGTATATAATCTATATCTAACTCTTTTACACTCTGGGCAAGTTCTTTGGAACTGACAAACTCTGCAATGGTTTTAATATTTGCATTTTTTGCATAGACAACTAAACCTTGGATCATATGCCTTACATTCTCGTCACTATTGAGCTTTTCAACGAGTGAGCCATCAAGTTTAATATAGTCAATATTAAGCCTGAGTACTTGCATAAAATTAGAGTAGCCAGAACCGAAATCATCAATAGAAATTTTACAGCCATAGTGTTTAACCATGAGAATAAATTTTTCGAGCACTTTATAATCTTGTATATCTTCTGACTCGACAATTTCAAAAGTTATACGCTCTCCACCATATTTATCAAGTCTGTTTTTTATGTATTCTATCATAGTTTCTGAGTTAATATTCTCATAAGTAAGATTCATAGAAATTTCGATGTTATTATTACCATAAATATTAAAAACTTTTTGCATCATCTGTCTTGTAAAATACTCAAAAGATTTATCTTCTTTTGCAGAATCTAAAAAATAGTATGGGCTTATTATCTCTCCATCTTCTGTTTCTAGTCGTGCCAAAGCTTCATACTTAATAACTTTTGCAGTATGCGAATCTACAATGGGTTGAAAATAGGGAATAATTTTCCCATCATGAAGAGCGTCTTTATAGACTCTTAAGCGATTAAGAATATCTGCCTGAACTTGTGTGGCTGTTGGGTTGTTCTCATATATTTTATAACTTACTTTTGAGAGTATCGCTTCTTGTAAAACAAGGTCTGCATGATTAAAAATATTTTCAACTCCATATGCTACTCCTGCACTGTAATCAGCGGGAATTGCTTGATCTAAATCATTTATAAAATAGTCGTTATTCATCAAAATAAGGTGTTTTAGAATTGATAAGTATTTCTCAAATAGATTTTTATTTGTTACAAGAATAGCAAACTCTTCTAGATTTAAACTATAAAGTGAGACTTCTTCATCCTGTAATATTTCAAGAAGCTGGTGCGTTTTTTTTGTAATAATCTCACTTGCAAAGTTAAAACCATAGAGATCTTTTAAAGAGTTTAAGCGTCTTACATGGAGGATAATAAGCATAGCTTCACTGTGAAGAATTGAAATGTCATATACCAGAGCATTTCTGTTTGGTAGTTTTGTTATAACATCAATATTTTTCATACTATCCATTCTACTACAATCCATATCTGAAATAACAGTATTGCTTCCATTGATTTTTGCTGTGCTCAGGTTTGCATCAGCAATATTATAAATGTCATCACAATAGAGAGAATTTGTTTGGGTATCTATATTTGCAATGCCTATAGAGATAGTAAAATACTCTGAGCATTTACTTTGCTCATTTGGAATTTTCAATGATTCAACACAGCTAAGAAGTTGATTTGCAAAATTTTTAATATATTGCTCGTCATAGTTAAAGAGGATAATAGCAAACTCTGTTTGGGTTACCTTAAATAATTCATGTACAGTTGAAGTTATAGACTTTTTAAGTGCATTTGCTATTTGCAATATAACTTTATCTGCATAAAGATGTCCATGTACATTACGGTAATTTTCATAATAATCTACACTTAGTAGCATGAGAGTAAACTTCTCTTTTTTCCAACTACTACGTTTAAGTTCTCGTTTAAAGTAGTAGTTAAAGTGTTTTCGATTATGTAGAAGTGTCAGGGGGTCTTGTGTGGATAGCTCTTCAAGTCTCTTTTTACTTGTTATATCTTCCATTATGGCTACATAGCCTATTTTTTTATTTGTAGGGTCATATAAAGGAGAGATGACACTTTGTATCCAAAATTCTTCACCGCTATATTTATTATTTTTAAGCTCACCTTCCCAAATTAAATTCTGTCCAAGTGTGTCCCAAAGATGTTTAATAATAGCTTTATCTAAGTCATGATTTCTAAATATACTATGATTTTTACCTATAAGATCTTCACGTTTATAGCCAGTAAAGTTTGAGTAGGCTTGGGAGACATCTGTTATTTTCCCTGTTAAATCGGAGG
Organism: Sulfurimonas sp.; assembly: GCA_041595535.1. Lineage (GTDB taxonomy): Bacteria > Campylobacterota > Campylobacteria > Campylobacterales > Sulfurimonadaceae > Sulfurimonas. The sequence continues at coordinate 11,655 of JBFHKA010000029.1, read as the reverse complement.
TAGTCATATAAACATATTTGTCTATAATTTCACTTTGTTGTGTTAATAGAAAAAGCTTGCTGTTAACATCTGCGTGTTTGCGAGAAAGAGTACCAGAAGTTTTCATTTTCTATTCCAAATATAGTAATATAAGATAATTGTATACTATAAACTATTTGAGGAAAATTAATTCAGAATCTTATGTAAGCTCAAAAGAGAACTTACACTTTAAAAAGAGTCTCGATTTTAAACGTGGTAGTTAGGAGCTTCTTGTGTGATTATAACGTCATGTACATGAGACTCTTTAAGTCCTGCACTTGTGATTTCAACAAATTCTGCTTTATCCCAAAATGTCTCAATATCTTTACTTCCGCAATAGCCCATAGATGCACGTAGCCCACCCATCATTTGGTGAACGATTCCCGCAATACTTCCTCTAAATGGAACACGACCTTCTATTCCTTCTGGAACTAACTTATCAGCTGCAGTACCTTCTTGGAAATATCTATCGTTTGAACCTTTTTGCATAGCTCCAATTGAACCCATACCACGGTAAGATTTGTACTGACGTCCTTGGAACATTATAGTATCTCCTGGTGACTCTTCTGTACCAGCTAGAAGTGAGCCAGCCATTATACATGAAGCACCAACTGCGAGAGCTTTTGCAATATCACCAGAATATTTTATACCACCATCAGCAATAACTGGAATACCAAAAGGACGAGCAGCTTCTGCACACTCATCAATAGCAGAAATTTGAGGTACACCAACACCTGCGACAATACGAGTAGTACAGATAGAACCAGGTCCAATACCAACCTTTACAGCATCTACTCCAGCTTCAATGAGAGCAAGAACTGCTTCCTTTGTAGCTATATTTCCTGCGATGATATCAACTTCTAGCGTCTCTTTTATTTTTTTAACAGTATCGATAATACCTTTAGAGTGACCATGAGCTGAATCTAAAACGAGAACATCACAACCAGCATCCACAAGAGCTTTTGCACGATCATATTGACCTACACCAATAGCCGCTCCTACTATGAGTCTTCCAAAAGCATCTTTGTTTGAGTTTGGATACTCTATACGTTTTTTAATATCTTTGATTGTCACAAGACCTTTTAAAAAACCTTCATCATCTATGATTGGAAGTTTTTCAATTTTGTGTTGGTGCATAATGTCAGCAGCTTCATCAAGTGATATACCTTTTTTTGCAGTAATAAGTGGCATTTTTGTCATAGTTTCACTTGCGAGTTTTCTCATGTCTTTTTCAAAACGCATATCACGATTAGTAAGTATTCCTAAAAGTTTGTTATGTTCATTAACAACAGGTACTCCGGAAATTTTATACTCATTCATAAGTCGATCTGCTTCTGCAAGTGTAGCATCAGGATGTACATAAATAGGGTCTATGATAATACCACTCTCAGATTTTTTGACTTTTGTAACTTGTTTACATTGTGTCTCAATATCCATATTTTTATGGATAATTCCAATTCCACCGAGTCGTGCCATAGCTATTGCGGCACGGTATTCTGTGACTGTATCCATTGCTGCGGAAACCAAAGGAATCTTCAAAGTGATGTTACGTGTCAATTTACTCTCTAATGAGACCTCTTTTGGCAATACTTCAGAATATTGTGGTACTAATAATACATCTTCAAATGTCAGTGCGCGCTTACGAATTCTCATGGGATATCCTTATAAATAGAGTAAATTAATTATATAAATTTTGCGATTATATCTATTTAGTTGTTAAAAAGAGGTAAAGTGATGTGTTACGTGCGTAAAAATGCTATGGACGAAATGTCCATAGTTAGGGGGAGTTAACTCATTTTAAGAGCACATGCTTCGGCATAAGTTTTTTTAGAAGCATAGAGTGTACTAATTTTAATTCCATCATATAGAGCAATGAGTTTCTCCTCAGCTGGCATTTTCTTGAGCTCTTTTTTATCTAACTCTGCATACGAGAGCAGTTCATTCCATACAGAACTCTCATCAAGTGCAAAGGCATAAATAGTTAAACCTTCGTATTCAAAAACAGTATCGCTTAGTAAATTATTCACAAAGAGGGTAATAAGTGATTTAGAATTAAAGAGACTTTTATAAGATGTATAGAGTGCTTCAAAGTTATCAAAATCATCTAACTCTCCGGCAAAGAGAAGAGCTGTTTCATTGTCAGCAATTATTATTGCATGTTTGAGTATCTCTTTAGATCCTGCTTTGATTAGAAGTTCTCCACGGTAACCAGATTGTCCTGATATTCCTAAATCTCCCCTAAAAGATGGTTGTACTTGTAACTCGTGTTCATAGATATAATCGAGGGGTGTGCCCATGTGATTTTCCTTGGTTTAACAAAATTTCCGTTCAAGTTGAGTTGTAGCACTGTAGAATGCGAGAGTAGGGCTGTTACGCTTAAAAGAATACTTATAGCAATGCATATAGCGTTCTTAAGTTTAGCTACGTCTTTGTCGTATAAAGACGTAGTTTATGTAGGATTAGTAGTTTATTTGTTTCTCTAAACTAAGTGAGCCATCAAAAAGAGTCTGCTCATCGTAAGCTTTTGCTATAAGTTGAAGACCAACTGGCATTCCATCTGCATTTTTCATAATTGGAAGAGAAAGAGCAGGAAGTCCAGCAAGGTTTACAGAAATAGTGTATATGTCACTTAAGTACATATCCATAGGGTTTTCAAGCTCTCCGAATTTATTTGCAACAGTTGGAGCAACAGGAGATAAAATAAGGTCAACTTCTTCAAAGATTTTTGCATATTCATCTTTTATAATGTGACGTGTTTTTTGTGCTTTCACATAGTACGCTTCATAGTAACCACTTGAGAGCACAAAGTTTCCAAGCATAATACGGCGTTTTACTTCATCGCCAAAACCTTGGCTACGTGTCTTGATAAAAGTGTCTTCTAAATTTTTACCCTCAACACGATTTCCATAACGAATACCATCATATCTAGCTAAGTTTGTTGTAGCTTCTGCAGTCGCAGTAATATAGTACGCAGAGATGTCAAATTTTGCATCCATCATCTCTTTTTCAACTATAGTATGCCCAGCAGCTTTAAGTGCTTCTATAGCTTTTGCATAGGCATCTTTAATATCTTGAGATGCATTTTCTATGTACTTTGGAAGTACAGCAATTGTGAGTTTTCTATCTGCATTTAAGTTTGGAGTTACTTTATCGTCCATACCTGCATTTGTTGAATCTTTTTCATCTGAACCGCTGATAATGTCATATAAAATTGCAGCATCTTCAACGTTTTGTGTCATTGGCCCAATTTGATCAAGCGAAGAGGCATAAGCACCTAAACCATAACGAGAAACACGACCATAAGTAGGCTTCATTCCAACAATACCACAAAAAGCAGCAGGTTGACGAATAGAACCACCCGTGTCAGAACCTAAGGCAGCGATAGCAAGACCAGCTCCAACAGCAGCAGCACTACCACCTGAACTTCCACCTGGTACACGACTTGAGTCAATAGGATTGAGAGTCTTGCCATAGAAGCTAGATTCAGTCGTAGAACCCATAGCAAATTCATCCATATTTGTTCTACCAAATGGGCTTAAACCAGCCTCTTTCATCTTCTCAATAACAGTAGCATTGTAAGGAGCAATGTAACCTTGAAGGATTTTAGAACCAGAAGTAACTGACCAATCTTTGACTTGAATATTGTCTTTGATAGCAATCGGCACTCCCTCGCCAACATTGTTTACATCAATGTATGCGTTAAGTTCAGGATTAGCTTCGATTTTCGCTTTTAATTCTTCTTTAAATTTGTTGAGTTCTTCTTTACTTAATTGTAGGGCTTCTTTTAAGGTTATCACAAATTATTCCTAGATTTAAATGTTTTTGTATTATAGCCAAACATCGTATTTTTTAAAATACCAAAGGGAAAATGGAAGTTCAATAATAAAAAATGTCACAAGCGTAAACCAAAACCAGTTGAACTCTACTCCAAAAATTTCAAATATAATTTGTGAATTCCAAAAAATTATTCCTGAAATAAAAAGAGCAACACATGAAGATAAAAGGTCATATTTAGCTAGTTTTTTTGCATCTGAACCTGCTACTCTTTTGTAAAGCCAGAGGTAAGCAAACGAGATAATTAAAAGATTTATAAGAATGATGATAAGTTCGTAATTTTGCATTTTTTCTCTTGTTTATAGTTGTAGTATAAATACTATTTTACTATATTATACATAAAAATATAACTGTTACGTGCGACTCTGTTTTTATTATGAAATGATATAGTAGTTATAACTTGAACTTAACACAAATGTAACATTTTAGTATTATTATTTGACAGGGCTGTTTAAATCATAAAGATTTTCTCAACCACTTAATTAGAAATATTTTAGGAGGAATAGATGGATCATATTGGCTTGTTTCCACTCTTTTATTTCCCAGAAATCGGCTCTGCTTGGTTGATGGGGGTTACGGGGACCATACATATTTTAGCTTCGCATACTTCAGTCGGTGCAGCTATACTTTTTGCTTTTTTGGCTCACAAAGCCTATACAGAAGATCGACAAGACCTTTATGACTACATGAAAAAATATGGTATGTTTTTACTGATTTTTTCATACGTTATAGGGTCAATTACAGGTCCAGGTATTTGGTACACTGCAACAGCAGCGAGTCCAAGAGGAATCAGTGCACTCATTCATAACTTTGTTTGGGTTTGGGCTACCGAGTGGGTTTTCTTTGTTTATGAGGTAGTTGGTGTATTTGCACTCGTTTACTTTATAGGCAAAATTGACCGTAAAACACATCTTAGACTTACCTATACATTTGCCTTAGCTTCTGTTGGAACGCTCATGCTTATTATAGGTATTATAAGTTTCATGATGTGGCCTGGTACCGATGCTTTTTACACGACAGGATCGGCAAGTGATGCCTTTTTTGGTGTGAACACGTTTCCACATATGTTTTTACGTATTGGATTTATGGTCATGATGTCAGGTGTTATTGGTATGGTTATTTCAAGCGCTTTACCAGATAAGGCATTGCGTTCAGAATTGACACGTAAGATGGGTATAGTCAGTATGCTTGGTGGTTTTTTAACGATGTTTTTCTTTATGTGGTATATCAATACACTTCCAGAGAGTGCTGAAGTTTTACTTGGTATTTATCTCCCTGATATTCTTGCAACACGTATTGAATTAATGGTTGCTTTTTCACTCTACTTTGCAGTGGCAATTTTTGCACCGCGTTTCATAACGAGACCTCTAGCTGGAGTTATGGTTGCGGTTATTCTTATCGTGGGACTTTGGCCTGGTGAAAAACTACGTGAGAGTTTACGTAAACCATACGTTACTGGACGCTACATGTACAGTAATCAAATCATTTCACGTGATGTTCCAGGTAAAGGTATAAAAAGTGAAGTGGAAAAACTCGGTCAAGTTGGTTTTTTACATGCAAGTCCGTGGGTTCCAAAACGACTTCAAACAATTACTCCAGAGAATAAGCTAGAAGTAGGAGAACTCTTAACAAAAAGAGCATGTTCTAACTGTCATAGTTTAGAGAGTAATGGAAAATTTAGACCTCTTATGGCAAGAGTTCAAGGCTGGGATGCTGAGACTATCAAAACATTTATGCAAACGCAATTGGCTACAGGAGCTATTCCTTATATGCCAAAACTTATGTTGCCAGATGAAGAGTTCGACGCTATGGCGACATGGATCGCAACACAAAATCAAGGAGGAGCACAATAATGGATGCTGCAACGTTAAATTTACTACGTGATCCGGCGGGTGTACCATTCTACCCTGTCGTATTTCAAGCACTTTATGTTTTAACATGGGCACTTCATGCTGCATTTGTGCTTTTAGCACTTGGAAGTATGGGACTCTCTCTTTTTGGCGCTTTAAAACAAAAGAGCAGTGAACAATGGAAGATACTGACTCCACATCTTATTCAAACTGGAAAGTTTAGTATTTCAGTTTTAATAGTTTTAGGGGTAGCTCCACTCTTGTTTACGCAGGTTATCTACGATCCTAACTGGTATGTAACAAATGCGCTTTCGGGTGTCTGGGTATTTGTATTTATCTATACTCTTGTTATTGGTTATTTAGGGTACTACTGGTACTACTATGCAAACAGAAGTGGTTCTTCTTCAAATGTGTTAATTGGACTGGTATCGTTTCTTATTCTTGTATTTGCTGGAGTAATGATGCACAATTTTGCTGTGGAATCTATTCAGCCTGATCAATGGATGGGATGGTATGCACCAAATGGTGTAGTAGATACTTCAGGAACTAATTTTCATATAGCACCAATTAGACTTGCATTTATGGTTAGTCTTGCAATACCTGTTGTTGGAATATTCCTTCAAAACTACAGTCAATTTTTGAGCACTCGTAAAGATTTTACACAAGAGTATCTCTCTTTTACAAAGGCTTTAGGTACTAAGTTTGCTGTTATAGGTCTTATTATTAGTGCACTCCTTTATGTGATATGGACATTACAAGCCGGTGTACTATTTCATCCAGTTTCATTAGCTACAGTTGTCGGTGTAGTCATACTATTACTCTTTGCTATGAAAAATAGTAATAGCTATATTACTACGGGTATTCTTGTTGTAGTAGCTTTACTTATATCTGGTGTTAGAGAACTTATTAAATATAAAATCATGATTAATATTGGCTATAATATTTATGATTATCCAATGAACATTGACTGGCCTACGGTTATTATGTTCTTCTCAACTTTTTTATCTCTTGGTGCTGTAGGTGTTGCCTTTATTGTTACGATGGCGTGGAATGTGGGTAAAACTGAAGGTGTTTTTGATGCACAAAATCATGCAGCGACACGTAAGTTAGGTAAAGCTACTTTATGGATTCTTATTGCATGGTGTATTATCTACATGGGATGGGGGATGATGGTACTCTTTAAAAACGTGTTGATGTAATTAAAGTCTACTCTATTTGCCAAAGGAGTCTTCTCCTTTGGCATTGTATAAATTTACTTAAATCTTTGAACCAAGAGTATACCAATACCAATAAGTACAAATATGAAAGCTACAGAAGCTCCTACAAATGAGAGTGTTACAGGTTCTGTTAAACTAGGCATTTACAACACTTTTACATCGAGCACAAGTACAATCTTCTTTCTCTGCTTGGAATTTCCAACATCTAGGACATTTGTGTGCAGTTGCTTTTGAAACAGTGAATTTATCCCCATTTATATCAAAGCTTCCAAGAGGCTCAGTACTTGTTACGTGCGATACGCTTGAGACCACAAACCAGTCCTCAGCATCGACTCCATTGAGTGAAAGAGCAACTTCTGAATCTGTTGAAATTATAAGTTCTAAAGTGCTTTTTATAATTTTCTCTTTTTTAAGAGCATCTACAACAGCTCCAAAACCTTCACGAGCCTTTACCATATAGGCAGCATCAAAGTTTGACTCACCTGTATTAATTGGTTCATACGTTAAGTCGAAAATATCTTCTGCATCACCTTTGATGATAGCTGGAGCATTGTCAATAATCTCATCGGCAGTATATGTTAAAACTGGAGCCATAAGTAGTAATAGGCTTTTTGTTATCATTGCCATAGCACTTTGAGATGCCATTCTACGAGGATCATTTTTAGCATTACAGTAGAGAGAGTCTTTTGTCATATCTATATACATACCGCTTAACTCATTTGCAATGAAGTTATTGAGCATGCTCATACCATGAACAAAGTTGTACTCGCTAAATGATTTATGAACATCACCTAAAACACGTTTTGCTACATTTAAAATCCACTTATCTAATGCACCCATCTCTTCATAAGGAGTAAGTGTCTCTAAGTCATTAATATTTGCAAGCATGATTCTAAATGTATTTCTGAGCTTACGGTAATTTTCAGATATTTGCTTCAAAATACCATCAGAGATTTTTAAGTCACCTTGGTAATCACTTGATGCTACCCATAAACGTAATATCTCACTTCCATACTCTTTAAGGACTTTATCTGGAGCAATAACATTCCCTTTAGATTTAGACATCTTCTCGCCTTTTTCATCTACAGTAAAGCCATGTGTTAAAACGCCTTTATAAGGTGCTTTATGTTCAACTGCACATGAGAGGAAAAGTGAAGATTGGAACCAACCACGGTGTTGGTCACTTCCTTCTACATATAAATCTGCTTGGTATTTACCAGCATCATAGTTACGAGATTTAAGTACAGAGTTCCAAGTTGAACCACTATCGAACCAAACATCTAAAATGTCAGTTACTTTTTCAACTTCATCCGCTGTATATCCAGAACCAGGGTAGAGTAGGCTCTCTGTTGGCATTGAGTACCAAGCATCGCTTCCTTGCATCTCAAACACCATAGCTGTAAAGTTTAAAACTTTCTCATCGAGTATTACTTCGCCAGTTGCTTTTACTCTAAAAAATGCGATTGGCACACCCCAGTCACGTTGACGAGATATACACCAGTCAGGACGGTTTTGTACCATTGAATTGAGTCTGTTTCGTCCGCTTGCAGGTACAAAAGTAGTCTTTTCAACTTCATCTAAAGCGATATTTCTAAGTGTTTTCTCTTCACCTTCAGGCTTTTCATCAACAGAGATAAACCACTGTTTAGTCGCTCTAAAAATAAGTGGAGTATGACTTCTCCAACAGTGTGGATATGAGTGCGTAAATTTAGAAACTTTAAGAACTGCATCACCCATTAATTCGATAATGTCATCATTTGATTTAAAGATATGACGACCTACAAAGTCCTCTGCATTTGGAATAAGACCAAGACCTACTACTGTTTCATCATAACAACCAGTCTCATCTACAGGCATAACTACTTCTAAATTGTATACAAGTCCAACACGATAGTCATCTTCACCATGTCCAGGAGCTGTATGAACACAACCAGTACCGTTGTCAACTAAAACATGCTCACCTAAAACTATGCGAGAATCTCTTCCGTTGAGTGGATTAATTGCAAGAAGGTTCTCAAATACTCCTGCATTAAATGTTTGTACTACTTCTCCTGAGAAAAGTCCAAGCTCTATCGCTGAGTTATAAAGCTCTTTTGCAACTATGTAACCATCAGATGTAAGTACATATTTTTCATTTGGGTTTAAAGATATACCAGTATTTGCAGGAATAGTCCAAGGTGTAGTTGTCCAGATAACAGGAGCAGCTTTACCGGTAATGCCGAGTTTTGCTTTTGCTTCATCACTTAACTCAAATGCAATGTAGATAGAGTGAGACTCTTTGTCTTCATACTCTACTTCTGCTTCAGCAAGTGCAGTTCTCTCAGCCCATGACCAAAAAACAGGTTTACTTCTCTCAATTAAAAGACCTTTTTTAGCAACAGAACAGAGTGTACGGTAGATATTTGCTTCAAATTTAAAATCCATAGTAACATAAGGGTTTTCCCAGTCTGCAAGGATTCCAAGCTGTTTAAATTCAGCTCTTTGGATATCTACAAACTCTGTTGCGTGTGCACGACAAAGTTCTCTAATTTTTGCAGTTTCAAGAAGCTCTTTTTTCTGTTTTCCACCCAGCTTTTTCTCAACTTGTTGCTCAATTGGTAGACCATGACAATCCCAACCCGGAGTAAAACGCACAGATTTACCTGCAAAGTAATTATGCTTGATAATAATGTCTTTAAGGACTTTGTTGAGTGCATGACCGATATGGATATGGCCATTTGCATAAGGAGGACCATCATGCAGTGTGAAACTAGGTGCATCTTTACGATTTGCTTTCATCTTTTCATATATTTTGTTCTCATCCCAAGCCGCATAACGCTTTGGTTCATTTTGAACCAAGTTTCCACGCATAGAAAATTCGGTAGTAGGTAATAGTAATGTCTCTTTGTAGTCCATCTGTCCCTCGAAATTGTTTTAAAAGTTTTGCATTATATCTTTTATGTGTTTAAAAGCTTATAAAGTGATATAATAAGCCCATAAGATTATCCCCACAAGGTCGCTAAAATATGAAATTGCATCTGATATTTATAGGAAATAAATTTGTCTCAAATTTACCTTTAAAAGAGTATATTTTTAGGCAAATAGAGCAAGCAAATCACTTTATCGATTCCGTTACATATTTTAAAGAGAGTGACAATTCATTGTTCCTTTATTTGGAAAAAGAGTTAAACTCTGGTGATAAAATTATTGTAATTACGACTAAAAAACATTTTGCAACTGTTGGAAAAGTTATTTGTACAACAACAAGTGACAACCAGATTTTAAAAGAGGGTATGCTCATTCCTCAAAAAGCTTCACTCTTCGAAGAGAGAACTTATCTCGTAGAATATGTAGATTCTGTTATTAATGTGCTTCAAATGGATGAGGGGCAAGAAATGCCAGAGATTTTGATACAAAATCAAAATGTAAAAGCGACTATTCATATTTTTGAGGAAGAAAAAAGTAGTATTGAGAGTATGCTTGCACCAATCGCTCAAACGTATGAGGTTCAATTTACGGTTATTGACAATATTGAGGGCTGGTCTTATGTTGAGATTGAGAGTAATAGATATGGAGAAATTTCAAACTTTATAAGTGCAACAAAAAAACTTCTTCCAAACAAACTTATAGCCTCTTCAAATATCATCTCATACATTATAGAACGACTTTCAAGTTATGGTAAAAAAGTAAGTTTTGCAGAGAGTTGTACAGGTGGACTACTCAGTTACTACTTTACAAAAGAAAATGGTGCTTCAAAAATTTTGGATGGCTCTTTAGTAACATACTCAAATGCACTCAAAGAAAATTGGCTTGCTGTATCGCATCAAGTTTTAGAGGAGATGGGTGCTGTAAGTTTTGAGACTGTATGTGAGATGAGTGAGGGAGTTTTAAACGTGAGTAACGCAGATTATGCCCTTGCAATTAGCGGTATAGCAGGTGATACAGGAGGAACTCCACAGAAGCCAGTTGGTACTGTATATATTGGTGTGAGAAGTGCAAATCATCATAAAGAAGAGCACCTTCTTTTTAGTGGAGATAGAAATTATGTACAGCATCAGAGTGCACTCTATGCAATAAAAATGCTCCTACTTATAGACAAAGAGATGTTTTTCTAAATTCATTATAAAATATCTTGACAATTAAAATCTATTTGTCTATAATTTCGACCTCTTAAAGATTAAGAGGAAATGTCTTGTTAGCTCAGCTGGTAGAGCACGTCACTTTTAATGATGTGGCCGATGGTTCGAATCCATCACAGGACACCATTATAAACTAAAACAATGTATGCGGTGGTAGTTCAGTTGGTTAGAATACCTGCCTGGCACGCAGGGGGTCGCGAGTTCGAGTCTCGTCCACCGCGCCATTTTTTTGTTTATTTGCACTTTAGCTTTAAGCTCACATACTTGATGTATGCTTCGCTCAAAACTTTAGCACAACTAAATCAAAAAACATTTTAGTTTAAATGGGCGCTTAGCTCAGTTGGTAGAGCGCTACCCTTACAAGGTAGATGTCACTGGTTCGAGTCCAGTAGTGCCCACCATTGATAAACCTTTTGTTTATGAAAGAAAGTGACCCTTTCGTCTAGTGGCCAAGGACACTATCACTTCATGGTAGTTACAGAGGTTCAAATCCTTTAGGGGTCGCCATTTAAATTGGTGTTTTATTTTCCCCATTAAGTTGGGCGCTTAGCTCAGTTGGTAGAGCGCTACCCTTACAAGGTAGATGTCACTGGTTCGAGTCCAGTAGTGCCCACCATT
>JBFHKA010000028.1:0-31355 GCA_041595535.1 Sulfurimonas sp. | reverse complement strand
CATCAAGTGTATCATCTTGTGCAAGTATCTCTTCATCAACATTGAGTTCATCCTCAAGTTCTGAACTGTCTTCTACTACTTCCTCTTCTTGAATTTGTGTGTCTTCATCATCTTCTAAACTAAGCTCTGCATCTAATTCATCACTTAGTATATCTTCTTCTTCCAACTCATCATCCACTTGTAATTCTTCATCAAGCTCAGAATCTGATATATCATTCTCCGTCTCTTGGAGTAAATCTTTAACTTTTTGAGCTTCGTCATCATCTAAAACACTTTCGCCCAACTCATCATCTTCATCCATAAAAATTTCATCATCCAAAGACAAATCATCATCATCTAAAACTAATTCATCATTTAAAAACAACTCTTCATTTAAAGAAAGTTCTTCTATCTTATCAAGATCCTCTGGTGGTTCAATACTCTCTGTACTCTCATGCAAAGTCTCTTCTAGGTTTATATTACTCGCTTCATGCCCCAGTGTAGAAAAAATTTCTACTAAATCAGTTGGCAAAAATGGCTTTTTCAATATTTCTGTAAAGCCTTCTACATCTTGTGCATCTCTTGCGCAAATATATAAAGAGCTAGAAAAGTTAATTTTCTCTTTGACGTCTGAAAGTATATTCTCACTATAGAGAGTATCATCTAGAACAAATAAATCATATTCTGCATACTCTACTTCATCAACAGATTTTACTACATCTAACTCGTCTGAAGTCTTTTGTGCACTGAGTGTTACAAGTTTAGTTACAACTGGATTATTATTTAAAAGTAATATTTTCATCTGTTTTCCTATGAAAGTGTTATTGGTATTATTGTATCTAAATAAACTAAAAAAACATCTCTAAGGCGTTAAAAGCTTCTTGTACTTGCCCTTTAAGTATCAGCATTATTGCAGTTAATACTGCTATAAGAACTGCAAAAGAAACTGCGATTTTTATAGGAAATCCTATAACAAGAATATTAAACTGAGGCATAGTTTTCATAAGCATTCCGAAAATTATATCTTGAAGCAATGAGAGAGCAATGATTGGAAAAGCTATCATAAACCCTACAAGAAACATATTTGATGTAGCATGAATTATATAATGAAAAAGATCTTCGCTCATTAAAAAACCACCAAGAGGTATAGTCTTGAGTGAAGCATCAATAAAAAGGAGTATCCAGTGATGTAAATTCAATGCTAAAAGAATCATTAAACCCATAAGTGATAAAAATTGTGAAATAATTGGCATAGACACACCCGATTGTGGATCAATGGCACTCGCCATAGAAAATCCCATCATAAATGAAATTTGCCCACCGGCAAAGGTAATGACATTATATGCAAGAAGTAAAACAATCCCTATAACCAAACCAAACATGAACTCGCTTAAAATTGCTAGCACAATAGTTGGTACATCTATAGAAATTGCTAAAGGTGGCATAGAGGAGTAAAAAACAATCGTAAAGAAAAAAGCCATGGAAGCTTTTATATTCATTGGAATATTATTATGTGAAAAAATTGGAATTGCTATAAAAAGAGCTGCAAAACGAAAAAAAAGGAGTATAAAACCAGCAATATATGTTTCGTTAAATATCTCTGCCCATTGCACTATTTTATCCTTGCAAGCTCTCTATTTTCTAACTTATAAACTTTTTGACACATCATAGCTAAATCATTATCATGTGTCACTAAAATCATTCCCGCATTTTCTTCTTGCGTGTATTCAAAGAATAGCTTCATTACCTCATTAGCTGTCATTTTATCTAAATTTCCTGTAGGTTCATCAGCATAAATAATACGAGGTCTTTTTGTTAATACCCTTGCAATAGAGACACGCTGTTGTTGTCCACCAGAGAGTTCTGTAACTTTTTGATTCATATTTTGTTCTATCTGAAGTTTTTCGAGTAATGCATTCTCTATTTTTGTTTGAGAAAGAATCTCTGCAACCTCAAGATTTTCATAAGCACTAAAACCTTTAAAAAGATAGTGTGATTGAAATACTAACCCCAAGTCATTACGTTTGATAAGAGCTAATTCTTTTTTAGTCATCTCTGAGACTCTCTTTCCAAAGAGTGATACTTCTCCGCAATTAGGCGTTAAAAGTGTAGATAAAAGATGTAAAAGTGTGGATTTTCCACTACCACTCATTCCAATTATAGCTATTGTCTCTCTCTCATTAAGCTCTAATGAGACATTAGAAAATAGTTCATATTCAAAAGTGTGAGATAAGTTTGTAGCGTTGAGGAGATTCATAAAAGGATGGGGTAAGCTAAAAGCTTATCCCATTTGTGCAGCGACTTCTGCAGCGAAGTCATCTACAACTTTCTCAATTCCTTCACCAACTTCAAGACGAATAAAATCAACTATTTCAGCAGTTCCACCTAAGGCTTTTGCTGCTGCTTCAACAGCTTGTGCTACAGTTTTTTTATCATCAAGAACATATGTTTGATCAAGAAGTGCTTGTTCTTTATCTAGTGTAGTATTATCATCAATAAAACGTGCTAAAGAACCAGGAACAATTTTGTCCCAAATTTTTTCAGGTTTCCCTTGAGCTGCTAAGTCAGCTTTGATGTCAGCTTCAGCTTTTGCTAAAACTTCATCAGTTAATTGACTCATAGAGATGTACTGTGGTACATTTTTAAGAGTCTTCTTAAGACGAGCAAGCTCTTCATTCTCTTTTTTAATAACTTCAATTCTACCTATTGTTTCTGATTCAACATAAGCTGAATCAAAATCTTTATAGGAAAGAGTTGTTGGCTTCATAGCTGATGCGTGCATTGCAACTTGCTTAAGAGTATCTCTCATACCCTCAGCAGTTTTTGCACTGTCGCATTTTGCTTTCACTATAACTGCAATACGACTATTAGAGTGAACATAACCATTCATAGCTATAGTATCATCTTCTGCTTCTAAAGAACCAAAACGACGAAGCTCAATCTTCTCACCAATTTTTGCAACAGTTTCTGTAAAATACGAACCAAATTCACTTGACATTACACCTGCAACATCACTTGGATTCGTATTGTAAACTTCTTCTGTAGTTTTAAGAACCAACGATTTGAAACCATCATTTTGAGCAACAAAATCTGTTTCAGAATTAATTTCCACTACTGTAGCTTTAGAAAAATCAGCAGCAAGCTTAAGACCAACTAGACCTTCAGCTGCTACTCTATCAGCTTTTTTAGCTGCTTTTGCAATTCCACGCTCTTTTAAAAGTTCCGTAGCTTTAGCCATGTCTCCATCAGCTTCAACAAGAACTTTTTTACAATCCATCATTGGTGCATCAGTTGCTGCACGCAACTCTTTAACCATCGCTGCTGTAATATCTGCCATAATTATACTTCCTCTGTAAATACTTCTTCGTCTACTATTACTACTTCTTCAGTTACAACTTCTGCTTGCTCTTCTTCAGCTGGTGCATCACGAAGTGCTTTACCTTCATTAATCGCTTCAGTCATTTCACGACAGAAAAGTTGAATTGAACGAATCGCGTCATCATTCCCTGGAATTGGGTAAGTGATTAAGTCTGGGTCACAGTTAGTGTCAAGTGGAGCAACAACTGGAATACCTAAACATCTAGCTTCTAAAACTGCGATGTGCTCTTTTGCAGCATCAACGATGAAAAGCATATCTGGAAGTTTTTTCATATCACGGATACCACCAAAATACATTTCAAGTTTCTCTTTAGTACGAGAAAGCATTAATGCTTCTTTTTTAGTTAAAAGATCAATTTGACCATTTTCCTGCATTTCAGTAATAACATCAAGTTTGCGGATAGATTTTTGAATAGTTTGGAAGTTTGTAAGCATACCACCTAACCATCTGTTATCTACGTATGGCATACCACAAGCGATAGCAGCATCTCTTACAGAAGCACGTGCTTGTTTTTTAGTACCAACAAATAAAACTGTTTTACCTTCAGCTGCAGCATCTACAACGATTTGGTATGTATTACGGAAATAACGTAGAGTTTTTTGTAAATCTATAATATAGATATTTTTACGAACACCAAAAATGTATTTTTTCATTTTTGGATTCCAACGACGTGTTTGGTGTCCGAAGTGTACACCACATTCTAAAAGGTCTTTCATTGTTACCATATGGGTAATCCTTAAAAGGTTTTATTTCAAACCAGAGATTTACTAGTTGGGCTTTGAAGATGTCGAACAATTTTCTCTAAAAAGAGGATTGCACTAGTTTTTGACACATTCTGTTAATATTTTCTTCTCATAATAACTTGAAGAAAAATCCGCGAATTGTAGCAAATAATTATTTAAAAGTAGCTTTTTAGCATAAGAATTGTATTCGCAAATACTTCACATATTAATATTTATTATACTACTAAAACAAATTCTTAAAAATAATTTTATATTAGTTGCTGTATAGTATCACAATAATAATATAAAAAAGTGTTATCTTTGTAATGTCTTTTTATAATAAAAAAGGGAAAAAATGAATAAACCTCTACTACTTTCACTCACTGCTGCAACACTTTTAGGAACAAGTCTTAACGCAGAAACAATGTATGAACGTATCCAATCTATGGAACTTCAAATGAAACAAATGCAACAAGAGTTATCTACACTAAAATCTTCTAAAGCTACAACAAGTACTCTACCTGCAAAAGATGATGAAGATGAAGAGGATATCTCAAACAAGACTACTCTAACTAAATCTACACTCAAAAATGACGATGAAGAAGAAGACGACGATGACGAGGAAGATGAAAAAGTAGATCTTGAAGAAGAAATCAAAGATATGCAAGAGAGTATAACTGAACTCAATAAAGCGACGAATGGAAATCATCTAAAACTTGGTGTTGATTACAGATTTGCCCTAGACAATATACAATATGAAATGGCAGACGGTTCAAAAAAAAGCAATGATGCCTTAATGACAAATAGGCTATGGATAAATATGGATTGGAAAGCTACAAATCATCTTAGTTTTAGCGGACAATTAGCATACAATAAAGCATTTGGACAAAGAACAGATGATGATACTGCTGGATACAACTTTGAAAACTTTGATTGGATTGCAAATGAAAATGCTTATGATGATATTATAAGAGTTCGTTCTGCTTATTTTCTTTATAAAAATGATACTTTTCTTAGTACAAATGTACCTTGGACATTTAGTATTGGTCGTCGTCCATCCACAAATGGTCATCTAATTAACTTAAGAGATGATGATGGAGCAGCATCACCAATGGGTCATACTATCAATGTTGAGTTTGATGGTTTAAGTGCAAAATTCACTCTTGAAGACGTTACAGGTATCAATGGAATGTACTTCAAACTTTGTGCTGGACGTGGTATGACAAGTGCAGCGCACAAATTTACATCTACTCCTTATAGCAATGAAGACAATATAAACCCAAATATTGATTTAGCTGGTTTTATTTTCGTTCCATGGAATAATGGCCATTATGGGATTGCAACACAATACTACTATGCAAATAATCTAATTGACCAAAGATTCAGTCCAACACCGACCAATAACTTTGACACAGTCGGAGGTCTACATAGCTTTACAGCAAACTTTACTATAAATGGCATAGGAAGTGAATGGAGTGACTATCTTGATGATACAACACTCTTTATCAGTGGTGCTGTAAGTAAGACAGATCCAAAAGATAGATCAGGTGAAGCTGCTACACTTGGTTATGATCCAACAGGAATGTTAGGTTCTAAAGATTCAGAAGTTGGTTATTCTGCTTGGATTGGTCTACAAATGCCATCTTTAGTGAGCGAAGATGGAAGATGGGGAATCGAGTATAACAAAGGTTCAAAATACTGGAGAAGCATTACATATGCTGAAGATACAAACATTGGTTCTAAAATTGCAACTCGTGGGGATGCGTATGAAGTTTACTTTACTGAACCACTTATTGATGATATTCTTTCACTCCAAATTCGCTATACATACTTAGATTATAAGTACTCTGGTAGTAATGGTTTCTTTGGTAATACTACGGGTAATTCAATAACTATTTCTGATACGATGAATACACCAATGGGGAATATTGCATCGCAAGTTGTTGACACCGCTCAAGACATTCGTTTCTACTTACGTTATAGATATTAATTCCTAACTTTCCTGAGATAATCTCAGGAAAGTTAAAATATAAATTTCATTTTTCATCCTTATTTAAAAAAACTTTTAAGCATTTCTTCTGCTTCTTTCATATCTGCATCTTCTTGTTTCATAGGTTTCTTTGTGCTAGAAGTTTTTTGGGTTCCTATGCTTGCTTGTAACGTATTGAGATTAACTCCACCTGAACTTACAACCATTGTGAGAGCTTGTTCTTTATTTGTTTTTCTGAGTCTTGTAATACTAAGAGTAGTTTTAGAGTTGATAATATATTCAACCGTCTCTTGATTCATCGGCATTAAAATACCTGAAATAACTTTTATGCCATTCTGTTTTGATTCTGAATAACTTTTAATATCTTCTACCATTCCAACTGAATATCCTGATTGAAGATTTTTCTTTGTGCTTCTAAGAATTCCACCTTTGGGATCGTCAAGATTTAAAGTAATTTGAATACTATCATTCCCTTTTTTATACAAGGCACCTTCAACACTTTTACTATTCATTAAAGAACTGAGTCCCATAAAATCGCAAACAGCGCTTCCAACAAGTTTATACCCATTAAAACTGTTTTTTAGTGCAGGTGCCAATACCTTCGATGCACCAGATGCTTGTCCACAACACAGAGTATCATAACATCCATCCATTGCGCTATCTTTTATTTTAGACAAATCAGGCATTTTTTGTTCTTGTGCGTCTTTAGGTAGTTGATACTCCTCATTAGATATTTTCTCCTCACTAAAAGACTCTAAAACCATATCATCCGCCTTAATGACAACATATCCCTTTTGTAACTCGATAGGATTATCTTCTATCTCTGCAGCACCCATATTTGATGCTGTACTAAACATAGAATGAACAGTAGTTACAACTCTTTTATCATTACTAACTACCATCTCTTGTTTTAACTTTTCACCATAGTTTTCGCCTGAAACAATCCAAACTTCCCCATTGATTCCAGCAACTTTGACTCTTTTTCCAGTTTTTTCAATTACAAATTTTGGTATTTTAGTTTTTTGCTTCTCTTCTAGTGAACCCATACCGCCAAAAGTTTCAGAGATTTTTTTTATCTCATCCATATCAACAATATTTTTTTCTCCACCTTCATAAGAAACTAGATATATTTTTTTACCTAATGTATATATTTCACTTTTTGCATTTCCACTACCGTTTATAAGTTTAGATTGTGTGTCAGAGTGGTACATATAGGTTTGTGTTTCTTTACCTATTTTATACTTTACTATATAATCAGCTTGCAGTGCGTATGACATCAGTATCAATATAATTACTGTCAAAAATACTTTCATAACTATCCTTTTACCAAAGTTTCCTAAAGAATTTTAGGTTTTGGAGTAATTCTAACAGAGAAGTTCTAATAGTTATCTTAACAGTTTATGTGAAGTATTGATAGCAAATAATAGAAGAATAGAAAAGTCTAAATAGTTATCTACTTAGACTTATAAATAGAGTTTAATTTACGCTTGTAAAGCTTCTAACTCAGCTTTAACTTTTGCAACATGCTCTTTAACGCGGACTTTTTCCCAAAGAGCTTTTACAATTCCCTGTGGATTTATAATCAAAGTAGTACGCGATATACCCATATACTCTTTACCATAATTCTTTTTAAGTTGCCAAACACCATACTCTTTCATCATAGTTGTACTTTCATCACTTAATAGTGTGATACCCAACTCTTTTTTCTCTATAAAATTACGATGTTTTTGTGTACTATCCGCACTTACACCAATTATAATAGCATTCAACCCTGAAAAATCTGGTGCAGCTTCTGTAAATTCACAAGCTTCAGTTGTACACCCAGGCGTACTATCTTTTGGGTAAAAGTAAAGTACTATCCACTTCCCTTTTAAATCTCTTAAACATATCTCTACATCATCTTGATTTGGTAAACAAAACTCTGGTGCTTTATCATCAATTTTAATCACGTTCACTCCTTTTCTCTAAAATACAAATAGCAATAAATAAACCCATATACCAGTCAAAGATGTAAGTATAATCCCTAACACTGCTTTGATTGCAACAAATTTATGTGAATTAGTACCTCTACCTGGCAACTCTTTTTTTGTATAACTATAATTCGCACGTAACAAAGTAAGTGTCCAAAAATAAAGTGTTGTTATGGCTATCAAAATATGTAAAATTAAGACTATCAGAGCGTACGTAGGAGAGACTCCTGTATCGCTTACAAAAGCATCAAATCCACCGCCAATTCTAACACCAAGTTCAAAATAAACTATGACAATTAAAGATACAACAAATATGATATTTTGACTTATCATATGAAGTTTATACTGTTTTTTTCTTGCAAACAGTATAGCTCCAAAAACTAATAACGGCAAAAGTGCAACTATAAGTGTAACAACATCCATAAAAAATGGTGCTCTCGTACCCAAAAAACCAGCTTGAAACATATAATTCATATACTACTCTCTATTTTTATTTTTTTGATAACGGTAGTATACATAACCCAACATAACAAGGAGTATAACTACGCCTATAGTAATCTGTTTTAAGTATATATTTATCAACTCTTGATTCTCACCTATAAAGTAACCAAGCATTGTGAGAATAAAAGCCCAAATTCCAGCACCCAATGATGTATAAAGAGAAAACTCTACAATGTTCATTTTAGCAAGGCCTGCAGGAATAGATATGAGCTGTCTTATACCTGGAATCAACCTACCTGTAAAAGTTGAAATGTGCCCATGTGCATTAAAGTAATTTTCCATCTTTACTAAAGTTTCATTGCTAATAAAAAAATAATCACCATATCTTTTTAAAAACTTTCTACCAAGAGTAAGTGCTAGATAGTAATTAATAAATGCACCACTAAGTGAACCTAAAAGTGCACTACTCATAATCCAACCTACACTCATCCCACCTTGACTCGCTAAATATCCAGCAGGAATAAGTACTATTTCACTAGGAAAAGGAATAAAACTACTCTCAACTACCATAAGTAAAAATATTCCTAAATATCCCCAGTCAAATATCAAATCTACCAATGTCTGTGCTAACTCTTTTATCATATATGCTGCTTTGAAATTATTTATTTGGCATTATAGCCTCTTTAAAAGTTTCTTGTAAATGTTACGTGCGATTTTTGAAAGATTCAAAGAAGTTATTATGAAATATTTTGTTGAAGAAAGCTAACTTAAAAAAAGTTAGCCTTTAGTCGCCAATAAAGACGTAGATTTCTGACGTCAAAGAAGTCAAGCTTTAGTGACCAGAGCGGTTCTGCCACTAAATGGCGATACCACCGTTGCTAAAGCATAAGTGTGGTACAAGCGAAGTAAAGTAGATTACTCCACTTTATGCACTAATTAATGAAGATCTCTCCACACTTGTTTTTTCCAAAGAAGAGCAAAGATAGCAAAGATAACGATATAAATCATTACATTTTTACCAACTGCCTCTCGCTCATGACGTTTAGTATCACCAGAATCTTCTAGGTACTCTATTACTTTATCTGCAGCTTCAGCACTTACACCAACACGTGGCATTGCTGTACCTTTTAAGTAAACTTGAGGATTTTCAACAAAAGTTTTGATGTAATGCTCACCACGAGAACGAATGTAGATACTTAAATCTGGTGGTAATTTACCCATATATTTTGTTAATGATTCTTCATAATTAACTAAGTTAGTCTCAAACGCTAACTCATCTTGTTTTTTCTTAAACATCGCTTTAGAACCAATTTGTGTCCATCTTTCATAACGATTAGCATGACATCTACCACAAGCAAGTTCATAAGTCATCGCTGGAGTTAACTCTTCACCTTTTTTAGCAATAGA
Organism: Sulfurimonas sp.; assembly: GCA_041595535.1. Lineage (GTDB taxonomy): Bacteria > Campylobacterota > Campylobacteria > Campylobacterales > Sulfurimonadaceae > Sulfurimonas. The sequence continues at coordinate 21,467 of JBFHKA010000028.1, read as the reverse complement.
TTGTAAATATGCAACCATGTCTGCAACTTCTTGTTCAAGATCTCCACCCATACCATAGAATGGAACCATTGGGTGCATTTCACCTTTATCTGCATTAAACTTATGTTCAACCATTAAAGCGTGTGCTGGATTTTGAATCAACGCACTTAAAAATTTTGCATCATACACAGAACCTGCATTACTTAAATCTGGTGGGTTTACACCATAAGCAGCAGCGGAAGAAGCAGGATCCATTGAAGGTTCAATGCCAGCAACAGTTATAGCATGACAACCTGTACAAGATGCCATTACTAAATCACCACCACTTGTTGCATTCCCTGTTTTAGTCATCGCTGGAAGGTCATTGTATGTAAAGCCTTCTCCCTCAACATGTTTATGCATTTGCGAGTGAGCAAATGGCTCAACTAAATAATAAGTTATAAGTGTAAATACAGTGACTACCACTAATATAAATAATTCTTTCACTTCTAACCCCTTACGCTTTTTTTTCAAACATTGTAATTATTGGTAAGAGAATCCATAAACCAATAAATGTTAATGCCGCATATAAACCAATGCTACTAAATATACCTTCTGGAGGTAATTTACCCATAGCAGTTAGTATAATCATATCAACTAACATTGCCCAAAACCAATATTTAAACAATCCACGACGTGATGCTGGAACTGTATTTGGACTTCTATCTAAAAATGGTAAAAGCATGAAAATAACTTGAGCAAAAGCAAACGCTATAAGACCGATATCCGTAGAGAAAGGACGTAAAATTTCATAAGACCATAGGAAATACCACTCTGGATAAATATGTGCAGGTGTTTTTAAACCATCTGCAGGGTCGAAGTTTACTGGGTCCATTGCAAAACCGTAATGGTAAAATACTAAGTAAAAGAAGAAGATTAAGTAGAAACCTACAACCATCATATCTTTTGACATAAAATCATTTACGAACGCTATAACTTTTGAACCAGCTTTATCACCAGATTTATATTTTGCAGCTTCCACTTCAAAGTCAAGTTCTTCACCATCTTGATTGTTTACGTGCGGAATACGAAGTGCCCCAAAGTGTAAAGCAATAAGACCGATAATTGCAAGAGGAAGAAGAAGTACATGTAACATGAAAAAACGAGCCAAGAACGCTTGTGCAGGTACATAATCTCCACGAATCCACTCAACTAAACCATCTGCATGAAGTGAACCACCAGCAAAAAGATTTGTAATAACCATACCAGCCCAATAAGACATTTGACCCCATGGTAACATATATCCTGAGAATGCTTCTGCTGAGAATGCAACAAAAAGAAGCATACCTGAGATCCAAATCATCTCACGTCCCTTTTTGTATGAACCATAGTAAATACCAGTAAACATGTGAATGTATATAATTAAGAAAACAACTGATGCAGCTACACCATGAACGTGTCTCCATAACCAACCGAAGTCAACTTCTCTCATAATAGTGTAATTTACACTATCAAACGCTAAATCAACATTTGGTTGATAATACATCAATAAAAATATACCAGATACTAATAAAAGAGCAAAAGTGATTGCTAGAACCATTCCCATTGCCCATAAAAAGTTGATATTTTTCGGAATCCAATACTCAGTTGCCATAACACGACGAACTGTATCTATGCCCATACGTTGGTTTAACCAATCGTGAACACTTGTTGCTTTTGTAAAATGTGCCATATTCTTCCCTTAATTAAAGCGTTACGCCAGTTTCTTTCATCAGTTTAAACTCTGGACCTTCTTCACCCAAAACCAGTGTATTCCCTTCTATTTTAAAAGGAGGAATATCTAGTCCACGTGGAGGTGGAGCTTTTGTCACCATACCAGTAAAATCATACATACCGCCATGACAAGCACAAAGAAAAGTTTTTTCTTCTGAATCATAACCAGGTATACATCCTAGGTGTGTACATAAACCAAGACATACCATGTATGTAGAATCTCCAACTTTAATGACACGTTTTTGATCTACTTCATTCATACTTGCTATCATATCTGCAGTCAGTTTTAGAACAAAGATAGGTTTCCCTCTCCATTTTTCTGTCACTAACTCATTCTCTTTATATCCTGACATATCAAGAGTTGTAAATCCAGCTGCTTTAACACTTGGAAGTGGATCCCAAGATTTTTTCATTGCATATAGTGAAGCTACGGCTCCAACACCAGCAACGGCACCAAACGCTATACCCATAAAACCTCTACGGCTACTATTTTTCATTCTTTCTCACTTTGATGTGAATTTTTAAAGGCTTATTATATACCAAATAACTTTTAAGTAATTATAAATTTAAGTTTTCTTTTATAAATTTTGCAATTTCGTTACTATTTTGTTCTATAGATTCATAGTAATGATTATTTATTGTTTTTAATATCACAGATAAGTCCTTCTTATCAAAATTATATACAATTGGAATGTTTAAAAAATCAAAAATTGCATTAAAATCTCTGGTGTAATCTTCTCTTTGAATATAAATAGGTTTACCACCACCGGCAAGAGACTCTAAAACTGCTTGTGGTGAGCACGTTATAAGAATTTCACTCTGCATAATCATCTCATCATACTCTTCAAATTCAAAGTAATTTGGAAACTTCTCTTTTAACATATCTTCATAGTCTAAAAAGTAGTAAAATCCAAGTTGTAAATGCGCATCTAAACCAGCTATAAAATCAAGATTTTTTTCTAAATCTTTTTCGTAATCATCATCACCAAAAAAGTAAGAAATTTTTACTTTTTTCTCTTGTTTTACAAAATATTTATCATCTACTACAAGACCTTTGCAAATACCATCTCCCTCTAAATAAGGGGAAATTAGCAGTTCATTTTCTGCTTTTGTATCTTCTTTAGCATCACTGACTCTTATAAAAGTAGAAAAATATTGTCTCATGTCATCAAGCATGATTGGATTTGCTTCCTCAGAATCAAAGATGATTTTATCACCATACTGTGATATTTGAGGAATATTTCTAACAACATCAATCCCCACGCTGTTCTCAATCCCAAACTCTCTTGCAATCTGAGCTATGCGAAAATCTGAGCATAAAAGAGTTATATCTACATTACCTAATGCACGAATAATTGTTGCAGCGCGGCGAAATCTGTCAAGTCCAATTCTATGCCCTGTATGCACGTAATAAAAAAGTTTCATATATATAAATTCCTCATTTAATCTAGTAGCTCTAATGTTGGCTTTCCAAAATAGTATCCTTGTGCAAAATCTACATCTAAGCTAGCTACTTTTTCAAAAACATTTTTAGAACAAACAAACTCTGCAACTGTTTGAATCTTCATTTTTTTGGCAAACTCTACTATAGTTTGTGTTATGAGTTGCGAGTTCTCATCAACATCTATATTTTTTATCATAGAACCGTCAATTTTGATGTAATCCACTTTTAATTTCATGAGATACTCAAAATTAGAATAGCCTGTTCCAAAATCATCTATCGAAATTTTTGCACCATATTTCTTTACATCGGTTATGAAAGCTAGCACCTGTTCAAAATTCTCTATGCCCTCTGACTCTATAATCTCAAAAATAATATTGTTTCCTAAATTGTCTTTGGATATTTTTTCTATAATTAAGTTATATATTTCCTTATCTAAAATATCCTGCAGTGATAAATTTATTGAGACTAAAAGATTAGAACCTTTAAATTTCTCCATAGTTTTTTCAATCATTATTTTTGTAAGTTGATGATAAAATTTATTTTTCTTTGATAACTCTAAAAAGTGAGCAGGTGCTATTAGATAGCCTTTATCATCCACCATCCTCATTAAGGATTCGTATTTAACTATTTTTTTTGTTTTCACATCTACTATTGGCTGATATACAGGAACAATTCTATCTGTTTCAATCGCTTTTTTAAGTCGTTTACTCCATTCAATATTTTCTTTATATTCCTTCTCCATTGCCATAGACTCATCATAAATCAAGAACTCTTTTTTAGCTTTTTTTGCTAATTTTAAGGCTATGTCAGCATTTTCTAAAAGCATATTTGAGCCATAAGATATTCCTATCGTTGCACTCAGGTTTATTGTATTATTATCAGCTATTACAAAACTTTTTTGAGCTATTTTTTCTATAATGATAGTTGCAAAATTTCTAAATTCCTCAAGTGAAAATCCTTGTATACATACATGAGCAAATTCATCTGAATGTAGTCTATAAAGAGAATCTTTTATAGGAATAATCTCTTGAAGAAAGTGCGCAAACTCTCTTAATACACTATCTCCAGCCGTATCACCATAGAGGTCATTAATCTGTTGGAAAGCATCTATATTTATAATCATAAAATAAAAGCTTTGTCTCTTTTCTAGTAACTCTACTAATTTTCTTCTATTTGCCAAACCTGTTAAATTGTCAAAATAGAACTGATGCTCTACTGAGTCAAGCATAGTGTTAAAAATCTCTTTAATAGAGTCTATCTCTTCTACATCGTCATTTACTAGTACACGTTTTGTTATGTCATTAGAATTAATGATGTTTTGAATTACAGAAGCAAAATCTCTGATTGGTCGAATAAGATATTTATCCAATCCCATAAATATAGTTAAAAATATCAGTACAGAAAAAACAATAATAAATAGAATAAAAAAGCTTGTCATTTCATTGAGTGAAACTTTTAAATCTTCTATGGGGTAAGAAATGTCTATAACACCAAGAATATCACCTACATCTGAGTTAGTATGGCACTTAAGGCACTCATTTTTTGCAATGACTGGATAGAGATATTTTATATCATCCTCTTTGGTAATATCTAAAATTTCTTTTCCAGTCATCGCTTCACGCATGTCTTTTTCTGTTTCTCTGGCCTCTTTATCTTTTTGTATCTCGCCAAATAAATCAGCAACTTTTTGACTTCTATATACGTTTACATGCATATTCTCATCGACACGATTCAGTCGTTGTATAATCTCATACAAATCATCTTTATTCCAGCCTCTTTGCATTGCTGAGTAAAGTGATTCAAAAACCAACATACTTGTTTTCTTGGCATCTATATGTGTTAGGTTTGATATAGCCTCTTTCTTTATGTATTCACTATATACCCAGCCAAAAAACAAGGTTATAAGAAGTGTCGCAAATATTATTTTTGCAGTAATTTTTGCATATGTTGTTTTGTGAGCCATGATCTAAGAAGCTTTATTGTTTTTACTAGCCATTCGAATATAAATATGTATAATCTCTATAGCAGCAGGCGTAATTCCGCTGATATTCATCGCGGCTTGGAGTGTTGGCGGTGTAAACTGCTCTAACTTCTCAACTATCTCTTTGCTTAGTCCACTTATAGATTTAAAATCAAAACCTTCAGGAATAGCAATTTTAAGATACTTTTTCATACGCTCTATCTCTTCACTCTGTTTATCAATATAACGAGCATATTTTCCTTCGACTAAAATCTCTTCTTGAATGTAAGGGTCATACTCTTTGAGTTCTGGAACAATAAGGAGCATTTTCTCTACATCAAAACTCTTACGTGCAACAAGTTGTTGTGCTGTTGAGACATCTTTTAGAGCTTGTTCATCCATTGATTCCAAAAGTGCATTAAACTCTTTGTTTGGTGTAAACTTTACATCTTCTAAAAGTTGTGCACCTTTTTTAATCTGCTCATTTTTGAGTTTTACTTTTGCATACATTTCATCACTTATAAGCCCTAAAGCATGTCCGTAGTGGCTTAATCTCGTGTCAGCAGATTCCTCACGTAACAAGAGTCTATACTCTGCACGAGAAGTAAACATTCTATAAGGTTCGTTTGTTCCTTTTGTAACTAAGTCATCTATGAGAACTCCAATGTATGCCTCATCACGGCGAAGAACAAGTGGCTCTTTTCCTCGTAATGAAAGTCCTGCATTTATACCTGCCATAATTCCTTGTGCCGCTGCCTCTTCATATCCAGTTGTACCGTTTATTTGTCCAGCTAAATAGAGTCCACTTATCTTTTTTGTCTCTAGTGAATGTTTAAGCTCACGAGGGTCTACAAAATCATACTCTATAGCATAACCATAACGTACAATTTTCGCATTTTCCATCCCTCTTACAGAGTGAACCATTTGGCGTTGCACTTCAGGTGGAAGCGAGGTACTAAGTCCATTGATATAGCACTCCGTGTTTTCCATGGTTTGTGGTTCTATGAAGAGATGGTGTCTATCTTTCTCAGCAAATTTACTTACTTTGTCCTCTATACTTGGGCAGTAACGTGGAGATTTTCCAGCAATTTGTCCTGTAAAAAGTGGTGCTCTGTAAAAATTTGAGGAAATAATTCGGTGTGTCTCTTCATTTGTGTATGCAATATAACAAGGAAGTTGTTTTTTAGTCGCACGAAACTCTTCTCTATCAGTTCTAAAACTAAAAGGACTCGGAAGCTCATCACCACCCTGCTCTTCCATGACAGAAAAGTCAATAGTTGAACTGTCTATTCTCGCACATGTTCCCGTTTTTAAACGTGCCATGTCTAAGCCACAATCATTTTTAAGTGAAGTGCTCAAGTTTACACTTCTTTGCTCACCAAAACGTCCACCCTCTTGTTGCACCTCTCCCACATGAATAATTCCATTGAGAAAAGTTCCACTTGTGATGATGACTTTTTTAGCGCCATACTCATTTAAAAGATCAGTCATAACACCCGTAACTTTGCCATCTTTAATGATTAGTCTCTCTACCATCTCTTGTGCTAAATCAAGATTTGGAGTCTCTAAAATAGTGTTACGTGCAATAATTCTATACTTATCCATATCTATCTGCGCACGGCTTCCACGAACCGCTGGACCCTTAGTCTGGTTGAGTATACGAAACTGAATTCCAGCCGCATCTGTTATAAGCCCCATCTCTCCACCAAGAGCATCAAGTTCACGTACCAAATGTCCCTTTGCAAGACCACCTACAGCAGGGTTACAAGAAGTCGCACCCACATTTTCTGCAAGCATTGAAATCATCAAAGTCTTGTTCCCCATTCTTGCAGCAGCGAGTGCAGCTTCAACACCTGCGTGACCGCCACCTACCACTATTACATCATAATTCATTTCGTTCATATTCTCGACCCTTTACGGCTTAAACTTTTGACTAAAAGGTTTTTTGAGCGGATTTTGAAAATCAAAAAGAATTCAAGGATAAACTTTGATTTTCAACCCTCGCAGAAACCACAGGAGGTGGTTTCGAGAATGAGCTCAGAAAATTTTTTAGGCAAAAGTTCTCAACTGCCTATTTATTAAAGCGAATTTTATCATTTTTCAGTATCATTTGCATAGTATAAAAGTAAATTAGCTGAGGTTTTTAAGATGAGTAAAAAATCATACGATGATTATGTACCTGTTGTTATCGAGTACGATGAAGAAGTTGATGGTAGCAACGAACACAAAATTAGAAATGAACACCTTGATACAAAAGCAAAATTAATTGAAAATGTACGCAAAGCCAAAGCTGCCGCAAAAGGGAATCAAACAACCTTTAGACAAAATATACGAACGGAAAATGAACAAAAATGATAGAAAAAGCAAATGACGCATACAAAAATGAGGATTATGAAACCGCTTTTGAGCTTTACACACAATTAGCAGAAGCTGGTGATGCAGATGCACAAACTTCTCTTGGTTATATGTACCAAAATGCACATGGGTGTGAAAAAGATGAAGCAAAAACGCTAGAGCTTTACACAAAAGCCGCAGAGGCTTCACAGCCCTACGCACTCTTTAACTTGGCTATTTTATATGGAAATGGAATCGGTGGAGTGGAGCATGACCAGTTTAAGGCACATGAGTTACACATGCAAGCGGCTACACGCGAAGTGCCAGCTGCGATGTATGAAGTGGCACTTATGCTTGAGCGAGGAGTTGGTTGCACACAAAACTACTCAGAAGCTGCTTTTTGGTATGAAGAGGGAGCAAAACGAGGACACTTAGAGTGTTTTAACAATCTTGGTGTCCTCTATAAAGAGGGACATGGCGTGCCACAAGATGACACACGATGTTTTCTCTGTTTTTCACGTGCAGCTGAGGGTGGATTAGCACAAGGGTATTACAATCTTGGACTTCTTTATGATCAAGGAATTGGTTGTGAAATGGACAACGACAAAGCCCTTGACTTATGTAGAAAGGCAGCTTACGCTGGACATGAAAAAGCAAAAGAGATTATAAAAAACCTTCAAGAAGATGGTAAAATTGTATTTTAAACACTTTAAAGGAAACACTTGTTCACAGGACTCATAAGAGAAATCGCAACTGTCAAAAGCTTCGTAGGCTCCACACTTACTATAAAAGCAAAATATAAAGCCACCCTTGGCGATAGTATTGCCATTAATGGTGCATGTTTGACAGTTGTAAAAGTTCATGATGACGGTTTTAGTGTGGAACTCTCGCCTGAGAGTCAAAAACTTTTGGCTATGGAGAACTACAAAAACGAAGTTCACATTGAGCCTGCCATGATGATGGGCGATAGATTTGAAGGACATGTTGTTCAAGGACATGTTGATGCTATCGGCACAATAGAGAATATCAAAAACAACGGTAACTCCTATGATGTTTTTGTAAAAGTAGATAAAAAGTTTATTCCTTACATTGTTCCAAAAGGCTCTATTACCATTGATGGCGTGAGCCTTACAGTAAATGATGTCAGTAGCGAAATATTTCGTCTAACCATCATTCCTCATACTATGAAAGAGACACTCTTTAAAAAGTACAAAAGAGGTTCCAAAGTCAATGTAGAAACAGATATGTTCGCACGTTATGTCTCTCACATCATCGCCCATCAAAAAGGCTCTTCTTCGCTCTCTTGGAGTGACATAGACACCATACACGCAACCTATTAGGATACCAAATAAAAAATCAAGTACTCAAAGATAGTTTTGGTCACAATAGCTTTCGCCCACTTCAAGATGAGGGTGTAGAAGCAATTTTACAAAACCGTGACCTGCTCATGATACTCCCAACTGGTGGAGGAAAATCTCTCGTTTTTCAACTCCCAACACTTATGATGGAGGGCATAACAATTGTTGTCTCTCCACTTATAGCTCTCATGCAAGATCAAGTGAATGCTCTGCAAGCACAGCAGATAAAAGCAGAGATGATAAGCTCCGCACAGAACGTTGAGGATGTAAACGAGATAATAAACAGGGCTCTAAATGGCGATTTAAAGTTTCTCTACCTCTCGCCAGAACGCCTTAACAACGGCTCCACAATAAACTTCTTGCACAACTTAAATATAAACTTTTTTGTAATAGATGAAGCGCACTGTATTTCGCAATGGGGTCATGAATTTCGTGATGATTATCGCGCACTCGGAAACTTAAAGGCAAACTTTCCAAACACAGCTATTGCCGCTTTTACAGCTACCTCAACCGACAATGTGACAGAAGACATCATAAGAGAATTACGACTTGAGAATCCACTTGTACTTAAGGGAAAAATTTTTCGTAAAAACATCTTTATTTCTGCGCAAAGACGCTTAACAAATGGGAATGCACAACTCAAAAACTTTCTACTTCGACATGAGGGAGAGAGTGGCATCATCTATGTCAGTTCCCGTAAAAAGGCTGAAGAGTTGAGTGCATTTTTAAACTCTTCTGGCTACAAATCACTTCCATACCATGCAGGACTTCCCTCGCACGTAAGAGAAAATAATTTTAAAATTTTTGTCAATGACAATGTAAAAATTATGGTCGCAACCATCGCTTTTGGAATGGGAATTGACAAAAGTGACATCCGTTTTGTGGTGCACATGTCTCTGCCAAAATCACAAGAAAATTACTACCAAGAGATTGGACGTGCTGGGCGTGATGGAGAAGATTGTGAAGTCCTTTTGCTCTTTAATGCAGGCGATATTGTTCAACACAAACGCTTTTTACACGACATCACAAATGAAGAGTACAAAGCCCATCTTAACACTAAAATAGACGCTATCTATAAGTACGCAACAAGTGAAATATGTTTTCACAAACAACTCGCCGAGTACTTTGACGATACCCTTGATGCGTGTCAAGATAGATGCGACAACTGCCTTGGTTCAAACGATAAACGTCAAGACATTACCAAAGAGGCACAGATGATTTTAAGTGCCATTTATAAAACCTCACAAGGCTTTGGAAAAAACTACATCATAGATATTTTACGTGGTTCACAAGAGCAAAAACTTTTAGCCAATGAAGCAGATAAACTCTCCGTTTATGGCATCGGTATGCATCTGAGTAAAAAAGAGTGGTTTATCATCATAGAGAGACTTTTAGAGTTGAAGATTTTGACGCTTGGAGAGTTCAGTGTTTTGCAACTCACAAACGCTGCTATAGAGATTTTAAAATCGCAAAAAACTGTAGATATAAAATCTTCACGTCTTGAGATTAACACCAAAGAGAAAAAAGTAAAACAAGCTAAAGAGTTTGATTATGATGAAGCCTTATTTGAATCGTTACGTGCGAAACGTGCAGAGCTTGCAAATGACCTTGGTGTGCCCGCTTACATCATTTTTAACGACAAAACTCTTAAGCATTTGGCAAACGATAAACCACACGACAAAGCTTCAATGCTTGAAGTCAATGGAATCGGTGAGAAAAAATATGAGCAGTTTGGAGAGGAGTTTTTGAGCGTACTTTTACTCTCTTAAATCTTCGTCACGCAACGATTTTATTTTAGGGTTACAACGCATTTTATGCTCCATATCTACAAGCTCAAAATCAGCTAATATACTTGGCGAAGCAAGGGTTGCACTTCTATACTCTTTGCCCTTATTTAAGTAAATGTTGAAACCATTTTCATACAAGGCAATACGTGTTTTTAAAGCTATCGAATATGTCGTTATAACAGCATTATGTGCGACTGCTTTTTTAATATCGCTAAAGTACTCTTTTGTCCAAAGCATAGGATTGGAGCTTGGAGAAAAAGCGTCCTGATATACAATGTCAAATTTGTTCTCAAAACCTCGTACATATTCCCTTGCATCTCCCAAAAATAGCTCAATGTAGAGGTTCTCATCTTTATACACGTAACGCTCACTCAAAGCAACAATAATCTCTCTAAATTGCTCAAACTCTTTAGGGTATGTAAAAGTTTTTAACGCTTGTACAAGCTCACTATCAAGTTCAGGAGAGTAGATGTTTAACTTCGTTTGTGGGCTATGCTCTTTGTAGTACAGAAGTGTGCATAAAGTGTTAAAACCCAAACCATAACAGATGTCTAAAATGTTTAGCTCGTCTCTCTTTGACATGCACTCAAATGCAGGTATAACATGTTTTTGATAAGACTCTTTTAGAGCGCCATCTTTAGTAGAGTGATAGTGTTCATTATACTCTGTTGAATACGCTGTAAAAGAGCCATCTTCACTTTGTGTCTCTCTATGTCTCTCGCTTTTTAACATACTTTAATATCCTAAATTTTATTTGATTATTAAATATAACTTATAAAAATATCTAATTAATATATTTAAAAATTAACACTAAATTAACACTTCTTTACTAGAATCAGTCTCTCAAATTCCTTGCCTAAATCTAGTTTGGCGACTGATGGCAAGGAATGGCGACAAGCACCGATGTCATATTATCACCATTTAGTAAACTAAATTATAAATATGTAAGTTGGTGCTGCTTATTACATAAACATATGGAGATAAAATGAAAAAAGCGCACAAAATAGGTCTCTCTTTAATGGTTGTTTCAACTATAAATTCAATATATGCAGACACTACTGATTTAGGAAAGATTTCAGTAACAGCAACAAAAACAAAGATTTTAACATCTGAGTCACCTGCAAGTACGGAAATAGTGACTGCAGATGAGATTAGCAATCAACTCGTTCAAAGAGCAGATGAAGCACTCAGAGATGTATCTGGAGTATTTGTACGTTCAGATCCAGATCATACACCAGGTAGCTGGAATAATGCAGTATCATTAAGGGGTATACCGCAATATACGAGAACTGCTGTCTTAGTTGATGGCGTATCCATAAACAATGCTTTTTCATCTGGTGTGAATTGGTCTAGTGTCGCTGTAGATGATATTGAAAAAATAGAAGTAGTAAAGGGTCCTTTTTCATCACTCTATGGTGGTAATGCAATGGGCGGTGTTATAAACATTATACGAAAAGAGCCTACAAAACAAGAATTTAACATAAAAACTGGTTATGGAAGCAATAACTATAAGAATCTAGAATTATCCTATAAAGATAAATTTTTTGATTCCTTAGGTGTTAGTGTGAACTATGGCTATAAAAAAAGTGATGGTTACATCAATGATCTTGTAATAAAAGTACCAAGCAGTGGAACTGGTGGAGTAGATGTTTCAGGACAACAACCAACTACCACTTCTACGGGAGCTAAAAGATATATAGTAGGTGATAAAGGCGAAAAACCTTGGGAAGAAAATAATTTTGGCTTAAAATTATTCTACACTATTAACGACAATTCAAAAATATCTTTTGACTATAATCATCACAAATATGAAATACTACAACAAACTGATTTCAACACTTATTTAACAGACAGTTCAGGAAATCCTATTCATACTGGAAGTGTACAACTGGATGCAACAAGCAAAACAACACTCTCTGAAAAAGATTTTCTATTTGGCACAAATGGTGAAACAATTGATAAATTTACATTCAATTATACTAATACATTTTATGATGATATAGACCTTGATGTTAAAGCAAGCTATGCAGAATATGGCTATTGGTATGTTTCTCAAGCTACAGGAGCACTCGCAACTGGAGGAGCAGGTACTTTTACAGATATACCAAATCAGAAAACATTTGCGTCTGTGCAACTAAATTTTCCATTAGGTAATCATAACTATATTACAACCGGTGTAGATATTACTAAAAATAATTTGCAAAAAAACATAACAGCACTCACAAATTGGAATGATTATGATAGTAAGACAACTCTGCAAAGAGAGAACAACGGAGAAAGTACATCACAAGCATTTTTTATACAAGATACAATTGATATTATAAAAGGTTTCACTGTGTATCTGGGTGGAAGGTATGATTATTGGGAAACAAACGGTGAATTTATAGACCATTTAAAAAATATAGATACATCTTATGAAAAAAGAAACGACTCAGCTTTTAGCCCAAAGATCTCCTTAGTCTATTTACCAACAAAAAGTACAACACTTAGAGCTTCATGGGGTCAAGCGTTTAGAGCACCTTCTTTAAGTGATATGTATTCCTCCTATTATTCTGGGTCTAAATTAGTTCAAGCAAGTCCAAACTTAAAACCAGAAACAGTAACGTCTTGGGAAATAGGTTTTGAGCAAGTGTTTAGTACAAAGACACAACTCAAAGCAACATATTATGACAATGTTTTGTCTGACATGATGTATTCAACAGATGTCAACACCACGCTAAATGAAAAAAGAAATGCTGGTAAAGCAGAGATCAAAGGGGTTGAAATTGAAGTTCAACAATCACTTACAGATGACATAAATATGTTTGCAAACTATACATATAACGATACAAAAATGATAGAGAATGATTCTCATCCAGAAACTGTTGGAAAAGAGTTAACGTATGTTCCAAAAACACAATACAACATCGGTATCAATGGAAAGTATGGTTCATGGAATGGTTCTATTATTGGTTCGTATGTTGATGATTTATATACAAAAGATGATAATTCTGACACTATAAAAGATGTCTATGGAGCATATCAGTCCTATTTTGTAATCAATGCAGCACTTGGGTATCAAATACTTGAGTATGTAAAAGCATCTATCTCTGTAAGCAATCTACTAGATAAAGAATATTTTCAAAATAGTATGACTCCGGGAAGAACTATTTATGGTGAGATAGCATTTAAATTTTAAAATCAGTTCTAAATATTTTATTTGATTATTAAATACAACTTATAAAAAAATCTAATTAATATATTTAAAAATTAACACGAAATTAACACTTCTTTACTAGAATCGGTCTCGTAAATTCCTTGCCTAATCTAGTTTGGCGACTGATGGCAAGGAATGGCGACAAGCACCGATATTATTTTATCGTTTTTACCCTTAGTAATTCGTTTGACATACCGGTGCGCACACACAATCAGGAGAAAGAATGAGGGAAATAAAAAAGGCGACACTGGGCATTTCAGTACTTTGTGCATTAGCAATCAACATATCGGCAACAGATTTAGGAAGAATTGAGGTGGAGTCATCTACTATTAATCTAAATGAGTCATCAGCAACTGAAGTTTCAACAGTCAATTATATAAATACTCAACAAATAGAAGAAATAAATGCAAAACAAATTAATGAGCTCTTACAAACTATCCCCGGTGTGACAGCGGATGTACGACCTGGAGAAGTTGTTGAAATACACATAAGAGGTATGAACCAACAAGAGTTTATGTGGGAAAATACGGGTGTTGCTGTCATTATAGACGGTGTACCTGTTTATGCAAAAAGCGGAAAATTTAGACTCAACATGAGTGATATTAAGAATATAAAAGTCATTAAAGGTTCTGCTTCGTATCTCTATGGAAATGAGGCTACTGCTGGAGCAGTCATCATTACCACTTCAAAGCCAAAAGGCGATAAAGATGCTTACTCCATAAGTGCAGAGATAGGGAGCTATAACTCTCAAGATTACACTGGAGTTATAGCCCATAGCAGTGAAAAGTATGCTATTAATCTCAATGCGAACTATAGAACAACAGATGGCTACTGGGTAGACTCTGCTTACAATTCAAAATCTATTGCCGGTAAATTCACTTATTACATTAATGATTCTAGTGACATCTCTATCGGTGCAGATAAAACAATCAAATATGAGCAAGCAACTAGAGCAGGTGTAACTGGTACAACAGAGGCTAAGAGAAATCCAAGAGGATCTGAAAATGACCCATTTCAAAAAGAGAATGATGTTGATTTAGATAAATACTACCTAACGTACACATGGGACATCACTAATGGCACTAACTTTATGGCGACTGTCTATAACTATCTTGATAAATATGATTATATTTCTAGCCCTCAAGATACAAATGACGATAATGTAAGTGATACATATTCAAACCACTCAAAACAACATAACGAACAAATGGGTGCCAAACTTGAATTTAAACAGACTGTTGGAAGTTTTGCATATCTTTTAGGATATGAATATGGAGATAGACAATACACTTCAGGAAGTGAAACGCTTATAAACTATCTTGATTTAGGTAATGACGATGCTATTGGAGGTACTGGTCGTGATGCAGATGTACAACATTATGCAGGAGATACCTCAGAGACTCAGGATAACCAAAAACTCAATGCCTTCTATGGGGAGGTAAAGTATGAAGTTCTTCCTCAACTCATAACTACCTTTAACATAAGAAGAGATATTCAAACAAATGAATATGTGGATACATCAAGAAAATACGATGGTACAACCTGGAATAACAATGTAATAGACTTTGATAGAACGTTTACAAATGATGCATATAGATTTGGTTTAGTCTATACACTCTCAACTATGAGCTCTTTTTATGCAAATGTCGCAACAGGATATAGAACCCCTACAGTCGATAAAATACATACTAATTTAGATAATGGTATAACTGCAGATATAGAGACCCAAACAGCTATAACGTATGAAATTGGGGCAAGAGGAACTTTTCCTCTAGCAGACACCGCTTATACTTATGAACTCTCTGTATTTCAAATAGATACTAAAAATATCATTGGTTACGCGGATGGTACATATTCTATGAGTGTTGGAGGAGATACTACAACGGAAAATATAGGTGACTCAAGAAATCGTGGGTTAGAACTTTCTCTTAAAAGTGACCCAGCTAAGCAATTTTCATTTAATCTTGCATATACTTACCTAAAAGCAGAATATACAAAACACAATCCTCTAAATTATAAAAGAGGTACTCTTAAAGGCAGTTTTGATGTCGTAGGAAATGAGCTTCCAAGAACACCAAATCATATGCTTGATTTCTACTCAACATATAAAATGACAAGAGACTTAAAAATCATCTCTGAAATATTTGCGAAATCAACATATTATGCAGATGAGACGAACGAAATAAAGATGCCTGGATATGCATTTATGAATCTCCAAGCAAGATACAATACTAATATAGGCAAGCATGGTTTTGAATTTTATGTAAAAGTAAATAATCTATTTGACAATCAATACTACAGAACAGCCTTCTTTACAAGTGACAGAAGTAAAGATGGTACATTTGACAGAGAAGATTTAACTATCACTGTTGACCCAGGTAGAGTGTACTATGCTGGTATAAAATACTCTTTCTAGGATACCAATGCAGAGCGTAACTATTTTCTCGTTATTTACTATTGTCCTATGATTTGTTTAATTATTAAATATAACTTATAAAAAAATATAATTTAATTATTTAAAAATTAACACTTAATTAACACAAAATTAACACTTATTTAATAGAATCAGTCTCTTAAATTCCTTGCCTAATCTAGTTTGACAAGGAATGGCGACACACCATTATTGTTTTATCGTTTTACTTTGAGTAATTCGTTTGACATACCGGTGCGCACACACAATCAGGAGAAAGAATGAGGGGAATAAAAAAGACGACACTGAGCATTTCAGTACTTTGTGCATTAGCAATCAATCTATCGGCAACGGATTTGGGAAGAATTGAGGTGGAATCTTCTACAATTGATCTAAAAACTGATGTAAAAACTGAAGTATCAAATGTTGATGTAATAAGTGAGGAGACTCTTGATATAGTTGATCCAAAAAACTTAGTAGACGTTTTAAAAACAGTTCCAGGTATGACTTCAGTAGCAAGAGCTGGAGAGATGATGCAAATTAGGTTTAGGGGAGTTGGTCAACAACAATTTATGGGAGAAAATCCTGGTGTTGCCATTATTGTTGATGGTGTACCAGTTATGGCAAATGCTGGTGGCATTAGATTAAACATGACTGATATAAAAAGTATAAAAGTTATAAAAGGCTCTGCTTCATACCTTTATGGTGATGGAGCACTCTCTGGGGCATTAATCATTACTACAAAAAAACCAAAAGGCAAACATGAAACTACCATTACTGCCGAACTTGGAAGTTACAACTATCAAGAGTATACTCTAGGAACTACACAAGGTACAGAAGATTTTGCTATTAATCTAAATGCGAGTAAAAGAAGCACCGATGGTTACTGGACAAACTCTAAGTTGTGGACACAATCTATAAATGGAAAATTTTCTTACTATATTGATGACACGAGTGATATTACCTTAGGTATAGATGTGACAGAAAAGTTTGATGAAGGCGGTACTAGATCTGTAGTTGATGGTGTCACTGCAGCTGCAACAAATCCAAAAGGAGAACCAAATACTGGATACTCGATAGATAGCGGTATAGATTTAAATAAATACTTTCTAACATACTCTAAAGATTTTGGTAACCAAAATATAAATGTAACTGCTTACAAGTATCAAGATTTATATGACTATACCTCAAATCCTCAAGACTTAGACAATAATACTTCCACACCAAATGTTTATGTGCAACATAGTAATCAAGATTTAGAACAACAGGGTCTTAAAGCTGAGTTTACAATGAATGGTGATCTTTTTGCAACACTTATTGGAGTGGAATTAGGTTTTAGAGATTATGAAACTGCTACTGATATTTTAGCTGATTACACTGCGTACAATAGTAGAACAAGAGTGAACGAAAATTATTACAAGGGTGAGAAAACACAAAACAACTCTAAAGAGAGTGTTCAAGCAGTTTATGGAGAGTTTAAGTACAACATAACTTCTCAATTTACTACAACTATCAATGCAAGATATAATGTACAAAAAAAAGAAATCATTACTAATAAGCTTGATTATAATGGCACAATTTGGTCAAATATTACAGAAGAAAAGAGTCATACATTTAAAAATACTGCTTATAGAGCTGGTGCAACGTATAATTTCAATAGAGCGATAGATGTCTTTGCAAGTGTATCTACAGGTTTTCTAAATCCAGATGCAGATGATATCGTGGCGAACCCAGACATTAAAACACAAACAAGTATAAACTATGAGCTAGGTGCAAGAGGAAATCTTGAAGCTATAAGCAATAATTTCAACTATGAACTCTCTATATACCAACTTGACAATAAAGATATACTAGGACCTGAAGATGGAACCTATGCTTTTAGCTCCCCAATGGACAATATGGGGGATACAAGAAGTAGAGGTTTAGAACTTAGTTTAAATAGTAATCCAGTAAAGTCCTTATCATTTACACTTGCATATACATACCTTGATGCAAAATATACAAAGCACAATCCACATGTTGTAACATTAAAAGATAAATCGACTGTTACCTACGATATAGTTGGCAATACTGTACCCCGAGTATCAAAGCATACAATAGACTTATTTTTAAATTACAATGTAACAAATGAGATTAAATTCATTGCAGAGGGATATGCAAAAAGTAGCTATTATGCAGATGAAGCCAATATAGTAAAGTTTAATGGTTATGAAATAGCAAATCTACAAGCTCGATACAATACAAAACTTTTCTCTAATCATCTTGAACTTTATGTAAAAGTCGACAATGTATTTGATAACCAATACTATAGAGCAGCTTTTCTCCACTCAGACAAAAGAGGCATCCTAGGTATCGACCCAGAAGATACAAGTATTACTGTTGACCCAGGTAGAGTGTACTACGCTGGCATAAAGTACACTTTCTAGGACACCAATGCAAAGCGTAACTTTTTTCTCATTATTTATACTAGGAGTCTCTTATGGGAGTACGGCGTGCATGTTTTCATGCATGCCGTTTTTGGCTCCACTTCTAGTCAATAATTCTGGGAGTGTAAAACAATCTTTTAGTGTTGTTTTACCTTTTAGTTTGGGAAGAATTTTCACTTATACACTTATTTCAATTGCTGCCTTAAGCAGTGCTAGTTTCATCAAAGCTCTCCTCGATGACAATAGCATGTTTCAGATGGTTCTGGGCATTTTTACTCTTTTTATGGGAAGTTATATGCTCTACACAACTCTCAAAAAACAAAACAAGAGTTGTTCTACCTCCACTCTTATACCAAAGAAGTTCACAACAAGCACTTTTGGACTCTTTGGCATAGGAGCATTAGTCTCTATAAATCCTTGTGTGCCACTATTGACACTTATAACAATAAGTGCAAATAGTACTTCACTCGCAGATGCCATAGGCATAGGCATCGCTTTTGGGTTGGGTGCTGTTTTAGTTCCTTTTGTGTTTTACGGATTTTTTCTATCCAATGTCATAAAAGGTCTACTTGTAGAGTTTAAAGCCTACACAAAGATTATAGAGATTACTGCCTCATTGCTTTTAATAGTGGTCGGTATTCTGATTTTAAATGGTCATATCAAATTATAAACGAGGTACATCATGGTTGATTTTATAAAGAGAGATAAAGATGATATTTTTAATAGACCTATTTTAGGGTTTCTATTCAAAAATGAACCATTTCTCGTAACACTTAGAGTCGTTGTTGCAACACTCTTTTTCTATGCACTCTATTATGGATTTGCACATCCTGGCAAAGAAAATCTTTTTACAGGTGCACTTTTTTGGGGTATCTTTTGGGCACTCTTTATGGTGGCTACGCTTCCTAGTTTTGGACGTATCTTTTGTGGTATTTGTCCTCATGGATTTTTAGGCAAGTACATCACAAAATTTGGGCTTAAAAAAACAATGCCAAAGTGGATGCAAAACAGATACATCGGCATCATGCTTTTAGTGATTGGTTGGTGGGGTATTTACTATACTTTCCCTTCGTTTTGGAAATCTCCTCTTGCCACAGCGGCAATGTTTGGAGGTATGACACTTCTAGCATTTCTCTTTTACTATCTCTACAAAGATATGAGCTACTGTAAATATGTCTGCCCTATTGGAACACTCACACGTGCTTATGACAAACTCTCTTTTACAAAACTAGAGACGTATACAACAAGTTGTCAAGATTGCAGAACGTTCGAGTGTGCCTCTGCTTGTTCATACAATCTCAAACCATTTAGTTTTGCAAAGAAAAATCAAAATGATGACTGTACACTCTGTATGGATTGTGCCGCTAGCTGTGAAGCTGTTAAGTTCAAATTTACAAAACCAGCTGAGCAACTCTCCTCTAAGTTTAAAACTCTCAGTGCAGAGGTTTGGACCTATATACTTATACTTGCTTCTATTCCTGTATCTATGAGTTTTGCGCATGGGCTTAACAGAACTAACATTGCAGATTCTATGATTTGGAACAAAACTGCTACGTACTTTGGCATGAGTGAGTATGCAGGTGGATTTGCCTTTTTATATGCGATTATATTTAGCATATTTTTCGCTGTTCTTGGTCTCTTTTTAGCTTCAAGAGTTCTCAAAAAAGAGTACTCTACTACCTTTGAAACACTCGGGTATGCGTATGCACCACTCTTTATTTTAGGTTCACTCGGGCATGCGTTAGAGAGTTTTTTCACACATGGGTACCAAGAGATAGTAAAAGGGTTCGCTCAAGCCTTTGGTCTTGCAGTTGAAGTAGCACCTTTAGCCGCTAGAGGCGATGCTTGGTTGGCATATTTTGGATTTTTTAAATGGATAGGTGTACTCTGGGCATTTATACTTCTAAACAAACGTCTCAAACTTATTGAAGCTACAAAAGTAAGAAAATTCTTTGGCTACATATTTGCTTCATTTCTAATCTTTTTCTTTATAGGCTTGAATGTGTATTCGGCTTATGTATTTAAAGCGTATGGAGCAAAACAAAATACGCACGTAACACATGGAGAAAACTCTTTTAAGCCCTCAAATAGGTATGCTAACAAAGGTAAACGCCCTGCTTCAAGAGCTGCAAGTTTTGCAGAAAACACACCAATATATTTTTCGCTTACGAATCCAAATGAACCATTCTCTTATTCAAGAGCAATGATGTTTAACATGAACAGAGATAAAGATGCCATTCCTACAAAAGAGTTCTGGCTTGTTTATGGAAGAAATTTAGAGCATAAAAGCTCCATTCCTCCACTGGAGTTAAAGCTGTTTAGTTACGACACAAAACAGAACCCTCTAGCAATTACAACCAAAAAAACAAAAGGTGCTCTTGCGTATAGTATTGAAGTTCCTTCAAACGGATACTATAATCTTTATGCAATAAATGAAACACTTCAAGATACAAAACACATCTATAAAATTGCAAAACTAGAGTACCTCAACGGTCGCCACGGAAGTGAAGATATGTATACACCAGAGGTCAAAAAAACACTCAAAACAGACAAAGTAAAACTCGACCTTTATAGAGTAAAAGATGCTGAGGAAGATAGTTTTTTTTACAGACATGCAATGGGAGATGAAGTCACATTTCAAGCACTTTTTGAGGGTAAACCACTTCCG
The DNA here is from genome assembly GCA_041595535.1 of Sulfurimonas sp. Lineage (GTDB taxonomy): Bacteria > Campylobacterota > Campylobacteria > Campylobacterales > Sulfurimonadaceae > Sulfurimonas. The sequence goes on along the minus strand of JBFHKA010000028.1, from coordinate 153 downwards.
CACGTAACAATGAATTTAACTATGCAAAGTGGCTGGTCAAAACGTATTATGAGTGATGAAAATGGTACTGTAACATTTAACATCATAAGAGACTATTTTCCAAAATCAGGCGAATTTGACAAACGCTACAAAGAGGAGATGTTACTCACTCTT
>JBFHKA010000027.1:0-31441 GCA_041595535.1 Sulfurimonas sp. | reverse complement strand
ATGGCAATGGCATACAAAGAACTAGACGGAGTACAAAATGGAAGCCAAGCCATGAGTGCCTATGCTTCCATGTCAAAGATGAATAATGCAGAAAAAGAAAAAATGCGACATGCACTTTTGGAGTATTGCAAGCTTGACACTTTGGCGATGGTTCGGGTATTTGGAAAATTGAGGGAAGTCGCAAACTTATAAAAATAGATTCAATGTCAAAAGTCACTTTTTTGTTTGTGAATCAAAGTAATCTGTAGTATACATATTAAAATCATCCATTAAATCATTATAAGTATTGTTTTCAAACTCGTAATTCCAAGGCTCTATATAGCGCATACATAAAGCCTTTGCCTGCGTAAAGACTTCACCATAATCATTATTGGCAAAATTATCACTTTGTGAAGAGTTACTGATAACTTGTCCATACAGATCACCAGTGTATTCACTAAGCGCGGCTACTAAATCGGGCTGATACGTATTTTTTCCTGAAATCCACCACATCCCAACACCCGCACGCGATTCAAAAACTGGTTCTAGCAACCCATTCATGATGCGTACGGGTATGGATGTTCGACCAATAATTTCATGAACTTCAAATGCAATCGCTTTATTATCAAATGCATTTGCTGTACTTTGCGAAGCTTCAAGTGCGGCATTCACCCAAATATCTTCAAAGTCTTGCTCCGCGTTATTTTGAGCTGGATCAATTCCTGCAGCAAAAATCAGGGTTTCATAAGGTACACCGTTAAAGTGTCCTTCAAGACCATTGCTTGTCATTTGAGGTACATAGACCAACATTAATCGAGAATCATTCTTGTAGTGTGTCGCTACCGCATTTAACATAGTCGATAAACGCTGCTGCACAATATTATCCCAGTATTTGGGCATATGAACGCTAACACCTCGAAACTCCATTGAAAACGTACTAATGCCATAGGTTGATTCAAGCCATGCAGGTGACATTTCAAAATCTAGTAGTGCTTTTTTGTTGGCATCGTATAAATCAGGATCACTCTGATCGAGAGAACTCCATCCTCCATGAATCGCCAATGTCCATAGTTTTCCCTCTGGCAATAAAGCTAATCTCTCTTCTATAGCACTAAAATCATAATGATCTGCTGTCGGTTCTAGTTCAGCCCAACGTACCCGAACTAAACCACCTTGAATATGCGTGTTTTCAACTGCACCAGCGGTTATGACACTTGTGTAAACTCCACTAGGCTTGACTATTGATGCGTTGTTTTCAGATTTGTTACAGCGGTAAAGGGGTGTAGTTTCATCAGAAGCGGAGGATGAACCCGTACCACATCCACTTAGGAGGTACACCAAAGAAAATGCCAGTATTTTTAAGAGCTGATTTTTCATGATAATCCTTTAAATAGATGCTAATTATATCGTAGAAAATACGCAAAATGCTCAAACAAACTAGGGTAAATTAAAGTTCAAGAATTAGTAAAAAGTGGTTTGGATTTTTAAAATAAATGTGTGAGATATTTTGCTAAGACTTGAAAAGTAGGATGTCATTCCGCACTAGATGCGAAATCTAGCAAGGAATAACAAGAAATTAATTTTTTACTGGAGGTTGTTGTCTTTTTTGACAACTTTGTTGATGAGCCTTAAACTCATTTGCATCTAAGTATCCGTTTCCATCAACATCTACATCTTGAAATGTTGGTGCATTGCCTGCATTACGCAACATTCTGCCTTCTTCTGCTTTTTTCTGCATTCTTTGTTGTTGAGAGTTCTCAAATTCAGTTTGTGTTATTTTTCCATTTCCATCTGTATCATACTCAGTAAATGTAGGCATATCACGTCCCATCCCAGCTAAAAGTGCAGTGCTTAGCACCAAACTTGCTATAATTATAGATTTCATCTTAAACTCCTGTTATTTTTTGCACAATTCAATTGTATAACTTTTTTAGAAACTTATAGTAAACATAAAATAACTTTATAATTTTAAAAATAAGTATCATATTCATAATGATTTATATCTAAGCTATAATAAGAGTTATAATTTTTAAACGAGGAAGATCTTTCATGCTTGACTATAGGAAAAAACTAACAACTGACAGGGAACTTTACCCTTTCAAACAGATTGATATTTCTATTGAAAGCGATAGAGGTCGCATACTCTCTTCTCCTGCATTTAGACGTTTACAAAAACGCACCCAAGTCTTTGCACTCGAGTTAAACGCATCTATTCGTACGAGACTTACACACTCTTTAGAAGTTGCGCAAACTGCTCGTTTTATATCTAAAAGCATACTCTCAAAGCTTAAGGAAGATGGACTCAATAGTTATGGATTAGAAGAGCTTGAAAATGCTTTTATCTCGACTGCGGAGATGACAAGCTTACTCCACGACATTGGTAATCCTCCTTTTGGTCACTTTGCAGAACAGACTATAAACAAATGGATAAAAGAAAATGTTTTACCTAGCTTAGAGAGTTTTGAGGCAAATTCGGATGAAGTGATAAATCTAAAAAGAATGCTAGCGCAAGATATATGCAACTATGATGGCAATGCACAAGCCTTACGTGTCATTACAAAACTCCAACGTCTCAACCTCTCCTACACACAAATACTTTCAGTTTTAAAGTACACACGAGGAGCGTATGAGCCAAAACCAAAAGATGCTCCTTTAGACTATCTTATGAAAAAACCAGGGTTTTACTACAGCGAAAAAGAGTTTATAGAAAAAATACAAAAAACCTTAGAAGTAGAGTCAGGGCATAGATTTCCTCTTACATACATTATGGAAGCAGCAGATGACATCTCTTACTTAACGGCTGATTTGGAAGACTCTGTTGAGAAAGGCATACTTAGTTTAGATGAAGTATATAACCTTATTAAAAGTGAATGTGAGAAAGAGGGAGAAAACTATCTTTTAGAAGTTATAGAAGAGAAGTACCAAAAAGCAAAAAAAGATGAAGAACCTTACCAGTTTAACATGTTCTTTACTCTTGTTAGAGCACAACTTGTAAGTGCCTTAGTTTCTCATGTGGTTGACATTTACATAAACAACCATGAAGCCATCTTTAATGGTAGCTTTAATAGTGCTTTGCTTGAGTACGATAAAAAGAGTAAGTACTACAAAGCAGTAGAAATTCTACAAAATATTTCTACAAAATACATCTACCAAAACAAAGAAGTTCAAGAGTTAGAACTTCAAGGGTATGCAATTATGAATGGACTTTTAAACGTCTATAAACCACTCTTAGAACTCGATGCAGATGCATTTAAAAAACTACTCAATGATGAGAAAATCGACTGTTTTGTGGCAATGCGACTTATAAAAAGAGTCTCTTCAAAACAAATCGTGGCATATAAAAATGATGTAAACACCTTAGAAGACAAAGAAACATATCAAATACTTGAATTTTACTACAGAGTTCGTCTAGTTATTGACTTCATTAGTGGTATGACAGACGATTTTGCTCTGCACGAATATCAAACTTTATTGGCTTAATACAACTCTGCTTGTGTTGGTCTTTGAAAAAAGTAACCTTGAAACAGAGTACATCCCAAAGTTACTAATTTATCAAACTGCTCTTGTGTTTCCACACCTTCTGCTATAACATCTAGTCCAAATTTTTTACCAATTGAGATGATAGTTTGTGTAATTATCTCATCATTTGTGTCCTTAACAATGTCTTTTATGAAAGATTGATCAATTTTAAGTTCATCAATAGGAAGTGCTTTAAGATATGCAAGAGAGGAGTATCCTGTACCAAAATCATCTATAGATATACTCATTCCCATCTTTTTGATTTGACTTAGCTTGTCTAAAGCCTTGTCAATATTATTGATGAGTAAATTTTCTGTCAATTCTAATCTTAGTAAATTTGTTTTTATCCTATACACATCTAAAATAGTTTGCAAACTTTCAACAAAATCATCTGATTCAAACTGTTGAATACTTACATTCACAGAGAGATGCCAAGCGTTTTTTGTTGTATCGCTCTCCCATTTTTTTAACTGCTTCACAGCCTCTTCAAGTATCCATTTACCAAGTTCAATAATAAGACCTCTTTCCTCAGCCAAAGGAATAAACTTGCCAGGTAAAACAAGCCCTTTTATAGGATGATTCCAACGAATAAGTGCTTCAACTGCAACTATTTTTTGTATTTTATCAAAAGCAATTTGGGGTTGATAGTAGAGGCAAAACTCTTTCTTTTGTATGGCAGTTCGTATTTCATCTGTGAGTTTTTCTTTTTCTATAATTTCCTTTTGAAGTTTTGGATTGAAATAGCTAAATCTATTTTTTCCGTTACTTTTAGAAATATTCAGAGCGCTATCAGCAAACTTCATCAGTTCAGCAGGGGATGCAGCATCATTATTAAAAAGAGCCACCCCTATACTAGCACTTATAAAAAATGTATAATCATCAATAATATAAGGAGTTTTTAATTTTTTTAATATTTTTTTTGCAATATATGTAGTCGCTTGAACTGCGGTTTCTTGTTTTGTAAAAGCAGTCTTTAGCATAAGAACAAACTCATCTCCTCCAAGTCTACCTAAAGTGTCATACTCTTGTATACACTTTTGAATTCTACTTGTAGTTTCTAAAATAACTTTGTCCCCAGTATCATGACCTTTAATGTCATTTACTAACTTAAAATTATCAAGGTCTATAAATAGCACAGAGTAATATTCTTTAGTTTGATAACATTGATTTATTGCATTTTGAATATGTGTTTTCATTGATTCTCTATTTGGGAGGCTTGTGAGAGTATCAAAATATGCCAACTTAGATATTTTTTTCTCCAACTCCTTTTGAAGAGTAATATCTATACCTATTTGAATTTTAACTTTTCTTTTATCGTGCCACTCTACAATTTTATCATTAAAAAAATATGTACGACTATTTATAGCATTTTTATTTTCCCATTCAAAAGTTGTTCCTAGCTCATTAGATGAGGACTCTCCATTTCCTTGAAGTACGTTATAACATATCTTACCTAGAACATCACCAAATTCTTCTTTACATCTATTATTTGCATAGATAATTTCATAGGTTTTTAAATCTATAACATAAATCAAAGCTTCAACATGATTTACTATAACTTCCATGGGATTAATTATTTTATCTGTATGCATATGTTTTAAAAATATAATCTAGTTCTACACGAGCAATAAACGTATTATAAATTTTACTTGATAACTTCATAACAGCACTATTAGATTCTTCTATTAGATGCATAAGTTTAATAAGGTTTTCAGATATAGATGATAAGCTTTGTTTTGAGCCAAGTAAGGAGGTTTTTGAATGCTCTAGCATACTAAGAAGTGTATCCACACTCAATGAAAAATCTTTTTGAAGAATAGGTATATTATCAGTACAAATAGATAGCAGTAAATCAATTTTACTCTCGTAGAATTTTTTGTCTTCTATATTTTTTATTTGTCTAGTATATTTTAGTTGTAAATTCTCATTTTCTATTTTGATTTTATTTATCACACTGTTCAGATTAATATTTTCATTTTGTAAAGCTATAACTTCTTTATTTAGCCAAGTATTTTTTTTAATATTGAACATTATGCATCCTTTTATATTATTCTTTATTAATTAACCTATAGACTAATAACTTATGAGTGATTGTCACATCGAGTTTAACTTAATAAAATTTAAAAAATTATTAATTTTAATTATTAATAATAAGGACAACAGTTGAGTATATTTGATAATTTATGCATTGCGGATGAGGATGAAGTAAAAAACTTCATCAAACTTGTAGCAGGGAATGTTAAAAGACTTAGACAAGAAAAAGGAATTACTCAATTGGAATTAGCTTTAATGATAGGTCAAAAGTCTTCTGCATTTTATGCAAATGCTGAGAATAATGCCAAAGATAGAAGATTTAACCTCGAGCATATTTACAAAATTTCTAAGGCTTTAGATGTAGATGTTACAGAATTTTTTAAAAAATAGTCTATTCTATCTATTTATCTATAGTGTGCTAAAGTATTAGTTAAATTAATATATGGGAGTTTATTATGTGTAAAGATGCCATTGTATTTAACAACAAACCAAAAGGTGTAAAACTCGAAGCTGGCGTGGAGTACCATATCTGTGCGTGTGGAAGAAGCAAGGAAGGAATCTTTTGTGATGGAAGTCATGAGGGAACTGAGTGTCTTCCTAAAACTGTTACGGTTGAAAAAACAAAACCGTATCTTATCTGCATGTGTAAAACTAGCAGTAATTTTCCATTTTGTGATGGAACACATAGTATTTACAAAGACTCCGAGGTTAAACAAAGTGTCAAAGATTGGCAATTAAAATAGACAAAGAGATTCAACTTACTTAGCTATAATTCTCCCAAACATCTAAGGAAAATTATAGAATGAGCGAAGAAAACGCAAAAGTAACGAAAAAATATTATGACTACATCAGTGTTGGAAATCGCACAAAACAAATAGCATACTTCGTACAGCAACATGACAAAAACAGAATGTTTGAAGAGCTACTCAAAACTCTTACAGGCAAACAGATTTTAGTGCTTGTAAAGAGTAAACGCAGTGCAGATGATTTAGCCCTGCACCTCAAAGAAAAAAGTATTACATCTCTTAGCGTTCATGGCAATCATAGAGCTTCTCAAATAGAAGAAGCCGCAACTGCTTTTAACACTAAAGAGCTACATATCTTAATCACTACAGATAGAATCTTAGAAACACTCACACTTACAGATGTTGCAGTCATCATTAACTATGAACTCCCTTTAGATGCACCCGATTACTTCAAACGCCTACGTTTAGTGGATGAGATAGGTGAGTCAATTTCTCTTATCGATCCAGATGAAGAAAGAATGTTAGCTACAATTGAGCTAATGATGAAATGCGAAATGCTTGAAGTCCAAATGACTGAGTTTGAACATACAACTCATACTACTGCCACGCCAAGAGATATGAGTAAAAAACCACGTCACAAAAAAGTACAACAACGTGCTAAAAGAAAAGCTGAAATCAAATCTAAATGGGTACCCACTACATGAGACTTCTATCTAAAGATGCAACGCTAGAAGAGTCTCTCACTCGTATGAGAAAAACTCTAGCAGATGTAGGTTGCAAGACCACTTTTGCAAAAGAAAAACACCCTCTTTCAAACTGTTTCTCTGTAAATCTTACTTCAGTTGAAGCACCAAGGCACATCTACTCAAATGGCAAAGGCATACTCTCTGATGCCTCTATGGCGAGTGCTTTAGGTGAATATATAGAAAGGCTTCAAACAAACAACTTTTTTATAGATTTTTATCTCCCTAGTAGAAAATATTATCCCGATGAAGTAGCATTTGAGTTTGGAGGTGCGTATTTAAACGAAGAATTAAGAGCTATTTACAATCCAGAAAATGAGTTAAGTGATGAGGATTTAGTTGATTTTAATAGTGACTACGAAGACAAAATAGTAGCTCTTCCTTTTATTGCACGTAACACGCAAAAACCTGTCTATATTCCCTTAAATATTTTGAGTAATCTCTACGTCAGTAACGGACTTGCAACGGGTAATACAGCACAAGAAGCACAAGTACAAGCACTTAGTGAAATCTTTGAGAGATATGCCAAAATGGAGATTATAAAAAATGGCTATGCACTCCCAAAATTTCCACAGAGCGTAATAGAATCATTTCCTAGAGTTCATAAAGATGTAGAAGAGTTAAGAGCACTTGGTTATGTAGTCGAAGTTTTAGATGCCTCTTTAGGTGGAAAGTTTCCCGTAACTGCCATCTCTTTTATAAATCCAAAAACTTCTACACTTTTTGTCTCTTTTGGAGCACACCCTATTTTAGAGGTTTCCTTAGAGCGAACTATGACAGAGCTGATGCAAGGGCGTTCTTTGGAGAACTTAGACACCTTTGAAGTACCTACTTTTGACATGAGCTTAGTCTCTGATACGTTTAATCTTGAAGCACATTTTATAGACTCCAACGGTAAACTTGGGTTTCCTTTTTTAAGCTCTAAAAAAAGCTTTGAGTATGCACCTTGGTCGTATAAAGGCGATTCAACCGAAGATGAATATACATATCTAACGTCTATTTTAGATGCTATGGGAAAAAATAGCTATCTTAGAGAGTATAACTATCTTGGGTTTTACTCTTGTCAGATGATAGTTCCAACCATTTCTGAAGTCTATCCTATAGAAGATTTGATATACAACAATAAAAATAGCGGTAAACGTATTCGTGACATGATTTTAAACTTCAGAGATTATGATCCTGAAGATATTTTAATAGAGATAGAGCAACTCGAAGAGAATCTCGACATTGAAAAATACATAGGTGCCATTTTTGCCAACAACTTCACTATGAGAGAATTTAAAGCTCAAGTTCTGCTAGAACTCGGTGAGGTAGAAGATGCTCTTGAACTCTTAGAATACGGTACAAACAAATTTGGATTGATTCTAGTTGAATTAGTCAAAATGGAAGAAGCCGAACTTGATTTTAGCGAGTATGAAGAGGCACTTTATTCAATTTTTGGTGAAGAAAATATAAAAAGAGCACTCCGTGTTTTAGATGGCGAAGAGCTACTAACAGATACAACACTTCATGACGACTATATAAATATCTTAGAGATGTACGATAGATTAGAAAATAAAAAGAGAAATGCTATTTTGTAATATAGGGTTTTTTGGATAAAATTAGTAAAAATTCAACTAAAAGATTTGAACCACGCATGAACATTCCAACAAATTTACTAAAAAATAAAAAGATACTCCTCGGAGTAACTGGTTCCATCGCTGTTTATAAGTCCCTAGAACTTACTCGTCTGTTCATAAAAGCGGGTGCAGAAGTCAAGGTTGTAATGAGCGAAGCTGCAAAGAAATTTGTAACACCTCTTACCTTTGAAGTACTTACTAGAAATCAAGTTTTAGATGATACAAACGAGTCGTGGGTTTATGATCACAATCACATAAAAACAACGGAGTGGGCAGATATTTTCATCATCGCTCCTGCAACTGCAAACACAATCGGCAAACTCGCAAATGCTATAGCCGACACGATGTTACTTCAATGTGCCCTTGCCTTTTCGGGCGTGAAGATTATTGCACCCTCTGCAAATACAAATATGCTTCAAAATCCAATCACGCAAGCAAACCTAAAAATGCTAGCCCTCACAAACTATGTAAAAATCGACACACAAACCAAAGAGTTAGCGTGTAAAACAGTAGGCGATGGTGCTATGGCAGAACCTATAGATATATTTTGGGCAACAGCACGTGAGCTTTTAAAAGAGGAGTTTTGGGCAGATAGACGTGTTATAGTAACAGGTGGTGGCACGATAGAAAAAATAGACGATGTCCGCTACCTCTCAAACTTCTCAAGTGGGAAGATGGCTTCAGCGCTTGCTACTGCACTCTACTGCAAGGGTGCAGATGTCAATCTCATCGCAACAAAATTTGAGACAAATTTACCGCACGTAATGCATAAACTCGAAGTAGAAGACTCCGCAGAAATGCTTGAGTATCTAACAGACTCTATTCGCATTGCAAAAAAAGGTACACTCTCAAAAGCTACGCTTATGCGAGATGAGCATATTCATCTCATTCAAAAAGAACCTTATCTTTTTATGGCAGCTGCTGTAAGTGATTATGTTCCAGCATATACACAAGAGGGAAAACTCAAAAAAGAGAGTTTGGGAGAAAAGTTTGAACTCGCTCTTAAACAAAATGTAGATATAGTAAATAGCATTGACAAAGATGGTCTCAAGGTCATAGGCTTCAAAGCAGAAATGGATGCGCAAAATGCAATGCAAAATGCACAAAATATGCTCAAGAACAAAAAGTTAGATGCAGTCTGTTTAAATGTTTTAAAAGACTCTTCAAGTTTTGGAAGCGAGACGAACGCTATAGACTTTATTACTAAAGAGAGTACAACTTCAATAGCTACAGACGAAAAACTCTCTGTAGCATTTGAGATTTTAACGAATGCAAAAAATTTAAAAGAGTAAGCATGAATCAAGTAAAACATATAGCCATAATCATGGATGGAAATGGTCGCTGGGCAGAGCTTCAAGGTAAAAAAAGAGTCAAAGGTCATGAAGAAGGCGCGAAAGTTGTTAAACAGATAACTACATATTGCTCCAACTCTCCTGAAATAGAGCGACTTACACTCTATGCTTTTTCTACAGAAAACTGGAAACGTCCACGCTTAGAAGTTGAGTTTTTAATGAAACTACTCAATACCTATCTTAAAAATGAACTTCCTGTTTATCTTGAAAACAATGTTCGTTTTGAACCTATAGGTGATCTTAGAGCATTTTCTACAACACTCCAAAAAACTATAGCGATGGTGCAGGAAAAAACTGCGCATTGTGATGGACTAGTACAAAGCCTAGCTCTCAATTATGGTTCACAAGATGAGATATTACGTGCAATAAATTCTTTGCATAAAACGGAAGAAAATATCACACTAGAAATGTTTAATAATGCACTCGATTGCAAACATGATGTAGATTTACTTATACGCACAGGTGGTGATCATAGACTCTCCAACTATCTACTCTGGCAATCTGCATACGCTGAACTCTTTTTTACCGATACACTCTGGCCAGACTTCACAGTACAAGAACTAGAAAAAATTATAAAAAAATTCACAAACATTGAACGTCGTTTTGGAGGTTTAAAATAATGGAACTTACCCTCGCTTTTATATTTGGTCTACTTTTTGGCTCTTTTTTAAATGTTGTAATTTTACGCATTCCTAAAGAAGAGAGTGTCGTCTTTGGTGGCTCTCATTGTACAGTATGTCATACACCCCTCAAGCCTTGGCACAACATTCCACTCTTCTCTTGGATTTTTTTGGGTGGACAATGTTCGTATTGTAAAGCAAAAATTTCTATGCAGTATCCAATAATTGAACTTCTCTCAGGCATACTTTTTTTAGTTATTGCAAACAAATTAGGTCTTACTTTTGCAGCATTTTTTACAGCGCTTAGTTTTTCAATGCTTCTTGCTCTGTCTATGATAGATTTTAAATACAAAATGGTTCCAGATTCGCTCAATCTCTTAGCCATAACTTTTGCTATTTTAGCAGCTTCAACGCTTGGTGGTGTATTAGAGAATTTAAAAAATGCGTTCCTTTTTGCGGGTGCTTTTACACTCCTGCGTTTTGCACTTTCTTACTATCTTACCTCTTCTGTTTACAGAGCTGGACTTGCAACAAAAACATCTTGGAACAAACATTATGACAGAACACCTTTTATAGAAGCTATGGGAGAAGGCGATATTATGGTCGCAGCAACAATGGGAGCACTCTTAGGAGTAGAGCTCACACTTGTTGCTATCTTTTTGTCAGCTCTTCTTGCACTTCCTGTAATGTTAGCAGTTTTAAAAGGCACAAAAGAGCAACAAAAAGTTCCATTTGTACCTTTTTTAGCAATGGCTACTTTTATTGTCTATCTCTTTGATAGCCCTATTTTTAGTTATATTCAAGCAAATTACTAAGGAGAAATATCTACTAAATGAAAAGACTTGACAAATATTTAATACATAACTTTTCATCTCTTTTTACTACTATTTTTATGCCAATTTTTTTTACAGCTTCTGTAATATTTTTAATTAAATTAGCAACCTATACAGCAATCATTCAACTTACTATTTTAGATATGACAAAACTTTATATGTTTGTTTTGCCTGAAATTCTTTTTTATACTTTGCCTATCGCCTTTTTTGTTGCAGCGACTCTCTCGCTTTTTAAACTCTCCAACGACAATGAGGCAGTTGTTATTTTTTCTCTTGGAATTCGACCTATTGCTATTGTAAGAACACTCTTAAAACCTGCACTTGCACTTAGCTTTTTGCTCTTTTTTGATTTTCTTATTCTTTTTCCACATACAGATGTCGTCTCGACAAACTTTTTACTCTATAAAAAGGGTGAAGCAAAATTCAACCTCTCTGCGAGTGAATTTGGAAATAGTTTTGGCGATTGGTTACTCTATCTTGGAGAAGAGAATGAAGATGGCTCTTTTTCAAAAGTTTTTTTGTTCAACAAGAAAAAAGAAGAAGAGATACTTATATCTGCAAAAAAAGCCGAAGTTCTCAACGATGGTGGTCTGCTACGACTCGAATTAAACAGTGGCGAAGGGTATAGTTACTCTACAAAAAGCTTCTCTCAAATTAACTTTGACACTATGTATATAAATGACGTAATGCGACTCGATTTAAGAAAATATGAGACACCCCTAGAGTATTGGCAATCAGATATACGTGCAGAAAATAAAAAGCAAGCACTTATCACAAACTCACTACTTAGCATATTTCCTGTAATTAGTCTCTTTTTTGTGCTTGCTATTGGAATAGTACAAGTACGACATCAAAGCTCTTATGTTTACCTCTACCTCTTTTTAGGAATCATTGTCTACTATGGTGCAACGCTGAGTCTTCAAAATATTTTTGCGTACTATACTGTTCCTATCGTTGCTATCATTTGGAGTGCTGCAACCTACATTTTCTACAGAAAAACTATAGTAAATAAATTCTGATGCGAGTAGCTTTAATTTTAGCCTATAAGGGTACAAGTTTTTTAGGTTCGCAAGTCCAGAGTGAGTCTTCAAATACAGTATTTGGAAACCTCGAAAAAGTTCTCGCTCAACTTGGTATAAACTACCGTGTGGTTGCAAGTGGTAGAACAGATAAAGGTGTACACGCAAGCGGTCAAGTATGTCACTTTGACCTACCAGATTTTTGGGATGATTTAGCAAAACTCAAACGCGCTTTAAACGAGATGCTCCCTACAAGTATACAGGTAAAAAAAATCATACACGTTGCTGATGATTTTCATGCACGTTATAGTGCAAAAAAACGTAGCTATCGTTATATACTTAAAGAGGGAGAAAGTAACCCTTTTGAGGCTGATTTTGTTACCTTTAAAGAGCAGATAGATTTTCAAAAGATAGAAAAAAATATCAAACATTTTATAGGTGAACATGATTTTGTAAACTTTATGAAAACTGGGAGTGACACGGGAAGTTCAACACGCATTATTTATAAAGCTTTTGCGTATAAGTACAAAGGCTACATAGTTTTGCACTTCCAAGCAAATGGTTTTTTACGTTCGCAAATTAGACTTATGGTTGGTGCACTTTTAAACTTAGAGGTGCAACAGATTGAAGATAAACTCAAGAGTAGCTATAATCATAGCTTAAAACCAGCACCAGCAAATGGACTTTACTTAGCAAAAATTTTATACTAAAAAAAGGGAATGTATGTTTGAAAATGTAAAAATGCCAGAGGGAATGAACCCTGAAACACTTGAACACTTGATGAGTCCAAAGAATTATGGAAAACTAGACGAAGCGAATGGAGTCGGTGTAGCACTTGATGAAAAGACAAAAGAGTATGTGATTTTTTACTCTTTATTTGATGGTGATATTGTAAAAGATGTCCGTTTTGCAACAAATGGCTGTCAAGATACAGTCGTAATTGGCTCTATGTTTACAGATATGATTAAAAACAAAGACCTAGATTACGCAGTTGGCGCTATAGCAAAAATGCATGAAAAACTTGGCACGCTCTCTGCACAACAACAAATATGTGCAAATATTGTCTTTACCTCTTTTATAGCTTCTATGAAAAACCATGAAAACATTGTTGGTGGTGCAGAGGAAGAGTTACACCTTTTAAAAATGAAAGATACTTGCGAAGCTGCAAGTCAAGAGGACGGAACAAATGAATAAAATATATCAAAAAAAACATGAACTTTGGTTACACATAACTTTTGCATCTTTTGCAATTAATGATGAAGAGATAAAGTCTCGTCTTTATGATTTTTCTATGATGGCTTTTAGACATATGAAATGGCTAGGAAGTGACATTCTTGGTGCTGGAGATGATTATAACTACGATAGAGACATGAGCCTCTCTAAACATACAACTGTGTTTGAGGTCATAGAAGCTCTAAAAAATGAAATTGAAGCGATGCAAGAAGTCTATCCTCAGAGTATTTTAGGGCAAAGAGCAAAAACGGATGATGCCTATCTTTTAGAGTATCTCTCACAAGTTCTTAAAGACAAAGAGAACAATAAAGAGATTACTGCGTTTAATATGAAACGTGAATGGCTAGACAAAAACCTTGCTCAAGAGCAGATAGATGCACTCACGCTCTTCTTGTTTGAAGAGTCTTACAAAGAGTATGAACTCATTCTAATTTATGCTTATATGCAAGCTCGTACAAAAGACGCTCTGCACTTCAATGTATTTCAAGACCTTATAGATGAGTCCCATTTTCATCTTAAATCATTTGGAAATATGATGGCTAAAATGGGCATTTTAGCACTCCCTAGAGAGTTACACGTAATGACGTATGTTATCAAAGATTTAGAGCAATTTGTTATTGATGGCATAGCTGAAGAAGAGGCTGCAAAAGAGATGTGCAGAGAGTTAAGTGGAGCTATAAAAGATGAAGAGCTTTCCAAGTTTTTTGACTTTATCAACTACCAAGAGAGTTATCATATAGAGCTTATGAAAAAACTTTTATAACTTAATTGGATAATTTGTATAAACTATGATTTAAAAGATTAATATTCGTTAAATATACATTATACTATAATAACAAAATATATCTTTAACGAAATATATCAATAATATTATATAACAAGGGGGCATTTATGTCAAAATTAAGTTTAAGTGTACAAATAAGTATAGGTTTCATTCTTATGCTAGTCATTATTTTGACGATGGGGATCATAGGGTCTAGTAGTATTTCAAAAGCTATAGAGAACTCTGAAACACTTGACAAGCAGTATGTCAAAGAGGTAGAGATTGCAGGAAACATTCAACGTCACTTTGCAAATATAAGAATAGCTATTAGTAAGTTTATTTTTGCAGAGGATTCAAAGTACAAAAAAGACGCAGATGCAAGTTTTCTTAAAACTTACGAATATATTGCTCAGGCAGAAGAGTTAGCTAAAAAGTATCCTACTTTGGTAAAACTTCAAAAAGCTGTAGGACCATTAAAAGAGAAGGTACAGAAGTATGAAAGTGCTGTTGCTTCACTCAATGAGACTTTTGATGAGAAGAAAGTAATTGATGCAGGTTTAGATAAAGATGCCAAAGTCTTTATGGAGAAAATTAGAAATCTTAGTAAAAGCCAAAAAGAACGACTTCAAAAAGACATAAAAAAGGGTTTAAATCTTGATCAGCAATTAGAAAAAATCTATGCAACTTATCAAGCTGAAATCTATGGATATGATGCAAGAGTTGCAAACTTTAAATCTATTGCTAGAAGAGATCCTTCAATCTTAGCAAAAGAACTAAAAACCTTTGATAAGCTCAACAATATATTTTCAGAACTTGTAAAAGTAACAGTACGACAAGCAAATATTGATCGTATTAATGCCGTGAAAGATGCAGGAAATAACTATAAAAGTCAGCTTATAAAACTTCAAGCATCTTCTGTACAAGTTGAAACATACTTAAAACTGCTTGTATCTGTAGGCAAAGAGGCCCTTGTTGCTGTCGAAAGCTTAAACAATGATGGTTTAATGGAAACACAAAAATTAAGTGAAGCATCTATAATCTCACTTGATAGTTCTAGAAATACAATGATAACAAGTTTAGTTATTGCTTTTATTTTTAGTTTTGTACTTGCTTACTACATTATTGTTTTTGGTCTTAACAAACCTCTTACAAAATTTAAAGAGACTCTTTTAGCTATAGGTGACAATAAAAATCTTACTCTTAGAGTCGATGAAAATGCTCCATTGGAACTTTCTCAAATGGCTCAAAGTTTCAATGCTCTTATTGACTCGCTTAAAGAACTCATTAAGACTTCAAAGCAGAGTTCATCAGAAAATGCGGCTATTTCACATGAGCTCTCAACTACCGCTATGGGAGTTGGTACAAATGTTGAAAAATCTGTATCTGTTGTCAATGATGCTACACAAAAAGCGATTGGAATTAATAGTAAAATAGCGGATGCGATTGGTGATGCGCAAAGTAGTAAAAAAGATATTATCATGGCAAATGACAACCTCAATAGTGCTCGTGATGAAGTTATATCTCTCACTTCAAAAGTTCAAGAGAGTGCAGAGTTAGAAGTAGAACTTGCACACCGCATGAATACGCTCTCTGGCGATGCAGCACAAGTTAAAAGTGTTTTAGAAGTCATCTCTGATATTGCAGACCAAACAAATCTTCTTGCGCTCAACGCAGCTATTGAAGCAGCGCGTGCAGGTGAACATGGTCGTGGCTTTGCTGTAGTTGCTGATGAAGTTCGTAAACTCGCTGAGCGTACTCAAAAATCACTCATTGAGATTAATGCGACTATTAATGTTATTGTCCAATCTATTGGTGATGTCAGTGGACAAATGACGAGTAACTCGGATGAAATTCAAGAGTTAGCAAAAACAGCTTCTCAAGTAGAAGAAAAAATTAATCAAACCGTTGCTATTGTAAATGAAGCGGTTAAAGCAAGTGACAGAACAGTAAATGACTTTGAAACTACTGGAAAAGATGTTCAGTCTATTGTTTCTCAAATTTCAGAAATCAATGATATTTCTTCACAAAATGCAAGAAATGTTGAAGAGATTGCAGCAGCAGCTGATCATCTTAACTCTATGACAGATGATTTACACTCTAAACTTGAAACATTCCGTACCTAAGAAGATTGTCCTAATTGGTGCCTCTACAGGAGGCCCTGGACAAATTGAGAAAATCATCAACTCGCTTCCACTACTAAGTAACACGTCTGTGGTTATAGCCCAACACATGGCTGAGGGGTTTTTAGAGAGTTTTACAAAACGACTTCAAGAACACAGTTCAAATACAATCTCTTTAATTAAAAATAAAGATACTCTTTGTAGTGGTGTTATTTATGTCTCATCCGGATACACTGCTGCTTGTAAAAATGGATACGATATAGAATTTTCACAGCATGTTCAACCACACAATAGTTTTAATCCAGATATAAACATACTCTTTAACTCCTTTGTTCCTTTTACTTATGAAATTGAGATTTTGAGTGTCATTCTAACTGGAATTGGTGACGATGGAGTAGATGGGTGCAAGAATCTCTCTCTTCATGGTAGTATTTGTGTGACAGAAAGTGAAAAGAGTGCTATTGTAGATGGCATGCCAAATCGCGCTAGAAAAGTGGTTCAAAATATTAAAGTTCACGATATTACTGAAATAGTACAAGTCATTAAGGAGTTTTGTGCATAATGTTTGATTTTTTTAAAAAGAAAAAAGAGAATTTAGTAGAAAAAACAGTAGAAAAAGTAGAGCCTACAGACTATGAGAATGTACATCTCATAGCAGATTATTTTAAAAATGAAACAGGTGTAACTTTTGAAAAACAGACAAGTATACTTAAAAATAAAGTGATGACATTCTGTAAACAAAGAGATATTTACTCTACAAACAAACTATTAGAAAAAATAAAATCTGACGAGGCGCTAAAACAAGAATTAATTAACTACTTAACAACAAATGAAACTTTTTTTTACCGTGAGTTTTCACAAATACAAGAGTTGGTAAGCTTAGTCAAAAGCGCACACACAAATGTTAAAATACTTTGCGCACCATCAGCAACTGGGGAGGAACCATACAGCATTGCTATAGCTTTACTTGAAGCTGGTGTCTCTTCAAATACATTCTCCATAGTTGGTATAGATATAAACTCTGATGCTATTGCTAAAGCGCAAAAGGCTATCTATAAACAAAGAAATGTACGAAATCTCTCTGAGGAAGTAATTATAAAATATTTCTCACAAGAAAATGAAGTATATATCTTGAAAAACAGTATTAAGTCTTTGGTTGAGTTTAAACTTGCAAATATTTTTGATGACTCTTTTCAAAGTCTTGGAAAATTTGATTTTATATTTTCAAGAAATATGCTCATATACTTTGATTATGAGACAAAAGTAAAAGCAAAAAAGATTTTAGAAAGTCTAAGAAGAAGTGATGCACATGGTGTATTTTTTGGACATGCCGATCTATTTTAAGAGGGAATTACTTTTTTAGTTCCCAAAACCCATATTAGTAAGAACCCGATCAAGAGACCAATACTATCAGCAAGAACATCAAGTGTTGAGAAGTGACTTCTTCCTATGAGTTCTTGAACTATTTCTATCTGCAATCCAAACGCAATAAGCAATACAAATCTCACAACTCTGCTTAAGTTTCTATATGCAAATGAGAGTAAAATGTAAAGCGTAAAAAAAGCAATAAAGTGGTTTGATTTATCCCAAATATTTTCCACTATCTCTATATGTATTTTTGTCGTTGCCAAGTACTCTATAGCTATTAAACAGATAAGCAAATATATCCGCCAAGCATTCACGCTAAAGAGTAGTTGTAGCATGTATTTCCTTATTTATTTTCTCTGTGACACTCTCATCCCAAAGAAGTTCTTTGTGTGTTAAACCAGTTAACTCTTCATAATAAGTGAGATTTTTAATCTCTACTTTTAAAGCCCTAGCATTTTCTATATAGACTGTCTCATCTGTTGTACTTGCAAAGAGATAAGTTGGAGCTTTGACTATTTTTACAAAGTCACTAGTTGGAAAATTGTACCTGAAAATTGGTTTTATATTTATATGTGATAGAAAACCTCTCTTAACAAACTTAGACCTTGCAACAGAAGGTATAGAGTCAAATGCACCTACTAAAAAGAGTCCTTTACACTTATGCTTAGACGCGACAAAAGAGGCTATACTCGCACCAAGAGAAAAACCTAAAAGGTAAAAGTCTCCATAGTTTTTTTGTACAAGCTCTGCTATTCTCACTCCATCTTGTAAGAGATTTTTCTCTGTTATCTCTCCTGTACTTTTTCCATAAGAACGGTAGTTAAAACTTATGATTCTTGTATCTGGGTAAGCGGTTGAGAGTTTATCTATAAGACCAACACTATCATGGCTTCTTCCAGCAAAAAAAAGGAGTGTTACGTGCACATTTTGTGGCTCGTATATAATGCCCTCTAGCTCGTGTTTATCTTTAGTTTTTATAGTAAGTATCTCGCAACTATCAGAGAGATTTTCATCTCGATGGTATGTAGGAGAAAAGAGCATAAAATATTGCCATTGATAAAATGCAAAAACGAGAACAAAAAGAGTCAATAATGAAAAGGCTATGTATATCATAGCTGGAATTATAGTATAATCCCATCAATAATAAGAGGAATAAGAATGCAAATATTTGGAAAATTCATGACAAATTTTGACATGGACTACTTAAGTGAACACTACATCTATCTCAACAATGGTGAAGATGATGTCATAACAGTAGAAGATTTAGAAAATATGCTCAGTAAAAAACGTAAGACAGTTTGTGGAACTATATTTTTGTATAATCCAGAAGCAAGCCCTGTTGGCTATAAAATGAGTCGTTTTTTACAAAACGAAGGCTTTGATCAGTATGGGAAGTTTGTACGACTCAATGAAGACCCAACGAGTTATGTTATAAATGCAGGACTCAAAAAAGAGTATGCGGGAAAACTTGTAGAGATTAAGTACCTCTTCACATACAACAGAGCAGATATACAACCAACACCTATTCTCGAAGAGTTAGATGCTGATTTAGACATAATCTCTTCAAACCAATTTACACGCTACGATAGAGAACTGAACTATATTGATGTTCCAAACATTCGCTTAAGTGGTAAGTTTGTATTTTTTGGAATGGGTCATAAGTATGACAGACATCATAAAGCAATTATTGCGTACGCACAAGCAATCTCAGCACAAGTTCAAAAACTCGATAAAACGATTGTATATATGTATGACAACAACCATGACGAAGCAGAAGCTTTAGAAAGAGCCTATTTTCTTTCTCCTTATGCAACAGGAAAAATGAGAGAAGTTCGAGCAAATGCTTTTAAAGAGGTTTTTAAAACCAATCCTCCACATATTGTAAAGATTAGCTAAACACTAGAGTTTCTTTGCCCAACGAGCAAAAAATCTCGCTGGTACAACTCTATCACTTAGCGGTTTTGCACTCAAAATATACTCTTTGAGCATTTTTGCTAAGTAGGGAGCGAGTACAAAACCATACCCTCCACTTCCATTTATCATACTAAGATTTGGATAATAGCTATACTCTGAAAAATCAGCCTTTTTAACTTTAAATCGAATCTCTGGATTTTGTAGAGTCTCACTTGAGAGAACAAGAGGTCCAACCATTGGCATATAATCAAAAGAGCCAGAACGCAGTCCTGTATAGTCTGCTATTACCTCAACATCATCTAGCTTCATAGTTCGTGAAGCCTTCTCTAAAAGTTCTGCCCTACCCGTTTGTATGTCGTAAGGCTCTTTTGCACTCTGGGGATGATAGTGCACATTATGTGTAGCACCTATTGCTAAGACTCCATCTTTACTCGGAGAGATAGAGACAAACTGATGCACCGAGTATGGATTCTCTGTAGATGTTTTAACATCTATGCGATGTCCCCAAACACCACGAAGCTGAATATATGGCTCTTTTAAAAGAGGTGTGTAAGCACCAGTTGCCAAAACAACCTCTTTAGCTGTGTACGCATCATTGATAATCCAAACACCATTATCATACACGAGTGTATCAACTCTCTCTTTAAAAAACTCAGCCCCTTTTACCATTGCTTTGCACATCTTTGTTGCATCGACTATAGCGGCATTTATAGAGACATATTCCCGCGTCTCATTATTCGCACGTAACAGTTCTAAATCACTACCCTGTTTATACGCACGTAACACTTCTGAATCTGCTTCATCTTGTGCAAGATGTAGGAGTTGTGCTTTGGTAATGAGATGTTCAAAATGTTTGGTATAGTAATCTAGTGAGTAGACAAATGCCTCGTGAATAAGCTCTTTTAACTCACCAGCTTTTGAAAATTTTGGCGATATAAATGCACCAGCGGCTCCACTTCCACCTGCTGCTATGCCCTCTTTATCAAGAAGTAAAACATGTTTTTTCTCTTGCAAAAACTCATAAGCGACACTGCATCCGTTGATACCAGCACCAATAATGGCTACATCATACATTAACGCTCACTTTCATTTTTCTGTATGCTGTATCTTTTTAAAATGCTCTGTTGAACCTCTTTAGCTTTTTTAGTATCTATAGCGATTTCAACCCCATCTCTGTTTTTTAAAATAATGTATTTACCTTCATCCTCTCTCACCAACTTTTTAAACGCATCAAAATCTTTAAATGACTTATCATTCACACTATCAATCATCCATAAAGAGAGACTATGGTCTCCTCGGTTTGTTTTATCTGCTAAAACTTTTAAAAGAACTACAACTTCTTGTTTATCTTTAGTTACCCATTTGTTACTCGCTTCTCTAAGTTGTAGTAGTACGGAACGATTTCCACTCAGCAAATTTCTAGTGAGTGGAGTAAAAACATACCCACCATATATAAAATAGCGTGGCATTACATCATGTTCAATAGTATTTACGAGTAAATTATCATCTGCGGTATTTACAAGTTTTACCATCATCTGCATCTCTTTACCATCACGTAACACAGTAAGCACAAGAGTGTCTCCAAGCTGTTTTTGTTCTATGTAGTAAGAAAAAGAGGTAAACTGCTCTTTTACAAACTCCACTGTTGCATCATTCTCTATCTTATGTCCATCAATACGAAGAAGTACATCCCCAACTTCTAAGATGTTATAAACAGAAGATTTTTCTGAGATGTCTAAAACCATTACACCACTCTGATTTTCCTTCATCTTATACACTTCTCTGAGCGTATCATTTTCTAACGTTTGTGTGCTTATACCCAAATCTGAGAAACCATCACACTTCCCATCTTTTACATCTTCTAAAAAATGCTCCACTATTTGGGGTGGGACAAGGTAACCAATATTTTGAGAGTTTTTAATCTGTTGCATGACTACACCCACAATTTTCCCATCACTTATGGCTGGACCACCACTATTCCCTGGGTTTATGGCTGCATCTATTTGTATGGCTAAATAGACCTCTCCTGAATGGGCATAGCGATTATGCTCTATACGTGAGACAACACCTGTACTCACACTCAAAGAGTTTCCACCCATTGGAAAACCATAGACAGTTATATTTTGCTGTATCTTTGGAAGCACTCCTAAGCTAAGACTTTTTGTACCTTTAAAAAAGGATTCATCTTTGACTTTGAGCAGTGCTAAATCTACCTGATGCGAGATAAACTCTACCTCTGCTTCGTAACGCCTTGTATCTCCGTAGCGTTTGACCTCTATAAAAGTCTCGTTTGCCACTACATGTGCATTTGTAAGTATGCGATTACCCGCGATGATAGTCCCTGAACCATGAAAGTGCTGTATGCTAGAGTTCCAAGGTATGTTATAGTTTGGGAGTTTAGCTACTGTATATATTTTCACTATAGAATCTTTTACACTCATCTCGGCAAAAAGAGATGCAAAGAGTACAAGTAATGTTACAAATATCTTCATCTTAATTTATTTTCCCGTTTTCATCTACTTTAAGCATATAAAAATCTTTTGAGAGACTCTTTTGAGAGGTTTTATACCCAACTATCACAAAACCATCTTCAACTTTTATAATTGCTTTTGCGGCGTCATCATTATCAGACCCATACTTTCTTTCCCAAAGCACACTGCCAGTTTTAGAGATTTTTAGAAGATAGACATCACCACTCTTTGTGAGTGTGTCTTCTGTATATCCTGCTATGACATAGCCATCGTTTGTCTCCACTATACCGTAGCCCTCTTCATCTTCTTGTGAGCCATAATGTTCTTGCCAAGAGACAGTGCCATCTGCTTCTATTTTCACAACATATACATCTTGCTGATTTTGTATATAGCTCGCTGTTGTCCCTACAAGAATATAGCCACCCTCTTGTGTCTGTATGATTTGGTGTGCAACTTCATTATGCGCATAGCCAAATCTCTTCTGCCAAGTCATATCTCCATCTTTATCGACTTTAATGACGTACGCATCCTCTCCACTTCCAGAACTCTTCGTCACGCCTGCTAAGAGATAACCATCTTGTGTGGAGATGATAGAGTTCGCAACATCCATATCAGAACCACCATAGCGTTGAACACTCTTTTGCTCTCCTTTGGCATCTAAAGCATTGACATAGACTCTCATCTCTGTACTAAAAAAACCAAAATGATTTTCAGACCCAGCTAGGAGTATTTCTGTATCGCTTGTTTTTACTATTGCATTTGCTTGGTAGTAATCATCTTCATCTGTAAAATAGCCTTTTTGCCAAAGCAACTCTCCAGCTTTTGAGAACTTTGCTACATAAATATTTTCTTCAGCCACTCCAAAACTGCGTGTTGCCCCTACTATGACAAAACTATTTTTTAACTCTGCTACTGCATTTGCACTATCTTCAGCAGTTCCACCTAAACTAAGAGAGTAGATTTTATTTCCAAACTTATCTACTCGTACAACATAGGCATCATTTTCACCTTTACCATAACTCGCTGTCACTCCAGCAATCATATAGCCATCTTTTAAGGCTATAACAGCATTTGCAATGTCATCATATTTTCCACCAAATGTTTGTTCAAAAGTGCTCTTGTTATTTGGGACTGCGTTAATCATTTCTAGGGAGTCTTCATCACTATAGCCGTGAATGTTAAGCTCATTATGGGCATACTCGACTTTGCACCATCTTTGACTATCACTATTTGTAAAGCAGCCTTTCTTGGTGAGCTTGCCTTTAGAAGTGGAAACAGTTGCGATAATACTAGACTGTGGATCTTTATCTGCATAAATATCTATAAAAGTATCGTCTTGTGTTTGTGTAAAGTTTGCTAGAAGTACAGACATAAACACCCAAAGTAAAAGTAGTGTTTTTTTCATTATATATACCTTGTAATATCAATAAGTATCATAATACTACAAATAAGTATAAATCTCTCTTTGGAAATATCGCACGTAACAATCTTTTCCTCTGTATTTCTAACATAGATAAGGGATTAAAGAAACATTTTCCCAAACTTAGCTAAAATAGTCACAACTATTAAAATAAAACAGTATAGAACGAAAAAGGCTAAAAAATGAACTTTCCCCTAAAACTCTCAACACTCTTCATAACTCTTCTCTTTACACTCTTTTTCTCAGCATGTAGAAATGATGATGAACCTTCTATTGAAAATGTACCAGAAGTGATAAATGGACATAAACTTCCTCCAGAACTAGATGAAACACTCAACAACTCCACTCTACTTGGAATAGACTCAAATAACAATGGAGTAAGAGATGATGTGGAGAGATATGTCATAAAACGCTATGCACAAGATCCTGAATTTCCAAAAACAAAGACTGCCCTTGCTATGCAGTATGCTTGGGCTGAGTAGAAGATTATTGATAGTCCAACTATGGAAAGTAAAACAATTTAACCAAGCTTGTAATGGAAATATATTTGATGGAAGAGATGAAAAATTAGATAACTGTCATATAAATATAGATAGTTTAGGAGAATAATATGAAAAATTGAATCAACTTCTCTCGTTCCACCTCGGGAGAGGTGGAACGAGAGAAGAGGTTAAACACTTACTTCTTTAATATCTGCTATTTTTAGTATGCTTTTATAGACAGAAGCTACTAAAGATTTTCTGTTGTTTCTTAGTGCTTCATCTTGGGCATTTACCATTACATTTGTGAAGAAATTATCTAGTTCTGGTTTGAGTCCTAAGAGTGCATCAAGTTCAGCTTCGTAACTCTCATAGCTCACTGCTACAACCTCGTTGTATCTTGCATAAAGAGCCTTTTCAGAATCCTCCTGTAAGAGTGTTACGTGCGTAATTAATTCTCCACTCAAATCCATCTCTTTTGTGATGTTTGCAACACGTTTAAATGTAGAAGAAACTTCATCAAAACCTTCTGAATTTACAAGGTTATTTAAGGCTTCTATTTTACGACCAAGAGCAAGAAGTTCTCTCTCACCCGAAGCTAAAACAGCTTCGATTATAGAAGGGTTTACTTTGTAGTAGCGTTTGATACGCTCAAGCATAAAATTCTCTAATTTGCTCAAATCCATCTCTGCATAATTACTAGAGAGTTCTTGTATAGTCGTAACAATGTCAAATTCAAACTTAAACGCATTGACAATACGAACAAGACCATTTACAGCACGACGAAGAGCGAATGGATCACGTGAACCTGTTGGTATTTGGTTGACACTAAAAAGTGCGAGAAGTGTATCGAGTTTCAGACTCATAGCCACAATCGCACTCAAAGGAGTCGACGGCAAGTCACTCTCTTCTCCATCTGGTAAGTACTGCTCTGTAATAGCAGTCGCAACTGCTTGGCTTTCACCCTGCTCTAGTGCATAGTATCCGCCCATTAAACCTTGAAGCTCTGTAAACTCATACACCATCTCACTCATAAGGTCAGCTTTTGCAAGTTCTATAGCTCTTGTTAAATCTGCTTTATCTGCATCTATAGCGTACTTCTCAAAAAGTGCACTCGCTATAAGACCCTCACGTACTATTTTATCTTTTACACTTCCAAGACCTTTAAAGAAAGCAACTTTTTCAAGTCCATCTGTAGAGAGTCCATTTTTAATGTCATTATCGTAGAAGAAAAGTCCATCTGAGAGACGTGGACGAAGTACACGCTCATTTCCACTCACAACTTCACTAAAGTCTTCTGTAAGTGCATTTGAGACCACAACAAACTTATTAATAAGTTTGCCATCTTTAAAAACTGGAAAATATCTTTGGTGCTCTTTCATAGAGACAATAATAACTTCAGGTGGCAATTTTAAAAACGCTTCATCAAAAGAGCCTAAAAGTGCAGTAGGATTTTCAGTAATCGCTATAACTTCTTCAAACAGCTCTTCATCTATCTCTATTTTTACACCATTTGCTTCCTCTATGTTTTTAAAATCAGCTAAAATTTTCTCGCCTCTAAGTTCTGGAAAAAGCGTCACTCCACCGTTTTTTAGCACTTCAAAATACTCTTTTGCACCAGAAATGCTCACTGCATCAAAATTTGCTATACGATGTACGTACGTCTCTTTTGAAGATTCTACACCAAAGAGAGTCATAGGAACTAAGGCATCATTTAAAAGAACATTTACCCAACGAATAGGACGAATAAAACTCTCTTCTAAACTTCCCCAACGCATACTTTTTCCAAACTCCAAAGAGTTTATCCAAGAAGCTATAATCTCAGGAATAAGTTCAACAGAAGCTTTTCCTTTTATCTCTTTTTTGTAGTAAAGCACTTCTTTGCCATCTTTTTGTGCAGAAGAAATCTCTTCAAGTGCAACACCACATTTTTTAGCAAAACCATTTGCTGCAGGCGTTGCTTCGCCATCTTTATACGCTACACTCAAAGGTGCACCAAAAAACTCTTCTACGCTATCTTCTTGAAAAGTTTTAAACTCTCTATGCCAAATAACTAAACGACGAGGCGTGTAATAGAACTCAAACTCACCTAGGAGTCCATGCTTTTGTAAAATATCTGTATACTTTGTTTGTATATTTTTTAATTCTTTTATAAGCGGAACGGCTGGTAGTTCTTCAACGCCGATTTCAATGAGTAGTGGTTGTAACATATTTAGACTCTTTATGTATTAATTGACGCGATTTTATCTATATTTTGGTTAAACTATACTTTCTTATTTTCATGGAGTTTTGATGTTAAAACAGATTTTTTTCTTTTTTTTACTATTTACTTCCCTACTTCAGGCTACACCAACTCTTCAGATCTCATCAAACACCACACAAGTTGAAGATTTTGAGCTTGAGTATTTTATTGATGAAACACAAGCCTTGACACTCCAAGAAGTCTCAAAACAAAAGTTTCAAAAAGCATCCAATAAAAAATCCTACGGAATGTTTAAAGATGCGCTCTGGGTACGATTTAAACTTCACAATCAAACAGATATAACCCAGCATCTTTTTATTCACAACAAGCATGGTTATGTAGCAAACAACATAGATTTTTATGAACTATCAAATAACAAACTCTCAAATTCTGAAACTATCTCTTTGAAAAACAATGAAGAAGCAAGTAAAAAGATGTATGGTATAGATGCTATATTTAGACTCTCATTAGCTCCTTATGAGACAAAAACACTCTACATTAAAAATACTATGACTATCATGCAATTTCCATATTTTGCAGTTTATGATGCCATACATTCTAAAAAAGAACTCACGCACACAAACACTCTTCCTCTGATTTTCTTCGGCATTTTAATTGCTTTGGCACTCTATCACGCTACGCTCTTTATTTCAACAAGACATAAAGAGTACATTTACTATACACTCTATCTTATGAGTGCGGTGATTTGGGAATCTTACATTTCAGGTATACAAGCAATCAATCTAGGTGCTTATAACACACCATCACATGATTATATTTTACTCATTGTTGTATGTATTCCTCTCTTTACTGCCCTGTTTACAAAAGTCATTTTAGATACAAAAAACAAATACCCAAAAGAAAATATATACCTTAATTCCATTCTTCTTTTTTCTTTTTTAGTCTTTGCTTTGAGTATTTTTAGCCTTGTTCTGGCTCTAAGTGTTACATCTATATTGTTTGTTTATATGTTTTTTATAATGTTTATTGTCACATACCGTATTTATAGAAGTGGAAATGAAATGGCACTTTTCTTACTTGTTGCCAACACTGTTTTTTCAATTTTGTTACTCATAACAAATTTATACTATCTTGGAGTTTTAGAATACACTCCTTTTGTTTTTAATGCTGCAATAATTGGGATGATTATAGAGTCCCTCATCTTATCATTTCTACTCTCTTATAAAATCAAACTCCTTCAAGAGAGCGAAATAGAAAAAACAAAAGCATTAGTTACAGAAGTAAAAAAATCAAGAGAAAAAGATAAAATCATGTTTCAACAGTCAAAAATGGCTAGTATGGGAGAAATGATAGAAAACATTGCGCATCAATGGAGACAACCTCTCTCACAAATAAACTCTTCTGTTTTACTCATAGATGACTATATGTATCAAAATAACCTTGTCAATAGCGATGTTGAAAAAGAACTCTCCGATATAGAAAAACTCACCACATATATGTCACAAACTATAGATAGTTTTAGAAATTTTTTCGATAAAAACAAAAAATCCTCTTCTTTTTCACTCAATGCACTCCTTAACAGTTCTCTGCTTTTATTTAAAGAGTTTACAAGATCTGAAAAAATCATAGTGCAATTCCATGCAGTCCAAGATTTCACCTATTATGGGCTCAAAGATGAACTCCAACAAGTCATTGTCATTTTACTTAACAATGCAAAAGATGTACTTTTAGAGAGAAACATTACAAACGCAACCATTAAAATGACCCTTAATCACTCTGATACACACTACATCATAGAGATAAGTGATAACGCTGGTGGAATCAAAGAGGAGTTACTTCATAAAATTTTTGAGCCTTACATGACAACCAAACACAAATCACAGGGAACAGGTTTAGGTCTTTACATCTCTAAACTCATCATAGAAGGCAATATGTTAGGACATCTCACTGCAGGCAACAATCCCGATGGTGCCTACTTCACTATAGAACTTCCAATAGACAAAGAGAAATAATTTTATGTTATACTCCCAGTATAAACTTATAAAGGATTGATATGAAAAAAATTATTTTACTCTTCATCTGTACACTGGCTCTCTTTGCTACTACTTCACACTCTGCAAAAATTTTGGAGTCACTTAGTAGTGGTGGGTACACCTATATGAAAGTGCAAGAGGGAAAAGATAGTTACTGGATAGCTATGACACAGCGAGCTGTAAAAGTTGGAGACACCATAGAGTACACCGAGCAAGGTTGGATGAAAAACTTTCATTCTAAAACACTCAATCGTACCTTTGATGACATTCTTTTTGCAGGCGATAAAAAGTCGCACGTAACAACTCAACTAGAAAATGCAAAAACAAATACTATGCACTCAAAGTACCAAGAAAAAGGAACTATCAGCATCGCTGAACTTTTTGCAAATCGCGATAAGTATGTTGGCAAAACTGTAGTTATCAAAGGAGAAGTCACAAAAACTTCTCAAGCTATTATGAGACTTAATTGGGTACACATACAAGATGGAAGTAACTTTTCAGAGATGAACGACTTAGTCTTTACAACTACACAAGATGTTCCAAAAGATGGCGAGGTCGTTTACGCTAAAGGTGTAGTAGTCAAAGACAAAGATTTTGGATATGGTTATTTCTATCCGCTTATCATACAAGAAGCTCAGTTTAGCAAGTAATCTTACATCATTCTTAAATAAGACAAATATTATCTTATTTATGTTTATGTAAAAGTTTTTGCAGATACAATATGAGAATTAAAAATTAAACTTA
Organism: Sulfurimonas sp.; assembly: GCA_041595535.1. GTDB lineage: Bacteria > Campylobacterota > Campylobacteria > Campylobacterales > Sulfurimonadaceae > Sulfurimonas. Next base: position 2,229 of record JBFHKA010000027.1, on the reverse strand, counting down.
AGGAATTTAAAATGCCAATTATTAACAAGTACGTTGATATCGACACAGTAGAAAGAGAAGCTAAAAAAGACTATATCGACCGTCACTCACCATTCGTGACTGTTGCAGGTGAAGCTAAAAAAGGCGAAATGCTTGCAGTAACTGTAAAAATGGGAAATGAGTATACACACCCAGATGATTTCGATCACTACATCGAAAGTATCACACTTTTCAATGGTGAAACTAAACTTGCTATGAGTACTTTTATTCCAGGTACTTTAGGGAATGAAAAGTCTCATGCAGAAGTAACTTTTAACATCCGCCCAATGGGTAAAAAACTTAACCTAGTAGCACACGCTTACTGTACAAAACACGGTGTTTGGGAATCAACTCCAGTTGTTATAGAAGTAACAGAGTAATTTATTAGAAAACCTCTAGATAAGCTTTTTAGCTTATCTAACTTTCCCCTATTTTAAGCACTTTCAAAATTAAATCTTCAAGTGAATTTTCTACTAAAATTTAGTAGTAACTATATGGAGCTTTCTTGTTTGAAGCACTTTGTTTGAGTTAAAAGCTCAGGCTCATTTTGTAGCGCCTCAAATACAACTTCTTGCACCTTAGGTGGCCTTTCAACTACTGCTGTTTCAGGCCAAAACTCAAAAATTAAGAATATGAACAAAAACAGCACTCCAGTGATAAACCTAGGTCTAAACACAAGACACCTTATAGATTATTATCATAACCATTACAGTTTGAGTCAATGCCATCATCATCTATCTCGGTTGCACCTGCATAAATCGATGCATTTGCATCATTACAATCATCATTACCTGCCCAATCCATAGTGTAATAACCATCACCATCGCGGTCTTCACCATAGCTTACATAGGCAGGCATATAACCACCAATTGAACTGCCATCATTTGCAAAAACTTTCAGATAATAAGTAGCTTCCGTTGCAGTAGTGTTACTAATCCAGTACCATAGTCTCCCTACATGAGAAATTATAATTGAGCCATTCTCGTCTTGAATTTCATATGCATATTCATGAGCTATCTGCTTTAATGAAGCATTTCCAACATCTATGATTTCACCAGCACTATATGGGGCAACTGTTATTTTCAAAAAGTCAATATCACCCGATGGAGAAATAGTACGCATTTTACTTTGGATATCAAAACGGTTTTGTGGCTCTTCCATAGAACCAAATGTTGTTGGAATCGGTTTCGCCGTTGCGAGAGTGTTATCGTCTTCATAAGCATCCGCTGTTGTATCTGCAATAGCGTCTATTCCGTCACAATTTTCATCTATTCCATTTCCACCTATATCAAACGCCAAAGGATTTATTGTACTGTTATTGTCGTTGCAGTCAAAAAATGTACCATAGCCATCATCGTCATCATCTACAAATTCACGAAATCCAAGCTGATAGCTTAAAAGTCCAGAAGGATTAGCAAGATGAATTACTTTAATGTAATGTGTTCCAGAATAAGTAGCGTAGTAGTCGCTAATCGCACTATCGTAATCTATGTTGCTGTCATCATTACGATCTAATTGTGTCCCATTTTCGTCGTATAGATAAATCTCAGAGTCACCAGTTTCTTGTAAGTTTGATGCGCTAAACTCATATATCTTCCCTTCTTCAAGACTTACCTTTATCCAGTCCTGATCGGCTCTTGGGTAAATCGTACGATTTTGTAACGCACCTAGAGCAATACTTGAAGCCGTAGACATATTATTGTCTCCACTCGCACCCTCGTAACCATCCACCGCGGTTGGAGTTTTTGCAACATACTCTGTACTAACAGCCGCAGTATTATCTTCACTACCACCACCACATCCACCTAGAAGGAGCCCCGATGCCAATAAGTATCCTAGCAAATAACTATTTTTTTGCATTTTAATCCTCTTATTATTGTTAAATTTACTTATATTCAAATATGCATATGAATATAAATAATAGCATTTTTTTATTACAAACAATTATATCTAAATAATGTAGCCCAAATATATCATTTTCAAAAAAAAAGGACTTTATTACTTCTTGTTCTGTATTATTTCACTGCTAGAATATAGACTGCAATAATGACTTTCATGTCATTAGCATTAAGTATAAACGTCTTTTTTCAAGTAGTTATAAAAGTAGCAGAATAGTTTTAAAGCCCTAAAAAGGGCTTTATCAAAACTTAGCTGAAAGCGTCAAAGAAAACGAACGTCCCGCTTGGGGATAAAACTGTCTTATCTCATACT
>JBFHKA010000026.1:0-31606 GCA_041595535.1 Sulfurimonas sp. | reverse complement strand
TTGGAGCTGATGTTACTGGTACACTCAGTGGTACTCTTAACTTTGCAGCGGGAGAAACAAGTAAAACTATTACTCTTAATGTTACAGATGATAATCTTTATGAAATCTCTGAGAACTTTAATATTAATCTCTCTAATCCTACGAATGCTACTATCTTAGATAGTGTAGCAGTTGGTACTATTAATGATGAAGATGGTTTAACTCCTGCTGATAAAGCAGGAGATATGCCTATAGTCTCTATTAGCTCTTCTAACCCAGATGCTGTTGAGGGAACTACAAATAACACTATCTCATTCGTAGTTTCTCAAAGTAATGAAAGTAATTTTGATACGTCTGTGGTTGTAACACTTAATCTTGGGACTGTTGAAATATCAGATGTTAATTCTACTGTTACATACATTGATGCATCAGGGAATCCAACAACTACAACTATTGCAGCACTTCAAGCAGGTTTAGTGATAAATATACCAGCAAATTCTACTTATGCACCTGAATTTGTCATTACTGCAGTAGATGATGTAATATTTGAAAGTTCTGAAACACTCAGCATGAGCATAGCACTTGCTTCTGGAGAGGGTGATGCGACATTAAGTACTACAGCTTCTTCTGCTACAGGTACTATCTATGATGAAGATTCAACAACTCCAACTACCCCTACTCCAAGTGATAAACTAGGTGATGCTCCTCAAATGAGTATCGCAAATACAACAGTTGTAGAAGGCTCCAATGCAATATTTACAGTTACTGTTGGTAATTCTGAAACTCCGTATAATGTTACATTTAACACAACTGCAAATGGTTCAGCAGAAGCAGAAGATATTACAACGCCAATAGTCGTTAAAGACTCTCATGGTACTATAATTGTTGCAAATGGAGATGGAAGTTACACGGTTCCAGCTGGTGAGACATCATTAACTGTATCAATACCAACTGTCAATGATGCAATCTATGAAGGTACAGAGACATTCGAACTTAATGGTAAAACTGAATTTATGCCAACTGAAACTTCAGCTATTGGAACTATTACAGATAACGATCAAGCTCCTACATCAACACCAATTACTCCTCAAAATGATCAAGATGCTGAAGTCATCTCATTTGATGTGTCTGGAAACTTTATGGATACAGATGCACTTACATATTCAGTGACTGGTTTACCAACTGGTTTAACGATCGACCCTGTAACAGGTATTATTAGTGGCACGATAGATCACAGTGCCTCTCAAGGTGGTACTGGTGGAGTTTATTCTGTAACAGTTACAGCTACAGATGGAGTTAATACTCCAACATCACAAACATTTAACTGGGGTGTAGTAAATCCTGGACCAGATGCTGTTAATGATGGAATTATAGCTGTCACAGAAGATCTTCCAGCTATTATAAATGTACTTGGAAATGATAGTGATCCTGATGCAGACAGCTTAACAGTGACAGCAACAACAAACCCTACTCACGGTTCTGTTGTTATTAATGCTAATGGAACAATCACATATACTCCTCATCTTAATTACAATGGAAGTGATAGTTTTACATACACAATTAGTGATGGAGAAGGTGGTACAGATACAGCTACAGTTTCGCTTACCGTAGCCCCAGTAAATGATGCACCAGAAGCTCTTACAAGTACAATGACAATGAATGAAGATACTACTCATACGTATAGTATGAGCGATTTCAACTCTAGCGACATTGATGGTAATACAATTACAGCAATTAGAATAGATTCTCTTCCTATTCTTGGTGATTTATACTATAACGGCGCGCTTGTAACTACAACAGGACTGGAAGTAACTGCAGCAAATATTGGACTCTTAACTTTCAAACCAGATGTAAATGACTCTGGCTCAGACCAATATATTGACAACATAGGGAATAGTACAAGTGTAGGTGAGCAATCTGCAAGCTATGGTCAATTTAACTTTAGTGTTAATGATGGAACTACATGGAGTGCAACTTCAGCTACAATGACTATTGATGTTAATGCTGTGGCAGATGCACCTATTTTAAGTGTGGATGTAAATAGTATAGTAACTGAAACAATAACAATTGCTAATGTCAACACAACTGGTAATGGATTTATAGTTACTGCATATAATGCAGATGAAAATATAGGTGATACTCCAACTGGAATAATAAGTACAAATACTAATCCAGATGGTTTTGGCGTTGTAGGTGCTGCATCAAATGGAGACGATTCTGAGATAGGTTTCAATGGTACTGGTTCTGAAAAAATAGCTGTTACTTTTGATGAAGCTATTTCATCTGTTGATATTTCATTTGCTTATCAAAATAGTACTGAATCAACAGCTGTAACATTTTATAAAAATGGTATTCAAGTAGGTGATACTATAATAGATTATGCTGGTAGTGATGGTGTAGACCCAGCGATAACACTTCAACCAACAGATGGTTCGTCATTTGATCAAGTCGTCTTTAGTGCTCCTGGTACAAACGATGATTATTTGATTCACTCTATCTCTTATGAAAAAGCAGTCTCAAGTGGAACCAATATTGAAGTTAGTGAAGGCGATGATGTATTACTTCAAATTAGCTCTTCACTTGTTGATGATGATGGTTCCGAATCTTTAGCTTTAGTAATAAATAATATTCCAAATGGAGCAACCATTTCAGATGGTTCTCATACATTTACAGCAGATGCAACTACTACTAGTCTAAATATCACGGATTGGAATTTAGATGCTATAGTGTTTAATATGGCCAATATTGATGCTGCAAGCCAAACATACACACTAAATGTAGTGGCGACAACAACTGAGTACTCAAATAGTGACAGTGCGTCTACGACACTGCCAATAGAGATAACAGTTCTAGATAAAGACTACATTAATTTAACAAATGATCAAAATGAAGTGTACGAATCAGCAATGTCTACAGGTACAGATAGTGCAAGCACAGCAGAGATAGCTACTGGTAATCTTTATAGTAACGATGAGATAGGAGCTAATAATATCCTCTCAAACGTTACAATAGCTGGTGGTACTACAGATACAAGTGTTGCTAATCAGATTACAGTTACAACTGCTGAGGGTAATACACTTGTAGTTAATACAACTACAGGAAATTATACATATACATTATTAAATGCAATTAATCATACTGTTGTTTCAGAAACAGGAAATACAGTTACTTTAATAGATGTCAATGGTGAAGCTGCAAATAATACCTTTACATCAAGTCTAGATGGATGGAGTGGATCAAATGTTTCTCAAAGCGGAAATAGACTTTTAATTGATGGTAATAACGACAATGCTACCAAAACATTTGATTTTGGAGACAATTATGCAGGAAAAACTGTAAATGTTTCTTTTGATTTTGAAGCAACAACTAACTGGGATGGTTGGGGTGATAATTTTGTTGTAACAGCTAATGGAACTCAAATTAGTGATATATCCTATACAGGTGGAACAGATACATATAGTTTTAACGTTACATTGGATGCTAATGGACAAGTTACAATTGACCTCTTAAATAGTAGTAACAGTAATACTGAAGATGCTTATGTTGATAATTTTGTTATAACAGGTCCAGAGTTATTAGTGACAAATTTAGATACAACTGTTGATAGCTTTACATACACTTTAACAAATGGTACAAATGGAACACAAAAGACAGCTCATTTAGATGTTACTATTCACGATGATGCTCCTATTGTAAATAATGCGACTGCAGTATCTATTTCTCTTTCAGAATCGCCTACTACTAATCTAATTCTTACATTAGATGTGTCTGGTTCTATGAATCGTGATGCTGGTAATGGTGTGACTAGATTTGAAATTGCGAAAGCTGCAATGGTTGATACTATAATTGCTTACAATGATCAAGGTGCGGCAAATGTCAACCTTACCCTATTTGGTGATAACGGATTAAATTTAGGTTGGATGACTGCATCAGAAGCGATAAATTATATCAATAATTTAACTATGGATTCTAATGATAACATTTATGAAAATACAACTTTAGTTATGGCATCTGGTTGGACAAATTATGAAGCAGCTATTACTGTTACACAGCAATCATATAGTGGAAATATTCCTGTAGCTGATAAAACGGCAGCATATTTTATATCTGATGGTGCACCTACGAGAGAGTATAATGATGACACGGCTACGGTTGGCGATATTATAAATCAAGATAATGTAGATGGTTACATTGATAGTAACTATTTAACAGCATGGAATACTTTTATAAATAGCAATGGTATTTCTCTAGAAGTTATCGGAATTGGTACTGGACTTGATAAAACGTACTTGGATATGGTACAAGTTATAGATAGTAAAACATCGGTTATCGTAACTGACGAAACGCAGTTAAGCACAACTATGTTATCTAGCATTGAGTCTGTTGATGGAAGTCTATATGGTAGTGATGGTAATTCTGGTATTGTATTTGGCGCAGATGGCGGTAATATTTTAGAACTTACTTATAATGGAGTGACTTATAGTTTTGATGCAGGAAATCCAGTTCAAGATATTACTCTAAGTGAAGGCTCAATGGCTCTAAACTTTGAGACTGGTAACTATACATATACCCCAACTACAAGTAGTGGTGTTGATATTACTGAGAACTTTATTGTGTCTGTTAAAGACGCAGATGGAGATATTAGTTTAGACCAACCATTAAGTATGCTCATTGGAATAGATTCAACTTATGTTTATGATGGTTCTACAGCAATTGATGCAGGAGCAGGCTACGATATAGTAGAGTTTAGCACAGGAGTAAATCTTGACTTAAGTGCTACAAACTTACAAAGTATTACAAATGTAGAAAAAATTGATTTAACTGCAAATGGAGACCATGCTGTTACACATCTCTCTTTAGCTGATGTAGTATCACTTACTGATACAAATAATACAATAGCTATTGATGGAGATAGTTCTGACAGTGTTCAACTAGATTCTAATGCAGGTACACAAAACTGGAGTGTCTCTTCTTCAGTTACGGAGAATGGTACTGTATATGATGTATATACAAACAGCTCAGATAGTTCAGTGTCTGTAAAAATCGATACAGATATTAATACAACCATCATATAATGTTTTTATAACCTTAAAAGAATTAAGGTTATAAAAAATTCAACTTTATTCACTATAAAAAAATTATTTTAGTTTAATATATTTTTTAAATCTATCAAAATATTAAAAAAAATAAATTTCTACTCCTTATTTCACTACATTCTCACTAATACATAGTACTATATCAGCATAAAAAAATTCAGGAGTTTAATTTGAAAATCTTATTAGTAATCCTAACAGTTTATTTAAGCTATAACTTAATGGCTTCAGACTGTATAAGAAATTATAATAAATTTGGTTGTGAAGAAACTACATTAAATGTAGGTAGCGGAATGGCTATTGAACAATACAAAGTTATTTATGATGAAGATCAAGATGATGTTGTTGATTCACTAGACAAATGTCCAGGTACTCCATATAATACAGAAGTAGATGAAAATGGATGTGCAATTATTATCACACCTATTGAGAAAAAAGCACCAGATAAAACACTTGAAGCAGTTGAGGAAACTGTAGACACAACTACAACTACCCTCGCAGTTCAATTTGATACTGCTAAATATGTAATTAAAGATCAATATAAAAATGAAGTGAAAGATTTTGCAACTTTTATGCTAGAACATCCTCAACAACAAGTTAAAATTGTCGGTCATACAGATTCTGTAAATCTTTATAATAGGAATATGGAACTCTCTTTTAATCGTGCAAATGCAGTAAGAGACATGCTAATTAGTCTCGGTGTTGAAGCTAATAGAATCACCACAGATGGTGTTGGACCTAATGAACCCATTGCATCAAATGCAACGGCAGAAGGTCGTGCACAAAACCGCCGTATTGAAGTTACTTTTACAACAAAAGGGGATAATTAATTATGATTAAAAAAATCCTACTTTCATTTGCAGTGACATTGACACTTGCACAAGCACAAACATTGGATCAAACAGTCGAAAGAGTTTTAGAGACAAACCCTATTATTCTTGAGCGGTTAGCAAATTATAGAGAAACAGCAAAAGACTTAAGTATTGCAAGATCAGAATATTTACCTACTCTAGACTTAGTTTCAGGTATTGGTATAGAGAATACTGATAATTCTAATGGTGATATTTTAGCAAATGACAAATCTTTAAACTATTATGAAAACTCTTTAACTCTTATGTTAAATCTTTTTAATGGTTTTGGAACAACTAATAAGGTAGATTATCAAAAATCGAGAATTGTTGCTTCTGCATACAATTTTATAGAAAAAGCAAACGATACTGCTTTTCAAATGACAAAAGCCTATATTGAAGTCATCAAACAACGTGAACTATTAGGCACAGCTGAAGAGAATGTACGTATTAATGAAGAAATATTTAACAAAATTAAAGATCTCTATACCTCAGGAATAGCAACAAAATCTGAGATGAGAAAAATAGAATCTTCACTCTTCCTTGCACGTTCGAATTTAGTTGTTCAAGAAAACAATACAATTGATGCACTATTTGGTTTTAAAAAAATTTACGGTGAGAGAATAAATATAGACACGCTAGAAATTCCTAGTTTTAAAGTTTATCTCCCTAAAACTTTAGATGAAGCTAGCGAATATGCAATACGTCATAATCCTTCCATTATGGTAAGTAATTACAATATTAAAGCTGCTGAATATTTAAAAGTACAAAAACAGCAAAACTACTATCCTAAAATAGATTTAATTGCTCAACAAAATCTTGACAATAATACCTATGGACTAGAAGAAGATAGAAATAGAGCACGTGTTGGTGCTATTTTAACCTATAATTTTTATAGAGGTGGTGCAGATAGTAATGAAGTACAAAAATCTATTAGTGCTATTTACAGAGAAGTACAAACTAAAAATGAACTTCAAAGAGAAACTATGGAAGGACTAGAACTTTCATGGTCAGCATATACTATGATTAAAAAACAATTAGTAGAATTACAAAGGTATAAAACATTTAGTGAAGAGACTCTCTCTCTTTATCAAGAAGAGTATGATATTGGAAGACGTACATTGCTCGATCTCTTATCTGCTCAAAATGATTTAATTAATGCAAAATCGCAAATTATTAAAGCAAATTATGACAGACTATTTGCTAAATATCGTATACTTGACTCAATGGGTCTTTTAGTCGCCGGTGTAATGGGCAATGATTATAAATATATGCAAACTGTAGGTTTAGCAGGTGTAGATGCCGTAGATAATGAAGACACTTTACCAATTACTTATGATGAAGATAAAGACAATATTGCCTCTACAGAAGATTTGTGTCAAACGTCCTATGGAGAAGTGAATATCCTAGCCAATGGTTGTGTAGACAATGCAGCGCAATTCAAGAGTGTAAAACATTTTGATTTACTTCACTTTGATGATAATGCTAAGTTAGATGGAACTAGTTCTGTTACTACGTTTAACAATATTGTAAGCGAGTTAAAAGCAAATGAAGAAACAACAGTGAGAATTCTCATTCAATCTTATACTGCGCAAAGTGGCGACCAAAAGTCCGACTATGATCATTCTATAAAAAATGCACAAAGCCTAAAAGATGCTTTTGTTCAAAAGGGTATTGATGAGAAAAAAATAAAAATAGAAGCAAATGGTTCAACTTCTCCTATCTCTTCTGATAATTCACTTAACAACAGAGTCAATGTTCTTATGTACACAAAATAAAATCTAGTTCAAAGAGTAGTTATATGACAGATTTACACATTCAAAAAAAGTCTCTTATTGAGACTTTAAGTCTCTATACAAAAATCTATCATACACATTATAGTGTAGAATCGCTGAGTGCTGGTCTGCCAATGGAGCTTAATAAAGATGATATTGAACTTTTTTCTATCAATGATTCAAAAGCACTTTTTTCGCGCGCAGCTTCTAATGCAGGGTTGAAATCAAAGCTAATTCAAATAGAACTTGAAGAGATTTCTCCTCTTCAATTACCAATGGTTTTACTTTTAACTTCCAGAGATTCTTGTATCATAGACGCATTAAGTAAAGATAAAAAAAGTGCAAAAATCATCAGCTCTGATGATGAAGATGTGATGGAGCAATGGATTAAGCTTGAAGATTTACAAGAGAATTATATTGGTTTTGCATATCTTATTAAAAAGATTTATAAGCATGACTCAGATCAATCAAAAATACTTAAACTTGATCAAAAGCATTGGTTCTGGTCTACTATAAAACTTTCTAAAGACACTTATTTTGATGTTATCTTGGCTTCTATTTTAATCAATCTGTTTATTCTTGCAACTCCTCTTTTTACAATGAATGTTTATGATAGAGTTATTCCAAATAACTCTGTTGAAACACTTACTGTCTTTGCAATTGGTGTTTTGCTTGTTTATATTATTGACCTATTTTCAAAATATGTACGTTCATCTTTTTTAGAGTATGCAGCTAAAAAGAGTGATGTCATTATTTCATCTATACTTTTTGAAAAAGTTATGAACATTAAAATGAGCTCTTTCCCTCAATCTGTGGGTTCCTTTGCAAATAACCTAAAAGATTTTGATACACTCAGATCATTCTTAACAAATGCAACTTTAACAGCAGTCATAGATTTACCATTTGCAATACTTTTTTTAATTGTAATTTATTATATAGGTGGAAGTTTAGTTATTGTACCTCTGGTTACTGTAGTTTTCATGCTTATATTTGCAATTATTATAAAAACTCCTTTACAACAACATATAGATTCTATGCATAGTGTTGCTGCAAAAAAAAGTTCGATTTTAGTAGAATCATTACAAAATATAGAGACAATTAAAACTCTAGGCATTTCATCTTATATGCAATGGAATTGGGAAGAGTCATGTGGACAGGCAGCCGATATTGGCTTGAAATCAAGAGTACTCTCAGCAACAATACCTTCTGTAACAAGTTTTTTAATGCAACTCAACAGTGTTCTAGTAGTTGTATATGGAGTTTTTCTTATAAAAGATTTTGAACTGACTATGGGTGGTCTTATCGCTGTAGTTATTTTAACCTCACGTGTTATAGCACCTATGGGGCAAGCTACAGGACTCATTACAAACTATGAAGATGCTAAGGCCTCATTTCATATCATAGATGATATTATCAATATGCCAAGTGACCGTGAAGAGTCTACAAAATATGTTGAAAACCCAACATTTAGAGGTGATATAGAGTTCCAAAATGTAAGTTTTGCATATCCAGGAAGCGATGTTCTAGTTTTAAACAACATCTCATTTAAAATTTCAAGAGGGGAGAAAGTTGGAATTATTGGGAGAATGGGTTCTGGGAAAAGTACCATCGAAAAATTGATTTTACGCTTGTATGAACCAACAAGTGGAACTATCCTCGTCGATGGAATAGATATAAATCAAATTAACCCTGCTGATTTACGTAAAAATATTGGTTACGTCTCACAAGACATACAACTTTTTAAAGGAACACTTAAAGAGAACATTATCTACAGGTCTTCATATACAGATGATGATGAGCTCAAAAAAGCTGCAATGATTAGCGGTGTAGATGAATTTGTAAAAAGACATCCTCTTGGCTTTGACATACCAATAAGTGAACGTAATAGTGGTATTTCAGGAGGACAAAAACAGAGTATAGGAATTGCAAGAGCATTTTTATATGATGTCTCTATCATGCTTTTTGATGAACCAAGTAATGCGATGGATCAAATGAGTGAAGCGAAACTTATTGAGTCTCTCAAAGAGCATTTAAAAGAGAGAACAACTATACTTATTACTCATAAAATGAATATGCTAGATGTCGTAGATAGAGTTATCGTTATGAGTGATTCTAAAATATATTTAGATGGGAAAAAAGCGGATGTGATTAAAGCGCTACAAGGTTCAAAAAATGACTAGTAATAACCTTAAACCAGAAGATCAAGAGTATATAAACTCTCTTTCTCAAGCAATCTTGCAGAAAAGTCCTTACAAATTACGAGTTGTATTATATTTATGGGCTTTTGTGTTTGCAACCTTTTTTATATGGGCAAATTTAGCTCAAATAGATGAATTAGTACGTGGAGATGGGGAAATTGTTCCAGGAGGGGACAATCAACTCGTTCAAAACCTTGAGGGTGGAATCGTAGAGGAAATTTTAGTAACTGAAGCGCAACTTGTAAAAAAAGGCGATATACTTATTAAAATTGACAATAGAAAATCTCAATCTACATATGAACAAAGTAAACTAAAATCTCAAGAACTTCAAGCACAAATATATAGACTCAAGGCAGAAGCAACAAATACAAAGTTTGAAGTAGATAATGCGTTTATGCAAAAATACCCAAAACTCTATCTACGAGAAAAGAAACTCTATGATATTAATCAAGAGCACTTACACTCTGAGATTAAAATACTTGAGGAACAAGCTTATCAGATTGAGAGTCAACTTAAAGAATCTAAAACTAGGGTAAATGATTTAGAACGCAGTTTACGATTGATAAAAGAAGAGATTACTATTAATGAACCAATGGTTGCCAAAGGTGTAAAGTCAAAAATCGATTTTTTAAAGCTTCAAAGAGAACAAAATGACATTTTAGAGAGGTATAACTCTTCTAAAGAGCTTATTCCAAGACTTAATTCATCGCTTAGAGAAACACAGACAAAAGTATCTGAAACAAAAAAACGCTACATGAGTGAAGCACAAGGAAAACTCAATGATACGACTTCTGAATTATTGCAAATTGATACAAAAGCTGGTGAACTTCAAGATCAAGTAGAAAGAACACTTGTTCTTTCTCCTGTTAATGGTCATGTTCAAAAACTTTTTGTACATACTATAGGTGGAGTAGTCAAACCTGGGGATGATTTAGTTGAAGTTGTGCCCTCTGATGCAGCTTTATGGGTAGAGGTAAATATAAAGCCATCGGATATTGCCTTTATCTATCTTGGTCAAAAAGCTATGGTAAAAATCACTGCATATGATTTTGCAATATTTGGTGCCTTAGAGGGTGAAGTTGTAAGTATTAGTGCAGATACTATCACCGATGCAAAAGACAATAGATTTTATAGAGTAAAAATTAAAACCAAGATTAATCAATTCAATGATGATAGAAAGATCGTACTTATGCCAGGTATGACTGTTAATGCAGATATTATTACAGGTAAAAAAAGTGTAATGGATTATATTTTAAAACCTATATTAAAAACAAAACAATATATGTTTAGTGAGAGATAAAATGAATGTATACATATATAGTCAAAATCCTAAATACCTTCGATACTGGACAAGTTGTCTAACTAAGTATGAAGTTGTTAAAGAAAAACAGCTTAATACTCTTGAAGGAATTTTACTTATAGATTACGCTTCATACGAAGAGAATTCTTATAAGAATGTAAAACTTGTAGTTTTAGATACAGAACCAACATTTAATAAATGTATGCAACTTATGCAAAAAGGTGTCAAAGCATACGGAAATGTTTATATGCACGAGTCACATCTACTCTCTGCAATTGAGAGTTTACAAGAAGGGAAGGTTTGGATGTATCCTGACTTTGTCATAGGTTTATTAAATGCATCAGAAAAATCTCAAGAAAACAACATTGAGAGTAAGCTTGCAGTTTTAACTTCCAGAGAAGCGCAAATTGCTACACTTATCTATGATGGTCTTACCAACAAAGAGATTGCTTCAAAGCTCGATATTACAACAAGTACAGTCAAAAATCACACCAAACACATTTATGAAAAACTCAACGTAAGTGATAGACTCTCACTCTTTGCGTTCTTACAACAATAAGACTTACTTTTTCTCTTTATTTTTAAGGCGTTTTACAATGTTTTTTAATAAAAGAGAACTGTGTAAAAACTCCATATAATTTTCTATTTTAATGATTGCATCATAATTTTTGTTATTTATTTCATCAAGGTACTTATTAAGACTTGAGATGTCCTCTTCTATCTTTTTTCCAATTGCATGAAGTAAAAAATACATTAAAACACCAAAAATTAAAAATAGAATAAATAACTCAAACCAAATAATATGATACTCATAAAGAAAAGTATTGAGTTCATTGATTTGTATATGTTTTAAAAGAAAGTTTTTAATAAGTAGGTATGCGCTAAGAGCAAGCACAGAAAAAGCACCAATAAAGAGCAAAAGCACTTTGATGACAAGTGACTTTGTTATATGTTTTAGCAAAGTTTATATCCTACTCCACGGACAGTTTGAATGTACTCTTTACTTTTAGTTGGATCAATTTTTTCTTTGAGTCTATTAATAGCTACATTTACTGTTTTGTACTGATAATTTTCGCTATCTCCCCAAACAGATTCTAAAAGATAATCTCTATCTAAAACACTATTTTTGTTCACTATAAATTCACTGAGTAAGTCAAATTCGAGTTTTGTAACTTCAACAATATCCCCATCAACACTCACAGTTCGCGTACTTTTGTCTAGTAATAAATCACGATAAGCAAGTTTGCCCTCATTATGTTTTTTAGAAGTTCGCTTCAAAACAGATTTTACACGTAAGAGTAGTTCTTTCATGTTAAAAGGCTTTGTAATATAGTCATCCCCACCACGAAGGAATCCAGCTTCAATCTCTTCTTCTTTATCTTTGGCAGTTAAAAATATCACAGGCACATCTATTCCATCTTCTCTTAAAGATGCAACAAATTCACTCCCTTCTACGCCAGGAAGATTTCTATCCATTATAAGAAGATCTATATCTTCTTCATCAAGAATCTGGATTACAGTTTTCGTATTTAAAAATCCAATAATTTCATAACCCTCTTTTTGTAAATTATACTCAAGCAGTTCTAGTAAATCCTCTTCATCTTCTACAATGACTATATTTGCACTCATATGTTACCTTGATATTAGAATGACTTATTGTAACAAAGTTTCAAGTAAACTTCCTTTATAGCAGGTCTAAAATTCTCTATTTTAGTTATTTGTAAGTAAGTGTCAACTATAATGATTTTAGGTTATAAAAGGATGGGTTATGTTTGTATCTTCATACAGTACATATATTAGCACTGACACAACACAAAGAGCACAAAAAGATAGAACAGAAAGTGCAAAGACAAAAGAGAGTTCTTTTGCTAATTCTCTAAATAGTGATTCAAAACAAGCGCTTCAAAGTACACTCACCTCAAAACTGCAACTTCCTCTTAATTATATATCAGACTACAAAGTACTCAATAATCAACAAAAGTTACAACAAGAGAATCTCAAAGAGCAAGTAACAGCTAAATTTACACAAATAAGTACTCTACAAAATGCCAAAGTTGCTTATGCAGACAATTCTAAAATGTTTTCACTTTTTCAAAAGCCTAAAGTAACACTCAACCAAACAGCAAAACTTAGTGTAAACATTCCACAAGAAGCACAAGAAAAATCTCTTAGAAATGTCATGATTAACACATATATTGCAAACGAAAATTACTACAAAATTACAGCTTAATCTTCTATCCAAGCATCCGTTCTCATAACTCTTTCATCATCAAATATTTTTAGTTTATAAGCACTTACACATTTTCCATCATTCAAATCCATTATTGCAATTTGAAGAATCTTTTTACATTTTTTTGGAATTTCAAAATGCCCTTTCATACCTGTTAAAAACTGCTTCAAAGGTACTTTAGCATCCATCCCAATCACATTGTCTCTACAACCTGTAAGACCAATGTCACTCATATATGCAGTTGAATGAACAATTTGAAAGTCATCTGTAGCTACATGTGTGTGTGTTCCAATGATTCCGCTCACTTTTCCTTGAAGCAACATCAGCATGCCACGTTTCTCACTTGTAGCTTCTGCATGAAAGTCAATAAATATATTTTTTACATCTGTTACGTGCAAATCAGAAACTACCTGCTGTGCGCATCTAAAGGCATTATCACAGTACGGCATTGAAAAGTGTCCCATAAGATTTAAAACTGCAAGTTTTTCTCCATTTACCTCATAAACCTTACAACCTGTTCCCTGAACTTCAGCTGGATAATTATGTGGGCGAAGTATCTCGTATGTTGCAAAAAGTTCTACAACTTCTTTTTTATCCCAAGAGTGATTTCCACCGCTCATCACATCCACACCATAAGAAAAAAGCTCTTTTGCATTTTTTGTAGTAAGACCAAAACCATGTGAAGCATTTTCATAATTTGCTATTACAAAGTCTATGCCCTCTTCTTCTCTGAGTTTTAAAAGATACTTTTTAAGCATATCCCGTCCTGGGCTTCCAACAATGTCGCCTATAAAAGCTATTCTCATATTTACACTACCTTTTATTTATTATTTCTAAGATACGAAAGTGTGCACGTAATAATATCGTCATCATCTTTTGAGTCAGATTTTATGCTCTCTTTGGATTCGTTGAAGTATGTAAAAGTCACATTTTGTCCATAGTTCATTATAGATTTAATTTTTCTCTCTAAACTCAGAAGTTTTATAACCATCAACTCAAAAAACTGTTTTGTTGGAGTATCTAACTCTCCAAATCTATCAATAACCTCTTCTTCAATTTCATATATCTCTACAGCACTCTCACACTGAGAAAGCCTTCTATAGATGTCCAAGCGGAGTCTATCTTCTCGAACTATTTCATCGGAGATAAAAGCGGAAATAGTGAGTTTAATGTCCACTTTTACGCGTTCACTCTCTTTTGTATTGCTAAGCTCTTTTATGGCGTCTTCGAGCATTCTAAGATAGAGTGAATAGCCTATGT
The DNA here is from genome assembly GCA_041595535.1 of Sulfurimonas sp. Taxonomy (GTDB): domain Bacteria; phylum Campylobacterota; class Campylobacteria; order Campylobacterales; family Sulfurimonadaceae; genus Sulfurimonas. The sequence goes on along the minus strand of JBFHKA010000026.1, from coordinate 16,923 downwards.
TTTTAATGTGCCCACTTTGCGCATCACCTACTAGGTTTCCACCGCCACGAATCTCTAAATCATGGTGTGCAAGGACTGAACCACTTCCTAAAAAGGAGTTTGACTCAAGTGCAAGAAGACGTTTTTTTGCTTCATCAGTAAGGTTCTCTTTATTTTGAACGATGAAGTATGCAAAACCTTCATAATGCCCACGTCCAACACGCCCACGCAGTTGATGCAGGTCTGCTATACCAAATCTATCTGCACCATCCACTAAAATTGTATTGACCCTTGGCATATGAATACCTGACTCGATGATAGAAGTCGCTATCATCAAATCATACTCCCCTGCTTCAAATTTAAGTAACTCTTTTTCTGTCTCAACAGATGAAATTTTCGAGTGAAGCATAACCACACGTAATGAAGGAAGAATTGCCTTAAGTTCACCAAGTTTAATCGGCATATGGTCTATGCTATTATGCACATAAAAAACCTGCCCACCACGACGAAGCTCACGAAGTATGACCTCTTTTATGAGTTTTTCATCATACTCTTTTACAAAGGTTCTTACCCCTTGACGCTCACTTGGAGGCGTTAGAAGTTGACTCATGGTTTTAATGGAGCTCAGAGCTTGATTGAGTGAGCGCGGAATTGGTGTCGCACTCATTGAAAGAAGATGCACATTATGATACAACTCTTTAATTCTCTCTTTTTGTTTGACTCCAAACTTATGCTCTTCATCTATAATAACAACACCCAATTTTTTAAAATCGAGCCCAAAGAGTGCATGTGTACCAATGACGACATCTATCTCACCACTTGCCAAACCTTTAGTAACTGCAGCTTTGTCTTTTGTGCTGACAAATCTATCTAGCTTTGCATAACGAATACCGAGTGTTTTAAACCTCTCATCTACAGAACGCCAATGCTGTGCTGAGAGAAGTGTTGTTGGAACTATAAAAGCTGACTGGTACCCTGACTTAAAAGCTGCAAACATAGTGTTAAGTGCGATTTCAGTCTTTCCAAAACCTACATCACCACTTAGAAGCCTGTCCATAATATTTCCCGTACTCATCTGAGAGAGGATTTCATCCACTGCTTGGAGTTGGTCATCTGTATACTCAAAACCACTTAAAGCCTGAAACTCTTTTAGCTCTTTTGCATCTAAGGTTATACGAGGTGCTTTTATAAGTGCGCGTGCCGCCGCTGTATTTACAATTTGACCTGCGATTTCAAGAAGACGTTTGCGTACAGTTGCTTTGAGTTTTCCAAAACTTCCTTTTCCAAGTCTATCAAGAACAGGTACAGAACCACCCCCTGCGATGTAACGATCTATAAAGTCTAAGTTTTCAACAGGAAGAAGTATTTTATCATCGCCAACATACTTAATGACTATAAAATCTTTAATTCCGCCAAGGATTTCCGTCTGCTCTATCTTCTCAAAAATTCCAACTCCATAATCTTCATGAACAACATAATCACCAGACTTCAAATCATCTAAAAGTATAGAGCTTTTTCTTCGTCTGCGTTTTTTATCTGGTTTATTTAAAGAGATAACTAACTCATCAGGCGTGATAATGTTAAGTATATAAGGAGCTGTTACTTTAGTTATATTTGCAGTATCGTAAATACCTGCTTGTTTTATGGTAGCTGTGTTTGCTGCAATGATAGTGACTTTTTTATTTTGATGTACTTTTAAAAGTTGCTGTGCATTTACAACAACGAGCTCTTTTACCTCATCATTTACCTCTAATATATCAAGATTAAAGTCGTTACGTGCGATTGTAGGATTGTTAATTCCATACGCGTCTTTAAGGAGGTTATCGAGGTTTTTAGAGAGTTTGACACTCTTGTTTTCTAAGAAGTTCTCTGCATGTTCATCTAAGTGCCAAAATCCAAGAGAAGAGACATCTTTTACTAAAGCATCGAATGGACTCTTTTGAATTTTTTCATTAAGCTCATTAAAAAGAGCCTCATCTAGTGAAAAGAAAGCACTCGTTATTTCAATACTATCGAGTTCTTCTTGAAATGTCCGTTGCGTCTCTAACTCAAACTCTTTAATTTGCTCTATCTCATTATCAAAAAAGGAGATTCTGTAGGGATGTTTATTACGTGGAACATATATATCTAAGATATCTCCACGAATAGAGATTTCACCCTCTACTTGTACCATATCTACGAAGTTATAACCCCAAAAAAGCATCTGTTCTCTAAACGCACGTAACGCAATAGTTTGACCAAATTCTAAGCTTATGGATTGAAGTATATTTGCCTTTGGAAGGGGAAATAATAGAGTTTTTAGCGGTGAAATCACAAGAGGCTTCTTTGCCTTAGCATCATACACTTTTAAAGCATGAAATAGCGCATGTAGTTCCTCTGTATACGAACGAAGGTCATCTCCATACGATGCTCTAAAATCAGGGAAAAGAAGAACATCTTTATCAAAAAATTTCGCTACACTCTCTAACTCATGTGCTTCTTTTGCATCTTCACAAATAAGGACTTCTAAGTCCTTTTTTGGTGTATTTTTAAAATAGTTATAGAGTGAAGCCTGTGACATTACTACCCTAAACTATGATTGTGCAATTTTAGTATTTGCTGCACTAGAAAGAGTTTTCATATCTTTAACAATAGAAGAGCCTTCAAAGATACCTTTAGACTCTATAACTAAATCTGAAGAAGTAATCTCACCACTTACATGCCCACCAGATTTTATTTCTACTCTTTGCGCATTGATTGTTCCTTCAACATGTCCTTGAACAACTAATCTATTTGCTATAACACTCCCTTTAACATGCCCATTTTTTCCAATATTTACTTCTTTCGAGGAATTAATTGTTCCTTCTAGCTCCCCATCAATATACAAATTACATGAGAGGTCTATTTCCCCTTTGATTCTTGAACCAGCTGTAATGATTGTTGTGTTGGAATTTTCTTCACCAGTTTTAGGTGCGACGTCGCTGCTATTAAAGATTGCCATGGTATTTTTGTCTCCTTTTCAAATATTTCATTATAATTTTCTACATTCCATTTAACAAATGTATATGGATTGAGCACTCTGTGTAAAAATCGAATCTCATAGTGCAAATGTGGGCCATTGCTCATACCAGAATTCCCAGTATATGCTATTAAGTCCCCTTTCTTTACAAATGCGCCAAATTTTATCACAACTTTGTTTAAATGTCCGTAGTAGGACTTAAATCCAAATGCATGTTCGAGGATTACTAATTTTCCAAAACCACTCTGATTATGTAATCCTGCAAACTCTACAATTCCATCTGCTGGAGCATATACAGGAGTGTCCATTTTAGCCTTCATATCTGAACCACGATGAAATTCACGTCTGTTAAGCGTCGGATGAATTCTATAACCAAATTTACTCGTGATTCCAGTATACTCTATAGGTGAACCATTTGGTATAAGTTGAAGCAGAATGGCACGATGATTTGAATCCATTTTAGTTGCACTGACTCTCTCTTGAATCGAGGCATCTTCTACAGGTGTTATACCAATGAGCATTTCTATCTCTGAGAGAGAGTCTGAGAGTTCGTCTAACTCCTCTTTTTTATGAAGAAGCTTTTCGTTTGTTATACTCATATTTTCTTGGAGTGCTTTGTTCTTTTCTTCAAGGACTCTATAAGCTTTTTCTATACCTTTTTTTTTCTCTTGTATAGCATCTACACTACTATTAAGATAGAGAATAGTTCCAACAGCAATAACTCCAACAGCTGCTAAAATAGCAAAAATATACAAAAATACTTGCTTTACAAATTTATGAAGATTAAATTGCTTTACACCATTATCATCATGTATAGTAATAGTAAAATGCTTACTCATCAACTACCTTTAAAAATTTCTCAAGCACACTAAATGAACCAAAAACTAAGTACTTCTCTTGCCTCTGAATTGTAACAAAGTCTCTATAGTCTATACCTAAGTTTTGCATTACTTCTTCTAACTTGTTTTGAGATTCTATTCGTGCATCTTCCACTTTGATAATCTCAACATGCGAAATAAGAGGTTGCAAGATTTTCAATATTTTTTTATAATCTTTATCTTTATAACTATTATAAACCAATATATATTTATTTCCTTTTAAACTCTCATATACTCTCTGAGCTGCTAGAGCATTATGCCCTACGTCAACTATGATATTTTCTCTAAATTGTGTGAGTCTTCCAAAGAGTTTAGCCTCTTGAAAATTTTCTACTTCATACGCTATATTCAAAAACTTTAGTGCTGCTATAGATAAAGAGAGATTCTCTTGAAGATACTCTGCTAAATTTAATTTACTTGTAATTTTTTTTATCTTCTCGACATCACTATTGTTTAAAAACTCTGCATATGTTTTAATCTCAACATGCTTCTCTTTAGCTATTTTATCTGCAACTTTATATACATCGCTTTCTATTTGCTTACCTACAATAGCATGCTTTTGAATGGCGCTTAATTTTGTTGTTGCTATTTTTTCTATTGTGTTACCTAAAAAAGCTTCATGATCTATGCCAATAGGAGTAATTAAAGTTAAAATATTTTCAAAAACAGCAGTCGCATCATGCTCACCGCCAAGTCCTGCTTCAAGAACTACATATTCGCACTCTTGATAAACAAGCAGAGCTAGAAGTGTTGTATATTCAAAGTAACTTAGAGAGTCTGCATCCTCTTTAGTAAGAAATGAGAGGAGTTGTGTGTGTGCACTACTGAGCGTAACATCCTCCACATTACTACCATTAAGCCAAATACGTTCATTAAACTTTTTAATATGTGGAGAAGTATAATGCCCAACTACAAAGCCTAAAGAGTAAAGGGCTGTAGCTAAAAATCTTCCTGTCGTTCCTTTACCATTGGTTCCAATGATATGAATAATTTTTGGAAGTTTTAGATTTTTTTTAATTGTTGCATAAACACGAGGCATTCGCTCATAATCTATTTCATTATAATAGAGTGGTTTCGTATTTAAAAAGCTCTCTAGCATTTACTTCTTGTACTCAACTCTATCACGTCCATCTTTTTTTGCTTTATAGAGATATTCGTCTGCGGAATTTACTGTAGCTTGCAGTGATACATGTTTTACTCGCTCACTTAAACCAGCACTTACTGTCACTTCTATACGTTTTCCTTTATACATAAAACGAGCTTGTTTAACATGGTTTCTCACTTTCTCAGCCAAAATCACAGCCCCTTGTGTGTCTGTTTCACTTAACAGAGCGAGGAACTCTTCTCCACCAAAACGTCCTACAATATCTACGCTTCTACACTCTTTTTTGAGTATTTTTGCAAATGCTGATAAAATAGCGTCTCCAGCTTCATGTCCAAAGTTGTCATTTACTTCTTTAAAGTGATCTAAATCAAACATAATAATTGAAAAATTTCTATTGTAACGTTCAAACTCTGCTTCTTTCATAGTAAGGAATTCATCAAGAGCACGTTTATTATAGAGTTTTGTTAAGAAGTCTTCTTTTGAATCTTTTTTTACTTCTTCAAGCTCTTTTTCTAATTTTCTTACCTTTTGACTTAGAGCATTTATCTCCCCATTATGGTCTTTTAAATCTTGACTTAAAAGTTGTGTGTTTTCTTCCAAAGCAACAGCAATAGTAAAAAGTTTTTTATGTGCAAGTTTAAAATCACTTGTAGTCTCATAGGAGTAGGATTCGAGCTCTTTTTTAATAGCCTGTATCTCCTCAGTAGAAGAGTCTGAACGCTCTATCATATCAATGAGTCTTAGAGAGAGTTTATCTAAGACACCATCTATAGAAGCTACCATTTCTTTAACACTCTCTTTATCGAGTGCTATTCTTAAAGAGATTGCAGATTTTACTTCTCTCTCGACAGAAACACTCTCTAAGAGTGCAGGATTATTTCTTATTTTCTCACTTAAATTTGCAATGGTATCATTTACACTCGATGCAATGGAAGGGACAAAAGAGGAAATAAGTAGTCTGGCTATTTTTTCTAAATCTATATTTGAAGATTGAACATGTGGGTCTATTTGTAAATTTTCAATACTTGCTTTTAAATCTTTACTATCAACACTTCCTAAAGCAGATAATTTTTTTAAAAAAGTATCATCATACGTTGTTAGAAAATTAACCCATCTCTGTCGGAATTGGTCCAATTGGTCCGCTCTTGTAGCTGAGTTTAACAACTCTAAACTTCTTTGTGCAAGTTCGGCAGCTTCTCTATTATGAAGAACCTCTACAACTTGTAAAATTCTTTTTGTAAGAAGTGTTTGTGCTTCTAAAGTATCCATGCACTGTGTTGGGTTTGTTCTATTTAATTTTGAAATCAAAAAACGAACCAACTCTGACATAGTTTTAATTCTATAATTTTTTAAATCTTGTTGGAACTCTTTATTTAAAGTTTTAGAAAATTTTTCTATATGATTACAATCTTCAACTTGCATATTTGCGGCTGTTGCTTCTTTACAAAAAGCCTCAGCATAAAAATCTGGTGTGAGAAGTTTTCCTTCTGCCTTTAAACGCTTTATTGCATTATTAATTATCGCTTGAATAGTCATTCTTTACTCCTCACTTTGTGCTCTTGAACCTTCAGCTGAAACCTGAGCAATAAACGATGATATTGCTTTAATAGCACTGTACTTAATCGCGTCAAAACGCTCTTGATCTGTAATAACTGCATTAGGAACAACAGAAAAATCATATGTTCCTGTTGCACTATAACTTTTCTTTGTATCTTTAGACTCTCTTAATATAGACAGAACTATTGTAGCACGATATGCCACAATAAAACCATCGCTATCATATTGAACTGCCGTATATGTCGGTGGAGATATACTAAAATTCAGGTGCGTGTCAGAGTATGCTTTATCTGTTAAAGAAGCGCGAAAGACTTTTATAATAGCTAAATCTACAGCATCTTTTATAAGCACGGTATTTTCTGGATCTTGTGCTGAGATAGTAATACTTGTACTCACCTTCTCACCGACTACAGTTCTTGCATATTTAGAACTAGGTTTGTACCCACATCCACTCATAAGAAGGAGTAAAAACACTAGTAGCAGTTTCATAATTAGCCTTTTATAACCAAGTTAACAACTTTTTTAGGGACAACTATCTCTTTTACAAGCTCTTTGCCTTCTAACCATTTTGCAACAACTTCTTTGGCAGCTACTAAGACTTCTTCATTCGAAGCATCTATAGCAACTTCAATCTCACCTCTACGTTTTCCATTAATGGAAACACCTAAAGTAATACTATCTTCAACAAAAACTTCTTCTAAAATATTTTGTCGCGTGAGATTTTTCAGATTGAAATATTTTTCACTTATTTCCCAACAAACATGAGGAATAACTGGCTCCATAATTGAGCTAAGTATCCAATACCCTTCACTCCAAACATCTGCATTACTTTGTAGATTTAAAGCGTTCATCGCTTCCATAACACCGGCAATCATAGTATTAAAAGTATATCGCTCTTGGTAAACATCTTCTGAACGTTGTAGAGCTTCATAAACTTTCTTACGTGCGAATTTTTCTTCTTTACTTAAAGAGTTATGTTCTATCACTGCAATAGACTCTGATGGCACAACATTTGAGCTTCTATCAAAAAATCTTTTAATAAATTTATGTGCTCCATCTACAGCATTGTCATTCCACTCTAACTCTTGCGTTGGTGGTGCTGCAAAGAGAATGAAAAGACGTGCTGTATCTGCACCGTACTTCTCAATAATCGCATCAGGGTCCACTGTATTGCCTTTAGATTTTGACATCTTCGCACCATCTTTTAAAACCATACCTTGTGTAAGGAGTTTATCAAAAGGCTCATCAAACTCTAAGTATCCTAAATCACGAAAAACTTTTGTAAAAAATCTTGCATAAAGTAGGTGTAAAATAGCATGTTCAATCCCACCGATATAATGATCTACGCCCATCCAATATTTCAACTGTTCACTCGAGAATGCTTCAGTTTGCATATTCACTGGAGATGCACAAAAACGCAAAAAGTACCAAGAGGATTCCACAAAAGTATCCATTGTATCTGTCTCACGTAAGGCATCACCTCCACACTCTGGACATTTACAATGTTTCCATGTTGGATGATTATCAAGAGGATTTCCTTCTCCTGTAATTTCAACATCATCAGGAAGTGCAATAGGAAGATTCTCTTTTTTCTCCATTACAATTCCACACGAATCACAATGCACAAAAGGAATAGGAGCACCCCAGTAACGCTGACGAGAAACACCCCAATCCTTGAGTTTGTAGTTAGTCGTCTTTTTACCTAAACCTCTCTCTTGAAACATCTGGATAATGTTGTATTGAGATTTTTTAGAGTTCATACCATCAAACTCAGCGGAGTTAAATAACTCTCCAACTTCTGTAAAAGCAGATTTTGATATATCTAATTCACCCTCAATTGGCTTAATAACTGCATTGATTGGAAGGTCATATTTTTTTGCAAAATCATAATCTCTATCATCATGCGCAGGAACAGCCATAACTGCTCCACTTCCATAATCCATAAGTACAAAGTTTGCTATCCAAACTGGAACCTTTTTACCTGTTAAAGGATGGATTACATCAAGTCCTAAAGCAACACCAGATTTCTCTTTTTGTCTATCTATAGATGAGCTGTTTTTCATAGCTTTTATCTGCTCAACTATATCCGCACGTAACAGATTATTTTCAATCATATAAGTAACTATTTTATGCTCAGGAGCGAGCGCTGTATAAGAGACTCCATAGATAGTATCTGGACGTGTTGTAAAGACATCAAAGCCATTAAATTCTGCATTTAACTTTGCTTTACTCTCTTCATCAAAGAATAAGTCAAATGCAAGTCCATTTGATTTTCCTATCCAGTTTTCTTGCATAGTAAGAACTTGTTTTGGCCAACCACCCTCAAGTTTTTTCAAATCTTCTAAAAGTTCATCTGCATAGGCTGTGATTTTGAAGTAGTACTGGTTCATATCTTTTTTAACAATAGGAGTGTCACATCTCCAACAACAGCCATCTACAACCTGCTCATTTGCAAGAACAGTTTGATCGTGTGGGCACCAGTTAAGCATGCCTTTTTCACGATATAAAAGACCTTTGTTGAACATGTCAATAATAAAGCCTTGTTCAAACTTTGTATAGAGTTCATCTGAAGTCGCTATCTCACGTTTACGAGAAAATGAAAAACCTAAAGAGTAAAACTCATTTTTCATATACTCAATGTTGTCATACGTCCAGCCCTTAGGATGAGAACCATTTTTAATAGCCGCGTTTTCCGCTGGCATACCAAAACTATCAAAGCCTATTGGATGGAGAACATTTTTACCTTGTTGTCTATAATAACGTGCGAGTGCATCACTAATTGAGTAGTTTCTAACATGCCCCATATGCAAGCGCCCACTTGGAAACGGGAACATACTTAAGATGTATTTTTTCTCTTGCGTGAAATCTTCACTAGGCTCAAAGCTATCGTTTTGCTTCCAATACTCTTGCCATTTTTTTTCTATCGTTTGTGAAATGTATTCCAATGTTTTTAATCCTATAAATATTTACTCTAACTCCAAAGGAGTGAAGCTTTTAAGAAAAGCATTTTTCTGACTTTATTAAAAGCTTAAAATTAACAACTGCTTTACAAAGAGTATTTGTTAATACTCTTCGTGTGTTTTTGAACTCTCAATGTAGACAAGTCCCATCGAGAAAACGTTTGCTATTAATGCACCGATTGCGAGTGCTATTGCCCAAGAATCATCTCCAATAATAACTAAAAATACAAAAGCTGGAATGAGGTGTAAATCTGCAACTAATGATGATGCTAGAAGCTCTGCTGAGAGTAAATTTCTTACTCCAATTTTCAAAATCGTTGAAATAAGATTTACACTCGCCGCTATAAAGAGAGATACCGCTGTATTTTCATACAAAAAACCCGCTATTGATGTTAAACTCATCAATGAAAAAAATACGTATATTACTTTTCCCCAATCCATCACATTTTCCTTTTATTTAATTCTCTATTTTTAAGTATATCAAAACTCTACATAACACCCGATTCAAACTGCTCACGCATTTTTTGCTTCTCTGCCTCTTGTTTTGCTTTTGCTGCTAATTTTGCATGATAGTTTTTCACATCAAAACCAAACCATAGAAGGATTGGAGAAGCAACAAAGATAGATGAGTATGTACCCACAACAACACCTACTAAAAGTGTAAATGCGAATGCATGAATAATCTCGCCACCAAACATAAAGAGTGTAAATACCACAAAGAAAGTCGTGAGTGATGTCAGTGTCGTTCTTGCCAATGTTCTTGTTACAGACTCATTAATAATATTTGAAAGATCGCTATTTTTAGAGTTACTCACACCCTCTCGTATACGGTCAAATACAATAATAGTATCGTTAAGAGAATACCCAAGTATAGTAAGGAGTGCTGCTAAAACATCTAAGTTTACATCTAAACCTACAAGTGTTATAGCTCCTAGTGCAATAGAGACGTCATGAATTAATGCAATGATAGAAGCAACAGCAAAACGCCACTCAAATCGAAATGCAACATAGACTAAAATTCCAAGCACAGCTAAAACAAGGGACATAATTCCCTTCTCTTTTAACTCACTTCCAACTTTTGGTCCAACAATATCAACACGGCGAATTTCAAATTCACCTGTTCCCATAAGAGCGTTACGTGTAATATCACCAATATCAGTCGTAACATTTCCTGTAGTTGTTTTCATACGAATAACAACTTCCTCAGGAGAACCAAATTCACTTATAGACGAGCCATCAAAAAGCTCGTTTGACTTAAGTTTTTCACGCATTGCATCTAAAGGTGCTGTAGTAGTATATTTTACTTGAACAACTGTTCCACCAGCAAAATCAACGCCATAGTTTAAACCCTTTGTAGCTAACAATGCATACGATGATAAAACCATAATGACTGATAAAATCATTGCTAACTTTGATTTACCCATAAAATTAAAGGTTTTTGTGTATTTAAAAAATTCCATATCTACCCCTTAATCCCAAACCATAGTTTGTAGTTTTTACTTTTTTGTATTTTGCTCTCAAACATCTGATAAATTCCATGTGTTCCTAAAATAGCAGTTAGCATAGAAGCTAAAATACCAATACTCATAGTAATAGCAAAACCTTTAATAGCACCTGTTCCGTAAGCATATAGAACTACCGAAGCTATAAGTGTCGTAATGTTTGCATCTAAAATAGCACGCATTGCATTTGAGTACCCATCTTCTATGGCTTTATGCATTGACTTACCTTCATAAATCAATTCACGTATACGCTCTGAGATAATTACATTGGCATCCACTGCCATACCGACAGTAAGGACAATACCTGCCATACCAGGAAGTGTTAGTGTTGCACCAAAAAGGCTCATTACAGCTAAGAGTATTAACAAGTTTGCAATAAGAGCAATATTTGCTATCACACCTGCTAAACGGTAGTAAACCATCATAAAAAGAATAACTAGAACAAAACCACCAATAAGAGCCACAAGACTTGCTTGAATGCTATCAGCACCAAGACTAGGACCAACAGAACGTTTTTCCATCAAATAAATTGGAGCAAGTAAAGCACCTGAACGAAGAGCAATAGCTAAATCTTTTGCTTCCATAACAGTATAGCTTCCAGAAATCTGCCCTGCTCCACCACCGATACGTTCGTTAATATTTGGAGCGGAATATACTTTGTTGTCTAAAACAACAGCCAAGCGTTTTCCTACATTACGACCTGTAAAGTCTCCAAATATCTCTGCACCCTCTGCATTTAATTTAAAGTTTATAAGAGGTCTGTTGTTTTGGTCAAAACCCATAGAAGCATCTGTTAGCATTCCACCATCTAAAATAGGTATCTCGCGAACAAGATATTTTATAGAAGGATTTTTTACATCCGATAAAATCTCATCCCCATACGCTGCTGCATCTGAACTACTCATATTGTAAACACGAGCATTTCTATCTTCATCCACAGCCATAAGTTCAAGTTTCGCCGCACGAGAAATAAGCTCACGCGCACGTTGTTCCTCTTCTTGCGTTTTAATTCCAGCTAATTGAACAAGAATTTTCTCGTCACCTTGACGCGCAACAACTGGTTCAGTAAGACCAAACTGGTCAAGTCTGTTACGAATTGTCTCTATGGCTTGATCAACTGCTTGCTTTTTCGTTTTAATGATTTCTTCAGGAGTTAATGTAATTGAGAAATTTTGAGCATTTGTAGCAATTTTAAGCCCATCTATTTTTGTAAGAAATGTGTTAAGCGCATTTTTATCATCACTATCTAAAAATTCAAACTTAATAGACGTATCATCAAATGTAAGTCCATCAATGAGAATGTCATTTCTCTCTGCAAAATGCTTGATACTCGCAGTTATAGACTTTATACGACTCTTTGTAGCTTCTTCTGTTTTTACACCAAGAAGCATATGAAGTCCACCTTGAAGGTCAAGCCCCAAGGTAACTTTTTTTCCACCCTCTGTTTGTAACAGAGAAGGTGCAGAAAAAACAATACCAAAAACTATCGCTAATGCGAAAACGACTATGCGATAATTAAGCTGCATCCTCATACTTCTTTGCGATGGAATCTTTTGTCACTCTAACAGTTGTATTATCGTTTATTTTAACACTAAAAAAATGTTCTTCAACTTTCTCAATTACAACTATAAACCCAGCTGTTGTGATAACTTTATCGCCTTTTTTCAAAGCTTCAATCATAGCTATTTTAGCTTTAGCCTCTTTTTGTTGTGGGCGAATGATGACGAAATACATAATTGCAATTAAAAATACGAATGGCAACAGTTGAGATATTATATCCATGGTTAAACTTCCTTCTTGTGGTTAAATTCTGGCGATTATACAAAAATTATACTAATAGTAGTCTAAATTGAGTACAATTTCATCATGAACAGATTTACAAAAGACTTTCTCTTAGGTACACTCACAGCTCTTCTTTTTAGTGCTTTTATCTACTTTGAGGCGTTTGGTATGACCTATAAAGTTATCAATACACTCTTTGGTATTGCTGCTTTAGGACTCTTTTTATATATTCCAAAACGCTCCATTTTAGTTGCTGGTTTTCTCATAGGAATTCTCTGGTTTTACTGGATAGGCTATAGTTTCAAGTACCAAGGTGTTGGCTATATGGAACCAATTATCACCTTTGCTTTTGGAGTTATTTATCTTCTATTTTTTCTACCTCTTTACTTTACTAATAATGCTCTTATTCGTGCTTTATTACTTTTTGGTTTGAGCTTTGTAGAACCTTTTCATTGGAATTGGTTACAGATAGAACTCCTTTTTGTAAATAGTTACATTGGTATCTTTAAGTATCAACTCGCAGCTCTTCTTGTAGCACTCTCTTTGCCCTCTCTTTTAGATAACCGTTTGAAGTATTTACCTCTGCTTCTTTTAGTCGTTACGTGCAACTATGGTTACGCACCTCAAAAAGATGCTCCACTCAAGATTAAACTTGTCACAACAGACGTAAAACAAGAGTATAAATGGACAAGAGAAGCTCTCTCTCCAACTATTGCTATGGTCTTTGATGAAATCCAAAAAGCAGTAGCACAAAAGTATGATGTAGTTGTCTTACCCGAGTCTGTTTTTCCGCTCTATATGAACAAAAGTCCAAAACTTATAGAGGAGCTTCTCAAAGCTTCTAAAAACATAACCATCATTGCAGGTTCACTTCTTCTTGAAAACAAGCACAATTATAATGTTACCTATATGTTTCAAGATGGTTCTTATAAGATTGCAAAAAAATTAGTTTTAGTTCCTTTTGGCGAGTATATTCCACTTCCAAAATTTGCACAAAAAATTATTAATGATACTTTCTTTGCAGGAGGAAGTGACTTTGTTAAGGCAGATAAACCAACGGACTTTATTGTTAAAGGTATAAAATTTAGAAATGCAATTTGTTATGAAGCAACGTGTCAAGAGCTTTATGAAGGAGATGTAGATTTTTTAATTGCCACAAGCAATAATGCTTGGTTTGCACCATCCATAGAACCCACCATTCAGAAACTTCTTTTGCAATACTATGGACGCAAGAATGCAACTACAATTTATCATGCAGCAAACTATAAAGGGAGTGGTGTTATTAAATAGTAATCGCACATTGGATATAATAAGAAAAAATAACTGATTAGGTTACAAACATATGTTAAATCTTAAAAATCCAAATCTCTATAATAATCGTGAATTGTCATGGTTACAATTTAATACTAGAGTACTAAAACAGGCACAAGATGAGTCTTTACCACCTTTAGAACGTCTGAAATTTTTAGCAATTTATGGTACTAATTTAGATGAATTTTACATGATTCGTGTGGCTGGTCTTAAAAAACTATTTACAGCTGGCATCATTGTTTCTGGGGCAGACAAACTCACTCCTCTTCAACAACTTCGTGAAATACGAACTTACCTTCATCAAGAGCAACAAGTTGTTGAACACTGCATGAATGGCATCTTAAAAAAATTAGAAGATGAAGGTATTGTCATTAAATTATATAGTACTTTAACGCAGCATGAAAAACATACCCTTGGAAGATACTTCAAAGAAAATATTTATCCAGTTATTACACCTATTGCCATAGATGCGACACACCCTTTTCCACACCTAAATAATCTTAGTTTTGGACTTATAGTAAAACTTACTGATAAAGATGATACTTCAGTTGAGCGTTTTGGTTTGATTCGTATACCTCGTGTACTTCCACGTTTTATAGAACTCTCCAGTGGTATTTATGTGCCAATTGAAAGTCTTGTATCACAGCATGTTGAAGACCTCTTTCCTGGATATTCACTTATAAAATATGCTGCTTTTAGAGTCACACGTAACGCCGATATAGAGATAGAAGAAGAGGAAGCAGATGACTTCATGGAGATACTAGAAGAGGGACTAAAACTTCGCCGTAAAGGGGAAATGGTTCGTCTTGAAGTAGGAATTAATGGAGATGAAGAGATTATAAACTTTTTCAACCGCCATACACATGTCTACAAAGATGACATCTATAGATTTCATACTTTTTTAAATCTCTCAAGTCTTTGGCAAATTGTTGGAAATAAGGATTTTGCACATCTACTTCTTCCACCTTTTAAGCCAAAAACACTTCCACCTTTTGATAGCAATGAAAATATTTTCACAACGCTTGAAAATCAGGATGTACTTCTGTATCATCCGTATGAAAGTTTTGAACCTGTTATTAAGCTCATCCAAACTGCTACAAAAGACCCAGATGTTGTCTCTATTAAGATGACACTCTATCGCTCAGGAACAAATTCTCCGATTGTTAAAGCACTTATGGATGCAAGTGAATCAGGAAAACAAGTGACTGTAATGGTAGAGCTAAAAGCTAGATTTGATGAAGAGAACAACCTTATTTGGGCAAAAGCATTGGAGACAGCGGGTGCACATGTTATTTATGGTATTAAAGGTTTCAAAGTTCATGCAAAAGCTGCACTTATTACAAGACGTAAAAATGGGAAACTAAAACAATATGCACATATAGGAACTGGTAATTACAACCCATCTACAGCAAAAATTTATAGCGATATGAGTTACTTTACATCTAAAGATGAAATCACGAATGATTTAACAAGATTTTTTCACTTTTTATCTGGCTTTAGTAACAAAGGAAAACTCAACGAACTCTATATGGCACCATCACAAATAAAGCCTAAACTTCTCTCTCTGATTCAAAATGAACTTAGAAAGGGTTCAGAAGGTCATATTATTGCAAAAGTAAATTCACTTGTGGATGAAGATGTCATTCGAGGGCTCTACAAAGCAAGTCAAGCAGGTGTAAAAGTTGAACTTATTGTGCGAGGTATTTGCTGTTTAAAACCTGGTATTCAGGGTGTAAGTGAAAATATTTCTGTTGTTTCTATCATTGGAAAGTATCTCGAACACCCAAGAGCATTTTACTTCAAAAATGACGCTACACAGGTCTACATCTCTAGTGCAGACTGGATGCCAAGAAACTTAGTACGTAGAGTAGAACTCCTCACAGGCATAAAAGATGAAGCATCTAAAGAGAAGATTTTACGTATACTTCAACTCCAATGTTCAGACAATATGCTCGCACATGAACTCCAAAGGGATGGAAGCTATGTTAAAGTAAAACATGACCCTTCTCGCATGATTAACAATCATAAGCTTTTAGAAGATTATGTCAATCGTATTGCAAAAGCTACAAAAAAAATGACATCACCTGATGTACAAAATATTGCAAATCGACTTTTTATGGAGAGTTAATTATGATACATATATTTAAAAATTTTACTCCAAAAATAGGCAAAGGCACATGGATAGCTCCATCTGCTGATGTTATAGGCGATGTTGAAATTGGAGAGGACTCTTCAATCTGGTTTGGTACAGTTGTAAGAGGCGATGTTCACTACATCAAAATAGGCTCACGCACAAGCATACAAGACTTAAGCATGGTACACATCACACACCATAAAAAAGCGGACAGAAGTGATGGTAATCCAACTATCATAGGTGATGATGTTACAGTTGGTCACCGTGTTATGCTTCATGGCTGTACCATAGAAAATGCTTGTCTTATAGGAATGAGCGCAACCATACTAGATGGTGCAGTCATAGGAAAAGAAAGTATAGTTGGAGCTGGAGCACTTGTAACAAAAAACAAAATATTTCCACCCCGTTCACTCATTATGGGAAGTCCTGCAAAAGTCGTAAGAGAATTAACTGAGGATGAAGTAAAAGAGCTTTACGCTTCAGCATCTCGTTATGTGAAGTTTAAAGCAGATTACGAAGTTTAAGTAACTTCGTAATAGAAAATTTGGTTACTGTCATTTCTAAGAACTAATGTTGAAGATAAATCACTTTTGGTTCATACCCAAATATCCCTTTTCCTGCTAAAAGACCATTTTTTACTTTTGATGCTAAACCTGCTAGTTCATGTTGCGCTTGGAGTTGTGCAAAGTAGCTTAGTGTCCCTGCGTACATCATGTC
>JBFHKA010000025.1:0-32644 GCA_041595535.1 Sulfurimonas sp. | reverse complement strand
CATCACCATTCATATCTGCTAACATTCGAGGATGATACTCATTTCTCCAAGTTTGTCCATAACCAAAACTTTCAACAACGGTGATAGGCATGTCAAATTTATTGTTTCCTTTATTAAAAGAGACTGACACACCTCCTGTCCCAAAACCAACTATATCTGTTAATCCATCACCATTCATATCTGCTAACATTCGAGGATGATACTCATTTCTCCAAGTTTGTCCATAACCAAAGCTTTCAACAACGGTAATAGGTGGTGAGAGAGATATAGTGTTTTTATTATCATAATCAAATTCTAAAGGCTTTAGACAAGTATTATTTTTACATTCACTAATGTTTATAAGGACTGATTTATCAAGACTACTCAATTGATCAGAATAAGTAAGATTATATGTTCTTAGAATTACATTTGCACTTTTAATGTCAATAGACTTTACTCGTTTAGTTATTTGTATATTATTTCCATAACTATAACCGTTAAATTTGTCTGGCTTATCCTCATAATTCAAAACAATTTCATTGTTTGCATACGTTATACTTCCTAAATACACTTCAGTAGTATTTGAAACATAATGATAATTTATACTATTTCCAAATCTATCACTTACTTTTGAGAGAAACCAGTTTCTATTTTTAAGACTGTACTCTTTTATATCACCTGCTTTTGTCCATACTTTAAAATTATTGCCATCATAGACTATTTTAGAGTAAGTATCTATTTTAGTCCTGTACTCAGAGTTTGTACCCCATTTAATTCCAGGGGGGACGACTACTAATCTCTGTCCATCCATACAGATATTATCTTCGTCATCATATTCGACCCCTCTTTTCTTTCCATCAAAGGTGAAGTTAGAACCACATCTTGAGATAGCACTTAAACCTGACATCCCCCAACCCTCACCAAAGTAAGCATTTCCACCATTTGAGTTATAATTTAATGATAACTTTGGTTGAACGCCAGCAGTTCCTACAGGTAGATTGAGAGGAATACTATAATTGAGTGTGCCACTATTTACAGATAACTTACCTTGTAAATTACTTACAGTGTTTGCATATAGGTTTGATGCAATTAGTAATACAATTGCAAAGATAATACTCTTAATTTTCATGGTGTAACTCCTCTAATTGTTGTTTAAGTTTGTCTAGTTGTTTATGTACTAGCTGCATTTTTTCTTTATCTTCTTCAGATGCTTCTTTGTGAGGGAGAGTTAAATGTTTATTTTTAATCATTAAGTCAACTTCAGCTATTAGTTTTTGAGATTTCTCTTGAATCTCTTTCATGTGTTGAGCACTTTCATACTCTTCTAATGAATGTTCTCTTGTTTTATCTTTAAAGATATCTTTGTAGCTGGGAACATCTTGCTTTTGCCCAACTAATGGTTCAGCTTTCGTTAAATGAGAAATGGAGTTTTGTTCTCCATTAGAGGAATAGTTTATTATCAAAAACAAGCTGATAATTACTATTAGTGTTGCTATGATTTTTATTTTGAACATTTTTAATCCTTGTATGTTACGACAACAAGAATTTTACTTAAGCAATATTAGTTGTAACTTAATTAAACAAAAACAAATTTTAAATAGTAATCATTTTGTAATATAGAGAGAAGAAATGTTGTGTAGTTGTAATAATTATAGAAGTAATTTGAATAGGATGTTACATTTTATAGGTGTAGTGTAGTCTATTTTATAGGGTCTGAAACTCTATAGGTATAAAAGATACGCTGATTTGGAATCACAACATAGGTGTCAATTAGCTCAACATTTTTATAGTACTTTTGAAGTTCAGCATCTCGTCGTGTGTTACGTGCTAAAACTAAACCGTCTTTGTGCCATGTTGCCTCATCTCTCCACATATCATATTGAGAGTATCGCTCATCTATTCCCACATCGGTATCAGGATGACCTGGAAGATAAAACTTTAAGTATGCTGCAGTTGTAAGATGTGCCCCGTAGAAGGTGTCTCCTTCTCTTGCATGTGTATGGAAGCGTTCTACAATTTCTTGTGGCTTATACATATATTTTTGAAGTTGAGCTAAGTTTGTAATCATGGCAACACGGACCAAAAGTGTCATAACAATAGCAATCGCTAAACCAATTTTAAATGTTTTTTGAAGGTCATATTTTGCAATAATGATAGCCAAAATAATTGCTCCACTAATGTAGGCTGGAGCCCCATAACTTGGTGCCATACTCATATAAAAACTTTTGTATAAGAAGAAAAGAAGAATAACCGCAGTACTTAAAGATAAGAAAAAAAGTTTATCATCTTTAATGTAGAGCTTGTCTTTGATAAGGAAAAAGAAAAGAAGCCCTGCAAAAACTGGAGAAAACACACCAAATTGAGCAATAAAAAATTCAAAAATAAACCAAGGACGAATCTCATAGGTAGGTGTTGTTCCGTGGTTTAGTTGAAACAAGAAGCTAATCCAATCATGCTGATAGTTCCAGTAGAGCATAGGCGAAATCACTAGTACAGCGATGAAGGCTGTGAGATACATATAAGGGTTTAAAAAAACATCACGTCTTTTAATAAGTAAAAAAAGTATGAGTGAAAGGACAAGTAAAATTGCTGAGTATTTACTCAACATTACCATGCCTAAAAAGATACCTGCAAGTATGTAATCTTTGAGCTTTCCTTCAAAAACAGCTTTGTAAGAAAAGTAAAGACTTAGTGTCCAAAAGAGCGTGAGTGGTGAGTCTGGCGTGGCAAATATAAACCCTGCGTGTGTAAGTAGAACAGATGAAAATATAAGTATGGCAGTAAGTGCTGTTTTGTCATCGCTAAGAAGCTTTGTAAATTTAAATATATAAACAGAAGCAACTGTCATATTGAAAATATTAACAAGTCTCACGCCCCAAGCATCTTCAGAGATAAAGTTTGAAAAGTAAATCATATAAGCTATCATAGGTGGATGGTCGTAGTACCCAGCTTGAAGATGATGACTCCACATCCAGTAGTAAGCTTCATCTCCATGAAGCGGTAAAAAAGCATTATAAATTGTAGAAGCTATTGCTAAAAAAAGTATGATTATGTAGGCACTTTTCTTGGGTGTTTGATAAATATTGAGCATATAGTAGCGGTATCCTAGATGTTTGATATTCTAATTATACACTATCGTTATTAATTTATTATTACTAAATTGCTACAATTTCATTTCAATTAGAGTGAGGAAGAGTTCAATGAAGAGTGCTTTTAAGATAGAAGTAAAAAATATTTTTGGGACTCTGCTGAAGCACTTTTTTCTCTACCTGCTTTTTATTGAGACATGGAGGAGTATTTTTGTACTCTACTATTTTAATAAACTTCAAGTCGTTGCAAACCCTTTTGCGGACATAATTTTAGCATATACTCATGCATTAGGTTTAGATATAGCTACAGCATCTATCTTTGTTGTTATTCCTTGGCTTTTACTTACTATAAACTCTCTTTTAAAATCAAAAATCATCAAAGTAATTATGTTCTTTTATACCTATGTTATGATTTTTCTCTCAAGTGCAATCTATATTATAGAGCTTGGTATTTATAATGAATGGGAAGAAAAACCAACCTTTAAAATTTTTAACTATATGAAGCATCCAGATGAAGCAATAGCTTCTAATCCTGTAGTGCTAACAATGTTGTTAACTGCCATACTAGTGGTAGTTTTAGTACTGTTTTATAAACTGACAAAGAAGCTTTATGAGAGTTATGATGTAACAAATAGAAGAAACCTTTCTGCGACATTACTTTTTTTCCTTCTTATGCCAGGCATTATATTTTTGGGTGCTCGTGGTGGGTATAAAAAGATTCCTATTTCTCAGAGTAATGTTTATTTTTCCAAACATAAAGTTTATAATGATTTAGCAATAAGCACCGTGTATAATTTTGTTCATAGTATTACAGAAAATCAGGCTGTTATAGATGGAGACAACAAGTATAGAATTAATTTAGATGAGAAGAAAAAAGAGGCCATTTTAGAAGAGTTGATGGGTACACGTAACGATTGTGAGAGACCTGGCATATTAACTACAAAACGACCAAATGTTGTCCTCGTTTTTTGGGAGTCTCTTGCAGGAGATTTTATAGATGATGTAAAGTATCAAGAGGCTATACCAAATGTAATGCGTATGGCAAAAGAGGGTATCTTGTTTACGAACACATACTCTAGTGCCACGCTATCGCACGAAGGATTGCCTTCTGTGCTTTCAGGTTGGCCTGCTATCGCTGGAACCTATATGACAAATTTACCAGCAAAATTTTATAAACTTCCATTTTTAACGCAGAGTTTGAAAGCAAATGGTTACGAAACAATGTTTCTCTTTGGAGGACAACTTCAATATGGAAATTTAACTTCTTATATGTATGGAAATGGTTTTGATACTATTCAAGAGAATAAAAATATAAATATGGACTCCTTAAAAGAGGGAGTACTTGGATACCATGATGGATATATGCTTGAGTATTTTAAAGATAAAACATCAACATTAAAAGAGCCATTTTTTAGTTCTATGTTTACACTCAGTTCGCACTCTCCCTATGATCAACCTATGGAGGATGTACTAGAATGGGGTGGAGCAGATAAAAGCTATATTAACTCTGTCTATTACACGGATAAATCTATAGGAGAGTTTATAAAAGAGGCAAAAAAAGAGCCTTGGTATAAAAATACGCTCTTTATATTTACAGCCGATCATTCCCATCACACCCCGCGCTCTTGGGCACGTTCAAATCCTTTATGGCACCATATACCAGTACTTTTTTATGGAGATGTCATTAAAGAAGAGTTTCGAGGGAAGAATTATACAAAAATTGCATCGCAAAGAGATATTGCTGCAACGCTTCTTTCTCAGTTGAACATAGAACATAATGCGTTTATCTGGAGTAGAGATTTGTTTTGCAAGGACTACAAAGAAAACGCTTACATAATGGTAGATAATGGCTTTGGACTTGTCACAAATGAGGGAAGTCTCTCTTATGATTTAAAAGAAAATCGAACTCTTTTTCAAGAGGGAAATGTGAGTTCACTGCAGCTAAAAGGAAATGTTTATATGGAGAAACTTCTCCAAACATATTTAGATTATTAAATTCATAATAATATATTTTGTGGTATTATAAGCCACTTATAAATTTCTACTAAGGTTTTTGGATGGATTTAGGCACGGTCATTGGTATTTTATTAGTTATGGCACTACTTTTAGGTGCTATGGCGATGGGTGTTGGAGTCGGTGCTTACATAGATATTCCTTCTGTTTTGATTGTTGTTGGTGGGAGTATAGGTGCTTTGATGATTTCATTTAAGCCTGCTCAGATGAAAAGGTTTGCAAAAGTTTTTATGAAAGCTATAAAACCTTCTGAAGAGGATGTTTTAGAACTTATCAAAAAGCTAGTAGAATTCGCTACTAAGGCTAGAAAAGATGGTATTTTGGCACTTGAGAGTGAAGTAAATAATGAACCAAATGAGTTTTTACGCAAAGGCTTGTCTATGGCTATTGATGGAAGTGAGCCAGATACCATTCGCGAACTTTTAGAAATTGACATGGAGCAAACAAGCACAAGACATAAAGTGAATGCATCTATCTTCGGTCAATGGGCCGGGCTTGCAGGAGCTATGGGTATGGTAGGTACGCTTATTGGTCTTGTTGCGATGCTCTTAAATATGGCTGATCCTTCAGCAATTGGTCCATCTATGGCAGTTGCCTTACTTACCACGATGTATGGTGCAATAATTGGAAATGTTTTTGGTACTCCTATATCAAATATTTTAATAATAAGAAATGATGAAGAGAGTATGGTTAAAGAGATGATTGTCTCTGGTATTATGTCTATTCAATCTGGAGATGCTCCTAGAGTTCTCGAGGCTAAACTATTAGCATATTTGGCTCCTGCTGATCGTGTAAGTCAGTTTGAGTAACGAGTAAACTAAATGGCAAAAAAGAAATGTCCCGACTGTGAACAGTGTCTTCCTGCATGGCTTGCAGCTTTTGGTGACCTTATGTCACTACTTTTATGCTTTTTCGTTTTACTCCTTTCTATGTCGAGTATGGATGCAAAAAAGATATCTGAAGCAATAGGTTCTCTCTCTGGAGCCATGAGTGTACTTGAAGGTGGAACAAAAACAGAAATCTCAAAGCAACGTATACAAGAATCAACACCTGTCGAGTCCCAAGATGAAACGAGTGAAACTGTAAATCGTGTACAACAAGCGGCTAATGATGCAAATGAAATGATGGAAAAACAGCAAGGACCAGCAATATCAGTTGAAGAAGCACAAGATGGTTTTGTGATAGAACTCCCCTCTGCTCTTTTGTTTAAATCAGGAAGTGCAACAATAGAGAATCAAGATATACTTTTGTTCTTAAAAAGAATTGCACTTATTATAGAAGAACTTCCAAATGATGTAGATGTGAGCGTTCAAGGGCATACAGATGACAGTGGACCAGGAAGAGAAAGCCCATTTAAAGACAACTGGGAACTCTCTACAGCAAGAGCAATTTCTGTTTTACATGAGTTACTTTTAGATGGAGTAGATCCTACTAGAGTAAGTGCTGCAGGTTATGCACAGTACAAACCTATAGCAACAAATGCAACACAGAGTGGTCGTGAAAAAAACCGTCGTGTTGAACTTCGTTTTTATGGAAAAAAACAAGAGAGTAATAAAAAAGTAAGTGGCTCAATCTTGGATAAGGCAGCAGAGAAGTAATGTTAAGAGTTCTTCTCATACTTCTTGGCATTATTGCCATAGGAAGTGCAGCTGAGACTGTCACTATTCCAACTATGAATTTTGAACTTTCAGCTCCAGATACCCCGCAACAATTAGTTTCATCACTTAATGTTCTTGTTCTTTTAACACTCCTATTTTTAGCACCATCTATGGTACTTGTAATGACAACGTTTACACGTTTTGTCATTGTTTTTGGATTTTTACGACAAGCATTGGGAACCCAACAAGTTCCACCAACACAACTTTTAGTAATGCTTGCGATGATTTTGACATTTTTTGTAATGGAACCAGTAGGAACAAAAGCATATGAATCAGGAATAAAACCCTATATAGCACAAGAGATAGGTTATGAGGAGGCATTTACTAAGACTGCACTTCCTTTTAAAGATTTTATGGTACGAAATACAAGAGAGAAAGATTTAGCACTCTTTTTTAGAATCAGAAAGATGGAAAATCCAAAGACTATTGATGATGTACCTCTTTCAGTTATTATTCCTGCTTTTGTCATAAGTGAGTTAAAAACAGCATTTGAGATAGGTTTTCTTCTTTTCTTACCATTTTTAGTCATTGACATGGTTGTTGCCTCTATACTTATGTCTATGGGTATGATGATGCTCCCTCCAGTAATGATTTCTCTACCGTTTAAAATCCTTGTTTTTGTACTTATAGATGGTTGGAATCTTCTCATTGGAAACCTCATAGCAAGTATAAAGTGACGAAGAGTTAAGGAAATATATGGATTGTAAATATTTTGGTGTATGTGGTGCTTGTAGGGTTTATGCATCTGGGTACGAAGCGCAACTTGATGAAAAGTTAGCGTTAAATAGAGAAAGATTTTTCAGTTACTATAAAGGTGAAATTTCTGTTTTTAAATCATTAGAAACAAACTATCGCTCCCGTAGTGAATTTAAAATATGGCATATTGATGATAGGATACATTATGCTATGAATCACATCTCAAAGCGGGGTATTGTTATCATAGACACCTGTCCTCAAGTTAATGAGTATATCGTGGCATTAATGCCAAAACTCATCAATGCTATTGAAAAAGAAGATATAGGTTCTAAACTCTTTGGAGCTGATTTTTTAAGTTCAAGTAATGGAGAGATAGTCGTTTCACTTCTTTATCATAGAAGACTTGATACACAATGGGAAGAAAAGGCTAAAAAGGTAGCAGATGCATTAGGCATCTACATTATTGGTCGTTCACGTAAGCAAAAAGTTGTTATAGGACAGGATTACGTCACAGAGAGTTTGAAAGTAAATGAAAGAGAGTATAAATTTCATCATATAGAAAATAGTTTTACACAACCAAATGCTCGTATAAATGAGCAAATGATACAATGGGCTATAAACGCTTTGTCTTCATCAGGTGGCGATTTACTTGAACTCTATTGTGGTGCTGGAAACTTTACAATTCCATTTGCACAAATTTTCAATAAAATCTTAGCAACAGAAATATCAAAATCTTCTATAAATGCAGCAAAAGAAAATATGCTTTTAAATGCTACACAAAACATAGAGTTTGTTCGTATGAGCGTGGAAGAGTTTGTAGAAGCCCTTGATGGCATTCGAGAGTTTAAACGCATGAAAGATATAGATATACAGCAATATGACATTCATACTGTATTTGTTGATCCTCCAAGAAGTGGTATGGATGAGGCCTCATGTAAATTTGTTTCAAGGTACAATCATATCCTTTACATATCATGCAATCCTGAAACATTAGTACAGGATTTAGATATATTAAGTAAAACACACGATATAATAGAGATGGCAATTTTTGATCAATTTCCATATACACATCATCTTGAAATGGGTGTAAAACTCTTAAAAAAAGGTTAATAATGAAAAAAACACTTCTCTCTTTGTTCTTACTACTCAGCTGTTTAAATGCTGATGAAATAGCAAGAATTGAATCTATTGTTAATGATATAACAACGTTGCGAACGAGCTATGAAAAATCTCAAGAGGATTTAGAATTATGCAGAGTTACTTTAAAAGATGAGAAAGAGAAAAGTGTAATCTTAAAAAGAGAACTTGATTCAGATGTGCCTATTTCTAAAAAAGAGAAAGATTATAAAAATAAAATAAAAAATTTGGAAAACAAAATAAAAGAGTTGCAAAATAGATTAAAATCCAAAGAAAGTATTTACAAAAAAGAAGATACTAATAATTTGAATAACCAAATAAAAGATGAAAATAAATTTCCAAACTTACAAATGAGAAAAGAGTTTTTGGACCTTGAAACTATAGAATATTTTCCAGCATCTAGTTTTCGTGTAAATAAAGATGCAAGTATCTATGATGCAATGAATGGAAATGAAATTGCTAAATGGGAAGAAAATACTTCCTTTACTTCCAATCAAAAAACACAACACTGGATTAAAATTACAGGATACTTTGTAGATAGAGTATGGCAAAAATCTACAAGTGAAATGTGGCTTAAACTCGAAGATAGTAAGCAAAGAGATAAATAGCGGATATGAAAAAAGTTTTAATAATAAGTGATGGCGATGCAGGTGAGCATTTTATACAAAGGGTTAGCAAAACATATACAAGTGATAATATCTACTATGTCGTTCAATTAAAAGAGCGAGAGTATGAGGATATAAACCCTGCAAGATTTAAGTTTTATGAGTTTGATCCGACAAGTCTCTATAAATTATCAAATCTTCTTAAAATGGAGTTTATTCAAGTCTTTATTATTATGGATAATCAGCTTGATGTTGAAAATACCATTAAAAATATTCGCACAATTAAAAAACAACTTAGAATTATTGTATTAAATCAATGGAATATGCAAAATGAAGACCCAAATGTCGTAGTTATAAATTCTAATGAGATTCTAGCTTCGCGTTTTATTGATTATTTGCCAAATGTACCTGTTATTGCACAAAATGTTGGTTTAGGCGAGGGCGAGATTATGGAAGTTCTTGTTCCATTTGGAAGCTCTTTTATTTATAAACATATAGGGGTCATAGAGCAAAAAAATTGGCGGATAGTAGCTATTTATAGAAATAGAAAACTCATTATGCCTTCTCGAAGAAGAATGATTCAGCCTAATGACTTGCTAGTTTTAGTTGGAGAGCCTGATGTTTTAAAATCAGTATACCGTTCTATTAAGCGTGAACTAGGGCAATTCCCAGAGCCATTTGGAACAAACTTACTTCTTTATATAGATATGAATATTGTAAATCATAAAACGATTGAGGAACTTGTAAGACGTTCAGTGTTTGCATATAAGAAATTTAAGCACAATCTAGTTATTAAAGTTGTAAATCCTTCAAATATCGAGATACTTCAATATATTAAAAGTTTTCGAGGGCTTAATATTATTGTAGACATAGATTATGATAGTGTAAACTTAAAAGATGTTTTTTACCACGATGTAAAATCTTATCATGTTGGATTGGTTATTGTTTCAAAAGAGATGTTCGCAGATTATTATGTACGAAAAGCACTCTATGAAGCACATGTTCCAGTCATGAAGCTCTCTGATAGAAGATTTTCTACAGTCAAAGATGCTGTGGTTATACTTTCTGATGGAAGAGATTTAGAAAAAGTTTCTGCTACTATTTTTGATATTTCAGAGCAACTAAATTTTAATCTTGGACTCTACAATTATATGAATGAACATCAAGAAGAGCGAGAACAGATAATTGAACATTATTATAATCTTTCATCAATATTTTCTAAATCAATTAAAGTTTACAAAGAGAGTGAAAACCCATTAAGAACACTACAAGAACAAGAAAATTTTGTTCATATTCTACCATTTACACATAAACTTACAACAAGACGTATGTATTCACTTTTTTCCACTGATAGTGAGCGTTTATATTATAAACTAGATGATTACCACCAGATCTTTATTCCTGTACAATTATAAAAGTTACTAATTTAGCCATATTTTAGTAAAAATTAAGTATTATTTATCACATATAAAATTTGGATAAACAATGCAAGTAAACATCCCCCTCAAACAACTAGTAGACAACTCTTATGACATAACAATAGACACAATTGCCAAAGTACATTTTGATACCAAAGTAGCAATTGTTACGAACCCTAAAGTAGCAGGATTACATTTAGCATATCTTCTTTCAAAAATAAGTGCTAAAGAGTTGTATATTATAACTGTACCAGATGGAGAAGAGTATAAAAATCAAGCATCTATTGACCTTATTTTAGAGTCACTTTTTAATCACCGTTTTAACCGTAAATCTATGCTTATTGCATTTGGTGGTGGAGTTATTGGAGATATGACGGGATATGCAGCTAGTATTTATCAACGTGGCATTGATTTTATCCAGATTCCTACTACACTACTATCGCAGGTAGATGCAAGTGTAGGTGGAAAAACGGGGATGAATAATGGTTTTGGTAAGAACTTAATAGGAGCATTCCATCAGCCAAAAGCTGTCTATATTGATTCTCATTTTTTAACAACACTTCCAGCTCGTGAGTTTGGTGCAGGTGTTGCTGAAATAGTAAAGATGGCAGTTACTTTTAACAAAGAGTTTTTTGAGTTTTTAGAAGAGGCTGACTTAAGAGATACTTCTGTGCTTCAAGAGGTTATAAAACAAGCTTTACAGACAAAAGCAAATGTTGTAGCTCAAGATGAAAAAGAGCATGGGCTTAGAGCCGCTTTAAATTATGGTCATACTTTTGGTCATGTTATAGAGAATGAGACAAAATACAAAACATATCTTCATGGTGAAGCCGTTGCTATTGGTATGGTTATGGCAAATGAAACAGCGGTAAGTATGGGATTAATGAACCCTAGTGAATCAAGTAGAGTAAAAATTTTGTTAGAAAAATATGATTTACCAGTGGCATATACATTACAAAATAGCAGTGAATTTTATGAAGCATTTTTCTTAGATAAAAAAAGTTCTGATAGTAGTGTTACTTTTATCTTGCCTGTTGGCATAGGAGATGTCACAATCACTGATAAAGTTGATAAAGCACTTGTTCTGTCTGTATTAGATAGTTTCAGGGGGTTGTAATGAAGCATATTTTAGTATCGTTTGCTCTTTTTTTCCTCTTTAGTACTTTACATGCAGAAGCAACAAGATTAGAGGTAAACTCTTCACAAGTTCCAGTTGCATTAACTCCAGCACAAAAACTCCAGCTTGAAGAGGAGCAAAAACAGTTAGAAAAAACATCTAAAATCAATGAGTTAAAAAATAATCTAAAAGAGATTGATAATGAGATAGATGCTGAAAATGTGTGGGTTAAAAGTTATTCGTCTTATTTGACTTCAGTAGAAGTAAGAAACAGTTTAGAAAAAATCAAAAAAAGAATCAATTATCTAACAAAATATTCAAAAACGACAAGTGATAGAGATGAATTAAATGCCCTTACTTCAAAAGAGAGCATTTTAACTTCTCAAGTGGAAAAACTTAAAGGGCAGAGTAGTGCTCCTTTTTCTCAGCTCATTACTCCTCCAACAATTAATGAAAATGTTGTAATAAATAATCCATTTGACATTTTTACTGGTATCTCTTTGATTAAAACTCTAAACACAAATGTGGATGAGTATAAGAAGAAGCTTTTAGGTCTTACAAACATCATTATTATTTTGAGAAAAGAGAGCGCTATTTATGAAAATCTCTCTAAGCTAGATACAAATGAAACATATCAGCAATTAGCAGAAGATAAAAAAATGCAACTTGAGAGATTTGAGACAGCTCTTGATACTATGAGTGTTACACTTGATGTATATCAAAAGAGATTAGAAATACTCGAAATTAATATCAATAAAGGCATTGAAAAACAGGTATACAGACTTGCTAAAATTGGTACTATCGTCCTAGTTGTCTTTATGATATTTTTCCTACTTAAGTTGGTAGTTAAAAAATACATCACAGATAATGAACGGTTTTATATGGCAAATAAAATAATCAACTTCACAAATGTGACGATGATTATTTTAATTCTATTTTTCAACTACATAGAAAATGCAGCCTATCTCGTAACTATACTCGGTTTTGCATCTGCGGGTATCGCTATTGCCATGAAAGATTGGTTTATGAGCATCCTTGGTTGGTTGGTTATAGTTTTTGGTGGAAGCATTCATGTGGGTGATAGAATTCGTGTTGACATGGATGGTATGAAGTACGTTGGCGATGTTATGGATATTTCACTTCTTCGTATGACATTATTAGAAGATATAACACTTACTTCTATCAGAGAGAATAGACGTGCGGGAAGAATTTTCTTCGTTCCAAACAACTATGTTTTTACTAGAATGATTGCAAACTATACACATAATTCACTCAAAACTGTCTGGGATGGGGTAAAAATTACTATTACTTTCGATTCAAATCACAAAAAAGCTATGCATTTAACCAAAGAGATTACAAAAAAATTCTCTAAAGGTTATACCGACATAACAAGAAAACAACTTAATAAATTAAGACAGCATTACAGTTTAAAAAATACAAATGTTGAACCGAGAATTTACTCTTTTATTGAGTCCAATGGTATTGATATAGAGGCTTGGTATTTAACAAATGCATATGCGACATTAACGCTTAGAAGTGTTATATCTACAGAAATTGTGGATGCTTTTAATGCAGAAGATGATATAACCATAGCATACCCAACACAAAAGCTCAATGTTTCTATGAATACGCAAGAGTCAGCACCACATCATCACGAGATTGTGTAGTAATGAAAAAAGTCTACTTCAAAACTTTTGGTTGTCGAACAAATCTTTATGACTCTCAAGTTATGATGAGTTCCTTAAAAGAGTATGAAATAACAGATAATGAAAGTGAAGCAGATGCTATAGTCATAAATTCATGTACTGTAACCAATGGTGCAGATACACACGTACGTTCCTATATTTCTAGCATAGAAAAAGAAAATACAAAAGCAAAAATATTTTTAACGGGATGTGGAGCGCATACAAAAGGAGAGTCTCTTTTAAAAGAGAATCGTGTGCATGGTGTTTTTGGACAGAGTGAAAAACAAAAAATTGACTTTATGTTACAACAAGACAAACCTTTCTATAATCCAGGTGACTTAAATCATATTGACGACATGCTTGTAGATGAGTTTATTGGTAAAAGTAGGGCATTTATAAAGATTCAAGAGGGGTGTAACTTCAGATGTTCTTACTGTATTATTCCTTTTGTGCGTGGAGATGCTCGAAGTATGGATGAAAGTCGTATTTTAGAACAAGTAAGTCGTTTAGCCCTTAATGGTTTTGGTGAGTTTATTTTAACTGGGACAAATGTTGGAAGTTATGGACAAGATTCTAAAACTTCACTTGTAAAATTGATGAAAAAAATGTCTCAAATCCGTGGTGTTCGAAGAATTCGACTTGGAAGTGTAGAACCTATTCAAATTGGTGATGAGTTTAAAGAAATTTTGGATGAGCCATGGCTAGAGAGGCACATGCACATAGCACTCCAACACACATCACCAAGCATGCTAAAGTTGATGAACAGAAGAAATGTTTATAAGCAAGATAGAGAGCTTTTTGAGTTCTTAGCACAAAAAGGCTTTGCTATTGGAACTGACTTTATTACAGGACATCCTGGCGAGAGTGAAGCACTGTGGAGAGAAGCCATTACAAATGCACAAGAGTTACCTTTAACACATCTACATGCTTTTACATACTCTAAACGCGATGGAACTCCTTCCGCTACAATGAAACCAGAAGTTAATGGCAAAGTTGCTAAAGAGCGTTTACACGAGATAGAAGAGCTTGTAAATGGTAAAAATCTGCAATTTCGTTATACCTTTAAGGGTGCACTAGATGTTTTGATTGAATCTGAAAAAGATGGTTTATTTCATGGACTTGACCAGCATTTTAATAAAATTATTGTGCACTCTAAAGAAGATTTAGTCGGAAACTGGATAAATATTCAAAATTATGAAGTAAGAGAGGATTGTAACTATGCCAACGTCTAAAATAAATCGTATTGCACTTTATACATCTGCATTCATCATCATAGCTTTAGTTCTTTTTGCAATATTACGTGACAATGCAGAGTCTATTACTTTAGCACAAGCAAAAAGTATATTGAGTAATCACAGCGTGACAAAAGTTGTTGTTTCAAAAGAGCATGTCTATTTAAAAACGCAAAAAGGGTATTTCAAAATAGCATCTTCTCAAGTAACTCCTGCAATGTTTGTAGATTATAAGGTTGAAGTTGGAGGAGAATCTAATATTATTATTTATATTCTTTTCTTTGTTTTGTTTCTTGGGATTGGCTCTCTTTTATTTCGATGGTGGCAAAAGCGTGAAGGAATTACTATAGATAGCCATGGTATATCAAAAAATAGAGATGTCGGACTAGCATCTGAACTCTCTTTAAATATTGAATCCACGAAAAGCGATGTAAGCTTTGCCGATATTGGTGGAATTAGTGATGTAAAAATTGAGCTAGAAGAGATTATAGATTTTATGAAAAATCCAAAACGCTATAAAAGCTTCGGTGCTCGTATGCCTCGTGGAGTTTTACTCATTGGTCCTCCTGGTGTTGGAAAGACTATGATTGCAAAAGCAGTTGCCCATGCAGCAGAAGTTCCATTCTATTATCAGAGTGGAGCCTCTTTTGTACAAATCTATGTTGGTATGGGAGCAAAAAGAGTGCATGAACTCTTTGCAGCAGCAAAGAAAAATGCACCATCTATTATTTTTATAGATGAAATTGATGCTGTTGGAAAAAAACGTGGTGGTGAACGAAACGATGAGCGAGAAGGCACGCTTAACCAACTTCTTACTGAGATGGATGGGTTTGAGGGTTCAAGTGGAGTTATAGTTATAGCCGCTACAAATAAGATAGAAGTACTTGATTCTGCACTGTTACGTGCGGGTAGATTTGATAGACGTGTTTTTGTTGAACTTCCAACAAAAAGGGAGCGTGAAGCCATCTTATTAAAATATTTAGAGAAAATTCCACATCAACTTGATGTGAAGCTTATTGCAAATATGACTGTAGGATTTAATGGTGCTTCTTTAGCAGCATTGGTCAATGAAGCAGCACTTTTATCTTTACGTCAAAATGATTTTCAAGTCACTATAGAGCATTTTCATCAGGTAAAAGATAAAGTAATGTTTGGTAAGAAAAAACTACAAATGCTTAATGATGAACAAAAGGCATTCCGCATCACATATCAAGCTGGTAAAGTTGCCGTGGCAACGTACTTTGATATTCCTTTTGAAAAACTGATGCTCTCAAATGAAAAACTTACACCTACAACAGATGAGCCTTTCATCAAAAAAGAGCTAGAGTCTCGCGTTAAGATGCTTTTAGCAGGAATGGTTGCGTGCAATATAAAATATGGCGAACACTCTAATAGTGCTAAAAATGATTTGGATGAAGCCAAAGAACTGGTACATATGATGTGTCAAGAGTATGGAATGGCATCAACACTTATGCCAAATGAAAATGAGCAAAATATGATGCTCAAAAAGCTTTATGATGAGTGTACAACTCTCTTGATTTCCATGGCAAGTATTATGCAAAAGATAGAAGAAGTACTTTTAGAAAGAGAAAATATAAGTAAAGTTGAAGTTCAAAAATTTATAAATGAATAGTAAAAGTGACAAAAGGAGAGAGATGAAGGCATTTGTAAATAACTATGAGTCCATGTCATGTGCTGGAAACACACAAGAACTTATGGAAGCAATCTATGCAAAGCAAACAGGAATAACAATAGACACTTCTTATATGCCTCAAACGCCTGTTGGACTTGGAAAGATGCAGTACGATGACTTCTTTGAGAGTTTAAATGAAGTTGTTGCAACAGTTTTAGAAAAATCAACTCTTGCTAATTTTAAAGATACACTCCTCATTGTTGGTTCATCTGTTGGTGGTATGCAAGAGAGTGAGCAGCATTATTTTAAAGATAAAAACTACACAAACATAAATCCCTCTCGCCATGCGATTAGTGTTATTGCTGAGTCTTTACAAGACAGGTTTGATTTTAGTGATGCACGTTCTATATCAACGGCTTGTACCTCGAGTGCGAATGCACTTCTTTTGGCAAAAAGACTCATAAATGTAGGAGCGTATAAAAATATACTTGTTGTTGGTGCAGATGCACTTTGTTATACAACGGTATGTGGTTTTTATGCTTTGAGTGTTTTGTCTTCAAAAGTGTGTACACCTTTTAATGAAGGAAGAGAAGGAATGAATGTAGCTGAAGCTATTGCCGCTCTTCTCATTCAGAGTGAACAAACAAAAGACTCCATAGAACTCCTTGGAGTGGGTGCGAGTAGTGATGCCTACCATATGACAAATCCTGATCCACAAGCACAAGGAGCCATCACATCTATGCGTCATGCTCTTGAAGATGCAGGTTTAGATGCGGATGCTATTGATTATGTAAATGCACATGGAACAGGAACAATGGCAAATGATAAGGTTGAAGCAATCGCAGTTGAGACTCTCTTTGATGGAGTTTCTATGAGTTCAACTAAAGCTATTACAGGGCACACTTTAGGAGCTGCTGCAGCGTTAGAAGCTATCGTTACGTGCGAAGTTATTAAACGTGGTATTATCCCCGCACAGACGAATCTTACAGAGGTAGAAAATAGTGCTGTAAATATTCCAAAAGAGAATGTACAACAAGAAGTGAAGTATGTGATGAGTAACTCTTTTGCCTTTGGTGGAAATAATACATCTCTCATACTCTCAAAGGTAAACTAATGGCAAAAAAAGTAGCTTTTACTATACTAAGTGCAGCAAAAATATATGCTTCTGTAGCAATAGAAGATTTACAAGAAAAGCGAATAGTACCTCAAATGATGCTAAGACGTCGTTTAACACGTAATGCAAAAATAATGCTCTATATCGCAGATAAATGTGGCTTTAAAGATGGCAAAATTGTGTATGCTTCTGCATTTGGAGAACTCCAATCTACTGTAGGCATTACAGATGCGATTGCAAATGAGACACAAATATCTCCAACCCTTTTTCAAAACAGTGTTTACAACTCAGCACCATCGTATTTTTCACTTTTAAATAATGATAAAGATGAAATAATAACTATCTCATCAGGTATGAAAAGCTCTTTAGATGCACTCAAAACAGCTGCCCTGCAAGCAGTTGTATCGGGTGAGAAAATTTTGTGCGTAGCCACTGAGTGTTTGGATATTGCAAATATTCAAGAGGTAAATAGTTGTACTTCTTATCTTGAAGCTGGCGCTGGAATTATTTTACAAATAGCTGAAAATGAGGATGGAGCTGTGGAGATTCATGATTTTAAAGAAGAGGGTGTTATAGAGTCTCTTCAAGCACTTTTTCAAGTTAATCAAATGTTTGAAGAAGGGAAAAATAAAGTTTTTATAGAATTATAATATTTGTGAGACTAGATAGCCTCACAAATCATTAGAGTATGACCAAATCCTAATCCGTTAATCTGCTCAGTGACTTTGAGTCCTGCTTCATTTGCAAATTTTTCAAATTCTACTGCTCTATACATTTTACTTGTGCCATTTGCTAAAGCTGTAAAGTATGGAGATGTATTGATAAGACAATACGCCCCAATTTCATGGCTTTGTCTATCCCAAAATGGTTCTACGATATAGACCTTTCCATTTTCATTGAGAGCTGTTTTAGCACGTTTTAAAAGATTGACAATGTCAGATGGAGGAAAACAATCTAAGAATTGACTCATCCAAACACCATCAACATTAGAAGGAAATGGTTTTGAATGATCTAACAAATCTAATGGATACCCTTTGACTCTCTCTTTTACTCCAGCTTCCTCAGCATTGAAAAATGCAGCATCTATTTGAGCTTGATGATCAAGAATGGTGACTGTTGTTTCTGGAGATGCACTGGTGAGTGCTATAGACCATTTACCAGTATTTCCTCCAACATCTAAAAGTGTTTTTATATTGCGTTGACTCATAATTTTTACGAGTGATTTAAAGGCGGCATCAGAGTAGAAATGGTCAAAACCGAACCAACTATCTTTAACTTTTTGTGGGAGTTTTGTTAAAATAGGGTAAATAGTCTCTTCTGTTTCTGAAAAGGTGTGGTGTAGACCTACTGGTTTTCCTTCTTTAAGAGCTTCATCTAAATAAAAAAGTCCTTCATAATTGACGTCATGGTTATAGCTAAGATTCGCTTTTGTCATTTCATCATTTTGTAAAAAATAACCTATACGAGTAATGGCATATTTTTCATCTTCAAAATGTAATGCTCCCATACTAAAACCAGATTCACATAAAATTTGTGTTGCATAGAGTGAAATTTCACACTCTTTAGCTATCTCTTCTACCGTGAGGGGTGTTTTTTTTGTTTGTAAAAGGTTGAAAATTCCCCAATCACGTAGGAGTCTTGCACATTGGAAAATAACAGGAGCAAAAGCTATTTTTTGTGCTTCAAGTAGTGCTTGTTCTCCTGAAATATTTTTTGTATCGAACATTATTGCATTCCTTGTCATCAAAAGTGTTTGAATTATATCATAAGTATATACTTGTAGTCATACTATAAAATTTTTTCAGTTGTTCTTTATGAGGGTTAAATGAAAGTGTGAACTTTACAAGATAAAAAAACTATCTTGTAAAATTTGAGTTTGTTGCGTTTTATTTTGGTGCAGGTGTATTACTTAAGACTTTTCCGTTTTTAAAATCTACCGTAAATGTTGTCCATCTGTTTCTCCAGTATGTCCATTGATCCGCATCTACATTTGGTGTTCTGTGTGCTGGAGGAGTTCCTAGTGATACTAATACAGATGCTTTGCTCATCCCTTTAACGATAGTTGCAGATTTGATTGCATCTTGTTCTGCTTTAGAGAATTTTTTCAAATCTACAGGTTTTGCAGAAAAGTATTTTTCTGCTACAGTATTGATGTCCACACCTGAGTACTTAGGAACATTTTTTAATGTAATAGGAGTCCCTTTGTATAAGAATTGCATCTGTTTTGAATTTATACCAACCATTTTTACTTGGGAGTTTACTGGAATAAGCATACCAACTTGATAATTTGTAGATTCTATAAGTGGTACAGCATGACGACCAATGTTATAATGCATATTGCGTGTTGTATACATCGTAGCTTGTTTTTGAAAACTTTCTTGTACTGCTGGGCTAAGCTTAGCTGCACCACATCCACTTAATAAAAACCCCAAGCCTAACAAGGCAACTAACATACTTAAGTACTTTTTCATTTTGACATCCTTTGATTTTGATGAACAATTATAGCACAATAAAATAATTGAAAAATAACATTTTAGAATTTTCAAAAATCCTCTCAAAAGATTTTTAGTATAAATGTTGTATAATCGCAAAAAAAATATACAGTTGTAAGCAAAAATGAAAAAAGTATTAGTAATTTATTATTCCCAAACTGGACAGTTACAAAGAGTGTTGACGAGTTTTGTATCTGAGCTAGGAGATGAAAAAATCAAGGTTGATATGCGAGCAATCACTCCTAAAGTTTCATACCCATTTCCATGGCCTTTTTACAATTTTTTTGATGAATTTCCTGAATCTGTCTACATGGATGGATGTGAAATAGAAGAGCTTCAAGATCTTGAAGAGGAGTATGACTTAATCATTCTAGGATATACAGTTTGGTATATGGCTCCTTCCATTCCTGTGACAGCATTTTTGCAATCAGAACAAGCAAAAAAAATATTTAAAAATAAACCAATAGTTACAGTAATTGCATGCCGTGACATGTGGGTGTTGGCACAAGAAAAAGTTAAAGAAATGCTCAAAAATCTTGATGCACGACTTATAGACAATGTTGCATTTACAGACCAAAGTGGTTCTGTTTTAAGCCTAGTCACACTTCCAATGTGGATGCTTACTGGGAATCAACAATATTTTTCTGCTTTGCCACCTGCTGGGATCACGCAAGCAGATATAGATGGTGCATCGAGATTTGGAAAACGAATCAATAGTGCTTTAAAGGAAGATAAAGAGCTTGCGCAAGAAGCAATGCTTACAAACTTAGGTGCTGTAAATGTAAACGCAAAACTTATAGCGACAGAAAAAATAGCAAATAGAAGTTTTCGAGTTTGGAGTAAGCTTATAAAGCTTTCCGGAAAAAAATACTCTTTTGGTCGAAAAGTGACAATAAGCATATATGTTGTGTTTTTAGTAACACTTCTTCTCACGGTGGTACCATTAAACATCTTAGCAAGAAAATTTTTAAATATTTTCCAAAAAGAGAAATTAGAAGCAATGGAAAAAATTTATGAACTTCCAAGCGGAAGATAAGGTCAAAATATGAGAGATGTGTATATAAACAAAATAGCAGCTTTTTTACCCAATGAACCAGTGGATAACGAAAATATTGAAAAAGTTCTCGGGCAAGTTGGAAAGAGACCTTCACGTGCAAAAAGAATTATACTCAGATCAAACAAAATTCAAACAAGATACTACGCTATAGATCCAAAAAGTGGTAAAGCAACACATACAAATGCTGAATTAACAGCGCAAGCAATAAAACTGCTTGAATCAGATGGTTTAGATTTAGACAACGTAGATCTTCTCTCGTGTGGAACTACAATGCCTGATCAGATGATGCCAAATCACGCTGTTATGGTTCATGGTGAACTAGGATGCCAACCTTTAGAAGTTGTTGCAACAGCAGGAATATGTTTAAGTGGTGTAACAGCTCTAAAGTATGCATACACAGCTATTAAATCCGGCGAAGCAGAAATTGCAATAGCAACAGGAAGTGAAAACTCTTCAGCAATTATGCGCGCTGAGAACTTTACTCCAGAGATTGAATCTAAAGTTGCGAGCCTTGAAAAACATCAAGAAATAGCATTTGAGAAAGATTTTTTACGATGGATGTTGAGTGATGGTGCAGGGGCGATGGCTTTAAGTGCAAAGCCAAATGAAACGGGGCTCTCACTTAAAATAGATAAAATTTTTGTAACTTCATACGCAAATGTTTTAGAGACTTGTATGTATGCAGGATGTGAAAAGTTAAAAGATGGTTCTATAAAAGGGTGGCGAACTTTTGCTCCAGAAGATTGGTTAGAAAAATCTATTTTTTCAGTAAAACAAGATGTAAAACTACTCAATGAAAATGTCATGGAGTACACTGTTGCACAAGCCTTAATAACTATGTTAGAAAAAAAGATGTTTCAACCAGAAGAGATCAATTGGTTTTTACCTCATTACTCATCCGGATTTTTTAGAGATGAAGTCTATGAAAAAATGAAAAAAGCAGGCTGTGATATACCTCAAGAAAAATGGTTTACAAACCTTCCATATAAAGGCAATACAGGCTCTGCTTCTATTTATATAATGATTGAAGAGTTATTTAATTCCAAGAGAGTTAAAAAAAGTGAAAAAATCTTGTGTTACATTCCAGAAAGCGGTAGATTTTCTACTGCATTTATGATTTTAGAGGTAGTGTAGATGGATATAAAAAACGTTCCACAGGATGATAGCTCAACGTATGCAAAAAATAAAAAAGCTATCTATGCTCGCGATGAGGATGGAAGTGTTAAAGTTGTAGGCTCAAGTGGCTGGAACGCTGAAGAAACAGTGACAAAACAAGCTTTAGAAGATTTAGAAGAACATGCAATTGAAGCGTATTGTGAAGTCAAAAAAGGTTTAAAATCACCATTATATTATCATATGTATGCAATTAGAATGGATTTACAAGTTTTATCTGAATCAACAGGTTTTTTCAAATGGACAATTAAACGAGATTTTAAGCCAGAAGTTTTTGCAAAAATTAGTGTAAAACGTTTGGCAATGTACGCCGAAGCCATAGGCAAAACAAGCGAAGAATTAAAAGTATTGGAAGATAAAAAATATGAATGTAATTGAATTTGACCATAAACACTCTGCACATTGCGAAAGTGGAGTGATGTCTTCCATGTTAAGACACTATGGTCTTAATTTGAGTGAACCAATGGTTTTTGGTTTAGCAAGTGCGTTAACTTTTGCATATCTTCCATTTCTCAAAATGGGTGGAATGCCACTAGTTGCTTATAGAAGTATGCCAAAATCTATTATAAAATCTATTCAAAAAAACTTAAACGTTAAGATGAAACTTGAAACATTTTCAAATAAAGAAAAAGGTGCGACTAGACTTGATGAATTGCTCCAAGAAGGAAAAATAGTCGGAGTACAAACATCTGTCTACTGGCTTCCCTATTTTCCAGAGGAGATGCGTTTTCACTTTAATGCGCACAACCTTGTTATTTTTGGAAAAGATGGCAGTACATATAAGGTTAGTGATCCAGTCTTTGAATTTACTCAAGAGTGTGATCAAGCTTCTCTTACAAAAGCAAGATTTGTAAAAGGTGCAATGGCTCCAAAAGGGCTTTTGTATTATCCGATTTCTGTACCAACAGAGATAGATTTAAAACCAATAGCTGTAAAAAGCATAAAAAAAGTTGCAAAATCTATGCTCAATACTCCTGTGCCTATAGCTGGTTTAAAAGGAATTAAGTATTTAGCAAAGTCAATACGAAAACTTAAATCTCAAGATAAGCGTTATGCGAAACTTTTTCTTGGTCATATAGTAAGAATGCAAGAAGAAATAGGTACTGGCGGTGCTGGTTTTAGATACCTTTATGCCTCTTTTTTACAAGAACTAAGCGTAAGCTTTGATAACGATAAAACTCTTGTAGAAGCCTCAGAAATGTTTTTAAAAGTTGGCGATGAATTTAGAGAGTTTGCTCTAATGGTTGCTAAATCAATCAAATCAAAAAATGAGATTGATTTTGAAGCAATTGCTCAAAAACTTGAGTCTATTGCTGATGAAGAAAAAGAAGTTTATAAAAAATTATTAGAATTTTGTACGAAACATTAAATGATACAAGTAAGAAATTTATCGAAATTTTATGGAGAAAAAAAAGCTCTTAATAATCTATCGTTAGAAGTTCAAGAAGGTTCTATATTTGGTCTTTTAGGTGTAAATGGTGCAGGGAAAACAACACTTCTTTCCATCTTAAATGGTTTAGTAGAACAAGATGATGGCAAGGTAGAAGTTTTTGGTCTAGATATGAAGCATCATCTTCGTGAGATCAAAACAATCAGTTCTATTATTCCTCAACATCTCGCTTTTTATGAAAATTTGAGTGTAAAAGAAAACTTGGATTTTTTTGCAAAAATACAGCAAGCAAAAATTGAAGATTATGAAAAAGCAATTGAAGTAAACGCACTACAAAACTTCCTAAATCAAAAAGCATCTACGCTCTCAGGTGGACAAAAAAGACGACTCAATATTGCAATTGGACTTTTAAATAATCCAAAAATCATATATTTTGATGAACCTACAGTGGGGATAGACCCAAAAAGTAGAAATGAGATTCTTGATTCGATTAAAGCATATAAAAAACTTGGAATTACTGTTGTTTATACAAGTCACTATATGAATGAAATAGAGAGAATTTGTGACGAGGTTGCCATCATTGATAAAGGCATGTTAGTTGAGCAAAACTCTCTTGAAAACCTTATATCAAATAGAGTAAGTGATAGTGTCCGAATAGAAGTCCTCTATAGCGATATTTTAAAATCTCTTTCTCTTAATTTGGTGGATGAAACGACTATAATTACCAAAGAATCAAACTTAACAAGTATTTTAGAGTTGCTTAAACAACAGAATATTTATGTTAAACAAATTGCATATGGGTCTAATAATTTAGAAAAACATTTTATAGAAATAACAGGCAATGTAGATGTTTAGGGCAATGATAAAAAAAGAGTTTTTACTTGTTTTTAGGGACAAACATGCTCTTTTAGCACTTTTTGTTATGCCTGCAGTATTTATACTCATTATGTCAGTTGCTATGAGAGATCAATTTACAAATGATAGTATAGAATTTAGACTCTATGTAAATGATGCAGATAAAAGTGAGATGAGTAAAGAGATTTTGTCAAATATACAAAAAGATACGAAGTTTCTTCTTCTACAGAGTAAAGAGAATGCGCAATTTATAGTTAAAATACCTAAACGTTATGAAAAAAATCCAAAGAGTAAAGTCGGCATAGAAGTACAAAACTCTTTACAAAGTAATCAGATAGAGGCATTTAAAGCGATGCTATTAGAACACATATTGAGTGCAAGACTTAAAAGTATGGCTAAAAATATTGAAGACAAATCTCCAAGAGCATCACGAACACTCTCTTCGTTAGAAATTTCTAAAGATGGTATTTATAAAGTTAAATATAATAATTCAAACAAAATTCCAAATTCAACACAGCAAAGTGTGCCAGCTTGGATAGTTTTTGGTATGTTTTTTGTAATTATTCCTATGTCTACTATTTATGTGAATGAGAGAAAACAAAATACTTTGGCACGATTAAACTCTATGAATGTATCTGTGTGTGCTATGGGCATTTCAAAAAGTATCCCTTACTTAGTCATTAATCAAATTCAAGTACTTATTATGCTTAGTGTTGGTATATTTATTGTGCCACTTTTTAACACTCCTGCACTAGAGATTCAAGGCTCTTTTTTAGCTCTTGGAAGTATCTCGCTTGCACTGAGTCTTTCAGCAATTGGCATTTCATCTTTGATTGCGGTCAGTGCAAACTCAAGCGAGCAAGCAACAACTATAGGTGGAATATTTAATATTCTTTTAGGGGCTATTGGTGGGGTTATGGTTCCAAAATTTATTATGCCAGAGTCTATGCAAACTCTTGCTAGTTTTTCTCCAATGTCTTGGGGAATGGATGGTTTTTTAGATATTTTTCTAAAAGCAGCAGATGTATCTATGGTTATAGATAAGGTATTGTTTCTTACGTTGTTTGGTTCAGTTTCTCTCATCGTATCTATGATATTATTACAACAGAAGATAAAAAAAGGGCTTTAAATATGGATAGTGAAAAGTTAAAATATGATTTGAAAAAAATGATTATTGACGAGTGTGAAAAAGAAGATATTTTTCCTGAAGATATTGCAGATGATAT
The DNA here is from genome assembly GCA_041595535.1 of Sulfurimonas sp. Classification (GTDB taxonomy): domain Bacteria; phylum Campylobacterota; class Campylobacteria; order Campylobacterales; family Sulfurimonadaceae; genus Sulfurimonas. Next base: position 7,075 of record JBFHKA010000025.1, on the reverse strand, counting down.
AGAGCTGTTTTCAGATAAAAGTGGTTTAGATTTAGACTCTTTGGATGCTTTGCAAATTTCTATGGGCTTACAAAACAAATTTGGCATCCGACTTGGTGATTCAAAAGAGTTTCGACGCATTGTTACAACTATAGATAATTTAGCAGCATATGTAAACGAGCACAATGCATAGTATTAATATATTAGATTATACCCTTAGAAGTTCTCAAGGCAATACAAAAGAGACACTAGAAGCAATTAAGACAGGAAACATTAGAGTCTCCTTTAAAGATGTGGCGACCTTAGATGAACATTTAGAAATTCCTTACTTTCTTTTTAAAGACGAGATAACAGAAGAGATAGATGCGATTAAACACTCTATGAAAGAAGTGGCTCAAGAGTTGTCTGATAAATTAACTCCTGAGCAAAGAGCAGAGACAGCTCTAATTGTCGGTACATCACTGATTGACCATAATCTACTAAACTCTGTGATAGACACAATCTATGACCCAGAAAACAAGCCATACTATTCAGATAAAAAGAGTATAGACTCTTTTGCAAAAGAGATAGCGAATGAGTTGGGTTTACACTCTTTTACTATGACTATAAATACAGCTTGTACATCAAGCGCAAATGCAGTTATCGAAGCTAGAAATCTTATCTATGCGGGAGTAATGGAGTATGCTATTGTACTTGGTGTAGAGATTTTTTCACAGACTATGAGCAATGGTTTTAGTTCTATGAAGCTCTTGTCTTTAGAGTTACAAAGACCTTTTGATAATAGTAGAGATGGTTTAGTTTTAGGTGAGGCAATCGCTGCTGTATTGGTTGGTAAAGAAGAATCTTCTTGGAGGTTGAGAGGTGCATACTCAAATTGTAACTCTTTAAATATAACCTCTGTAGGTGCTGATGGAGCAGAGTATGCACAAGTCATGCAAGAAGCTATGAAACTCTCTGAAGTTTGTGCTGATGATATATGCACATTAAAAGCACATGCAACGAGTACACCATCCAATGATCTCTCAGAAATTAATGCTATTAAAAAACTCTTTTCTCCCTCTATGACTTTTACAGGAATTAAACCATATATTGGGCATACGCTTGGTGCATGTGGAGTATTAGAGTTAGCTATTTTTATGTCATGTATAGATGAAGGTTTCATTCCAAAGACTTTAAATCATAGTGAATCAATCATTCAAGAGTATGTACCACTTCAAGAGCATAAAAAGTGTGAGAGTGGTATTTTCATGCTCAATTATTTTGGCTTTGGTGGAAATAATACCTCTATAATCATTCAAAAAGAGTCTCTATGAAGTTATATGTAAAAGCTTATAGTAGCTATAAAGGTGATATTTCTGATTTTGATATTAAAAAAGAGTTAAAGTCAAAGTACAAGCTTGATACTAGAAGACAAGATACTTTTATACATTTAGCAGTGTATGGCGCACAGCTATTAAAAGAGCGTACAACAATTTCTAGCTCCGATGAGCTTTATATTACAAGTGGCGTTGGTAATATAGATGTTTTACAAAAAACTTACCACTATGTTTATAAAGAAAAAGAGTTTATAAAACCATTTGATTTCATCAATATGCTAGGAAATACAACAAGTTATTATGTCGCGTCTTCTTTAGGAATGAAAGATAAAAATAGTTTTCAAATATCTAATAATTTTACATTTATACATAGTCTCATCTCTGTATATGCATCGTTAAAAGTATCTCAAAAAGATGCAGTGTTAGGTTCAGTAGATTTATGTACGCAACCAGATGGAATTATAAAAAGAGTTTTAGGTGTGCCTGAAAATACAACTATTTTAAGCAGTGTAAATTATCAAAAACTTTCACTTTCACCTGTAGATGCAATAGCTGAAATAGAGTTTGATACAAAGAGTTATTTACTAGAAGAAGTAAAAGAGATTTTAAAAGAGACCTCCTTGAAAAGTATTGTCTCTATGCGATGTAAAGAGTTCTCTACAAGAGAAAAAGAGTACTACTTTGAGACAATTCCAAGTTACTATATAAATGAGGCGATACAGAAGAAAGAAGCGCTACTTTATGTTGATTGTTTTGATGATAAGTACAAAATTATAAAAGTTATTACTTTATTATAAGTTAAACGAAGTTTTATTATAATCAAACTTAAATTATTAGGAGTTCTTATGAAAGAAGTGGACGTGTTCATAATAGGGGCAGGACCTGCAGGTTCTATTGCTGGTGCTACATTAGTACAAGAAGGTTTTAGTGTTAAAGTTGTAGATAAGGTAAAAATGCCTAGGTTTGTTATAGGGGAATCTTTACTTCCACGATGTAATGAACTTCTAGAAAATGCTAATATGCTTGCATGTATTCAAAACGCTCATTTTGAGCATAAAGGGGGCGCTGTATTTCAGAGTGATAAGGGAGACTCTGTTATACTGGATTTTTCCCAAAATCTAGGTCAAAAATGGGGAAGCTCTTTTCAGGTAAAACGTGAAGTATTTGACAAACTTCTCATTGATGATGCAGAACAAAAAGGGTGTGATGTTGAGTATGAGGTAGAAGTTATAGCGTACGATAAAGATGAAAACATAGTGACTCTAAAACATTTAGATGGTAGTGAAGAGACATACAAAGCAAAAAAAGTTTTAGATGCTTCTGGTTATGGTCGTGTTTTACCACGTTTACTTGATCTTGAAGCGGAGTCTCACTTAGCTTTTCGTCGTGCTACATTTGCAAGGGTAGATAAAGATAACCGTGCAGAAGGGGAACTTGGCGGTTATATCTTTATAGATGTTGTTGGTGATAATGAAGCCTGGATTTGGAATATTCCATTCTCCGATGGAACAACTTCTGTGGGAATTGTATGTACAGAAGAGTATTTTCAAAGTTTTAATATGAGTGACGATGCCTTTTGGAATCACATAATCTACAACAATCCAAATGCATCTAAAAGATACGCAGATTCAAAACTTCTTGCACCAGTGAACTCGTTAAGTGGTTATTCTGCAGCAGTTACAAAACTTTTTGAAAAAAACTTTATATTAACAGGAAACGCATCTGAATTCCTTGACCCAGTTTTTTCTTCAGGTGTTACTTTAGCATTAGAATCTGGTGCAAAAGCTGCAGAACTTACAGCACGTGAGCTAAAAGGCGAGGTAGTAGATTACAAAGTAGAGTATGAAGATTATATGATGATGGGTATTGATGTTTTTAGAGATTATGTAAACACTTGGTATGATGGAACTCTACAAACTATACTCTTTTCAGATAAAAAAAATCCAGATATTACGAAGAAAATTATCTCGGTTTTAAGTGGTTATGTGTGGGATAAAAACAATAGTTTTGTTACCTCTTCTAAGTACGCACTTCAAACAACATACGACATACTGAAATAATGTTCAAAACTGCTCTTGCTCTTTTAATCATTGGCGCTTCTCTTTTTGGAGAAGCCTATAATTTTACTGAGCTTAGGTATAGTGATGCAACTGGTCGCTATACACAACTAGAGGGTACAATAGACTTTACAAGTGATGGCCTTACTATTAACTATCCAAAAGCAGCAAGAGAACTCAAGTACAAAAACAATTTCCTGACCTATTTTGAAAACGACAAAGAAGTTGCATTAGATGAAATGCACGTAACACAAATAACGCAATATTTTGACATCCTAAAATTACTCCATAATGGTGATGAAAGTGAGTTCAAAGAGATGTTTGAGATAGACAAAAGCTCAACTAAAACTCTGCTAAAACCACTTGGGTCAATGAAGTCATATATTGATTACATAGAATTGATTAAAAATGAAAACAGACTCAAATATGTAAAACTTTTTCTAAAAAACAGTGACAATATAAGCATAAACATTGATGATGAAGTACGCTAATTATATAATTCTTTTTATTCTCCTGAGTGCAGGAGTTTTACTAAAAGAGCATATTCATATATCTACAAATTTACTCTCGCTTTTTGCAGGCAAAGAGAGCATAGAGAAGTTGAACATAGCGAGTAATCTTGGCTATTCTAAAGAGATGCTCATTGCTGTGAAAGGCTTTGATGCTAAGGCGAAGAAAGAAGTTCGTGAACTCACAAAAAAACTACAAGCACTTCAAGGCATAGAGTTTGTACAATCGAGTGTTATCCCTACAAATGAGATACAAGAGTACTATAAAACGTACTATCCACTTCTTGCTACATTTACTCCACAAAAAGAGACACAAGAGAGTGTCGATAGAAAATTACAAAGTTTATATGACGCCCAAGCAACAAATATTTTTTACTCAAGTATAAATAAAAATGACCCATTAAGCCTTTTTACTCTTGATCGTATAAAGCACTCAAACATAGCTCACAAAGGTAATTATATAGCACTTGGTGAGTATGGTTATTTGTTACGTGCGTTAAGTAAAGTGTCTCCATCACAGATGAATGAAGCAACCCAACTTTACAGGCAAGTAAAAGATATACTTCAAGAGTATCCCGATGTTGTGGCGTTTGCACCATTTTTTTATACCGTTGAAAACTCGACAAAAATAAAAGCAGATGTGCAGTGGATAGTGGTACTCTCAACTATAGTTTTACTCTTTATTTATGCACTTTTACTTAGAAACATCAAGCTTCTCTCACAAACGCTGATAGCTCTTTTTTCTTCTATGGTTTTTGCAGGTTTAGCAAGTACGCTCATCTTTTCAAATTTCAATGTTCTCTCTTTGGCATTTGGCATGAGCTTAACAGCTGTAAGCATTGACTATCTGTTACATTACCATTTTCATAATTTTTATGAAACACACAAAAGAGTAGAGAAAAATGTACTCTATGGCTTCTTAACAACGCTCATAGCGTTTGGAATTTTTGCCTTTATTCCAATTCCATTAATCGCACAGATTAGTTTTTTCTCTGTTCTTTCACTCTCTTTTGCGTATCTACTTTTTACCTTTGTATTTCCAAAATTAGAGATAAGAAAATATGAAGATATACAAAAAGAGACGCAAGTACTAAAGCAAAAAAAGGTTTCAGCAGCTGCTTTTTTTATACTCTCGCTTATGTTGCTTGCATACAGTGCTTTAAATTTTAAACTCGATAGTAACATACGAAATTTAGACTATCACAACACAAACTTGCAAAATGCAGAAAAATTATTTAAGCAAAACAGCTCTAGCAAATTAGCTCCTGTAATCGTGCAAGCAACAAGTGAGGATGAACTTATAAGTGAGTTGAGTTTACTCCATAAAAAACTGCCAGACACATTCTCTCTTGCCTCTTTTGTTGTAGACAAACAGGAGTGTTTAAAAAAGAAAGAAGCACTCCAAGCGTATGATTTCACAACTCTAAATCATTTAGTGAACGAAGAGGCTACTAAAATTGGTTTTAGAAGTGGGTATTTTCAAGATGCGTATGCCTTTACTTCGCATGTACCAGCGTGTACGACACCCAAATTAGATATTTTTAAAACATATAGCCTTAGTACATTTCATGATAAGCAAAACTACTACACTATTGCTCTTGTGAGCGATACGAAAGAGGCGCAAACATTTAACTTTGTTACAAATATAGATGTAAAAGCGATGTTTGACAAGTCGGCACAAGAGATGTATGAAAATCTTCTACTCTTTGGTTTGGTTGTTTTGAGTATGATTTTTATATTGCTATTTTTGAGTGTAAAAGAGCGATTTTTATATGCTTTAAATTATATATTATTTCCTTTGAGTGTAACACTTGCAGGCTTAGTGAGTTTTAGTTCTGTAAATATTATGCATCTTTTTTCGCTTATCATCTTAGTAGCCATAGGGATTGATTATGGTATTTATATGAGTAATTCAGAGAAACCAACCAACACAATGCTAGCGATTAAGTACTCGCTTCTTAGCACATTTGCTGCGTTTGGTGTGCTTGTATTTAGTACCATAGTTGCACTCAACTCTATAGGATTGGTCATAACTTTGGGCTGTGGAGCAATTTTTATATTAATTAAGGTGATGCGATGATTTTAGAGTACATTCATTCTGATAATTCTAAAGAGATTATAGAACTCGTTTGTGAAATAGAGACAAATGAGAAGTGGGAGTACATACAGACTTCGAGCAAATTGGAGTTTATAAAGAGTTTCATTCCAAAGTATATGAGTGGACAGAAGATAGTGCTTTTTGACTCAAACCATAAGCAACTTCTTGATTTTTACAATGCTAACGACATCAACACTCTTGAAAATATTGAGAGCCTGAGTGATGAGTGTAAAACGCTCTTTTTTACCTCTGGAAGTAGCGGTTTTCCTATAGGTGCTTTTAAGTCCTCATCAAACCTTGGCACAGAAGTAAAAAGTCTGCAAAAGTTGGTTACAACAAAAGAGATAAAACGTGTGGTAGTGACTGTTCCTTTTGTACATATTTATGGCATCTTAGCAGGCTTGCTTCTGCCTTTTTCACTTGGAGAGGTACAACTCGTAGTCAAAGAAGACTTCTTGCCTTATGAGCTTTTAGAAGAGGCAAAAAAGCCAGATACTTTGATTGTGACAACTCCCGTGTTTATAAAAGCGCTTGGAAAATTGCCAAACGATGTCTCACTCTCTGGAACGCTTTTTATCTCATCAACTGCACCTTTAGCCCTAGAAGATGTAACTGTTTTTGAGCAAAAATATGGGGCGGATGTGATGCAACTCTTTGGCTCAACAGAGACGGGAGGCATAGCCTACAAATTTGGTGACTCTGTAGCTTGGACGCCTCTTGATGGCGTGAGTGTCATAACAGAAGATGACAAACTTGGTGTGAACTCACCTTTTATATCTGAGTACCTTTTAAAAGAGAAAGTAGAGCCTTTGGCACAACCCTATATGACAGAAGACATAGTGCACATAGAAGATGGAAAGTTCACACTCATAGGTCGTAGCAACAAACTCATAAAAATTGCAGGTAAAAGAATATCTGCTCTGCAAATAGAAAACATACTCGAAGAGATACCTGAAATAAACAGAGCCATAGTGGAGCTAGTTTACAAAAAAGAGCTACTCAGAAGCGAGCAAATTCTCATAACGATAGAGGCTACAAAAGAGGTAGAAAAAAAAGTGGTAAAAGAGAAAATAAGCCAATACTACGGAGTTATAACCATTCCCTTTACCCTCAAGT
>JBFHKA010000024.1:0-32790 GCA_041595535.1 Sulfurimonas sp. | reverse complement strand
GACTACCAACAGCTATGGCAAGTCTTTTTCTTAACTCAACTAAATGGGGTCGTAACTCATCAAACATTTTCTATATCTTCTTCATCTGTTTTTTTCTTTTTCTTAAAAGTTACTTCTTGAGGCTCTTTAGAAGCTTTGTTTGTTACAACATCTTTGTCTGTTGTATCTAAAATAGTATCTGTTACACTTGAGAGAGAAGCGTTCACAGTTCCTTTGATGTCTTTTACTTTCTCAAGAGATTCTGTAGCTTTTAAAAGCTCTTTCTTATATGCCATTGCTTCTTCTTTCATAGCACTCACATCCATCTCTTCTTCAATAGAGTTTTTTACAGAATTGATAGCATTTTTTGCACTTTTGAAAAATTTTGCAATATCAATCATCGCACTAGGGAGCTTATCTGGACCCAGAAAAAGTATAGCAATAACTAAAATGACAAGTATCTCGGTAAACCCCATACCAAACATGTTAAGCCTTCATATTATATTAGTGTGCGATTTTAGCAAAAAAAAGCTTTAAGAAGTTAAATACAGAGCAATTTCATCTGCTAAAAGAAACTCTTTATTGTAAAGTGTATCGTTTTGAAGAGTGAGTTTTTTTTCATCTACAAGAAATGAAGCTCTTTTTTGCTCTTCATTATTTAAAATGGAGAGGTGAACACCTACGTTAGAGCGTAATCCTAAAAATATCTGTTCTATTTTTACATCTTCAGTGCTCAATTCTTCAGTTTGAATATCAAGAGGATTTTGTATATATGCTTCAAGGTCAGAAGTAGGGTAATAGCGTGTTTGTGAGAGTTTCCCAACAGCTCCAGCTCCGACTCCTATGTAATCTTTGTAGTGCCAGTAACCAAGATTGTGCGCTGATTGATATGTACCAAAATTACTAATTTCATACTGCGTAAATCCATGCGATTTTATAGTTTTAAAAAGCCATTTTGTTAGAGATAACTTTTCTTTTGACATCTCTTTTTTGTGCTCAAATACAGTGCCTTCTTCAATAGTAAGAGCGTAAGCACTAAGATGATTGATAGGAAGAGAAAAAGCAGTCTCAATATCTTTTTGCAAAAGTTCTTTTGTGTCTCCTAGAGTAGCGTAAATTAAATCAAGAGAGATATTCTTAAATCCTAGTTGCGAGGCATTGTTGATTGCCTCGATTGCCATCTGTTGTGTGTGTGCGCGATTTAGAAGTTTTAGTTTTTTTGCATCAAAACTTTGAACCCCAAAACTTAGGCGATTAACACCGAGTTCTCTCATTCCTTGAAGCCACTCTTTTGTGGCACTATTAGGGTTTACTTCGCTTGTAATTTCACTGTTACGTGCGAGGTAAGGATGGATGAGTTCAAAGATAGGTTTGTAGAGTTTTGGTGCAACAGTAGAGGGCGTTCCACCACCAATGAAAACTGTTTGTATAGAGTTCTTTTGAGCTGAGAATCTTTGTAGTTCATGTTCTAATTGTAGCTTTAATGCAGACATATAACTCTCTTTGAGATGAAACTTGTCAACATAAGAGTTAAAGGCGCAGTAGGAGCATTTGGAATCGCAAAATGGGATATGAATATATAATAGCATTTTAGAAGTATAACGACTTAATATTAATGTCAATATTATCTTCTTTTAATTACTATTTTTGTATAATCCATTCCATCATAAAATAGGTAAATAAATGAGTAAAAAAGAATCATATCGCCCGAACGTGGCGATGATAATTGTTTCAAATAACTACCCTGAAAAAAAAGAGGTTTTTATTGCACAGAGAAACGATTTGCTAGATATATGGCAGTTTCCTCAAGGTGGAATTGATAAAGGCGAAGATGTTTTAGAAGCGCTTTTTCGTGAGATGAAAGAAGAAATTGGAACAGATATGGCAGAGATTGTGGGAGAGTATCCTGAATGGATATCTTATGATTTTCCTGAAAAAATTGCTAAAAAAATGAAGCCATACAAAGGGCAAACACAAAGATATTTTTTAGTGAAGCTTCACAATCCCCAAGAGATTAATCTTGACACAAAACATCCTGAATTCATAAGTTATCAGTTTGTTGAGGTGAATGAGGTACTTGACTACACAGCACATTTTAAAAAGTCTGTGTATGAAACTGTAATAAATTATTTTAAAAATGAAGGGCTACTTTAATGTTGATTGTTCAAAAATTTGGTGGAACAAGTGTTGGTGATTTAGAGCGCATACAAAATGTCGCAAATCGCGTGAGTAAAACCCAAAAAGCTGGTAATGATGTAGTTGTCGTTGTATCTGCAATGAGTGGAGAGACAAATAAGCTAGTTGCCTATGCTGAGCATTTTTCAAAAAATCCAGCGCAAGCTGAGATGGATATGCTCTTAAGTGCTGGTGAGCGTGTAACAGCTTCACTCCTCTCTATTGCGCTTCAAGAGATGGGGCATGACTCTGTAGCTATGACAGGAAGAAAAGCTGGAATTGTCACAGATTCACACCATACTAAAGCTCGTATTGAAGAGATTAATCCTATAGCAATGCAAGAGGCTATAGAAGCTGGTAAGATTGTTGTAGTTGCAGGTTTTCAGGGAGTAAATGAAAGTGGAGATGTAACGACGCTAGGTCGTGGTGGAAGTGATTTGAGTGCAGTGGCTATAGCAGGTGCTCTTAAAGCAGATTTATGTGAAATATATACAGATGTTAGTGGAATATTTACTACAGATCCTCGTATAGAACCAAAAGCAAAAAAATTGGAAAAAATTTCTTACGATGAGATGTTAGAACTTGCATCACTTGGAGCAAAAGTTCTACAAAACCGCTCTGTAGAGATGGCAAAAAAATTAAATGTAAATTTAGTAACTAGAACAAGTTTCTCTGATGAAGAGGGAACACTAATAACAAAGGAAGAAAATATTATGGAAGCACCGTTAGTAAGCGGAATCGCATTAGATAAAAATCAAGCTCGTATCTCACTTATGGGTGTAAAAGACAAACCAGGGATTGCATCAAATCTTTTTGGAAAATTGGCAAAGGCAGAAGTAAATGTCGATATGATTATTCAAAATAAAGCACATGATGAGACTACAAACATTGACTTTACAGTTCCTAAAGGCGATCTTTTTGATGCGAAAGCTGTAGTAGATGGTTTTATTCAAAGTGGAGAGATTAATGCAGAGTCTTATAATGAAGACATCTGTAAAGTTTCTGTAGTGGGTGTAGGTATGAGAAGTCATACAGGTGTCGCTGCAAAGGCATTCTCAGCTATGGCAGAAAATAATATAAACATTAACATGATTTCAACTTCTGAAATTAAAATCTCTATGATTATAGATGAAAAATATGCTGAGTTAGCTGTACGAAGTCTTCATGCAGCCTATCAACTGGATAAGTAAACTCTATGTCTGATTTTGCACAGTGGAGTTTAGATGCTATTCGTGAAAAGGGAGGAAGTCTTTCTTGGCTCGAAGAGCAACGTTTTGAATGGTCAAAAACTACCGCATATGCATTAGAGCAAATCCTTGAAGGAAAAACACTCATTCTTATTACAGATGAAAAACGTAAGTGGCTTGAACGTTATATAGTCACTTCAATAAATAGTGCTTCGCTGGAGCGACCTTTTATTCCTCTTGTAAGTATTGATAGCCTCTATTCGCATTATAACAATGTAAATGGTGGAGAGATGATAGATATAATTGATGATATGATTGCGCTCTCTTATAAAAATGATTATTTCTTTTGGTATATAGGTGCAGGTGCAGATAAACGAAACGATATAGCAAAAAGAAAAGACAATAGTTACTTTTGGATTTTTGATGAAGATTTTAATAGTGCTTTTACCTTAAAATCTTATGATGTAGACTTAGATATAAAACTGCTTCAACTTTATAAACTTTTTGATGCATCTCTCAATGCAACGATGTTTGGAGAGGTTGATGCTAGCTCGTGAACAGTTAGGTAGTCATATTATTATCTCTGATGAGATAGAGTATGAAACACAGAGACTAGAGCAAGAGTTACAAGGATTTCGCGTTGTGAAGTTTGTAGTGACAGACGAGAGTTTTAAGATAGAACATGCAAAGGCTGTATTGGCTGAAGCATATGTAAGTGAGGCACAAACAAAGTACATTTTAATTGGTGCAAATGATTTTACAGATGTTGCACAAAACTCTCTGCTTAAGCTTTTAGAAGAACCACCAAGAAACATAGAATTTATTTTACTCTCTCCAACAAAATCAAATCTACTTCCAACTGTTCGCTCACGTCTACCAATTTTGAAAGTTCAAAATGCACATAAGATGCAAGAAATTGAGCTTAATTTAGCACGCCTAGACTATAAAGAAGTTTTTGCATTTTTAAAAGAGCATTCACGTGTAAAAAAAGAGGATGCAAAAAATCTTGTTCAAGCACTTTTTCATAGAGCTACGGTGGTAGATATGCTTATACTTACTCCTTTGCAGCTAGAAAATTTTGATAAAGCATATAGACTTTTAACTCTAAACTCAAGACCTCAAAGTGTTTTAGCAATGCTCCTTATGAGTTTTGCAAGAGAACGATAATGATAGTAGAAAAACTCTCTAATACAATAGATATAAAACATTATCTCAAAGGGCTAAATGTAGATGCTGGTGGAGTGAATATTTTAGCATCCAAAGCAGAGATACATCTCATCTCTATTAAAAATTTACATGTAGGTGCTGCTAATATACTTAAACAAGATGCACTCTCAATAGGTGCAGATTTAGCAGTACCGCGTGGAACTGTTTTGGCAACTACACCTATGGTTAATACACTTTTAATTGCAACTACAAGAGAACTTGAAATCCTTGCAAAAAAAGAGTTGGCACAGCCTTTTGGTCTTAAAGAGTTAGCAGGGAAGTTAAAAGAGTTTTCCCAGATTCAAAAACCTAAGAAAATTGACATTATGGGTATCATCAACGCAAATGATGATAGTTTCTTTAGTGGAAGTAGATTTTCAGACAAAGATGCCATAGTAAAGATAGAAGAGATGATAGAGGATGGTGCTTCTATAATAGACATCGGAGGCATCTCCTCACGCCCAAATTCAGCAGTAGTAAGTGAAGAAGATGAGTTGTTACGTGTGAGTCAAATATTGGACATTATACGAGAAAAAAAGCTCTATGAAAAGGTGGCTTTTAGCATAGATAGTTATACACCCAAAGTGATACAAAAGGCATTAGATTCTGGGTTTAAAATAGTCAATGACATAACTGGCTTACAAAATGATGCAGTTTGTAAATTATGTGCGGAGTATGATGCAACAGCAGTGATAATGCATATGCAAGGCACACCACAAACAATGCAGGAAAATCCTAATTACGAGAGTGTTTTAAATGACATATACGATTTTTTAACGATGCGTATTATGAGAGCAGAGAGTTTTGGTGTTAAAGATATTATTTTAGATGTTGGCATAGGCTTTGGAAAATCTTTGGATGATAATCTTATGCTTATTAAAAACCTAGAGCATTTTCTAACACTGCAAAAGCCTCTATTAGTCGGTGCATCAAGAAAATCTATGATAGATAAAATTACTCCCGCACAAATTGAAAAAAGATTACCGGGGACATTAGCAATTCATTTAGAGGCATTAAGAAATGGAGCGTCCATAGTACGTGTTCACGATGTCTATGAACACTATCAAGCTATAGAAGTTCAGAAGAAAATCAATGCTATATAAAGGAATTTAATGAGATTTCCAAAAATAAAAGATATTGCAAGTAGAACAGTTGTTTCTGTAGATATGACTTCTTCTATATCAGATGCTATAGACTTAATGCTAAAGTCAGAACACAGAAGTGTTGTTGTAATTGATAGGAATGAATTTTATCTCTTTACTGTAGTTGATGTATTATTGGTACAGTCTTCAAATATACCTTTGACAAAAAGCCTCAAAGAGATACCTTTAGCAAAAATACAAACAATCGATAAAGATAAGAGTGTATTAGATACTTTAGAGTTTTTAAACAACAATATTGAAAATATTTGTGTACTCAACCAAGATAAGACACTCTATGGGATTATTACACATACAGATATAACTAGCAATATAGACCCTAGTACTCTTATGGAAAATTTTCGTTTGGAAAACTTCCTTAAAATGGGAAGACGAATGAAATGGGTGACGAAAGATCAAATTACTATAAAAATATTGCAAGATATGATTAATAACTCTTTTGATAATGTAATCGTAGTTGAAGATTTAAAACCAATAGGTATTTTAACTACAAAAGATGTTATGAGACTTATAAAAGAACAAAGTAATTTAAGAATTTCAATTGAAAATTATATGTCATCACCTGTAGAAACAATAAATAAATCAGCATCTATTAAAGATGCTTTGAACTTTATAAAAGAGAAAAAATACAAACGTGCGATAGTTGTAAACAATAGAGAAAAATTAGTTGGTGTGATTTCACAGAAGGAGCTTATTTCATTAACATATTCTGGATGGGCAATGTTGATGAAAGAGTACCATGCGGAGTTGAATGAGATAAATAGTGTACTCCAAAGTCAAAATAAAGAGTTTGAAACAATGGCTTCTACAGACTCCTTAACAGGGCTTTACAATAGACATAAATTTGCTCAACTCTATTTGAATGCTTATAACTCTATGGTACAAAGACACAACAGTATGTCTTTGATTATGCTAGATCTTGATTTCTTTAAAAGAATAAATGACAGATATGGACATAATCAAGGAGATAAAGCACTCATTCAGCTTTCTCATATATTATTAAAAACGTTACGAAATATCGATATAGTTTGTAGATGGGGCGGGGAAGAGTTTATAGCACTTTTACCTACGGCTGATCTAGGACAAGCAATATTGTTAGCAGGAAAGTTACAAAAGCAAATACAAGAACAAGAGATAGATATTATAGGTAAAATAACTGCAAGTTTTGGTGTTGCACAGATACGAGAAGGTGAAAGTATGGAAAATGCTGTTGTTCGCGCTGATAGGGCACTTTATTTAGCTAAAGAGTCGGGGAGAAATTGTGTTAGGAGTGAGTTGGACATAAGTCCAAACTCTTAAAGCATGATTCCACGAATCATGTAAAATAAAACAGCTGCAAGAACTGCAGCAGCTGGAACTGTAATGACCCATGCAGCAATAATTTTTTTCACTGCGTCACGTTTAACATATTCTACCTTTTTAACTCGTTTTATATGTTTTTTAGCAGATTTTATAAGTAAGGTTTCTTGTTCAATAAGCTTATAAAGAGAGACTACTCTTTCATAGTCAGCTTCTGATTTGATTGTTTTTTCTTCAAGTGAAGTAAGTTCTGCTCTATACGCATTGAGAGTGCTTATTTCATCTTCTATCATAACCCTATCTTCTTGAATAGTTGTCTCTAAATCAGTTAAATGGAGATACTCTCGTAAAAAACCTACACCAAAAACACCACCTATTGCTATGTGTGTAGAACTTACAGGAAGCCCTAGCTGTGAAGCAATTATGACAGTAATAGAAGCAGCCATTGCGATAGAAAAGGCACGTATTTGATCAAGTTCAGTTATCTCTGAACCTACTGTTCTAATAAGTTTTGGTCCATAAAGCATAAGTCCAAGAGCGATCCCTAAAGCACCAACTCCCATAACCCATAAAGGAATACTTGCTTTAGATGAGACACCACCATTTACAACTGCATCATTAATTGCAGCTAAAGGACCAATAGCATTTGCAACATCATTTGCTCCATGAGCAAAGCTTAGTAGTGAAGCAGCAAAAATTAGTGGTACTGTAAAAAGTTTGTTTACAGAGTCCTTCGTATTTTCAAGCTCTTTAGATTTTCTAGCAAGTTTACCAATGAGTATAAAATAAACGCTTAGAGCTATAACAAATCCTAAAGTTAGTGCTATAAAAAAAGTAGGTTCATCTGTTACTTCGATAGAAACAAAAGGTAAGTAGTTTAAAAGTTCTACTACTTGTGTCCAAATTTTCTTGAAACCTTTGAGTGTAATGTATGTAATAAAAGCCCAAGACATAATTGCAACAAAGATAGGAACATACTGTTTAGCAGCTTTTACTTTGTCTTTTTTAAAAACTATAGATTTTTTTATAGCAAAAAGAAATAGTGCGGCAATCATCCCACCAAGCAGTGGTGAGATAACCCACGAAGCTGCTATCTTTCCCATAGTAGACCAAGAAACTATGCTAAAACCTGCAGCAGCAATTCCAGCACCCATTACACCACCAACTATAGAATGTGTTGTAGATACTGGGGCACGCATCATTGTTGCAAAGTTTAGCCACAGTGCAGCAGCTAGTAGTGCTGCCATCATAGCCCAGATAAAAGGATCTGCATTTCCCCCAAATGCAGAGATGTCGATAATGCCTTTCTTAATTGTTTTGACAACCTCTCCACCAGCGATAAGCGCACCACTCGCTTCAAATATAGCTGCGATGATAATAGCCATTGTCATTGTCATTGCTTTAGAACCAACTGCAGGACCAACATTGTTTGCAACATCATTTGCTCCAATATTCATCGCCATATATGCACCTATCAGTGCGGCGACAGCTAGGAACATATTATTAGGAATGCCACCATTACTTATAAAACTATAGGTAAGAACAGCAATCATAAAGAAGAGTGAGAAACCTAAACGAGTAAAGTCTGTACCACTCTTTTTAAGTGCTTCTTCTTCGAGTTTTTTTATAGTTCGCATTTCCATTATTTGGCTACCTTGATGTATGCTTTAATTATCTCTTGTCTCTCAAGCGGTCTATCTCCACCATTACGGCCTTGTGTTGCTACATTGTTAAGTTTAAAGAGCGTTTTCATTGAAGCTTCACCTACAACTTGGCCAAAAATTGTGTGGTACCCATTGAGCCATTGAGTAGGAGCTGTTGTTATGAAAAATTGACTTCCATTTGTAAATGGACCAGCATTCGCCATTGCTAAAATTCCGGCTTTGTCAAAAGTTTTGTTTTTAAATTCATCCTTAAATGGTTTGTTCCAAATACTTTCTCCTCCTCTACCACTTTCTGTTGGGTCGCCTCCTTGAATCATAAAGTCTCGTATAATTCTATGAAATGCAACATGATTGTAGTAACCATCTTTGACATGCGTTGTAAAATTTTCTACCGCAAGTGGTGCAACATCTGGATAAAGTTCTAGTTCAATACTCCCTTGTGTTGTTTCAAGTATAACATGTGAATTTTCTGTTGCATAGAGATGTAAAGTTAAAAATAGCACTAATGCTAAAACGGTTTTTTTCATAAAGTGGATTCCTTATTGTTTTTTAAAAGTTAGACAGATCGAGTTAATACAGTATCGAAGACCTGTTGGTTCAGGTCCATCAGGAAAAACATGACCTAAATGTGCATCACAAGTGGCACATTTTACTTCAGTGCGAAGCATGCCATGAGAGATGTCTTTAATCTCAACTACAGCACCTTCAACACTTTTGTAGTAGCTTGGCCAGCCAGTGCCTGAATCAAACTTAGTAATAGACTCAAAGAGTGGAGCATCACAGCAAACACATTTGTAGAGACCATCTTCTTTAGTGTTGTAAAACTCTCCAGAAAAAGGTGCCTCTGTTCCATGTTCTCGGCATACATAAAACTCTTGAGAACTTAGCTGTTCTCTCCATTCTTTATCACTCTTTATCACTTTCATATTTAGCCTTCAAGCTTGTAATCTCTTGACAATCTTCTTCATAAATAACATTGACACTTGTAGTCGCTATATTAAATGCGTATTCGATTTCTTGCATACTAGTAGAATATAAGTCTAGAATTATAGTATGTTTAGCTGATAGTGTGTTTATATCTTGATATGTTGCTAAGGTTAAGCCTTCAAAGTTTTGATAAATAAGATGCTGAGAACTATCTAAGAGATATGTTTTGCTCTCTATATAAGAGTTTAAATCCTCTATAAGTTTTTCTCTTGTAGAAGCGTTTGAGATAATGAGAATATCTTCTGGTTTTGAAGTTTGAAGATACTTGTGAACTAGATGCAATGTTTTTGCATGCGGATTCATATTATGAAAATAAACTTCTCTGTTATCTGGTAAAAAGTTTTCTTTTAAGCTAGCTTTTTCAGTTGTTTTTGTAGGATTTACTAACAATAAAGTAGATTTTTTTTGCAAATGGTAAAGATACGCAATAAAATTTTCATCATATAAAAAAGCATCATCACACATAATGATATTTGCAGCATGAAAGTTTTTATGCATAAGTTTATCGTCTATGTAAAGAGTAGCGCTAAGTTGTTCTCTTTTGAGTTTGTCTAAATGTCTGTTGACAAGCTCTATGGGTGTGAGTATTTCAATAGATGTTAAATCTACTTCAACAATGGCATGCTCAACAATATCAAGAAGCTTTTTTTTGAGAATATCACAAGCAAGAAGTGTTGGTTTTAAAATTAGTATCTTCTTTTTTGGAGCATTTAAGTGTTCAACTAATGCCTTGAGAAGTAAAATATTGCTCTTACCACTTCTTTGCGCTCCATTAAACTCTGTAACAGGTTTAAGTGGCTTGTTAATAAAATCAATCTGCTCTTGCGTACATAGTCTTAAATCGTTGTTCTCATCCAAAATCGCATACTGAATAAGGAGTGTTCCTAATATCTCATTTGCACTAGGCAGAGAGTGATTTTCTGCTGATGCTTTTTGAAGTTTTTCAAAAATTTCTGCCTGAGGAGAATCACTAAATATAAGTTTATTAAGAGGGAGAAGTTTTTTAAATGAATCATTTAAATGCTCATATTCATCAGCACTTAAATTTTCCATTATTAAGTAATTAAATATCGGTACACCATCATTGTGTGTCAATTCATTAAATTTTTTCCGTATAATCTCTTGTGTATTATCAAAAGATAAGGTCTCCTGTGAAGAAGCCTGATGTTCTGCTTTTTGGATTGTGGCATTTTTTAAATCATCATAGGACCAAGATTTTATCTCAAATATATAAAGACCTCTAAGTTCGTCAAGCATAAAAAGAGGAATTTGGTATTTTTGAGAGTGATGGTAAATAGCAACATCACTAAAAAATATAAGATTACTATGATGAGAAAGAGATTTTAACTTTTTAATCAACATAGAGTCTGGAACACTGAGTGTTTTACTCGTTGGCTTAAAAAGTGAGCTAAGAAAGGTTAGGTTCATTATAGACATAAAATACTACTATGTTACCACAGCAGTATTTTAATAATTATTTACCAGCTGCGATGCGGTCTTTTAGACCTTTACCAGCTTTAAATTTAGGAACCATTTTATCTTGAGTTGTATAAGTTTTATCAGTACCTGGTACTTTACCACTTTTACCTTTTTGAAGAGCAGCAGCAAAACTACCAAAACCTACTAAAGAAACATCTTCTTTTTTAACTAATGCAACAGTTACAGCTTCTGTGAATGCTTTAATCGCAGCTTCTGCTTCTACTTTAGTTTTGTAGTTACCACTTGCTTGTACCAATTCAACAAATTGAGCTTTATTCATAAATTTACCCTTGGATTAAAATATTTCCGAATATCCGTGTTAAGTACTTCGTACACGAAATAATTCAGCTGAAGATACTTTATAGTTTATTTGCTTAAATTTTTCTTCTTTTTACTGAAATCAAGTAAAAAATGCGATATTTTCGCCTTATGTAAACGATGTTTCGCGCGTTTCAAGAGCTTTATATAGTCTGTCTCTGTAATATGGTTTAGTATGAGAGATGAAACTTCTTTCATTTTTCTATATCTGTCTTCGTGAGAATGTATAGATAAAAATACCTCTTCTAAACCATCTCTTTCATCTTTAGTAAGTGCACTCATCTACTTACTCCTTCAAGTTATTTATTTTTCGAACAGCTCTAATAATCTCATCATCATCCAATGATCCTAACATTTTCATTACAGTAGCAGCAGCTTGCGGTTTTGCTCGTCCTAGCTTCCAGTCTTGATATGTACGCATAGATATGCCAAATTTTAATGCCATCTCTTTTAGGGAGATTTTTTTGCCATTATTTTTGGACTCTAGTGAGTTATGTAGGATATTAAATAAGTCATCGATTTGCATAAAAAGTATTGTACGAGATAAATACTTAAATGTACATTTTATTTATAAAAATATATATTAAATTGTATATTTAAGATTATAAACAATATATTATATGAAATAAAACGATATTAATGCATTATAAAACATATATAAAATACGGATTACCGTATGTTAATTCCGTAGAAATATATATATGCGTATAGAACAAAGAAGTTCAGAAAGTATTTGTGATTTTAAATTAATGGGAGTTTGCACCTCATTTGGAGGTGCAGTGGAGGAGAGGTTAGTACTCTAGTAAATCACTATAATCATATTTTGAGAAATTCAAATAGAGCTTTCCATTTTGTTTTATGACTCGTATATCTTCATTATAGACAGCTAAAAATCTTTTTTTGATGACTTTTTTTTGATACTGCTCTAACTCTAAGGTCTTGAGATACTCTTTGAGCTCTACAATTTCATCCTGTTTCTTCAAAGGCCTTTGTGGAGAAGCCTCTAAGGTTTCTACATCGTGTATAGTTTGAGAACGCTCACTGATGAGTTTTGTATTTATAAGCTCTAGTATATTTTTAAGTTGTTCATCTTTAGCACTATAAACTTGCTCAATTTTATTCATCTCATCTCGAAGCATTTGCTCTTTGTCATCAATGAGTTTATCTATCTTCGCTTCAAGTTGTACAATTTTAGCTTTGAGTTGTTGATTCTCTCTCTGATAAAGAGCTAAAACCATAGCTACTGTAGTTTTTGGTTTTGCTACTGCAGTACTTTGAACTTTCTCTTGTGCTTGCTTTTGCTCTGTTTGAATTTCTGCTCTTTTTTCTTCATCATGAGAATTACGTGTAACTATAATGTAAGTTATGCCATTTTCAATGATGTAATTGAGTTTTTTGCTACGTAGCTTAGAGTTTATCATCTCTTTAGACATTTTAAAATGTTTAGAATACTCATCTAATGTCAGTCTCATTTTTTTCCTTTTTATAAGATCATTGAGTTAAAGTATATATTTGGAGGGTTAATTATACCTGATTTTCTAAGCCACACAAGACAACCTTTTTTCTCTTTTGCATGTTTATCCTTAAATACATATGTTTCTGAGTGTTTAAATTCTCTTTGGACTAAGAGAGTGTGAAAGTCTTCATAGATTGTAAGGAATTTTTTTAAACTAGTAAAGGCTTCATTGGAGACCATCACTGTTGAAATAGTGAAGTTTTTTAGCTCTAGATATCTTGAACAGTCATTGAGCCCTTCTCCTATATAGTTTTTGTTTCCAAGTATATCTGTAAACTGATTGACTGTTCCTGTATGTACAGCGATTCTTATACCAGAAAAATAAGAGAATTTTTTTGCTATCTCCTCAGAAAGATGGTTAAAGCTGAGACCAAGGATAACTCCATAACCTTTTAAACGAGGATTGAGTATACAGAAAAAACCATCACCAGTTGAGATAAAACCAAGAATGAGTTTTGAGAGAGTCATGTTAGAGTTTAGCAACATTTTTTCAATCATTTTTTTGTAACTTTTTGTCAAAAAATTTATAATCTCTAATTGTTGCTGTGATGTAAGCTTTGAAAAGTTTATAACATCTATAAGTACTATGTCGGTTAAAATTTCGTGTGTAGTCGCTGTAGCCATTTAAGAATTCTAGCATAAAGTTCTTTTAAATGAACTATGCAATATAATTCATAAATTAAATTTTTAGGAAATTGTTATGAGTAAAGGCATTTTAGATATTGTAAAACCAGGTGTACTTTTTGGTGAAGATGTGCAAAAGGTGTATGAACATGCTAAGGAAGTTGGGTTCGCTATTCCTGCTGTAAATGTTGTAAGTACAGACTCAATAAATGGTGTTTTAGAAGCTGCTGCAAAAGTGAACTCCCCTGTAATTATTCAATTTAGCAACGGTGGAGCATCGTATTATGCAGGAAAAGGACTTTCAAATGAAGGTGAAAAAGCTGCAATAGTAGGAGCAATCTCTGGTGCAAAACATGTACACTTGATGGCAGAGGCGTATGGTGTTGCTGTAATTCTTCATACAGACCATGCTGCAAAAAAACTTCTTCCTTGGATTGATGCGCTTCTTGATGCTGGTGAAAAACATTTTCAACAAACTGGAAAAGCACTTTTTTCTTCTCACATGCTTGATCTTTCTGAAGAGCCTTTAGAAGAGAATATAGCTATATGTAAAGCATACCTTAAACGTATGGATAAAATCGGTATGAGCATAGAGATTGAACTTGGATGTACTGGTGGCGAAGAGGATGGCGTTGACAACTCAGATATGGATAATTCACTCCTTTACACACAACCAGAGGATGTTGCACTCGCATATGAAGAGTTGAGCGAAATCTCGCCACATTTCACAATAGCTGCATCATTTGGAAATGTACATGGTGTTTATAAACCAGGGAATGTTCAATTAACTCCTAAAATACTTGATAACTCTCAAAAATATATAGCTGAGAAGTTTGGTACGACTCCAAAACCTGTTAATTTTGTATTTCATGGCGGTTCTGGTTCTGAACCAAGTGAAATTAGTGAAGCAATTAGTTATGGTGTAATTAAGATGAACATTGATACTGATACACAATGGGCTACTTGGATTGGTACTAAAGATTATTATGAAAAAAATCGTGACTATATGCAAGGTCAAATTGGAAATCCAGAGGGTGAAGATAAACCAAATAAAAAATATTATGACCCAAGAAAATGGTTACGTGCGGGTCAAGAGACTTTAGTAGAACGTGTAGTCGTAGCATTTAAAAACTTGAATGCAATGCAGAGAAATTAAAGATTTCTCTCTTTGTATATTTCCTCTATAGTTTGATGAGCTAGTAGCTGCTTTACTCTGTTGAGATTAAATCTCCAGAAGAGTTTACTATCAAACTCTTCATCTTTAGTAATTGCTTGAAATAACTCCTCTGGAGTTATTTTTCCTTCTTTCTCAGTGATGATTTTATACATAAGACGTTTAAGCTCTTGTGTTGCTTCTTCTGTTTTATCATCATCTTCGAGTGGTTTGTTTGGTAAAAATACCCAAATTTTTGAGATACTAATAAGTAAAAAAATTATGAAAAATAACATCATCCATGTTGCAGTATCTAATTTCATTGAGTATCCAGTTTAAATAACGATTTTTTTTGGATTATATCATAACAATTTTGTTAAAATTACGGACTAGGAAAAATTATGAATGATAAAGTGTTTACAAAACCAATCAAAAAGCAGTTTGAATTTGATGAAGAAGTCGCAGCTGTTTTTGATGATATGCTAGAACGTAGTGTCCCTTTTTATAAAGAGTCTCAAAAAATTACAGAGTTTTTTGTGCATAAAAATTTGCATGAAGATGGAATTCTCTATGATTTAGGCTGTTCGACGGCCTCTTTACTTCTTAATATTCATAGAGGTATGGAAGTAAATGCTCAGCTTATAGGCTTAGACAACTCAGAAGCAATGCTCGCACAAGCAAAGCGTAAGTGTGAAGCGTATGGAGCAAAGGTTGAAGTGCTTAATGCAGATATCTTAGAGTATGAGTATAAAAGTGCAGATGTTTTTATAAGTAATTACACACTTCAGTTTATTCGTCCACTTGTGCGTGAAGAGCTTGTCAAAAAGATAGCATCTTCACTGAAAAAAGAGGGAGTTTTTATCTTTAGTGAGAAAGTGATTAGCCATCACTCTAAACTCAACAAAGATTTAATAGAGTGTTATTATGATTTTAAAAAAACACAAGGCTACTCAGAGTACGAGATAGTGCAAAAGCGTGAAGCTTTAGAGAATGTACTTGTGCCTTATAGTGAAGATGAAAATATTAAGATGGCAAAAAATGCAGGTTTCTCACACTGTGAGGTGGTTTTTCGTTGGGCAAACTTCGCCACTTTTCTAGCTATAAAATAAATCTTACTTCATATTTCGTTGTCGATTAAGTTCCATTGGCAGAAGCCAATCTTCACTTAATCGCCTAGAACTATTTTGTAAAATTCATGTATAGAAATTTGTGAGTATTTTGTTGTTACGTGCGAAATAAAAGAGTCGTTACGTGCGATATATATTAGTACACATTTTCTGTAGGTTCAGGCTCTTTTTTCTTAAATGCATCACCCATCTCTTTGTAGGTCATTACATCATCTTTTCCACACTCTTTATGGTAGTAGCCTTGGTAGTCGTAGTACTCTTTGCAGTCACTATAGTATTTTACTGAGATGCCATGCTGGTTTGCACAGCCTGAAAAAAGTAGTGTAAATAATGTAAAAATAAGAGTTGCTTTCATCATGCAATGCATAAAGCACTTCTCATACCTAAACTTTAAAACTCTCTTTTGATTTACAAAATTCTTGCAAAAAACATTCCTCGCATTTTGGATTTTTTGCAGTGCATATGTAACGACCAAAAAGAACCATTCCTTGATGGAGTGCATGAAGATTATTTTTAAATTTTTTTACCAAAGTAGCTTCTGTAGCGGTCGCTGTCTTGTCATCACTCAGTCCTAATCTGTGGGCAACTCTAAAAACATGTGTATCTACCGCCATTAGATTTGCACCCGTGTACTCTATCATTACGACATTTGCAGTTTTTTGTCCAACACCAGCAAGTGTTTGAAGCTCCTTTTCATCAAGTGGAATCTCTCCATCATACGCTTCAACAACTCTTTTTGCCATGGCTATAATGTTTTTGGCTTTATTGTTGAAAAATGAGCAAGAGTTTATGAAAGATTTCACTTCTTCTATATCTGCAACTGCTAACTCTTGAGGAGTTGGATATTTGGCAAAAAGAGCAGGTGTTAGTAGATTGACTCTTTTATCCGTACACTGTGCTGAGAGAGCAACAGCTATAACTAATTCATAGGCATTTTTGTATTGTAGTTCGGTGACAGCATCGCTATATCTCTCAATGAAGAGTTGATGTATCTCGTGTATATCTTTTTTTGTGGCTTTTTTCATAAATATATTTTATCTAGTTTTTGTGCTATAATCAAAATTCGACTTTTTTTAAGGAAAAAACATGGGGATATTTTCATTTTTTTCAGGCTCTAAGCCTGCAACAAAGCAAGTTATAGCAAATGATAAGATAGATTATCGAGTCCATTTTACAAAAGATTTTTTTCAGTCAGTAGTAGATAATAGTAGTTCTATGCTGCTTTACTTTCTCAAAGATGAGGGATTGATTGGAGCAAATAAAACTTTTCTTGATGCTTTTAATCTTTATGATGTGTCAGATTTGAGAAAACGATATGAGAGTATACGAGATATATTTTTAAGTGAGAGTGAAGAAGTTTTTACCGAGACTGATAAAAGTTGGCTTGATTATATAAAAAAATATAAACCAGACGGGTATCGTGTAACTATAGCCAAAGAGAATGGTGAGATATTAGAAATTGATGCAAAATGCTCTACTTCTTTAGACAATAAAGAGTTGTATATTTTAGAACTCAAAGATGTAACAGAACTTCATAAAGCAAAAGCAAAAACAGAAGAAGTTGAAAAACTAAAAACTAAATTTCTAGCTAATATAGGACATGAATTTAGAACTCCTATGAATGGAATTTTAGGTTTTGTAGAGCTTTTAGGCACAACAGAGCTTGATAAACGTCAAGAGGAATATCTTCACTCTATAGAGCACTCTTCAAGAAGTCTTATGACAAACATTGAATCACTTTTAGAACTTTCTCAACTTCAAGGGGGCAGACTTCATGAGGATAAAGAGGAGTTTAATCTTCTAACAGAGATGGAAAAACTTGCGTATCATTTCTGTACACAAGGAACTCAAAAGGGCATTAAAGTTCTCTCTTTTGTTGATCCTAAATTACCACTAAGCATTTTGGGTGATTCCAAAAAAATTACACAGATTATGCATTCAATAACACAAAATGCTATTAAGTTTACTCCGCGTGGTGGTAAAGTTATTATAGAAGTTAAATTGCTCAAACGTCAACAAAATGGTGACTGCAGTATAGGTTTTAGTGTCAAAGATACAGGAAGTGGAATTCCACAAGAACAAATTGCATTGTTAAATGAGCCATTTACAGCAGGAAATCATGCTGATGAACGACTTGGAGTTGGACTGAGCCTCTCTCATGGATTAGTAAATCTTTTAGGTTCTGAGTTAAGAATCCAGAGCCAACATGGCATTGGCAGTCATGTACATTTCGTTCTGGATTTTAAAGCATCTCTGGAACAAAATTATAAAACAATAGCTAAGAAAAAAGTTAAAGTTTTACTTTTAGATCAAAAGAAAGTAGATGAAGCAAACTTCTTAACTGTCTATCTCCGCTCTTTTGCTTTAGATGTTATTAAATCAAATCAACTTGATCCTGGTGTTTATAATGACATAGAAGCACTCTATATTGTAGCAAACCAAGAAGATTCTTCTTGGATGTTACAGCTTGGTACTTATGCAAAAAAAGCACCGATTATACTCCTTCTCGATGAAAATCAAAAACTTCAAACAAAGCTGACACATATAGTTGATAATGTCATAAGAAAACCTCTCCTTCCTAGTTCAATTGCACAACATCTTTATGAAGCAAATAGCCTAGAAATGAGAAAACAGACAAAAGTAAAAGGTCTTATTAAAGAGCGAGCAAGAGCACTTGTGGTAGAAGACAATTTGATAAATCAAAGGTTGATTCAAATTATACTCCAAGGATATAATATAGTAGTCTCAACTGCAAGTAATGGTGTTGAAGCTGTAGATATGGCTCAAAAAAACCGTTATGACATCATTTTTATGGACATTGACCTCCCTTCAAAAAATGGTATTGTGGCAACAAAAGAGATAAAAAACTCTTTTTCCTCTAACCCAAATACACCAATAGTTGCACTAACTGCAATGGCAATGGAAGGTGATAAAGAGATGCTCCTCACAGAAGGTCTTGATGATTATATACCAAAGCCATTGACACGTGAGAAACTTAATAAAGTCCTTGAAAAATATCTTGAAGTAATTGCTTAATAAAGTATCTGTTTAATAACTATTAGTTAATTCTCATTAAACTTCTTTAATACAAAAAATTAAGGAACTTTAATGAAATTAGCGACAACACTTTTATCTGCACTCTTACTTACGGGTGCTATGGCTTCAGCGCAAACATTAGTTAGCGTAAACGGAAAGGCAATTACACAGCAAGATGTTGATACAGAGTTAATGAATGCTACTCAGGGTAGATTTAATCAAGTGCCAGCTGATAAGCAAGCACAATTTAGACAACAAGTCCTACAGCAGCTTATTGGAAAAGAATTAATTTATGATGATGCAAAAAAAACAGGCGTTTTAATATCAAAAGAGTATAAAGAAGAGTATGCAAAACTTGAAGAGAGAATGAAAAAAGAGTTAGCAATTCAAGTTTGGCAAAAAGAACTCCTTGACACTATCAAAATTTCTGACAAAGAGCTAAAAGATTATTACGATAAAAATAAAGATGAATTCAACGAAAAAGAGAGTGTTCATGCTCGTCACATCTTAGTAAAAACAGAAGATGAGGCAAAACAAATCATTGCGCAACTTAAACCTTTAAGTGGTGAGAAACTCAAAGAGAAATTTATAGAACTAGCAAAAGAAAAATCAACAGGGCCTAGTGGACCTAAGGGCGGAGACCTTGGTTTCTTCACGCAAGGACAGATGGTACCAGAGTTTAATGACAAAGTTTTTAGTATGAAAACTGATACAGTAACACTTGAGCCAGTAAAAACACAATTTGGGTATCACGTTATTTATTTAGAAGAGAAAAAACAAGCTACATTAAGAAAATTTGATGAGGTTAAAGAGTTTATTGAACAACGACTTAAAATGGAAAAATTCAAAACTGTAATCAAAGAAAAAATGGATGCCTTACAGAAAAAAGCAACTATAAAATAGTAGTATTACGTGCATAATTCTCCTATCTCTAAGATACAATTAGAGGGGCGAGAGTTTTTTGTTAAACGTGATGATCTGATAGATCCTTACCTTTCAGGTAACAAATACAGAAAACTGTATACTCTTTTAAATACTCCCAAAACTACTTTTAAAAGAATCATATCTTATGGTGGAACACAATCTAATGCAATGCTCGCAATTGCAGCTATGTGTAAGCAAAAAGATTGGGAATTTATTTACTACACTAAGCCTCTCAGCCAAACACAAAAAGAACGAAACAGTGGTAATTATTTTCATGCTTTAAACTTAGGTATGCAGCATAAAGAGATAGAAAATGAGTTCTATAAAGGCTTCATAGCATCGTTACGTGTGACTCTTGATAGTGAGACATTTCTCATAGACCAAGGTGGTGCAGTCAATGAGGCAAAAGTTGGTTTGGAAGTTTTAGCGCAAGAGATACGGAATGATGCACATACACAACAGCTTGATTTCAAAGCTGTAGCCACACCTTCTGGAACAGGAACAACTGCACTCTTCTTAGCACTTGCTTTGCCAGAGTATAAAGTCTACACAACTCCTTGTGTTGGTGACTCTACTTACTTAAAAGAGCAGATGCAAGCACTGCATCCAATTCCTGAGAATTTAATTATTTTAGAGCCAAAAAGAAAATATCATTTTGCTAATCTTTATGAAGAATTTTATGAGATATATAAGAAATTGTTTGGGACAACTGTAGAGTTTGATATGCTTTATGCACCTTCTATGTGGCTCTCACTTCTTGAACAAACAGAGGAAAAAGTACTCTACATTCATAGTGGTGGAGTGAGTGGAAATACGAGTATGCTAGAGAGATATAAGAAGAAATATAACCTTAATCAATAAAGGTCACATTCTCATTTAAAGTAACTCTATCAGGTTGATATGTGTTGATTTTTGCACTCTCATCTGCATAGCCAAGAACTACACTATAAAGAAGTGCTAAGTTTTCTGGTACTTTTAGAGTTCGTGCGACAACTTTACCAAATTCTGTTGTAGAACCTTGTGGGCAGCTATCAATTCCAAACTCTTGAGCTGCGAGCATGAGACTCTGCATATAAGCACCACAATCTATAAGTACACCTTGTGCATCATCAATGTTCATTTTGTCTGTAAAAACAAATACAACAGTTTGTGCACCAAACCATCGAAAGTTATCATGCCACATCTTAAGTCGTGTTTCTTCATCTTTTCTGTCAACACCCATAAGAGTATAGAGACCAACTCCAGTTGTTATACGGCGTTTTTTGTATGGGTTTATCCAAGTTTTTGGATAGTATTGAATAAATTGATCATGTGGCACACCTTGATTCATTGTATCGATGATAGCATCACCAATATTTTTGAGCACTTCTTGGTTGGAAATTGCATAAGTAATCCAAGGTTGCATATTAGCTCCGCTAGGAGTCATATTAGCTGCATTTAAAATCTTTTCTAAAGTCTCTTTTGGTATATTTTTATCTGTATACGCTCTCTTTGATGAACGTTTTTCTAAGGCTTCTAAGACTGTTAACATTAATAATCCTAATACTGTTTTTATTATTATAGTGTAAAACAATTTATTTTATACTAAAAACTAAGTCTACATAATATCATTTAAAAGACTTGACAAAGACAGACTCAAGTGTTATAATAATATCAAATAAAATTAAAGGAATAAATTATGAATAATATATTTGAAAAACTAACACACAATATGACACAAGCAATAGAGAGTGCGGTCTCACTCGCTCTTCATAATCAGAATCAAGAGGTAAAAGCAGAGCACTTTTTGTGGGCGTTGCTCACAAACTCTGATTCTGTACTCAACCAGATGTTTAATAAAATGAACAAAGATAAGGTAGCAATGGAGTTAGACATAAAAAGTTTAACTGAAAAATTACCAAAATCTTCAAGTGTCTCAAAGGAGAATATTAAACTATCAAGAAGCTTTGTCGCAACACTAGAAAATGCAGCTGGTCTTATGACAAAAAATGGAGATTCCTATTTAGCAGTGGATACGTACATTTTAGCAAACTTAAAAACAGAACCATTTGCAAGCATACTTCCAAAATATATTGACGTAAGTGAACTTGCAAAAAATCTTGAAGCAACGCGTGGTGGTGCTAAGATAGACTCACAGAGTGCTGATGAGACTTTAGAGTCTTTAGACAAGTATGGTATAGATTTAACTAAAGAAGCTGCTGCAGGTACTCTCTCGCCAGTTATAGGTCGTGATGAAGAGATTACACGTATGATGCAAATTCTTATTCGTAAAACAAAAAACAATCCTATGCTACTTGGTGAGCCAGGTGTTGGTAAAACAGCATTAGTTGAAGGTCTTGCACAAAGAATACAAAGTGGAAATGTTCCAACATCTCTGCAAAATAAAAAAGTCATAGCACTTGATATGAGCGCATTGATTGCAGGAGCAAAATATCGTGGAGAGTTTGAAGATAGACTCAAAGCTGTAATTGATGAAGTAAAACAGAGTGGGAATATTATTCTTTTTATAGATGAAATTCACACTATAGTTGGAGCAGGGGCGAGTGAAGGAAGCATGGATGCGGCAAATATCTTAAAACCAGCTCTCGCACGTGGTGAGTTACATACTATAGGTGCTACAACACTTAAAGAGTACAGAAAGTATTTTGAAAAAGATGCAGCACTTCAAAGACGTTTCTTGCCTATTAATTTAGATGAGCCGACAGTAAATCAGTCACTTCAAATATTACGAGGGATTAAAGAGCGTTTAGAGACACACCATAATGTAACAATTACTGATAGTGCTCTTGTGGCAGCTGCTCGTCTCTCGGATAGATATATTGCAGATAGATTTTTACCAGATAAAGCGATTGATTTAATTGATGAAGCTGCAGCTGAGTTAAAAATGCAAATCGAATCTGAGCCAAATGCTCTGGCATCTGCTAAACGTAATGTTTCAGAATTGATGGTAGAAAAAGAAGCACTGAAGATGGAAAAAACTCCATCAAATGAGAAACGTCTTGTTGAGATAGAAAAAGAGCTTGCAGATGTAAAAGAACAAGTGCGCACGCTTACTTCACAGTTTGAAACTGAAAAAGAAGTTTTTGAAAAAACATCTTCTATAAAAGCAACGATCGAAGCTAAACGTAGAGAGGCAGAAATTGCAAAAGGCTCTTCAGAATTTAATCGTGCAGCGGAAATAGAGTATGGCGAGATTCCAAAACTTTTGCAAGAGGAAAAAGAGCTGAATGAAAATTGGGATAAACTCCAAGCAGAAGGTACACTTCTTAAAAATAGCGTAGATGAGGCTTCTATAGCTTCTATAGTATCTCGTTGGACACACATTCCAGTAAACAAAATGTTACAAAGCGAACAGACGAAGATTATTCATGTAGAAGAGGAGTTAAATAAAACGGTTGTAGGTCAGTCCAAAGCTACACATGCAGTAGCGCGTGCAATTAAAAGAAATAAAGCTGGACTCTCAAATGCTAACTCTCCAATAGGAAGTTTCCTTTTTCTTGGACCTACTGGTGTTGGTAAAACACAAACTGCGAAAACATTGGCGAAATTTCTCTTTGATAGTGAAGATGCACTCATTCGTATAGATATGAGTGAGTATATGGAAAAACATGCAGTCTCTCGTTTGGTTGGTGCGGCTCCTGGCTATGTTGGTTATGAAGAGGGTGGACAACTTACAGAAGCGGTACGAAGAAAACCTTACTCTGTTGTACTTTTTGATGAGGTAGAAAAAGCACACCCAGATGTTTTCAATATGCTTCTTCAAGTTTTAGATGATGGTCGTTTAACAGATAACAAAGGTGTTACAGTTGATTTTTCAAACACTATAATTATCTTAACATCTAACATTGCAAGCGATAAAATTATTACACATGCAACAGACCCTGAGCTTAATGATATGGTTATGGCTGAACTCAAATTAGCCTTTAAACCAGAGTTCTTGAACCGCTTAGATGATGTGGTTATCTTTAATGCACTTGGACAAGAGCAGATAGTAGACATAGTAGATATTTTCTTTAGTGAAATTGCTGCAAAAGTAAAAGATAGAGACATAGAGCTTGTTCTAAGCCCTGAAGCAAAAGCTTACATAGCTGAAGCTGGATTTGATCCAGTTTATGGAGCACGTCCACTTAAACGTGCTCTTTATGAGATAGTAGAAGATAGATTGGCAGATTTAATACTTGAAGGAAAAATTGTAGAAGGCTCTCGTGTAGAGTTTGTTATG
Organism: Sulfurimonas sp.; assembly: GCA_041595535.1. Lineage (GTDB taxonomy): Bacteria > Campylobacterota > Campylobacteria > Campylobacterales > Sulfurimonadaceae > Sulfurimonas. The sequence goes on along the minus strand of JBFHKA010000024.1, from coordinate 8,734 downwards.
AATCAAGGAGAGATAGAAGTTAAGCTTTCGTAAGCTTAACTCTCTTCATCATTTAAATGCTCACTAATTTCTAAAGGTTTTCCAAGGTAAAAACCTTGTGCATAATCAACACCTATGTCTCTTACAACTGCTAAAATTTCTCCAGAGGAGACAAATTCTGCAATTGTTAATATGTTAAGCTTGTGTGCTAGTTCAACAATAGTCTCAACCATCATTCTAGAGTTATGATTTCTATCTATGTTCGATATAAGTGAGGAGTCAATTTTAATGTAATCAATAGGAAGCTGGAGAATATGTGAAAAATTCGAATACCCACTTCCAAAGTCATCAAGTGCTACTTTAACACCGTAAGAACGAACTTTTAAACAGAAATCATGTACAAGTTCATAATCTTTAAAGTCCTCCGTCTCAAGAAGTTCAATTGTAAGAAGTTCATTAAATTTAAATTGATCTAGGAGTTCAAAAAAGTAGACCATTGTTCTACTGTTTTCTATATCAGTTAGAGACATATTAAGAGAACATGGAATCTGATACATTTCAACTGTATGAAGTGTGTTATGTAAAACTGCTCTAGTGATTTTGTAGTAGATGCGATTTGCTTTTGCAACACGAATAAAGTTAAAAGGTGGAATGATTTTTCCTTCTTGATCTTTTAAGCGAATAAGAGATTCATACTTGATGATTTTATTTCCATCTTGAATAGGTACAACAGGTTGAAAGTAGGATATAAGACCATTGTTTTCAAGTCCATAAAGAAGCTTTTTATGACACTCAATGTCTTCTTGATGTATCTTCTCAAGTTCTTTATCATCATTAAATATAGAGAGCTGTATATTGCGTTTTTTAGCATCTTTGAGTGCCATATCTGCATAAGCGAGCATTTTTTTCTGACCACTAAAAGAGATACCGCTACTCATCATAAATTGAAATGTTTTTTCACCATAAACAAAACGTTCTTGTCTAAAGTTTTTAAGAATCAATTCAATCTCTTCAATAAACTCTTGGTTACTAAGGTTATGATCATTTTTAGAGACAACAACAAACTCATCCCCACTAATGTGGTATAAAAACATTGTTGTGTCTTTAATTTCTTGTTGTAAAAACATTGCACTCATCTGCAGTGCGATATTCCCAACCTCTTCACCGTACACATCATTAAAAGATTGAAATTTATCTATATTTAAAATTGCCATATGTGTAAATTTATAGATATTAATATCTTCAAGAAGTTTATTTCGATTCGGTAAGCCACTCAAAAAATGTGTATATATTTTTTCGTGTAACTCTTTTGATTTTTTGGTTATCTCAGATTCTAAATCATCATTATATTTTAGAAGTTGTGTTTGTGCTAGTTTTAAATCTTTTTCCGCACTCTCTGCACGTTGGAGTTCTTTTCTGAGCTTTGTTTGAAGTGTATTGAACTTGAGTGTTGAAATGCTAATGAGTAATACAGCAATTAAAAATGAAAAAATCAGCGTTTTAGAACTTATATCGTTGTTTTCATTCAAGAGTGTAATATTTTCATAAAGTTGTTCGTTGGCTAAATCTATAAGTTTATCGGTATCTTTTGAAAATTTTAAGGTAACATCATTGTAGCCTATAAGTGCATCTTGTATATCAGGAACATCTTTAGAAGCTATAGCTAGTAACAAAGAGTGTTGCACAAGTTTATAGGCTTCGACTCTATTTTCAATTACTCTAAAAGTCGTGATAAATTCTTCTGGGAGTTCATTATGCTCATTAATAAATTCGTTTAATTTTTGAATACTTCTGGATAGTTCAGAGAATGCACTATGTTCTTGAATGTCTGAAAAAGGTTGTTGTAGCATTGTTGCTTGAAGTATATCAGATTGATTTTTTTTAATATCATAGTTGAGCTTGTGCGTGTAGTAGTTAAGTTTTATCTGCCCTTTACTAAGGTATTTGAGCATTGCACTATTCTCATGCGTGTTTTTAAAGCTCACTATAAGTGAAAAGAGTAGAAGGGCAAAACTTACAACTAATGTAAAATATATTTTGTGATGAGAATGCATAACCCTTCCTTAAAACTTTGCTTCAAGCGATAATGAAATAATACTTTGTGTGGCATCTTTTTTTGCAGGCTCACCAAAGTGCCAACCGCTTCCTGTATACTCTTCATGGATGTTTAAATAGGATAGTTTAGCATTAAGATACTTATGATATTTCCACATGCTATAAATTTCATAGGCGTTACCACGAGTTGCAAGCTTATTAAACATATCTTCAGCACCTTGAGTAGCACTAAACCAGTATTTACTTCCATAGTTATATTCAGCACCGATATTGAGTTTTTCAGTGAAGTCATACTTTGTACCTAAATAAACAGAGTAGCCATTTGAGCCAAGCATCTCTCCACTTGCATAGTCTGACTCTGTAAAGCCTGATTTTCCATTTGCTGTTTTACCCGCTTGTTGCTCTGCAAGAGTGCTTGATAGGATTTTATAATCATCTTTCTCACCATTAGGATGAGGATTTGAAAGCGCAGTATGTAAAAAGAGAGTAGTTTGTGTATCTGCAACTTTCTCTATGTCTATTCCAATGCCAAAAGTTGCCATTGTTCCAAGATTATGTGCATCTGATGAGTCTATGTCTGGACCTAAATAAGGATGTGCTTTTAAATCATTTAGTACATTCACACCAAAAGAGAGAAGTGAGTCCCCTAAAAATTTGAATTTTGTATCTGCATAGGCACCAATAATATTTGCATGGTCAATGTTTTCTCTATTACACTGATAAGGGTAAAAGTTCGGTCTTAAAGTATAGGGTTTAGCTAAAATAACTCTTATAAAAGTATCTTCGCCTAAACGTTGCGTGCCAATCATTCCATAGGTATTCATATCAAAGACAAGAGTAGGAAACATAGAGCTTCTCTGCCTGCTTTGTGCATATTGCATAGGTGTTCCACCTGTAGTCGGAAGGATACCAAAAGAGAAAGTAAAGCCATAGGCATCTTCTTGATTTACTATATAGTCTATATATGCGCGGTCAACATCAAAAGCACTTCCTGCAACGCCTGTTTTTATATCTCGCGAAAGAATACAGACTCTTTGATTAGATTGTGAAGAGTTTCCATAAAGCATACGACCATGAAATTTTACATCGTCTAAATTCATATCCATATTGAGTCGAAATCTTAAAGAAGATGCTATATCAAAATTTTTTGTATAATCTGTTCGTCTGTTGTATGTTCCATCAGGCTGATACTCAGGATTTCCATATATCATAGTGTGTTCACCATCAATACTTTTATTTGTATAATCAAACTTATCAAAACGGAGTAACAGTTCAGGAGAAAAATTGACTTTATCTAAGATGGATTTTTTTTCCACCATTTCTATAATAGGAATTCTCTCATCTAAGTCTTCTTGATGGAGTTGTAGTTCTTTTTTAAGTGATTCAACCTCAGTTTCAAGTTTTTGAATTTTTAAGTCAATACTACTTTGCGAAGCAAATAAAAGAGCAGGAATGGCAAGTAAAAGAGTTTTTTTCATATTTTATAATCCTGGTACTGTTGGCTGTTGCGAATCAGCAGAATGTTGAATCAGATATAGTTTTAACTCATTTCTTGTTTTTTCATCAAGAGAGTCGAGTCCATATCTGATGAGATGACGCTTTGAAGAGAAAACTCTTTCCCACTGTACAGTCGCTTTTGAGCCACCGTAGAGATTGAGTTTTTTTGCAAGTAGCGCAATATCTTGAGCACGTAGCTCTGAGGAGGACAAAATAGTGAAGAGAAATACTAAAAATATTTTTATTAGTAGTTTCACTTTTTCCCCTAAGTATAAATTCGAAATCATTATACAATAATTCCACTATAGGCTACATTAAAACCTTAAGAGCTTTAAACCTTAACCGCTCTTTAAGTAAAGTTTTTGTATAGTTTCGCTCTTAAATTATATAAGGATATGTCGAATGAAAAGAACATACCAACCACATAGAGTACCTGGAAAAAGAACTCACGGTTTTAGAGCTCGTATGGCAACTAAAAATGGTCGTAATATCATTAATAGACGTCGTGCTAAAGGTCGTAAAAGATTGACTGTTTAGGCGGATTTTACACTCTGAAACAACATAAAGAGTTTCAGTATGTTTACAACAAAGGAAAAAATCAACACTCTACTAGTGTTGTTCTCTTTTTTCTTCCTCAAGATGGAATTCACAAAGTAGGTTTTACCGCAACAAAGAAGTTAGGTAATGCTGTTAAACGCAACCGCGCTAAACGCAGAATGCGGGCTGTATTTCGTGAATACTCCAATACTCTCAAAGATGGTTCATATGTATTTGTTGCAAAAACTGGACTTTTTGACACATCTTATGAGAAACTTCAAAATGACTTTAAAAAAATACTTGCCAATGCGAAAACTTTTTCTTAAGCTTTTATGGCTTTACCAGAAATTTTTTACATTAATTGGCTTTGGCTCTTGTCGCTATTATCCCTCATGTAGCGAGTTTGCACGAATAAATTTTGAAAATAATTCCATTTCAAGTGCTTTTTACCACTCTTTTACTAGAATACTACGTTGCAATCAACTTTTTGAGGGTGGAATTGAATATCCATTGCTTGATAAACTCGAGTGTAAGCCTCAAAAACTTAATGTAGATTCTATAAAATATTGGTTGGTTCCAGATAAAAAGAACCGTTATTACATTATAAAAAATTTTTCACATAAAGGGTAATTTGTGTTAGACAAAATGTCACCAAATCAAAGATTATTAGTAGCTGTATTATTATCTGTAGTTTTTTTTACTGCGTATACAACTATTTTTCCACCAGTTCAGCCAGAAGTTGCAGAGAATGCTAAAACAGAGAATGTAAAAAACAAAGAGACAAAACAAGCTGTTAAAGACGTTACAGAAGTATACGCTGGACATGAAATAACAGAACAAGAGAGTGCTTCTTTAAGTGAAACAAATACAATTTTTACACTAACAAATAAAGATTTCATTTTAAAAATTGATACACTAGGTCGTATCTCTTCAAAAGAGTTACTTCAAGAAAAATTTAGGGATAAAGACAATAAACATGCGCAGCTAATTCCTGCATTTGGTACAAAACCTCTTTATATCAGATTTGCAGATGAAGCACTTAACAAAGAAGCGGCATCTGTTCCTTACTCAGCTTCTATCTCTAAAATGGATGTGAATGAATCTCCAGTTACAGTAAAGTTTACTCAGAATTTATCTACATTAAGTGTAGTAAAAACTATAACTTTTTATGCAGATGGTCACTATGATATAGCTATTGATATGTCAGCAGACAAAAGATATTATGTTTATGTTGGACAGCGTCCACAAGTAAATGAGACTGAACAAATGATGGCTGCTGTAGGGGCTATGGTTTACACAGATGATGATATTTCTACAATAATTGAAGACGGGGATGCTGATACTAGAAAGTCTTTCAATGGTGTTAAGCTTGTGGCTTCATTTGATCAATACACAGCGAGTATTTTGTATGGTTTTGATAAAGAGAGAACTATCGTAATTGATCGTGATCGTGATGATAATCCAGTAGGCTATTTTGATGGAGCACAAAACACAAAGTTTAATGGATATGTCGGTCCAAAAGATTATGTAATTCTTAAAAATATCGACCCTGTTCTTACAAATGCAGTAGAGTATGGTTGGTTTACATTTGCTGCAAAACCTCTATTTGCACTTCTTTTATGGTTGCATGGTATTTTTGGTAACTGGGGTTGGGCTATTATAGGTCTTACTGCAATTATTAGAGTTATTCTTTATCCATTGACATACAAAGGGATGATGTCAATGCAAAAGATGAAAGAACTTGCTCCAAAAATGAAAGAGATAAAAGAGAAGTACAAAGCAGACCCTGCACGTATGAATGCTGCAACGATGGAAATGTACAAGAAACATGGTGCTAACCCATTAGGTGGCTGTCTACCAATGCTTTTACAAATTCCTGTATTCTTTGCTATTTATCGTGTTTTACTCAATGCAGTAGAGCTTCAAGGTGCTCCTTGGATGTTATGGATTACAGACCTTTCTCGAATGGATCAGTACTATGTCCTTCCAATTCTTATGGGTGCTTCAATGTTCTTACAGCAACGTATGACACCAAACAATTTCACGGATCCATTACAAGAAAAAGTTTTTAAATATCTTCCTGTTATTTTTACATTTTTCTTTATAACTTTCCCTTCTGGCTTAGTACTTTATTGGTTTGTAAACAATCTGTTCTCAATTGCTCAGCAGTTTATAGTCAATCAACAGTTTAAAAATGCTAAAGATGCAAAAGCGGCTTTAGAGAAAATAAGCGAGAAATAATCATGATTAAGATAGAAGCAATAACGCTAGAGGAGGCATATACAAATGCCGCTTCTACACTCAATTGTTCTGTATCTGAGTTAGTTGTTGAAATAGTGCAAGTTCCAAGTAATGGGATTTTTGGTCTTTTTAGAAAAAACGCAATTATAGTAGCGACTGTTACTCGCAATAGTCCTAAAGTTGAAGAAGAGATACAAAAACCTATAATCCAAACTATTTTAAATGATACTATCATGCCGGTATCTTTTGTAAGTGACCAAGATGATGAAGACGAAGATGAGATAGGAAGTGGTTTAGAGTATACCGCTGATTATGATGATGCTTTTGATGAAACAATCCAAGAGAGTTATAGTTCTAAGACAAATATCAAGGGCATTGTGCAAGAGGTTAAAAAGGACATTAACACTCTTTTTAATTTAAGCTGCTTTAATATAGATGAAATCGAAGTGAGTGTGTATGATGAAGAGACTCTTTTAATTGAGTTCAAGGGCGAAGATGCAGCACTCCTAATAGGCAAAGAAGGGTATAGATATAAAGCACTCTCTTATATGATATTTAACTGGATTAACGCAAAGTATGAAGTTCAGTTGCGTTTAGAAATAGCAGAATTTTTAAAGAATCAAGAGGAATCTATTAACCGTTATTTAGTAAGTGTTTATGAGCATATTAATAGAGATGGTCGTGCGCAAACTAAAATTCTTGATGGTGTTTTAGTACAAATTGCCCTTAAAGAGCTACGTGAGAAATATCCAGAAAAATATGTAGTTATCCGCTCTACAAGAGATGGACTTAAATACATCATAGTTAACGACTACCACTCGAACTAATGCCAAATAACGATACCATCACTGCCATTGCAACAGCAAATGGCATAGGCTCTATAGCTATCATCCGTATCAGTGGTGACAAAGCTTTAGAGATAGCAAAAACTCTCTCAACAAGAGAGAGCTTTGCTCCACGTTATGCGACCCTTACAAACATTTACAATTCTCAAAATGAACTTCTTGATGAAGCTATAGTTATCTATTTTAAAGCACCCTTTTCTTTTACGGCTGAAGATGTTGTAGAGATACAGTGTCATGGTGGTTTCATTGTTGCGCAAACCATTCTAAAAGCTACGTTACGTGCGGGGGCTAGACTTGCAACTGCTGGAGAATTCTCTAAGCGTGCCTTTTTTAATGGACGTATTGATCTCAGTGAAGCAGAAGCAATTTCACAACTCATAGAAGCAAAAAGTGAAGATGCAGCAAAAATACTAGCACTTCAGATGAAAGGTTCACTCAAAGAGTTTATTGAGTCCGTGCGCGATGATATTATTCATCTTCTTGCCTACTCTGAAGTGACTATTGATTATGCTGAAGAGGATTTGCCAGAAGATTTGGTAGAGCAGATTAGCTCAAAATTAGAAGAGTTGACAAAGCTTTTAGAAAAAACAATTTTAGCTTCAAAATCACGTGCAGGCTTGATGCAAGGTTTTCGTGTTGCCATCATTGGTAAACCAAATGTTGGTAAAAGCTCACTACTAAATGCGCTACTCAATTATAATCGTGCAATAGTAAGTGATATAGCTGGCACAACTCGTGATACTATAGAAGAACAGGTAAAGATAGGAACACATCTTATAAAAATAGTCGATACTGCTGGAATTCGTCAAGCGAGTGATGAAATTGAACGCATAGGAATTGAGCGAAGTTTAGAAGCGATAGAACAGAGCGATATTGTCATTGCACTCTTTGATAGTTCAAGAGAAATAGATGAAGAAGATAGAGAGATTCTCAAACTTATAAAGTCGCACGTAACAGATAAAAAACTCTTAGTTATAAAAAATAAAATAGACCTGCCTCAAAAACTTCTCTTAGAATCTGTTACGTGCGATTTAGAACTCAACTCAAAAGATGATGTGAGTCTCTTGATTAAAAGTTTGGAGAACATCATGGATATAGCAAATACTTCAGATGAAATGATGCTTATCTCAGAACGTCAAATCTCCGCAGTCGAGGTGACTATGCAAAATATAGCAGAAGCATACGAACCACTTCAAGATCAGGAATTAGAAATTTTCTCTTTCCATCTTAATGAAGCACTCAAAGCCATAGCAAGCATAACAAGACCATTTGAAAATGATGAGATGCTCGATAAAATGTTTGGTTCGTTTTGTTTAGGAAAATAGCATCAAATACATAGCAATTGACTTAGGTCTTAAACGTATAGGAATCGCTTACTCAGCACATAAAGATATAGTGACACCACTTCCGGCAGTTCTCAGAAAAAATCGTAATCAAGCTGCGGATGAAGTGAAAAAAATCATCAAAGAGTGGGAAGCCGATGCTGTTGTAGTTGGAATTCCTTTAGGCGGAAGTAGTGAAGAAGAGATGAAACGTCGTATTGCACATTTTATGAATCTCGTTGACTTTAAGGGAGAACT
>JBFHKA010000023.1:0-32890 GCA_041595535.1 Sulfurimonas sp. | reverse complement strand
TAGTCCTGCTGGTGTCATTAACAATACTAATGCTGTTGACATCATCATCCATGCTGTATCCCCGCTATCGAGTGTTGGTACATCCTCTGCCATTATTAATGTTGGCAGTAAGAGCATCAATGCTTTTAACCATTTCTTCATGTGAATCCTTTTGTTTATTTTCAACACAAAGTATAATACAAACAATAATGCAATGGAGCACTTTAGTGATTAATTTTTAATCAACTTTACATTCCCTTTATTAGGCTATCATCTATACTCTTTTCTTATATTATATAGATAACTATACAAATAATTCTCTATTAGAATACATCACTTTTACAAAATTACGCTCCAATTCTTCACACATGCTACTTCTTCAATAAAAGTTGTCAAACTTAAACATTTTCTTAAGGCACATTTAGCTATTATAGATAAAATTTATTTTTAGATACTAGGGTGTTTTAATGAGCAATTTGCTAAATAATGACGACATACAGACAATAAATATAGAAGAAACTCTTCAAAACAGTTACCTTGACTACTCGATGAGCGTTATCGTTGGTCGTGCACTGCCAGATGTTAGAGATGGACTTAAACCTGTTCACAGACGTATACTTTATGCAATGGATAAACTAAGCCTCTCTCATGGTGCTAAGTTTAAGAAATCAGCGCGTATAGTTGGAGATGTAATCGGTCAGTACCACCCACATGGTGATACAGCAGTATACGATGCACTTGTACGTATGGCACAAGACTTCTCAATGAGAATGGAACTTGTTGACGGGCAAGGAAACTTCGGTTCTGTAGATGGTGACTCTGCTGCCGCTATGAGATATACGGAAGCACGTATGACAAAATATGCCGGTGAACTTCTTAAAGATTTAGAGAAAAACACAGTTAATATGATAGATAACTATGACGGCACTACAAAAGAGCCAGATGTTATGCCTACGCGTGTTCCAAATCTTCTTATAAATGGTTCTTCTGGTATCGCAGTTGGTATGGCAACCAACATTCCTCCTCACAACCCTAGTGAGATTATGAGTGGACTTAAAGCACTTTTAGCTAATCCAAACATCTCTTTAGTAGAACTCATGAACCACATTAAAGCACCTGACTTTCCAACTGGTGGTATCATCTTTGGGAAAAAAGGGATTATGGATGCTTACGAGACTGGTCGTGGTCGTATAAAAGTTCGTGCTAAAACGCATATTGAACAAAAAGCAAAAAAAGAGGTCATAGTTATTGATGAACTTCCATACCAAGTAAACAAAGCACGTCTTATCGAAAACATTGCAAACCTAGTAAAAGATAAAATGATAGATGGCGTTTCTGAGATTCGTGATGAGTCTGACCGCGATGGTATGCGTGTTGTTATTGAGCTTAAACGCGATGCAATGAGTGAAATTGTTTTAAATAATCTTTTCAAACAAACAGCAATGCAAAATACTTTTGGTATCATCATGCTCTCTATCTTAAACCAAGAGCCTAGAATCTTTGGAATCATTGAAATTCTTAAACACTTTATCAACCACCGTAAAACAATCATTATTCGTCGTACTATTTTCGATCTTGAAAAAGCAAAAGCACGTGCACATATTTTAGAAGGTCTCAAAAAAGCTATTGATATTATTGACGATGTTATACGTGTTATTCGTGCTTCAAACAATGAAGAGACAGCAAAAGAAAACTTAGTAAGCGAATTTGATTTTAGTGAAATTCAAGCTCAAAGTATCGTCGCTATGAGACTTGGTCGTTTAACTGGTTTAGAGATAGAAAAAATTGAAAATGAGTTACATGAACTTATGACATTTATAGAGTACCTCGAATCTATTCTTAAAAGCGAAGATGTTCTTAAAGGAATCATCTCTGATGAGTTTGATGAAATAGCACAAACATACACAGGAAAACGTCGTACAGAAATTGAAGATGATTATGATGACATAGATATTGAAGACTTAATTCCTAATGAACCAATGGTTGTCACTATTACCCACAGAGGTTATATTAAGCGTGTACCATTAGTAAACTATGAAAAACAAAAACGTGGAGGCAAAGGAAAAACTGCTGTTACAACGTATGAAGATGACTTTATAGAAAGTTTCTTTACTTGTAATACACATGACACACTTCTTTTTGTCACAGACCGCGGACAACTTCACTGGTTAAAAGTTTATAAAATTCCAGAAGGCAGCAGAACAGCAAAAGGTAAAGCAGTTGTAAATCTTATAAATCTTGTAGCAGATGAGCAGATTCAATCTATTATACCTACGACAGATTTTAGTGATGAAAAAGGACTCGTTTTCTTTACTAAAAACGGTGTTGTAAAACGTACAAACTTAAGTGAATTTAACAATATTCGAAGTAATGGTGTAAGAGCAATTGTACTTGATGACGATGATGCACTTATCACTGCTAAAATAGCTGATCAAAGTGTACGATACCTTTTCATAGTTACAAAACTTGCGCAATGTATTAAATTTGAAATTGAGAAAACTCGTGAACAAGGTCGTAGTACACGTGGTGTTCGTGGTATTAAATTTAAACATAAAGATGATGAAGTTGTCGATGCAAATATCATCGCAAATGACGAACAAGAGATTTTAATTGTAGCAGAGAAAGGTATAGGTAAACGTACAGATGCTGGTGAGTATAGACTTACGAACCGTGGTGGTTCTGGTGTTATAGCTATGAAAATGACTGCTAAGACTGGTAAACATATTATCGGTTGTCTTATGGTAGATGAGAGCATGGATATGATGGCACTTACCAATGCAGGTAAAATGATACGTGTAGATATGCAAACAATCTCTAAATCAAGCAGAAATACTTCTGGTGTTTATATTGTAAAAGGAGATGATGTCTCTAGCATTTCACGTTGTCCTAAACAAGAAAAAGACGATGATGATGAAGATGACGATATAGAATCAGAAAACGAATCAGGATTATTAGACTTGGAATAGTAGTTGCTTTTATGCTAATAATAAATTAGGAGTAGTCCTCTACTCCACTCAAGGATATTCAATGAAATACTCTTTACTACTTGTAACACTCTTAAGTTTTGCAGTTATGGCAGAGCAAACGAAAGCTACTCAAGCTGAAGATACAACAGTAGCAACAGTAACTGCTCCAACACCTTCGACTATTAACGTCGTATGTCCGACACCACAAAAAACAAACATGCCTTCAATGACAAGAACAGATGTTTTAAAAGCTGATAAATCACTTCTTATTAGCGTAGTAGGGCAAGGTGTTGCTCCAATGAATACAGCTTCTCCAGCACAAGCATATGCTTTAGCAAAACGTGCAGCAGTTGCAGATGCCTATAGACTTATTGCTGAGAAAGTAAAAGGTGTTCGTGTAGATGGGCAAGACTTGATTCAAAACATGATGGTTAAACGCTCAACTGTAAGAACATCTGTTGAAGCAATGGTTAAAAATGCCAATATAGTTGAAACTACTTTCAAAGAGGGATTATGCGAAGTCGAGATGGAAATCACACTTTCTCACGCTCAATTTCCTCAATAATTTTACTGCTCTCTTCACTTGCTCTTCATGCAAGTGAATACCTGATATCATATAAATATTCCGTTAGAAATGCTATTCTCTACAATGAAACACTAGCTATTTCTAAGTCTATGCAAAAATGTTCTGGTAAACCTTATGATTCACTCTTTTTAGAGACTGACACATCCGACAATCTCAAAAACATACTTACGACAAACAATGAAGAGTTCATTGAATATATTCATAAATTAGGTTTAAGTGTGAAGCATGAAGAGAAAACAGCCAATTACCAAAACTTCTCTCATACTGTACTTACTCTTAAAACTACATGTTTCAAAGTCGATTTTAATGATAATTTTGTTAAAATTTCACCTTTAAAATAGGCATAAATAATAGGACTTTTAGTGAAAATAGCAATAGTCGAAGATGATATCAATATGAGAAAGTCTCTTGAAATTGCTATGAGCGATTATAATGAGTTTGAAATCAAGACTTTTAAGAATGCAAAAGATGCACTCAAGGCTCTTGATGATAGCTATAACCTTGTCATTACAGATATTAATATGCCTGGCATGGATGGGATAGAGTTTATCAAAGAACTAGGCGGAAAGTTTCAAGTCATTATCATGACTGGAAATGCAACGCTTCAGCGTGCTATAGAGTCTATTCATTTAGGGGTAAAAGATTTTTTGCTCAAACCTTTTGATGTAGACACTCTTGTAGATGCGATAAGACGTGAAGACAAAGTACAACAAGTTACTAAAAAGGTAACAAAAAAGAAGAGTGATGAGAGTGATTTTTTAGGTTCTTCCGAAGCACTCAAAAAAGTTTTACACATTGCAGACAAGGCTTCTAAAACGGATGCTAGCATTCTTCTTTTAGGTCAAAGTGGTGTAGGAAAAGAGGTTTTTGCAACCTACATTCATAAAAATTCGCCTAGAGCAAAGAAGCCTTTTATCGCTATAAATATGGCGGCTATTCCAGAAAATCTCATTGAAAGTGAGTTGTTTGGGTTTGAAAAAGGTGCTTTTACCGATGCAAGTGAAGCCAAAGCTGGACAGTTTGAGTTAGCAAACAGTGGAACACTCTTTTTAGATGAAATAGGTGAAATGCCTTATGGTGTTCAAGCAAAACTGTTACGTGCGCTTCAAGAAAAAGAAGTTCGTAGACTTGGCTCTTCAAAAAGTATTAAAATTGATATTCGTGTCATTTCTGCAACAAATGCAAACTTAACACAAAAGATTAAAGATGGAGAGTTTCGAGAAGATTTGTATTATAGACTCAATACAATTCCTCTACATATACCCCCACTTTGCGAGAGAAAAGATGAAATAGTTGAAATAGCAGAGGCAGTATGTCAACAAAACTGTGAAAAATATGGCTTTGAACTCAAAAGCTTTTCTAAAGAAGCAATGAATGAAATGTTGGAATACAACTGGCCTGGAAATATACGAGAACTTATCTCTGTAGTAGAGCGTTCAGTCATACTGAGTGAAACACTAGAGATACAAAAAGATGAACTTTATATACATAATAGAAAATAAATAGGAGTAATTAAATGAGCGAAAGAAAATATAACGTAGCCGTAGTTGGGGCAAATGGAGCAGTTGGAGAAGAGATACTTACAATCTTAGCTGAAGTAGATTTTCCAATCAATAAATTAGTTCCATTAGCAAGTGCAAGAAGTCTCGGCAAAACTGTAGAGTTCAAAGGTAAAGAACTTAACATTATTGAATTAACTAGTGATGTATTTGCGAGAGAAGAGATTGAAATAGCTCTTTTTAGTGCTGGTGGAAGTGTAAGTGCGCAGTTCGCACCAGATGCAGTAAAAGCTGGAGCAGTTGTCATAGACAATACATCTCACTACAGAATGGATGCAAATGTTCCTTTGGTTGTACCAGAAGTAAATCCTGAGGACATCGCTAAATGGAGAGAGACTGGAATAATTGCAAACCCTAACTGTTCAACGATTCAAATGGTTCAAACACTCAAACCACTTGATGAAGCATATGATTTGTTACGTGTCGATGTAAGTACCTACCAAGCAACAAGTGGAGCTGGAAAAAGTGCAATGGAAGAGTTGGTAAACCAAATGCAAGCATTCTTCTCATTTACACTTGATGAAGCAGAACACAAAGCATTTAATCACCAAATAGCTCTTAATGTCATTCCACAAATTGATGTTTTTACAGAGAATGGCTATACAAAAGAAGAGATGAAAATGGTAAATGAGACAAAAAAAATCATGCACAAAGAGATAGCTCTAAGTGCTACATGTGTGCGCGTACCAACTCTTCGTGGACATGCTGAAGCGTTAACACTCACTTTTGATAGCCAAGTCAATGCAAACGAAGCAAGAGAACTTCTTAGTCGTGCTCCAAACATTGTAATTCTTGACAAACCAGAAGAAGCACTCTACCCTATGCCCTATACATCTATAGATAAGAATGAAACTTTTGTTGGTCGTATCCGTAATGATGTTTACTCTAAAAATATACTACATCTTTTTGTTGTAGCTGATAACCTTAGAGTTGGTGCAGCAACAAATGCAGTGCGCATAGCTCAAAAATGGGTAGAAATGGAAGGAGAGAAATAATGATAGAAAGAATCTTTGAAAGTTCTCTTTGGAACTCAAGATTTGTTATTGTCTTAGCTGTTGTATTTGGTCTTATAGGGGCTTTCATACTCTTTCTTGTAGCGAGTATAGATATTTACGAGACTATGAAATATACAATCAGTACATACTTATCGCATGAGCATCCAGCCACTTTTCATGAAGACATAGTTGGTGGTATCATAGGTGCAGTTGATTTGTACCTTATTGGTGTTGTGATGATGATTTTCTCTTTTGGTATCTATGAGCTTTTTATTTCAGACATTGATGCAGCAAAAGATAAAGATGGAAAAGAGAACCAACTTCTAGCGATTCACTCACTTGATCAACTAAAAGATAAAATATCTAAAGTAATTGTTATGGTTCTAGTAGTCGGTTTTTTTCAAAAAGTTGGTCACACTGAGTATCATGGTGCACTAGAATTGTTCTATTTGGCACTTTCTATCACTGCTGTGTCCGTTGGTTTATTCTTTCTTGGTAAAGTCGGAAAACATTAATTAAAGGGAAAAAATGGGAAAAATATTTGTAGATGCATGTTTTGGCAAAGAGACTCCATACACTCCAGTTTGGATGATGAGACAAGCTGGTCGTTACTTACCAGAGTATATGAAAGTACGTGCACAAGCTGGAAACTTTTTAAACCTCTGTCATGACCCTAAAAAAGCATGTGAAGTCACACTACAACCTGTAGATATTGTAGGAGTTGATGCTGCAATTTTATTTAGTGATATTCTTGTTATTCCTGATGAAATGGGAATGGACTTATCATTTGTAAAAGGAGAAGGCCCTAAGTTTTCAGACCCTCTCCAAACACAGGATGACTTAGACAGACTTATTGGTGGAGACGAAGCAGCTAGTAAACTTACTTATGTTTTTGACACTATTAAACTTATCAAAGAGCAATTAGCGGATGACAAAGCACTTATTGGCTTTACTGGGGCACCATGGACACTTGCTACTTATATGATTGAAGGTCAAGGGACTAAAACATACAACATCTGTAAAAAAATGATGTACTCAAATCCTGAACTTCTTCATAATATCCTTGCAAAAGTTACTGAAGTTGTAAAACTCTATATGGAAAAACAAATCCAAGCTGGTATAGATGTTGTGCAAATTTTTGATTCTTGGGCAGCTGCAATTGAACCAGGAAAATATGATGAGTTCTCATGGAAATACATGGTAGAAATAGCAGAGTACTTAAAAGAAAAGTATCCACATATTCCAATCATTATGTTCCCTAAAGGTGTTCCTGCATTCTTAGATAAAGTCTATGGAAACTTTGATGTTTTTGGTGTAGACTGGTCAACGCCAATGGCATTTGCAAAAGAGAGACTTGGAGATAAATATGTTCTTCAAGGAAATATGGAGCCATGTCGTCTCTACTCAAAAGAGGCAACAACAAAATGTGTAGAGGTTATCCAAGAGACTATGGGTGGTAAACGTCATATCTTCAATCTCGGTCATGGAATATTACCTGATGTTCCAGTAGAAAATGCTATACATTTCGTAAACGAATGTCACCGTGTCAGCGGAAAAAAATAATATAATTTTTGGTCCAATAAACTCTCGCCGTTTTGGCATGAGTTTGGGCATTGATCTTTCTCCCTCTTCTAAACAATGTAATTTTGACTGTCTCTATTGTGAACTTGTACCTATGTATACGGTTGACGTTCAACATAAAGTTGTTAGTGTTGCTGCAATTTTAGAGGCCCTTTCAAGACATCTACATGACAAAATAGATGTCATAACACTCACAGCAAATGGTGAACCGACACTCTACCCTTACCTTGATGAACTCATAAATGAAATCAATAAGATTAAAGGTAATACACAACTACTTATATTAACTAATAGTGCAACACTTACAGATGAGAAGGTCTATCATGCACTTTTAAAATTGGATCAAGTAAAGTTATCACTCGACGCTGTGAGTCTAGATGTTTTTAAAAAGATAGATAGGCCACACAAGAGTATTCATATAGAAGATATAGTCCAAAAGGTGACTGCTTTTAGTAAAGAGTTTAAAGGCAAACTTTTTATAGAGATACTCTTTGTACATACCTTAAATGATACGAAACAAGAGATAGAAAAACTCAATAATGTTCTTCTAGAAATTGATGCTACACGAATTGATTTAGGCACTATAGACAGACCACCTGCATATCCAGTTATGGGAATTAGCTATAAAGAACTTCATGATATATCGTTACAGTTTGACAAATCACTTCCTATTCATATAGCTTCACGCATACATGCAGAGCCAAATAATGCATACTATAGTGAAGAAGATATACTCAATACACTAGACAAACGCCCATTAACTATAGAAGACATTAATCTCCTTTTTGATGAAGCGAGCAAAATATCTCTCCAGAAGCTCGTAAAACAGGGAAAAGTTAAAATAAAATCTATACAAAACTTAGAATTTTACATACTTGATACAAAGTGACTCAACTTAACTAAATAAAAATCTTTAACTTTTACTTGACATTGTTACACTCAATATGTATAATACTCCTATCTTTTAAAAAAAGGAGTTATTTAACAATTATGTCTAAAGAAGAAATAGAACAAGAAACACAAGATGAAACTATAGAACAAGTTCTTAATGAAGCAGAAGCTGAGGCCGAAGCAGTTGAGAATGAGTTTGATCTTTTGTCAACTGAAATGGCTGAGTTAAAAGAGAAGTATGCACGTGTTCATGCTGATTTCGATAATATCAAAAAAAGACTTGAACGCGAAAAATATACAGCAGTTGAGTACTCAAATGAGAAATTTGCCAAAGATATGATTCCAGTTTTGGATTCACTTCAAGGTGCACTCAATTCAATAAAAGGCGATGCTGATAAAGCAGAACTTTTTGATAAGTTAAAAGAGGGAATAGAGCTTACATATAAGCAATTTCTAACATCTCTTGAAAAACATGGTGTTACAATGGTAGCTCACGATGAACCTTTTGACCCAAACATTCACAATGCAGTGCAAGCTGTAGATAGTGAAGATGTAGAGAGTGGTCAAATTGTCCAAACTTTTCAAACTGGTTATAAATATAAAAATAGACCACTGCGTGAAGCAATGGTTATAGTCGCGAATTAATTCGCATAACAAAATAATATATATGTGTTCCCATGCAAAGCATGGGAACGAGAAGCGAAAGTAAAAGGGACTTGTTCCTTTTACGACAAATAAGATGGAGGTTCCCTTCATTTTATTTTATAAAATAAAATCAAATTAAGGAATATAAAATGTCAAAAGTAATAGGTATAGATTTAGGAACAACAAATTCATGTGTTGCAGTTTATGAGGGTGGTGAAGCGAAAATTATCCCAAATGCTGAAGGTAAAAATACAACTCCATCGGTAGTTGCATTTACAGATAAAGGTGATGTTTTAGTTGGTGATCCAGCGAAACGTCAAGCAATTACAAACCCTGAAAAAACAATCTCTTCAATCAAGAGAATTATGGGTCTTATGATGAGTGAAGAGAATGCAAAAGCAGCTCACGATAAAGTAACTTATAAAATAGTAGATAAAGATGGTGCTGCTTGTGTTGATGTTGCTGGTAAAATTTACACGCCACAAGAAATTTCAGCTAAAATTCTCACAAAATTAAAAGAAGATGCTGAGGCGTACTTAGGTTCTAAAGTTACAGATGCTGTTATTACAGTTCCTGCTTACTTTAATGATGCGCAACGTAAAGCAACTAAAGACGCAGGAACAATTGCTGGTCTTAATGTTCTACGTATTATTAATGAGCCAACTGCTTCTGCACTTGCTTATGGATTAGAAAGTAAAGCTGAAGAAAATGTACTTGTTTATGACCTTGGTGGTGGAACATTTGATGTTACTGTTTTAGAAATTTCTGATGGTACATTTGAAGTTCTCTCAACAGATGGAAATGCATTCTTAGGTGGTGATGACTTTGATAACAAAATCGTTGACTTCTTAAATAGTGAGTTTAAAAGCTCTCATGGAATTGAACTTAAAAATGACAAAATGGCTCTACAACGTCTAAAAGATGCTGCAGAAAATGCTAAAAAAGAACTTTCAAGTTCAACTGAGACTGAAATTAATTTACCATTTATCACAATGACAGAAGCAGGACCACAACACTTGGTTATCAAACTTACTCGTGCGAAGTTTGAAGGTATGATTTCTTCTCTCATTAATGAGACGATAGATCACATCAAAACTGCAATGAAAGAAGCAGATATGAGTAATGACCAAATCAAAGAAATAATTATGGTTGGTGGTTCAACTCGTGTTCCAGCAGCGCAAGAAGCTGTAAGTAAATTCTTCGGTGGGAAAAAACTCAACAAAAGTGTAAACCCAGATGAAGTTGTTGCTGCGGGTGCTGCTATTCAAGGTGGTGTATTACGTGGAGATGTTAAAGATGTACTTCTTTTAGATGTTACACCTCTTTCACTTGGAATTGAGACTCTTGGTGGAGTTATGACTAAGATTATTGAAAAAGGAACTACAATTCCTGTTAAAAAATCTCAAGTATTCTCAACCGCAGAAGACAACCAACCAGCTGTTAGTATTTCCGTATGTCAAGGGGAGAGAGAGTTTGCCAAAGATAACAAATCTTTAGGTCTATTTGAACTTGGTGACATTCCAGCAGCACCACGTGGTGTGCCACAAATTGAAGTTACATTTGACATTGATGCAAATGGTATATTAACTGTTAGTTCAACTGATAAAGGTACTGGTAAATCTCAATCCATTACAATCTCTGGTTCATCAGGGTTAAGTGAAGAAGAGATTAACAAAATGGTTCAAGATGCAGAAGAGCACAAAGCGGCAGATACTGAAAGAAAAGCACTTGTTGAACTTAAAAATCAAGCAGATGCACTTATTGTTCAAACAGAGAAATCTGTAACTGAAATGGGTGACAAACTTGCTGCTGATGAAAAAGCAAAAATTGAAGCTGCTGTAGTAGATTTAAAAGATGTGCTTAAAGATGAATCTGCTACTAAAGAGCAGATAGAAGCAAAAGTAAAAACACTTACAGAAGCTGCACACAAAATGGCAGAAGAAATGTACAAAAAAGAGCAAGACCCTGCTGGTGCAGAAGCGGATGCTAAAAAGAAAAAAGATGACGAAGATGTTATCGACGCAGAGATAGAGTAACCTTACTCTACTCTCGTCATGACAAATTTAAAGCTTATAACTCAGTTTCGCTCCTTTTACTTCAGAAATTATCCTGAAGATATGGAAACTCAAATATCCTACTTCGCCATCTTTGGTGGCTTAGGTTGGAATATTGACACGACTCAACCCATCAAGAAGCTTATACAAACTATTATTCTTGAAAACTTCGACATCCTCAATAACAAAATTGAAGAACTCACACGTAACGAACCAAATCATAAACGATTACTACAAGCTCTTGCAATAGGAGATAGAAGAATTTTTTCTGCTTTTAACAGAGCTGGGCTTAATAATGGCAATGGTGGTGCTGCATTAAACTTTTTACAAGAACAAGGTCTTATACAGTTGGAGTACTCTCGCGAACAACATCCACGTGAGAAAAATCCCAATGAAAAACTCAAACGCAAAGATGCAAGACATCGTGTTTCACATAAAGTTCTTTTCACTTATCCCTTCATCAGATTTTGGTTTTACTTTATAGCACCACAAATTAAAAATATAAAAAATGGAAATTTTGACGAACTCTTAAAACGATTTGATGAGAGATATAACTCCTATACAAGTTTAGTCTTTGAAGAACTCTCAGAAGTCCTTTTAAACTATAACTTAAGAGATTCACAAATAGCTAGCTCTGGAAGTTATTGGGATGCAGATATAGAGATAGATATACTTACTGTAACAGAAAATGAAAGAATCTATGTTGGTGAGTGCAAATGGACAAATCATAAGGTCAATAAAAAAGAGTTAAATAAAGTCTATGAGAAGTGCGAAAAATTAAATATAGTACCTACGCAAGTTGTACTCTTTTCAAAACGCGGTTTTTCAAATGAGCTTCTCCAATTACGTGGTAAAACTTTGGCTCTTTATAGTAGTGAAGATTTTGAGGCATTAGTTAAAAGCAGTTCAAAAGAACCACTTATAGAAAATTTTATTAACTGACTATACGAAGTGCTTCATACGCCTCTTGTAGAAGTTGAAATTTATGCGTGTAGTGTTGTACCATATGTGGACTCTCATGGAAAACTTTATCTGGATGGTATACTTTTGTGAGTTTTTTGTAACTCTTTTTGAGTGCGTCTTGAGAAGCTCCAACAGGACACTCTAAAACTGTATAGAACTCAACATTCTCATCTTCATCCGCTGAAGTTAAATCTCCAAAACTAAAATTTGCAAAATCAGAATAGAGTTTTGACATAAAATGGTTATCGTAGGTATACTGAATTTGGTAGTGCAAAATATGTCGTTTATTGAGTGTTCTGTCAAGTCTTGCTTTTGCTTTATAGTCTGAGACATCTATAACTAAAGAGACATCTGTACCTCTTTCAATATAAATCTCTAACTGCGAACGCATATAGTTAATAACCCATGAGTTTGGAGAATCTAGGGAGATTAAAACTGTATGCTTATCATAGGCATACAGATGTACTTTTACATTTTCTGGCTCTTCTAGCTTATCCAACTCTATTTTAATCGGCTGTGTCCCATACTTCAACATAGAACGAAGAAAAAATTCATGGTTAAAATCATGTGTTTTTGCATGGTGTTCGCTTAATTGACGTAGAAATTTTTTTCGTACATCCATAAGTATCTCATTTCTAAAGACAAGTACCGACTTAGGTAAAAAGAGCATACCTCTTGCGTGATGGTTTAAAAACTCTTTCATCCACGAAGTATTTAAAGTTTCAAATCCCGTAGTGATAAGAATAAGATTATTTCGTAATACAATATTCATATTTCCTACCTTTGCATGGATATTTTACTCAATATTATAGCAAAAATAGTTCCACATTATTTATAAACTATCTTTAGTAATTAAGATAGCTTTGAGCTTAAATTATGTTAATTTGAGTATAATTGCACCTATATTTACTATAGATATACAAGGATTTTATCTTGCTCGAAAACATGAATGAAAAGTGTGCTGTTGTTGGTATTTTTGGTCATAAAGAGGCTTCGAAATTAGCCTATTTTTCTTTGCACGCCCTACAACACCGTGGACAAGAGGCTGCAGGAATAAGCTCTGCTGACAGTAACAAATTACACACAATTAAAGACCGTGGTCTCGTTATGAGAGTCTTTAACGAACAAAAACTAGCTACACTTAGCGGTTCATCGGCTATTGGTCATACGCGCTATTCTACTGCTGGAGATGATTCTATTTTAGATGCACAACCAGTTTTTGCAAGGTATGATTTAGGTGAGATGGCTATTGTTCATAATGGTAACCTTACAAATGCTGAAGAAGTGCGTAACGCTCTTATAGCAAAAGGTGCGATTTTTCAAACGTTTATGGATACTGAAAATCTTATTCACCTTATTGCAAAAAGTGAAAAAGAGAAACTTTTAGCTCGTATTATTGATGCTGTACAAAGAATCGAAGGTGCATTTTCACTTGTCTTTTTGAGCAGAAAAAAAATGTTTGCAATGCGTGATCGCCATGGTTTTCGTCCACTTAGCCTTGGAAGACTTGCAAACGGTGGGTATATAGTTGCAAGTGAAACATGTGCTTTTGACCTTGTTGGTGCTGAATTTATTCGTGATGTAGAACCGGGTGAGCTTCTTGTCTTTGAAGAGGGAGAAGAGCCTCGTTCTATAAAAGTTTTTGAACCTACACCAAAACATTGTATCTTTGAATATGTTTATTTTTCTCGTCCTGACTCTATAGTATTTGGTCAGTCCGTCTACCAAACCAGAAAAAACATGGGTCAAGAATTAGCAAAAATTGCTCCTGTTGAAGCAGATATTGTTATTCCTGTTCCAGATGGTGGAGTTCCAGCTGCTATTGGCTACTCACAAGAGAGTGGTATTCCTTATGAGATGGGTATAATGAGAAATCACTATATTGGTCGTACATTTATTGAACCAACACAAGAGATGCGTGATTTAAAAGTAAAGATGAAACTCTCTCCTATGACAGATATTATCAAAGGTAAACGTGTTATCGTTGTAGATGATTCTATCGTTCGTGGAACAACATCAAGAAGAATCATCAGAATGCTCAAAGAAGCTGGAGCAAGTGAAGTGCATATGCGTGTCTCTTCTCCACCAACAACTGATCCATGCTTTTATGGTGTTGATACACCTAATAAAGAAAATCTCATTGCTTCACGTATGAGCAATGATGAAATATGCAACTATATCGAAGCGGACTCGTTAGCATACTTAAGTGAAGAATCCCTTTTAAGAAGTGTCAATTCCAATGGTGAAGATAAATACTGTACAGCATGTTTTACAGGGAAGTACATAGTTTAGTATGCAACAGATCTATACCTACGGCAGTTATCTCAAAAATAAATTTGGGTGTAAAGTCTACAAGGTAGGTATAAACATCTCAGGATTTACCTGCCCAAATATAGACGGCACTGTTGCCAAGGGTGGATGTTCTTTTTGTGAAAACGACTCTTTTAGTGCAAGCACGAATCAAGTCCAAGAGCTCAAAGGCTTCCATCTTAATCTCAACTCTCAAGAAAATCCTTTTTTACAAAAGCAACTCCAGCAATTAGAACTTCAATTTGATGCTATAAGTAAACGCCAAATAAAAGAGTATGGAGCACAAAAGTTTTTGGTATATTTTCAATCCTTTACAAATACTTATGCCCCATTTGAAACACTCAAAGCACTTTATGAAAAGGCACTTTCATTTCCTAATGTTGTCGGTTTAAGCATAGGTACACGTTCGGATAGTATCACGCAAGAGACACTTGAATACCTCTCAAAACTTAGCAAAGATAAAGAGATATGGATAGAGTTTGGAATACAATCTGTGTACGATGAAACATTAAAAAGAATCAATCGTGGGCATGATAGTGCAAATGTCAAAGAGTGGGTTTTAAAAGCTAAAGAAGCGGGTTTAAATGTATGTGGTCATCTTATATTTGGACTTCCTAATGAAACGCACGTAATGATGCTAGAAACATCCAGACAAGCCTATTCATGGGGAATTGACTCTGTAAAGTACCATCCTCTTTATGTTGTAAAACGAACATCTTTAGCAAATGAGTTTTTACGTGGAGAGTTTACACCTATTAGTGAGAAAGAGTATCTTGACGTTTTAGTAAAATCTCTACAGATGAAACCTGCGCACGTAACAGTACAAAGAGTCACCGCAGGCATAAATGATGACTCACTTCTTGCACCTTTGTGGTGTAAAGATAAGAACACGCAAATTAGACATATAAATAGTGCCTTAAGAGAGTTCGGACTTAAGTACTAATGTCCATATACCTTTGCAAATTGCGAGGTACTTCTGAAGTATGGAGGGTAATCAAAATAGACTCTAAATGCTTCTGCTTGTCCAGGCTTTAAGTTCTTAGCTACTACGAACTCTTTTGTAACTGATTGTGGTTTAAAATTTAAATTGTACCCACCAGTAAAAAAATCTAAAAAACCACTTGCTTTATAAAAATTTCCACCTTTAACATTTCCTGTAGCATGCCCTTTATTGACAAGTTTTATTTCAAAAGTTACTTCCCCTATTGTGTGGCTACCTTCATTTTTTACTATTCCTGTATAAATAATTTTCTCAGCACTTAAAAGTCTTTTATTTTCCATTTTATAAAGCTTCACTTGCTTTGTGTATTTATCTACTACTACAACTGAAAAAACTGCCAAAAACAGACTTATGAGTGACACAGTTAAAAGCATTCCAAACTTAAGTTTTGGATTCTCTTGTTTTAAAGATACAAAAACACCAGCCATAAAAATTAGGAAAATAACAAACAGTGTAATATAATGCCAGTAGTTTAATAGTGTCATTTACAGTCTGCTCCTAAAGATACATTATAATCTTTTGTGTAGGTAAAAGGTTCTATGAAAAGTTTAAAATCTATACTCTTCCCCTCTTTGATATCATACTCAACTATCGACATTTTTTTAAATGGCTTTAATTTGTATAAATAATCTTTATACTTATTTTGTGTAACTTTATACGCACTAGCAGTAATTGTACAGCTTTGAAAGTCTCTTTTTGATTCATTAGTAAGCGTTCCCTTCACTACTACAGCTTCAGAGAACGAAAGCTTTTTTTGACTTGTAAGTGTGAGAGAATTTTTGAAAAGATATTTGTGCATTTTTATATATCCAAGTGTTGGACCTAACACTAAAGTTCCAAAACCTAAAAAAATCAATAAAACTGCTAGTCCTACTTTTTTTCTCACTACAATAGCAAGAATGATACAAAGTAAAAAAACTCCAAAAGAGCCACCAAATAGAATATAATCATAACCGATTAAATCTTCTATAAATGCAGCAATATTAAGGCTCATACTAGACTATGACTCGTCTCTGGAGTTTTTTTCAGCAATTCCACTCATATTAAATCTACGAGCCAACTCTTGCTTGATTCTATCTGGAGAGATATTTTTAGCAGCTAATGCAACTAACACATGATACGTCAAATCAGCACCCTCATAAACAATCTCATCGGTGTCATTATCTTTATATGCAAAACAGAATTCACCTGCCTCTTCTACAACTTTTTTGAGAATTGTATTATCCCCTTTAGAAAGAAGCTTAGCAGTCCATGATGTAGCAGGGTCAGCATTTTTACGCTCTTGAATTGTATGGTAAAGTGTATCTATAACACCATACGCTTCTTGTGTGTCTATTTCTACATCCGCTATAACTTCACCACTCTCTAGTTCTGTAAAGAAGCAAGAGCGTCTCCCAGTATGGCACGCAACACCTTTTTGCGTTACTTTTATAAGAAGCGTATCATTATCACAATCGAGATTAAAAGAGTGAATAGTTTGTATATGCCCACTGCTCTCGCCTTTTTTCCAAATACGTTGCTTCGAGCGAGAAAAATAGTGTGCTATCTTCGTAGTTAATGAAAGCGAAAGTGCCTCTTTGTCCATATATGCCATCATAAGCACTTCATTATTTGCAATATCCTGAACAATAACAGGGAGAAGCTCACACTTCTCCCAATCTATTCTATTTATAATCTCTTGCATATCGAATTAATTTGCTGTTGTTCTTTTTTTAACATCTTTAGTATCAACCCAAATATTTGGAGTTGAACCACCAGGTGTTAAGAAAATTTTTGCATCTTTATTTGTACTTAAGGCTTCGTTGAACTTTCCTTGTACTTTCAACTGCTCTAACTGTAGAAGTTGTGCTGTTAAAGATTTTGCTATTAAAAGGTTTGCTTTTGCTTTTGCATCTGCTTCAATCGTTACAGCATCTGCTTTTCCTTGCGCTTCAATTCTAGCTTGTTGTGCAACACCTTCAGCCTCTGCAGCACGTTTAAGTGCTTCTTGTTTTACACGTTGTACATCTTGTTCTGCTTTTTGAACTTCTTGTTTTGCTATTTGAACACGTTCTATCTGCTCTTTTACTTTCGTAGGTAAAACAATGTCACGTAACTGCACTGATTGAAGAACTGCTGGTGAATTTTTCTGATTCATAACATTGTCTCTAATTCCGGCTTCTATCTCACGTCCAAGATCATTCCTCATTTGAGTAAGTGACTCAGCATCATACTTTCCGATTACATTACGAACAACATCACGAACAACAGGATTAATGATTTTATCTTCCCAAGAAAACCCCCAATTTGAGATAGTTTGTGCGGCGAATTGCGCATTAAGTCTATACTGAACAGTAAGTTCTATACCTACTGGAAGTGAACGTTTATCTAAAACTGTAACCGCAGGTTTATAAACAATGCCATCTGCATTTGCATTTGTTTCAACACGCGCAGCATAGTTTATAATACGAACTTTAGTATCAACCACATAAACTTTTTGAATCACAGGAATAATAAAGTGCAGACCTGGAAGAAGTGCTTGATCTTGGTATTTACCATTTGTACTTAAAATACCACGTTGTCCCTCTTCAATAATAGTAAAAGGTTTTGCTAATACAAGTAAGATAATAACTGCAACAATAAAATAGATAACGCCAGCTTTACCACCACCGAAATTTATATCAATGTTAGGCATTTGCGGACCTTTTGGAGTTCCTGAGTTCGAACCATTTGAATTGAAATTCGACTCTTTAGAATTTCCACCTTCGCTCTTCTTTTTGTTAAAATAATCATTCATATCTGATGCCATAGTTATATTTTCCTTCATAAAATTGTCTTCCTTATTAATCTATATATGTTAAATAGTGCTCATACTTTGCATTTCTACCAAATACTATATCAAAATACGCGCTCTGAATTTTCTCTGTTATTGGACCACGTGATCCAGAACCAATATCTCTGGCATCTACATTTGCAACTGGTGTAATTTCAGCTGCAGTTCCTGTTAAAAATGCTTCATCAGCAATATATACTTCTTCTCTTGTTATACGACGACGTGTCACTTTCATCCCCATATCTTCAGCCATTTCTATAACTGTTTTTTGAGTGATAGAAACCAAAGCATTGTCACTTGGAGGAGTAATAAGCTCTCCATTCATAATCATAAAGAAACTTGCCCCACTTGCTTCTGCAACGTAGCCTTGATCATCTAAGAGTAGTGCCTCATCATATCCACAATCAATCGCTTCATATTTTGCCATTTGAGAGTTAAGATAATTTGCTGTTGCTTTAGCTTTACCCATATTTGAAGTATTTGCAGGACGAGTCATAGATACGATTTTAAGTTTAATACCTTTTCTCATTCCCTCTTCACCAAGATATGCACCCCACTCCCAAGCAGCTACAACTGTCTCTACTGGTGCCGCTTTATGGTAAATACCCATAACTCCATAGCCTAAAAATGAAAAAGGGCGAAGATATACATTATCGCCAGTAAACTCATTTTTACGGATTAATTCTACTTGCGCTTTGTTTAACTCTTCTACAGTATAGGGAACTTTAATCATTGTCATTTTTGCTGATTCAAGTAATCTTTTTGTGTGATCATTTAAACGAAAAATTGTATACCCTCTGTCTGTTTTATACGCTTTTGTTCCTTCTATTACACCATTTCCATAATGAATAGTATGTGTTAAAACGTGTACTTTAGCATCTTCCCAAGCTACAAACTCTCCATTCATCCAAATATATTTGGCTGCATCCATAAAAATTCTCCAAGTTATTATAATTGGTGCATTTTACCTAAATTGCTATTCATATAGTATTAACTCTAAGTATTTTTCAATATACTTCCATCCAATAATTAATAACAGGAAAAAAATTGTCACAATATACAGATTATAGAGATGTCAATCAGAAACAACTTCAAGAAGACATTGATGCAATAAAAAAGGTCATAGGGGCAACTACACAAGAGGATTTTCAACATCTACTCAAGCTTGAGAGATGGGGACGATTATCTACAATTTCAGGCTTTACTATTTTAATAGCTATCTCTTTTTTAAGTTATCAAGCACTTATTTCAAGCTACTTATTTTGGTTCCTTGGCTTTATAGGAGCAGTTTTCATTGCTGTTGGAAATGTTGCTCGCTGGGCCAACATTACTCACCCTATTTTACATGGTGCTTATGATAAAGTGCCAAATATACCTGCACGTTACACAAAAGATGGATATGCAAAAGGCTTAAGAAGATATGTTGATTGGCTTGATTGGATTAAACCTGATGCTTGGATTTTTGAGCATAATGTTATGCATCATTATCATTTAGGAGAACTTGATGATCCTGATAATATTGAAAAAAATCTTGAGTGGCTTCATAAAAAAAAGATGCCAATGTTTTTTAAATATGCAATTGTTTACACTTTTGCTGCATTTTGGAAAATTGCATACTACGCTCCAAACACACTTAGAATTTTAGATAATAAGAAAAACAATAGTTTAAATGACCCAAGGTCACAAAAATATGAGCTTACACCATTTACACAAAAGGGAAGAGAGTTATGGTTACACTATTATCTCCCTTATGGACTTTTTCAGTTTGTTTTAGTGCCAGCTCTATTTTTTCCTTTTGGTATAAATGCAGTATTGAATGTAATTGTATTTTTATTAATCGCTGAAATACTTGCAAATCTTCACTCATTTTTAGTTATTGTTCCAAATCACTCTGCAGAAGATATTTACCAGTTTTCAACACCACACAAAACACAGGGCGAATACTATCTAAGACAGATTATGGGAAGTGTTAACTACCATACAGGTTCGGATTTAATTGACTTTATGCATGGATTTTTAAATTATCAGGTAGAACACCATCTTTTTCCAAATATGCCACATAGTTTTTACCAAAAAATGCAACCCATCGTAAAAGATATATGCAAAAAGCACAACCTAGAGTATCGTCAAGAGTCTGTCTTTAAAAGAATTTTAATGAGTACAGATCTCATGGTAGGAAAGACGAAGCTTCTTACTGTAGAAGGTATATAAAACTCTAAATTACAATCTTATAGCCACTTCCAAAGACATTTACAATCGTGTCTGGAGGTAGTTTTCTTCTTAATGTTTTAATGAGAGTCTTTAAAGAGTCAATTTTATCCTCTCCATCATTATTCCAAAGGTACCCTACTATTTCATCATATGTAAAGAGTCGATTCACACTTGAGAAAAGAAGAGCAAGCAACTTTGCTTCGCTCTTTGTTAAATAAATAGATACATTGCCATCAAAGAGCTCACTTGTTTGGCGATTAAACAAAATATTTTCCCCAATTTTTATAAACTTGTTTGCATGTGTTGTAAAGTTTTCTAGTGATTCTATAGCTAAAGCGAGTGCATCTTTTAACACCTCTCTTGTTACAGGTTTTACAAGGTACTTCACGAGATTCAATTCAGTTGCCTCAAGTAAATACTTTGTATCTGCAAAGGCAGTGAGCATGATTATTTTTGTATTTTGGTCATAGACTCTAATTTTTCGTACTAATTCTAAACCATTCAATTTAGGTATATGAATATCTACTATGAGTATATCAGGTCTCTTCTCTTGGTACACTTTCCATGCACGTTCTCCATTTTCTGCTTCAAAAACATTTTTATAGTATCGTTTGAGAAAACTCACATAGTTCGCTCGAATTGCACTCTCATCTTCAACAAACAAAATACTATAGGGAAGTACTATCTCATTATTCATCATTCACCTTCAACATGACTTTAAAACATGAACTTTATTTTTATGCTTTATTGCGCTCGTATTATCGCATACTTTTTCTGTATACATCCATACTTTTTTTGTAACCATATCGTTACCCTTAGGAAACATTCAAGTAATCAACTCATTTTACAATTAGGCAAATTTATTACTTGGGAGATTCATAAATGAATAATTTAAAAACAACGACACTCAGTTTAATTGCAGCTACGGCTATCGCTTTCACAGGCTGTGGAGGTGGCTCAGATGATGCTGCTGCTCCAGCATCTGCTTCTTGTGATGCAAGCTTTGTTACTCTTGATAGCACAATTAGCTCTGACCTTACACTAGATGCTACAAAAACTTACGGTATGTTAGGTAAAGTAAGTGTAAAGGATGGTGTTACACTTACAATACCTGCTGGAACAACATTAGCAGGTTGTACAGCACAATCATTTATGGTGATTGAACCAGGTGCAACTATTAACGCAACTGGTACATTAGCAAAACCAATCGTATTTACTTCACAAAAAGATGCTCTTCAACAATCAACATCTAATGCTGCCGGAGAATGGGGTGGACTTGTAATCGCTGGTAATGCATATACACACTACTCTGACAACAAATATGAAGCAGATGAAAGTGTTTCTTATGGTAGCACAACACATGCAAATGATGGTGAGTCTTCAGGAACTTTAGAATATGTAGTTATCAAACATACAGGTTATGAAGTAGAAAAAGACAAAGAACTTAACGGTCTCTCTTTAGCAGGTGTTGGTTCAGGAACTACACTTAAAAATATTGCAATCATTGGTGGTCTTGATGATGGTCTTGAAATCTGGGGTGGTACAGTAAATATTGATGGTCTTTATGTTTACAATGCTCAAGATGATTCAGTAGATACTGACTTAGGTTACCGTGGTACTATTCAAAATGTTTTAGTACAACAAATAAATGTTGATAAAACAAATAACCATGATTCAGCTGGTATGGAGTTTGGTAATGACAACAACACTATCGTAACTGATGATTCAAATGCAACACAACCAACAATGATTAACTATACTGCTTACATCAAAGGTGGTGGTATCTCTTTAAAATATGATGCTGGTGTAAATGTTAATAATGTTAAATTTATTAGTGACAAAGCTACTGATACAGAACAAGTATTTTATAGAGGTGAAGATGTATATGATACAAATGCAACAAATATAGTTGGTGACATATGTTTCAAAGATACATCAGTTGCTTTAACTGAAGCATTAACATATTCTGCAACAAACTCTAAAGATTCAAGTACTACAAAAACTGCTTTCACTGCATGGGCTGCTGGTACAAGAGCTTTACATAGTGTAACTGGTGCTATCAATTTAAATAGTGCTGCATGTACAGGTGCTACTGAAGCAAATATCTGGAAAGGTAAAGCTGGTTCAAACGATCCATTAGAATCTCCAGCTGCATCTTTACCATCTAGTATTACTACAGACACTACGTTGACTGCAGATAAAGTATGGTCAATTAGTGGTAAAGTAAATGTCAAATCTGGTGTTACACTAACAATTGAACCAGGAACTACTCTTGCAGGTGCTACAGCTAGTTCATACCTTGTTGTTGAACCAGGTGCAACTATTGATGCAAATGGTACATTAGCAAAACCAATCGTATTTACTTCACAAAAAGATGTAGATGGAAACTCTGCTGCTAATTCAGCTGGAGAATGGGGTGGACTTGTAATCGCTGGTAATGCATATACACACTACTCTAACAATAAATACGAAGCGGACGAAACTGTTTCTTATGGTAGTACAACACATGCAAATGACGGTGAGTCATCAGGTGTACTTAACTATGTACTTGTTAAACATACAGGATTTGAAGTAGAAAAAGACAAAGAACTTAACGGTCTCTCTTTAGCAGGTGTTGGTTCAGGAACTGTTCTTACAAACATCGCAATCATTGGTGGTCTTGATGATGGTCTTGAAATCTGGGGTGGTACAGTAAATATAGATGGTCTTTATGTTTACAATGCTCAAGATGATTCAGTAGATACTGACCTTGGTTACCGTGGTACTATTCAAAATGTTTTAGTACAACAAGTAAATGTTGATAAAACAAATAACCATGATTCAGCTGGTATGGAGTTTGGTAATGACAACAACACTATAGCAACTGATGATTCAAATGCAACACAACCAACAATGATTAACTATACTGCTTACATCAAAGGTGGTGGTATCTCTTTAAAAAATGACGCTGGTGTTACACTTGATAACGTTAAATTTATAAGTGCAAAAACAGTTGATACAGAACAAGTATTTTATAGAGCTGAAGATGTATATGACACAAATGCTGTAAATATTGCAGCTGGTAGCGTATGTTTCAAAGATACAGCAGTTGCTTTAACTGAAGCATCTGCATATTCTGCGACTAACTCTAAAGATTCAAGTACTACAAAAACTGCTTTCACTGCATGGGCTGCTGGTACAAGAGCTTTACATAGTGTAACTGGAACAATTAATTTAGATGATTCTAATACTTGTGCAGGTGCTACTGAAGCAAATATCTGGAAAGGTACAGCTGGTTCTAATGTTGCATTAGAAAACTAAGCACTATTATTTCCTCTTTAGACTAAGCATTGCGCTTAGTCTAAGCCTTCATCTTTTTTCCTCTTAAAACCTTATCGTTACCAAAATGTCACCAAATCGTAATTTTCAAGTAATAGCCATTTTGTAAGATTCTTCATCTTAAATTATATGGGGAGCCCATGTCTAATAAAACGATTAGCATCGCTTTAAGTCTGTTACTTTCAAGTTCAGTTTTAATAGCAAGTAATGATAATATGGCAGAATCTTTGATGAAACTTCGTGCACAAGTTGAACAACTTGATTCACAAATTGATGATGAAAAAGATGCCTACAAAGCAAGTATGAAATCACTTTCCATACAAAAAAGTGAACTAGAAGCAATGGTGTCACGTGAAGATTTGAAAATCAAACAAATTGATAAAGAACTAGAAAAAGTCAGAGCTGAAATTACAAAGGCAAGTGAAAATTCTGAAGGTCTTAACCCAATTATTTTTAGTGCTATTGACAATTTGATAGCTATGATTAAAACTTCTATTCCATTTAAAACAAACGACAGAATAGAGTCTGTTTCAAAAATCAAAGACCAACTCAGTGCTTCACTTATTACTCCACAAAAAGCACTCTCCTATGTTTACAATGCTTATGCAGATGAAATTCGTATGACAAAAGAGAATGGTATATTTAAACAAACAGTAAAACTTGATGGCAAAGATAAACTCGTGGAAGTAGCTCGTATTGGTACTGCTATGATGTTTTTCAAGTCTCCAAATGATGAAGTTGGATATGTAACACGTAACGGTTCTTCTTGGAACTATAAACAAGAGCTAGACAAACAAAAACAAGACCAAATTTTAAACATCTTTGATGCATTTAAAAAGCAGATTCGTTCTGGGTATTTTACTATTCCAAATGCATTAGTACTAAGTGAGGCGAAATAATGAAAAAAATAATCTTAATGCTCCTCGTAGCTTCAGTAGCACTTTTTGCTTCAACAGATATAGAGCAAGCGTATGCAAAAGAGTTTGCATTTTTAAAAGCACAAAAGAACATGCTTCAAAAGAGATTGAATGAAGTAACATCTTCAAATAAAACTAAAATTGCTCAAGCAAAAAATGAGATAGAAAATCTTCAAGTTAAAGTTTTAGCAAGAGAAAGCAAAAGCCAACTCCTAAGTGAAAATCTTTTTAAATCTCAACAAAGTTTAGAACTTATCCATGATGACACTTCACTTATTGAAGCTGTTGTTGCGCAAGGTGTTTCTTCTTTGTCACCTTACAATATCAATGTAGAAGTTGACAAACAAAACTACCCAAAAACTCTTAATGAGATTTTTACAAAAACATTAGCACTTACAAAAGAGCTCTCCTCAGTAAGGGTAGAAGATGGTTCATTTTACCTCAAAGATGGTTCATTACAAAAAGCAAAACTTGTAAAAATTGGGAATATCGCTACATACGGTGTAAGTCCAAAAGTATCTGGTGCTTTAGTTCCAGCTGGTGATAATAAATTGAAAATTTGGGGAGATGAAGCTTCAAGCTCTGTTGCTGCAGCTTTAGCAAACCACTCTAAAGTAGATACTTTAAGTATTTTTATTTATGAAAATGCTAACAATGAAATTTCAGATAAAGAAGAAAAAACAATTTTAAGTGTTATTGATTCAGCTGGAATTATAGGTTGGGTTATCGTAGTTCTTGGTCTTGTAGGTCTTATCTTTTTACTTTTAAGAATCATCTTTTTACAATCAAGTAGTGGAGCAAAAACTTTACCAAAAGATACTCTAAATTCACTTGTAAATGATGGCGTTGAAAAAACACTTGAATTCTTAAAATCTAAAAAAGGTTCTAATGCAAGAATTTTAAAAGCTACCGTAAGAAATATAGATGGAGAGAGAGAACACATTGAAGATATTATCTCAGAAGCACTCATTCATGAGGGTACTCGCTTAGACAAACTTAGCTCAACGATTCTTATCATTGCAGCAGTTGCACCTCTACTAGGGCTTCTTGGAACAGTTACAGGGATGATAGCAACCTTTGACATCATCACAGAGTTTGGTACTGGTGATCCAAAACTTCTCTCTGGTGGTATCTCTATAGCACTCGTAACTACAGAACTAGGTCTTATAGTAGCTATTCCTCTTTTACTCGCTGGAAACCTTTTAAATAGTTGGTCAGAGAGCATTAAAGATAGCATGGAACACTCAGCTTTACATATAGTGAATGAATATAACAAGCAGAAATAATGGAAACGCTAATTACGCTGTTTAATCAGTTTAATGTTTATATGAGCAGTGGTGGTGCATTCATTATGTACCCACTCTTTTTTCTAGTTTTTGCTCTTTGGTATGGGCTAGGATATAGATACCACACTATTCGTCGTGGAACAAATAAAAGTGCTCGTGTTCTTATAAGAAAATTTACTTCAGGCAAGAGAGTTGAGGCTCGTGGTTTTTTAGATTCTGCTGTTGTAGATGGGCTTAATATCCTCAAAGAAACAGTAGATAAAAAAGATGTGAGAAAACTACTTGATGATGCTTTTTATTGGTATAGACAAGATTTAAAAAAGTACCAAAGCTTAGTAAAAACAATTGTTGTAGTCGCCCCTCTTATAGGCTTACTTGGAACAGTTATAGGTATGATTGAGACATTTGACTCTTTAGCTTCTATGAGTCTTTTTTCTCAAAGCGGTGGTATTGCTGGTGGTATATCTCAAGCACTATTTACAACGCAGTTAGGACTTGTTGTTGCAGTTCCTGGACTTGTTATTGGTAGATATTTAGATAAAAAAGCTGCAAATATAGAACTTGATTTAGATCAAATAACAGACATCTTATGCAGTGAAGGAAACATAAATGAAATTTAAAAGAAAGAAGGATCAGATTAGCGATGTAGATATGTCGCCACTGATTGATATGGTATTTATATTACTCATCTTTTTCATGGTAAGTTCTACATTTACAAAAGACATGAAACTTGATTTAAATCGTCCAGGAGCTTCTTCTGCATCCAGAGCTTCAAGTAAGGTTATTAGAGTCTATATTGACAACCAAGCTGAAGTCTATATTGACAACCAACCATTAAAACTTTGGGCTGTTCAAGGCAAGCTAAGAGAACTGTTACGTGCGTCTACAGAAAAGTCTGTACTTGTCATTAGTGATGACTCTATCTCTGTTGAAAAACTTATAGAACTTGTGGATCAATGTAGACTCTCTGGTGCAAAAGATGTAGCTGTTGCAACGAAGAAAGAAGTAGGTTAATTGTGCGTAACTCTAACTCATTTATAAAGCATTTAATGGCCTTTGC
This sequence comes from Sulfurimonas sp., assembly GCA_041595535.1. GTDB lineage: Bacteria > Campylobacterota > Campylobacteria > Campylobacterales > Sulfurimonadaceae > Sulfurimonas. The sequence goes on along the minus strand of JBFHKA010000023.1, from coordinate 5,757 downwards.
TTGGTCAGTTTTTGGGCTATTTTTTGTATTTATAATTGTTATACAAATGAATGAAGAAGGCATGCTTCCTCATCAGAAAAAAGAGAACCAAACGGCGAGCTTTGAAATGCAAAAAGTTGTAAAACCAAAGCCCAAACCAAAGCCAAAGCCAAAACCTAAACCACATAAACCTGAACCTCGTAAGAGTACAGCTACACCAAACATGAACTCTGCGTTAAGTGGAATTGATACGGGCTTAGAGTCATTTATGAGTGATGACATGGGTATGGATGATTCTCTTTTAGGGGATGTAAATAAAGATGTCATCATGAGTGAAGGAAGTGTTGACAAAGCACCTACGGCAACGGAACGCTCTGCGATGGAGTATCCTAAAGCTGCAAAAAACAAAGGTATCAAAGGGTACGTTCTTCTAAATTTACTTATAGATACAAATGGAAATGTCATAAAAGTAAGAGTTTTAGAGAGTGAACCTGCTGGTGTGTTTGATGAAGTTGCAACACAAGGTGTAAGTTCATGGCACTTTACACCAGGCGAGTACAAAGGCAAAACTGTAAAAGTTTGGGCCAAACAAAAAATCAGATTTGATTTTCAATAGGAGATATATATGAAAACAGTTTTAACTCTACTCTTAACACTCCTCCTATCGACTGCACTCTTTGCTGAAGATAAGAAGCAATCAGATGATATTGATTATGTTGTACTCGCTACACTGCTTATGAAAGATGGTTACTATATTCGTGCAAATGAAGCGCTCACGCACGTTGATTTAACAGATGAGACTATTGACAAAGTGCAATACTATACTTTGCAAGGTTTAGTAAAACAAAAACTTAAAAAATATGAAGAGTCAAATAAGAACTTTTACTTAGCTATTGAGAATGGGCAACTAGAAAAAAGCATCTATCTCTACATTGCGCAAAATAATTTTCAATTAGAAAAATACGAAGATGCAATCACAGCACTCAACAAAGCAAACGAGTTAGTAGTCGCAAAACCTAAACTTATGGCTCTTAAAGCTGAATGTTTTTATAGACTTAAAAAATACAATGATGCGCTTGTTACACTTGGGCAAATCAATACTTTGCATCCAACTTATTATGATGCGTACAAGCAAAGATTTGCATACTACATTTCATTAGAACTCTACCAAAGTGCTCTTGATGATGCTTACATCTATTTAAAATTTGCAAAACCAGATGAGAAAGTAACTATCTCATTTATTAGTGCTCTAAGAAAAGCACATGAAACACACAAAGCTATTCTTCTTGCTGAAGATGCGCATATTCGCTATGAAAAAAATGCGACGATTACTATTTTACTTGCAAATCTTTACATAGACAACAACATGATTGAGTCTGCTGCGACACTATTTGACGCGGCATCCTTGCAAGATGAAAAGTACATCAAAGACTCTTCAGAGATGTTTAGACGTGCAAAAGATTTCGTGCAAGCTCTTTATAAAAATTCTCAAATCCTAGATACAAAAGAGAAGTACAAACAAAAAGTTGCGATTTTCTTAGAGTTTTCTCAGTATGAAAGAGTCATTGCAACACAGAGTGCTTTAGATAGAAATGGTCTTCTTAAAGAGCAAAACATGATCTATGCACTCGCCTTTTCTTTTTATAAAGTTGGTGATTTTGAGACGAGTGAAATGTATCTCAAAAAGATTACACGTAACGATCTTTTCAAAAAGTCTATGGAACTTAGAAAAAATATGGACAAATGTAAAAACAATCACTGGGAGTGTACACTATGAGACTATTATTAGTAATCTTATTTTTACTAACAAACATCTATGCATCTACCTTGGGTACATTCTCTTTAGTAGTGCTCAAAGATGGTATACCTATGAAACATCAAGAGTTTCTTATAGTAAACACTACTACGCACGTAACAATGAAAAGTGTCACAGATGAAGATGGTTATTTTTTCTCAAAGTTAGAAAAAGGGAACTATCAAATTCAACTTATAACACGTCAAGATAATAAAGCAGAAGCCTTTGTTAGAAAAAATGTTACTGTTGCAGCCGATAAAGAATCACAAGTAATTGTCTCTTTGAAAAAAGATAACTCTTTAAAATTTATAGACGCTGAAGCTCCAAATGCAAATAATGCAGATCAAAACACAAGCAAAAAAACGACACAAAAAGGGACTGTGCTTCTTACACTTACATCGAGTGAAGATAAGAAGAAAATCCAAAACGCTACCATCTTTGTAAAAGGTACAGATGTAGAAGCAAAATCAAATGCAAAAGGTTCTGTTGAGTTGAACTTACCTGAGGGTGAGCAAACTATTTCCATCATACATCAAGATTTTAGTGCGCAAACTATTAAAGTTACAGTTGTTGCAAAAGAGTTGATTTCAAAACTTGTTGAACTCTCTCCAGCAGCTATGGAACTCGATGAGTTTGTTGTACTTGCTCCTCATATTGAAGGAAGTGTTGCTGCTGCAATATCTCAAGAGAGAAATAGTGATGCAGTGGGAAATGTTTTAGGAAGCGAACAGTTTGGTAAAAGTGGCGACAGTTCTGTAGCCTCTGCTCTAAAACGTGTAAGTGGGATTACTATAGTGGGTGGAAAATATGTTTATGTACGTGGGCTTGGAGATAGATACTCTACAGTTATGCTCAACGACTTACATATACCATCACCTGAACCTACAAAAAGGGTTGTACCACTTGACATCTTCCCTACTTCTGTAGTTGAGAGCATCACTATTCAAAAATCATACACTGCTGATTTACCAGCATCTTTTGGTGGTGGTACTGTTTTGATTAAAAGTAAAGATATTCCTCAAAATAGTGACTGGTTTGCAAAAGTTGGTGTAGAACTTTTAGCAAACGATGCCACTGGTACAAGTGGTACTACAAATGCAAAAAACAGCACTCCTCTTCCTTCAAGTGTTATGAATGGAGGAAACAATGCAAGTGGAACAGCTCTAACAAACAGTGTTAGAACCTACAGAACACTTGACCGTGAGACAACAACTCTCAATCCAGGTATGAAACTAGAACTCTCTGGTGGAAAAACATTTGAGATAACAGACAATTTCAGCATTGGAGCATCAGCAACTGCTTATTATAAAAACACAGCAGATGCGGATCAAGTAACGTACGACAAATATTTTTATGATATTAATACCAACAAAACAGTCCATGACAATAATACAAAAACAGATATAACAACACTCACGACAGAGTTGTCGGGAATGGCTAACCTTGGTATAAATTACTTCAAACATAATAATGTTAAATATACATTTTTTACAACTACGCAACAAAGAGATAGAACAAATACAGCTTCTATTGATTATGCAGGCAATACAGAAGATAGAGAAAAAACTTACTATGAGTATGTAGAAAAAACTTTAACTTCTCATCAACTTAGTGGGAAAAATGATTTTAGATTTTCAAGTTCTACAGATGGATACTTTGACAATCTTGTTTTAGACTGGGCAGGTGAGACTTCAAAAGCAACAAGAGATGAGCCGGGAACTGTGGAAATAAACTATGCACATCAAACGTCAGGACTTAACTGGGATAGAAAAACTTGGTACTACTCTTTTTTACTCAATGATGAAGTAACAAACTATAGAGCAGATTTAACATTGCCATTTAAATTAAATGACAACGACAACTATACAAAAGCTGGTGTATTTATTTATAGCAAAAGCAGAGATTTTGATAGTAGAAGATATAAAATGCTCAGTAATAACTTTAATGATATGCCAGAAGACATAGATACAATCTATAGTAAATATGCTTCAAGTTTAGATTTTTCAGCATCTTATAGAGATACTGACTCCTATAAGGCAACTCAAGATGTAACAGCATTTTACTTAAAACAGCTTTTATCAGTTACGCATAATTTTGACATTATTGCTTCTGTAAGACGCGAGAGTTCTACGCAACAATTAACGGATGCAGCAGCAACGTATGCACCACTTGAGACATCAGATTTCTTCCCTAGTTTAGGGCTTACATATAGATTTGCTCATGATGATATGCAATTACGTCTTGCGTATGCACAGACGATTAGTAGACCAGACTTTCGTGAGTTCAGTAATACAAGATATAAAGACCCTATTACAGAAAACATAGTTTTTGGTAATCCAGATTTAAAAGCTACGTACATAACCCATTTAGACTTGAAGTATGAGTGGTACTTATCGAGCGATGAAATTTTTTCTTTTGCACTTTTTGGTAAAGAGTTTAAAAACCCTATAGAAAAAGTAATTAAACTTGATGACTCTCAAGACAATATTTTTCAAGAGACATATCAAAATGCAGACTCTGCTACAAGTTACGGTGTTGAAGTAGACTATAGAAAGAAATTTGGCTTTATTCATAAAAGTTTAGAAAATGTTCTCTTTGCAACCAATGTTGCTTTAATTGAGTCAACAATTAAGCTCAACACTGATCCAGACAATGCATTTACAAGTCGCTTAACTTCTCAAGAGAGACCTATGCAAGGACAATCTCCTTATGTGCTGAACCTCTCACTTGGGTATGACAATAGTGACTCTGGAAATAGTGCTTTGTTCTTATTTAACCAAATTGGAGAACGTATAGTCGCTTTAGGAACTGATAAAAATGAAGATACCTATCAACAACCTTTTGCAAAACTAGACTTTGTAACAAAATGGAAGCTAAGTCCAAAACGTAGTGGTGATGTTTTTGGGTATGCGATGGGATTGAAGATAGAAAATGTACTTGATAGTGACATGGAATTTACTCAAGGTGACTTAACTACAGCTACGAGTAAGCCCGGAAGATACTACTCGCTGAAGTTTGACATCAACTATTAAGATTGTATCCAAAAGGTAATCTATTGTTTCTATAATACGTTCATTGTAGAAACATTCATCTTGTTTACAAATATCATAAGGATATATATGAAAGAGCAGATACTCATCATTGACGATGATAACGATATATTAGAGCTGTTAGAGTATAGTTTAAGTAATGCAGGGTATGAGGTAATTGGATTTTTAAATACAAAACATGTACGACAAATCCTCTCCGAAGAAAAGATAAATCTTATCATCATGGATAGAAACTTACCTGACATAGAGGGCAGTCTTTATATTGAGATGTTACGAAATAAAAACATTGATATTCCGGTGATATTTTTATCTGCTAAAGACTCTCTTCAAGACATTAAAGATGGTCTTACAAAAGGTGCGGATGACTATATTACTAAGCCTTTTGACATTGAAGAACTTCTGTTACGTGTAAAAGCTGTACTCAAACGCTATAAGCAAGAAACAGTCGATGTCATACAGACTATGGAGCATAGAGATATTCAACTCGATCTCAATCTCCATAAGGTAACGATAGCGTCTATAGAAATTAGTTTAACAAAACTAGAAACAGCACTTCTAAAGATTCTCATAGTAAACAAAAACCGTGTACTAGATAGAAATTTTTTACTCAAAAATGTCTGGCATGATATGGAGAACATTAACCCAAAAACAGTCAATGTTGCCATAAAAAGACTCAAAGAGAAAATAGACCCAAGTGGTGCAAAAGACTACATCAAAACCATTAGAGGTGTTGGGTATCTTTTAACGTAGAGCTAGCATTTAAAAACTTCATTTTTTTAGTGTTACGTGCGTATTATTTTTAGTGTTACGTGCGTATTATTTTTAGTGTTACGTGCGTATTATTTTTAGTGTTACGTGCGTATTATTTTTAGTGTTACGTGCGTATTATTTTTTTCTGTAAAACTTAAGAAGTTTTACAGTATTACATCTACG
>JBFHKA010000022.1:0-36255 GCA_041595535.1 Sulfurimonas sp. | reverse complement strand
CCTTTGATTGTCTAGGTGGCTATAGAGAGGGGGAAACGCCTGGTCCCATTCCGAACCCAGAAGCTAAGCCCCTCATCGCTGATAATACTGCACCTTTCAGGTGTGGAAATGTAGGTCGCTGCCTAGTTCGATCACTTCTCCCTATTTATCTCTTTTAACTATCCCTTTCTTTTTTTATTATCAAAGTTTTTATTTTTACCTCTTGCATATTTCTTGTTATTTCTGTAGTATTTCTTAAACTATAAAGGAATCGTATGTATCAAGTAAATCCAAAAATAGATGAAAGCTGGAAAAATGTTTTATCAGCAGAATTTACAAAAGAATATTTTTATAATTTAAAAAACTTCCTTATTAAAGAACAATCTAAATATACTATCTTTCCAAAGAATTCTCATATCTTTAGTGCATACAATAATACAAAATTTGATGATGTTAAAGTTGTCATTCTAGGTCAAGATCCATATCATGGAGCTAATCAGGCACATGGACTTGCTTTTTCTGTACAAGATGGCATTAAATTTCCTCCTTCTTTAAATAACATTTTTAAAGAATTAGAAGATGATTTAGGATGCAGTTGGCCAAGTAGTGGAAATTTAACTTCATGGTCTATGCGAGGTGTTTTTCTCCTCAATACAGCACTTACAGTACGAGAAGCTGAGGCCAACTCACATCAAAATATGGGTTGGGAATATTTTACTGATGCAACTATTCAAGCCATCTCTTTACATCATACACATGTAGTATTTATTTTATGGGGAGCAAATGCCAAAACAAAAGAGAAGTTAATAGATACAAACAAACATCTTATTATTAAATCTGCACACCCTTCACCACTCTCTTCATACAGAGGTTTTTTTGGTTCCAAGCCATTTTCAAAAACAAATGAATATTTAAGAGTACATGATAAAAAAGAGATAGAGTGGTGTCTTAATCCACAACAAACTCTGCAATGACCGCTAAGTGGTCAGAGAAACCTTTTCCTTTGTGTATATAAGGCTCTTTTTTTGTTGTTTGCCATCTATAAATATGTTTTCCCCGAAAAAGGTAGCCTGCTTTATATGAATGTATAGAATTAAACTTATAATGTATACCACCTTTGTTTAAAAGAGAAGGAGAAATTAAAATGTTATCAAGTGCTTCTTTTCTTGTTTTATAAATATAGGAGTATCTGTTTTCTTGTTCAGTGTCATACCAAAGATTATAGTATTCTCCTGAATTTATTTTAGTATTTTGTGCATTTTTCGTATGCTCTTTTGTAGAGAGAATATCATTAATTCCAGTTTTTCCATTTGTGTCATTATGCTTGCGTTTACGCTTAAAAAGCATGTATTCTTCATAGTCTGAATTAAAATCACCAAGTACTATAATGTTTTTTTCTGTACCTAATTCGTAAGTTCTTTTTAAAACTTTTTTTGCAGATACAATACGCATACTCTCTGGACCTTCTTTTGACTTCCAATGATTGATGAGTAGATATAACTCTTGATTGTTTATTTTGAATTTAGCTTCTAAAATATTTCTATATTTATAGGAGGATTGAACAGCTATTTCGTTCACACTTACAAAAGGTATTTTACTAAGAAGTGCTACTTTAATTGTTGTGTTTTTATAGTCAGCAATTTTGTAATATTGGTAGTATAGACCGTGCTGTTTAAGTGTAAATCGTAAATCTTTAAGTGCTTCAAGAGACTCTATCTCTTGTAGGGCAATAATATCTGCATTTATATCTTGGATAACTCTAGCAATATTTGTTAATTTTATTTTATAATTTTTGAAATTCCAGTTTGATTTTGTATTTGGTATATACTCTTTATATTCATAACCACTTTTTTTTAAATCAAAAAGATTTTCTACATTATAGGTTGCTATTTTCACTACTGTTTCTCCTTGAAGACTAGATAATATAAAGAGCACAATAGCAAAGATTTTCACTATACTATGCCATTTAAACGTAAGAGTTGTGTTGTGTCTGCATCTCTTCCCATGAACTCTTTAAAAAGGAGTTGCATGCTTTTAGCCCCTCCACCATTTAAAATAATTTCGAGATACTTTTTTGCAGTATCTGAGTGAAATATACCTTCATCCACAACACTATAAAAAGCATCAGCACTGAGAACTTCAGCCCATTTATAACTGTAGTATCCAGCTGCGTAACCACCCGCAAAGATGTGTGAAAAACCATTTTGAAACTTATTATAACTTGGTACCTCAATAAGTGCCGTCTCTTTTCTAAGAGTATCTAGTAGCTCTTGTACCTCTGTTTGCGTATATGCTTTTGTATGTACTTGCATATCAAAGATTGAAAACTCAAGTTGTCGTAACATTCCTGATGCTGATAAAAAGTTTTTACTCTTTACTAGTTTCTCTATCATAGCATCTGGCAGTACCTCTTGTGTTTGGTAGTGGGATGCAAACATTTTAAGGACTTTTGGCTCATATGCAAAATTTTCTAAAAACTGTGATGGAAACTCTACAGCATCCCATTCAACACCATTAACTCCACTTACTTCATTTTCATCTACAGTAGATAAAAGATGATGAATAGCATGTCCCATTTCATGAAAAAGAGTCACAACATCATCGTGTCTTAAAAGAGATGGGTTCTCTAGAGTAGAAACAGGAAAATTACATACAATAAATGCAGAAGCTAATTGTTCTTCTCCTTTTTCATCTCTACAATGAGATTGAAAATTGTGCATCCAAGCACCACCACGTTTAGACTCTCTTGCTTCAAGGTCCATATAGATTCTTGCTCTTAAAATATCAGCCACATAAATATCATAAGAAAATGCTTTTTCATGCCAGAGTTTTTCATCTGTTTGCACAAACTTCATTCCAAAGAGTTCACCTAAGAAAAGAAACATACCATTGACAACATTTCTTTGTTCAAAGTAAGGGCGATACTCTTCTTGGTCTATTGCGTACTGCTCCTTTTTGAGAATTTCACTATAAAAAGCTGCATCAAAACTTTCTATTACGTGCGGTGCAATTTTCTCTAGTTCTTTAAATTCTTGTTGTGCTTGTTTTTTAGAGTTTTGTAGTAAATTATTTAAAAAATCAAGAACATTTTTCTCATCATCAGCCATTTTTGAAGCTAAGGAAAAAGAAGCATAGTTCTCAAATCCTAGTAGCTTACTCATCTCATCTCTGAGAGAGAGTAACTCTTCTATAATATCTCCATTCTCTGGTGCTCGACTTACATACGCTTTATAAAGAGCTTCTCTTATAGCTCTATTTTTACCATATGTCATATAAGCAATATAAGAGGGCATTTGGAGCGTAAATCTATATTTTGTTACACCATCCTCTTCAAACTTCGCATTCTCTTTATCGCTACTTGGAATGCCTTGTACATCTGCTTCATCTGTGATAATATACTCAAAAGCTTTCGTTGCATTGAGAAGGTTTTGTGAGAAGTTATTTGTGAGTTCACTCTTACGTATATTTATCTCTTCAAGTCTTGCTTTTTTAGCATCATCTAAATGTGCACCACTCAGTTCAAAATGTTGAATGTTTAATTCTAAAACTCTTTTTTGCTCATAATTTAAAGACTCATTTTCGTTCGCTAGAATTTTTTTATAAGTATTATATATATTTATATTTTGAGAAATTTTTGTAGAGTATTCTGTGATAATAGGGAGACTCGCACTATAAACTTCTTGCGTTTGCTCTGAATTATTTACAGCATTGAGATGAGAAAGCGGTGTGAAGAAATGCTCTAATCGCTCTTCCATCATCTGCATTGGTTTTACAAAACTTGCATATGTTTTTTTCTCTTGAATAAGAAGTGTTTCAATAGTTTTGTTGTTCTCTTGTAATCTGCTTGTAAGTTCTGTGATAAAAGTTTCTAAATCACACTTAAATTCTAAAAATTTTGACATTGTATTCCTTTTTTAATCTTCAGTATCGCGTTTTTGAGCAATTGCTCCATATTTGTCTATTAAAATATCATCATACATATCTGCATATTTTATAAGTCTATTGATGGCTGTTTTTCCCTCTTTAAAAGTGAGTGAAGAGTCTACAATAAGGTAAGATAGATAGATACTGTTCTCATTTATTGAGAATTGCAAATAAGAGAGTTTATCATTCTCTTCGAGAAGATAGTCATAAATCGCATCTATATCTTTTGTTGGAATAGCACATAGTTTTGCATCACCTATAATAATGCCATTATCATAGTAATTTATATCGACCCTTGCACTTCCCTCATCTATTCTCCAAGAGGCTTGAGAACGACGTGAGAGTGTGACGTTAATACCCTCTGAGTCAAGTATTTCTTCTAAGAGTTTTGTTGGTCCTGTAGGGTTGTACCCCTTACGTCTGAGTCTTGCAGTTTCAAGTTTAACACCACACTCTGGACAGTAATCATGTTGAATGCTCTCTTCTTCTATGAGGTTTTTACATGAAGGACATTTAATAATTGCTTGATTGTGTTGTGCCTTAAACGCACGTAACGCATCTTGGAGATAATACGATGGCAGTGAAAAGCCCAAGTTATTTGCATTTTGAATGATAAAAGTGTTTACACCTGTTACCTCTCCATGAACATTTAAAAGAGGTCCCCCGCTATTTCCTGGATTGATAGCTGCATCAATTTGAATGTACTCTAAATCTCCCTGGAGTCTTTTAGCTCGGGAGACAATTCCTTCTGTCGCTGTATAGTTTAATCCATAAGGATGTCCTATGGCTATAGTTGTATCACCATCTTCTACATTTTTGGTTGCAAGTGTTAGCGGATTTTTTGGTTTCTCAAACGTATACTTTATAAATGCAAGGTCAAAATAAGGGTCATCATAAACTACATACGCAATAGTACGGGGAACTTTTTTTGCGCTGATAACTACCTCTTTTAAACCTCCTACAACGTGAGAATTTGTAATAATTAAGTCGTCTATAATAAAGCCAGTTCCACTTCCATAAGGAGTCATGATTTGCATAATATTTTCAATATATGTTTCTAAAACAGTTTGTGTATTCATAGTTATGCCTCCTCAAAATCTAAATTTTTTAACATAGTGTAGTAGGAGTTGCAAAATTCATTCATAGAAGAAAAATTCAACTCCTCTGTTGCAATGACTAATGCTCTATATTTATCTTGGTGTAGTGCAACAATATCTTGTATTTTAGAGAGAATAGTACGCTTAGAAAAGCTATTTTTTTCTTCATCATAAAGAGTATCACAACCTATAGAGTTAAAAAAAGTTGCATTTTGAATCTGTACTAAAACATGAAGTAACTCTTTGACAACAGGGTTTATTCCATAATTGTAAAGTGCGTAAAATGCAATGTATTTATAAATAGTTGGAACAATTTGCTGGTATCTATTGTTCTTGTACCAGCGTATCTTAATAAGTGATTCATTAATAAATGTTACCAACTCTTCATAGGAAGATTTTTCAATTGGATTAAATGTATATTTTGCAGTATAGAAATTTTTACAAAAAGTTTCATAATCAATCTCTTTAAGACGACTGACATATTTTCTTAACTCTTCGTTCTTTGCTTCTAAGGTTGCATTTTCGTCACTAAAGTATTCTTGAACTTTTTTTGAGAGCCTATGGTACATTTTGTATTTTGGAACAAGAAGATAATCAATCTGTAAAAGAATATTTAGATATAAAAAAGCTTGCATCCCTGCATTGTCATTTGTTGGAAGTGTTAAAACTTTTGCATCAAGTTCATCTATCCATTCTCCTAAAGCCTTGTACTTAATTTTTAGTTCACTCTCTTGAAGAGGAGTAATTTGCTCTGTTTCTTCTAGTGGAATTTCTGGGAACTCACTCACTATATGTTCTTTGTCAAAGTCAGCGTTTAGGGCTAATTCTCTAAGAGGAAAAAATATTTTTTGGGGGCTTAATGTTGTGTTGTCAAGGTAGAGTTTGAGTTTTATATAGGCATTGTCAGCACAATAACTTGTGTAGGTGAGTTGATAGTTTCTCTCTAATATGTAGCGTTTAAGAGCTACCGAAGAGTTTTTTGTTTGAACTAAAATTACTTCGGCATTGAGTGTATCCTTTGTGATGACACCTTTAATCTTGGCACTTCCTTGAAACATCTCAAATTTTAAAGATGTTGCATCTTTTTCTAATATAATATTCTCATTTGAAGTGTTACGTGCGAAATTGAGAAGTGATTTAAAAAAGTATTCATAGGCATCTATTATTTCCTTTTTTTCAAAGGCTTCGTAGGATTGATTGAAAAGTTCTTCTTCTTGAGGATTGATTGTTGCATTTATACCTCTGCCAAAACTAATATGGCAAGGTGAAGTTGTTTGAAAAAAATTTAGCCAGCTCATAAACTCACTTTCATAGTATATATTTAAAAAGGGGATATATTAGCATAAAGTTCACTAATATTACGAGGCTTTTTAGCTCTTTTGCTTAGTAAACTGTATAAAAGCGCCTAGTGCAACAATAAGTATAGAAACACCCGCAACTAAGTACAAAGCGTGTATCATTTGATGATAATCAGCAATTGCAATTTTAAACACAACCATAAGAGATTCAATAAGCAGAGCAATAATGATAGTGATAGAGAATTTTATAAGTACTTTATACTCCGCACGTCCATTTTTGGAGTAGCTCTTAAAAACAACTTCTTGTTCTAAAACTGTTTTTGCCAAGTCAAAGATAGCAAGTCCAAGCGTAAGTGCAATGACAGGTTTAAAAATAGACTCTATTGAAAGATCATTTTTTATAAAAAGTGAATGTAGAAAATCATAAAGTGCATATCCTACAGTAAAGAGTGCTAGAACCATCATAACATTTGCAGTAATTAAATAAAAGGTTTTGCTTGCAAGGTTAAATTGTTTGTGAATATTTACCAGCCCTAGTTTTTGAAGAAGAAGTGTAAGACTAAAATCTAAGAGGTAAATTTTTCCATTTTCTTCCTTAGCAATTGTAATACATGTTTTGCCTGTAGCACTGCTAATATAAGGTTGTGACACAGCTATTTGCTTCTCTTCAATATTAAACTTTGAAAGTAAATATTTTCTACTTGTATTTGGTGTGATATCAACAATTTTATTGCTATATATATTAGGAGATATTTGAATAAAATCTTCTTTTGAACAGATGTATACCAATTCTAATGATGGAAAAACGTTAAAGAGTTTTTCAAAATTTGTCGCCACTTTTCGAGAGAGATCACCTGTGTTTTTTACGGTCTCAATAAGAAAATTTTCTATATCATCCACATTGTCTTTATATGTTTGCATAAATTCTTGCATATTTATTCCTTAGTTGTAAATTTAAAAATCGAAAACATCATCCATAAAGCCCTTTTTCTTTTCATTAGAAGGTGCATCATAAAGATTTAAAACACTTTTTATGTTTGATAAATCACTTTTAAACACATCATCCATAAAATCAAGTTTTTCACTTCCTTCTAAAAAAAGTTTGTTTTGCCAATGAGTGAGTTTGTCAAAAAATGTGCCTACAATCATTCTAAAATCATTTCCTAAATTTAGGCACTCTTTTGGGTATAAGGAGAAAATCACAGAGACCTCTGCTACAACATTTCCTACTGTGCTTAGTTGAGGGTAGTATCTCAAGAAATGGCTATAGTTTGAGAAAGATGTTTTATACTCATCCAACTCATCTTTGGAAAAAACATCAGGGTTATTTGTATAATTTTTAGAGTTTATTTTTTCTAAAATGCGTTGCATTTGCTCGAAATCTTGTGGATCCATAAAGGTATAATTATTCGTTTTTAGTGAAGTAGAGTTGTTACTAAATACTTGTTTTTTATCTATTGTGTACGAGAGTAAGTTGCTTTCATAGAGATAAGAAAAATTGAGTGCTTCAAGTCTTGTTGTCATTTGATGTAAAAACTCATTGAGTGTTGTATCTATAGATAGGAAAAACTTTTCATCAGACTCTTCTAAAATGAGATATACAACGCTGTTTTCTGAGAGTTCATGTTTGTGTTCGCTGAGTAAATTGTAGAGTCTTGCAAACCTATCATACGTGTACTCAGATTGCTCAAGGTTAAGTCTAAAAATAAGAAAAGACCAAAAATCATTGAGTGATTGAAGAGAGTTAATTGTAAAAATTGTTTTATACGCATAGAGATTATTCATAAATCCTCCTAAATGTGGGATAATTATATAGCAAAATAAAATCTCTAAATTATAATTTTTGTATATAAAATAATCACCAAGGTCTTAAATCTAATATTTTTTCTGTAATTCTAGTGTTACGTGCATAAAATTTATACACTAAATACTATGTAAAATAGAAATTTTTAAGAGATAATTGAAGTATGATAAATGATTTAATAAATGATAAAAGCATAGAAATATATTTACAGCCCATTGTCTCTATCAAGAGTAAGAAAATTTTTGCCTATGAGGCACTTACTCGTGCATACGATAGATATGGAGAGAATATCTCTCCTTTGTATCTTTTTGAGCAAGCAAAAAAAGAGAACCTTTCAGCAAGACTAGATGAATATGTCAGGGAGGCAGCGCTGCTGAAGTTTTCAGAGTATTATTACCGAGATAAAGATACTCTCTTATTTTTGAAATTTGAATCTTCTGTGATTGAAGAGGAACAAAAAGATGAGTTTATATCACTTGTATATCGATATAACATCTCGCCAACAAATATAGTCATAGAAATAAAGGAGGACAAAATTCGAGATGCAAAAGCACTTAAAAGATTTGTAGACAAGTATAAAGGACATGACTTTTTGCTAGCTATTGAAGATTTTGGAGGTATAAATTCGAGTTTTGATAGACTTGAGTTTATGAATCCAGACATTGTGAAGATAGATAGGTCACTTGTCTATAATGTACATAATAATTTCATAAATTCAGAGTTACTCACAGCTGTCTCAAATATGTGCCATAATGTGGGAGCAATGGTTGTATGTCAAGGAGTAGAGTCAAGAGGTGAAGTTTTAACTTGTATGAAAAAAGATATTGATATTTTTCAAGGTTTTTGGTTTTGTCGACCTCAGGAGGAGATTGATGAGACAACAACGAGAGATATTTTGAATTCAATAGACATTATAGGAAATAGATATAAAACGAGTATTCAAGAGAGAATTCATGCAAAGCAGGAATTACTAAGAAAGTATAGAGAAGTTCTTAGCGATATTGTAGATATATTAAAAAGTAGTACAAAAGAAGTCGCACAGAACATGAGCTTTTTGATTTCTAAAAATGAAAAGCTAGAGGCAATTTATATAGTAAACTTTGAGACGGGAGTACAAATAGGTGATACATATATAGATGCACAGGATAGGTTTTTATATAATCCTGTAAAAGATGGGTATAACCATAATCTACGAGAATATTATTTTATAACAAAAGAGTCTTTGCACGGAGATTATTTAAGTGAAAAGTATCTCTCAAAAGCAAGTGGTAATATGTGTAAAACTTATGCTTGTAAAATAGAGTTAGATGGGGTGTCTTATATAGTATGTTGTGATATACTAGAATGAGAGATTCATGTTAAGTTATGCTACAATTAAATAAATTAAATATAGGGGTTGTATCATGATGGAGTGTATGCAATTAAACTCTTGTCTCCTGGTTCTTTTAGCTTTATTATTTCTTAGCCTTTACTTTAATTTGAGGTTTTCTTTGGCTTTAAAAGAGAAAGATGAAGGCACGAAAAAGCTCATAAAACAGGCATATTTCCATCCTATTACTGAGTTGCCAAATCGAACAAATATGGATCTTATTGTTTCTGAGCAAGTAGAGAGAGCAAAGCGCCATAAAAAATCTTTTGTCGTGGGGGCTATAATAATAAAAAATTATAATGAAAAATTTATTTTTGCAGCGAGCAATCTTATTTTAGATGCACTAAGAAATGAAGATGTCCTAGCTCATATTGAGGATGAAACTTTTCTAGTACTTTTTAATGAGTATTTGGAAGAGAGAAATTTTGAGCTTATACTTCAGAGAATTAAAAAGATATTTGATAAAAAAATTACAAATGCAAATGGTGAGAGTTTTAAATTTGAAGTTGGTATTGGTCATTGTACCTATCCTAAAGATGGGATTTCTATGGACGAATTTATTAGTAGTGCCAAAAATCTAGCATGATTATAAAAAATTCAAAGCAAAATGCAAGCCTCTTTTTAGTATAATTCACGGATTTTTACAAATGAAGGTAGGCTCATGACTAAGAAACGTGTTTTAGTAAAGTTTTCGGGTGAAGCTCTTGCTGGTGAAGCAGGTCATGGAATTGACACTCAAATACTAAAGTATATAGCAAGTGAGATAAAATCTCTTGTTGATGCTGGTATTGAAGTTGGTATAGTAATCGGAGGTGGAAACATCATCCGTGGGGTGACAGCGGCTGAAGATGGAATTATTAGACGTACATCAGGCGATTATATGGGGATGTTAGCTACCGTGATTAATGGAGTAGCTATGCAAGAAGCATGCGAACATACTGGGCTAGAAGTTCGTATGCAAACAGCTATTAAAATGGAACAAATAGCAGAGCCATATATCAACCGTAAAGCAATTCGTCATTTAGAAAAAGGACGCGTTGTTATATTTGCAGCAGGAACAGGTAATCCATTTTTTACAACGGACACTGCTGCTACTCTTAGAGCAGTTGAGATTGGTGCAGAGGTGATTATAAAAGCGACAAAAGTAGATGGCGTTTACGATAAAGATCCTGTAAAACATAGTGATGCGGTGAAATTTGAAGAGTTGACATACGATCAAGCACTTCAAGATCATATAAAAGTAATGGATGACACATCTATTGCACTTGCTAAAGATAATAAGTTACCTATTATTGTTTGTGATATGTCTATTAAGGGAAATCTTTTAGACATTTTAAATGGCAATATGAAAAACTGCTCAATCGTTAGATAAGCATATTCGAGAAAATAAGGAAATAAAATGAAAGTTGAAGAATTAACAGCAAAAGTCTTAGAAAATAACCCAAAAATGGATCGCTATCAATTAGCTTTAGCTGTTGCAAAAAGATGTGACCAGTTAGAGAATGGTGCTACAAGTAAATTAAGTGTAAACACAAGTGCAATTAAATCAGCAGATTTAGCTCTTATGGAAATTGCAGAAGGCCTTATTGTAGTTAAAGGCTTCATGGACATAGAAAAGTAATACCTTGGGGTTTAGTCAAGTAGATATTGAAAAAGTCAAACATCTTCGTGATGTTGACTTGGCTCTAGCATATCTTTTTGAACAGATACCCAAGTCTGCTCTACTGGAAAAAGCACTTGCTTTTTCCAGCGAAGCACATAAACACCAATTTAGAAAAAGTGGTGAACCCTACATAATCCATCCCATTTTAGTCGCTTCCATTGTTGCTTCCATTACTTCAGATGAAGCTATGGCGATTGCTGCACTTTTACATGATATTGTAGAAGATACAGCCACAAGTATTGATGATATTAGTACTATGTTTGGTAAAGATGTTGCACATCTTGTTGCTGGCTTAACGAAAATAGATTCGATACGTGATATCGAATTAGTACCTTCAAGCTCAAATGAAAAGCTTGTTGTTTCTGCACTCTCTTTTAGAAAAATGCTTTTAGCAAGTATAGAAGATGTACGTGTTTTAGTTGTGAAGCTTTGCGACAGACTTCATAATATGCTGACACTTGATGCACTTCCAGAACATAAGCAGATTCGAATAGCAGAAGAGACCTTAGTTGTATATGCTCCAATAGCACATCGCTTAGGGATAAGTTTTTTAAAAAATATATTAGAAGATTTAAGTTTTAGTTATATATTTAAAGAAGAAAAACATCATATTGATAATTATCTTGATAAAAACTATCATGCCATAGAGTTAAAGCTTCATGATTTTAAAGAATCTATTACCAAGCTTCTCATTCAAAATGGTTTTTGTGAAGATGATTTTGAAATACTCTCACGTGTCAAACATAGATACTCCATTTATCTAAAAATGCAAAGAAAAGGTGTCAGTATTGATGAAATACTTGATCTTTTAGCTGTAAGAGTCCTAGTGAAAGATGCTGTGAAATGTTACAATGTTTTAGGTCTTATTCATCTGCATTTTAGACCATTAGCTTCACGTTTTAAGGATTATATAGCTATAGCAAAAGATAATGGTTATCAGACAATTCATACAAGTGTATTTTATCAAACAGCAATTTTTGAAGTGCAGATTCGTACGTATGACATGCACAAAACAGCTGAACTTGGAGTTGCAGCACATTGGAAATATAAAAGTGGCGGTAACAATATCAAACTTGATTGGCTTGACAATTTGCAGTATCAAAATGAGTCTGTAGAAGATTTTTATGCACTCATAAAAAATGACCTCTACTCTGAAGATATATCTGTGTTTTCTCCAACTGGAGATGCTTTTACACTTCCCCGTGGTGCAGTAGTTTTAGATTTTGCTTATGAGGTACATACAGAAGTTGGAAACAAAGCAGTCTCGGCACTTGTAAATAAAACAAAGGCATCTCTTATTTCAGAATTAAATAATGGCGACATTGTTAAGATTATCACAGGAGATGAAATTGTAACACGCTGTAGTTGGTTAGATGCAGTAAAAACATCTAAATCAAAAGCAAATATTAAAATCAATTGTAATGCAAGAGTACGCGATATACATGCAAAATCAAGTATACACCTTATTGCTACAGCTATGAATTTAAATACCGCACGTGTAAAAGAGTGGTTATCTCAACAAAACTGTGACAACATAGCATCTATAGCATCGGATATTGAGCACTTTAAAAATATACTGCATAAGTATATTAGTGAAATTAGTCAAAATAGTAGATTCCGTGCTTTTCTCTCACGTCACAGATTTAAACTCAAACTGCATGATATAAATGGGCTTGAAGTTTACTCTACAAGTGGTGTAAGCGATGTCGTTTTTGATTACTGTTGCCATCCAAAGTCTGGAGATGAGGTAATGGCATTTTTAGAAAAAAATAAAGCGCATGTACACCATTTAATGTGCACAAATGCAGCAAAAAAACTCGAAAATAATGAACCAATGGTTTTTGTTAAGTGGGCCAAACATCAACTTAATAAATACAAACTCATAGCATCACTTCATAATGAGAAAGGCGCATTAGCAGAATTTCTAACTTTTTTGGTCAAATTACAAATTGATATAATTTCGATTGAGTTGGGTAAAGATAATAATGAGTACACAAAATTTTGTGAGATTAGTTTTGAGACCGAGGAAGCTGATATTAACAGACTTCGTGCTAAAATTGAATCAAAAATTAAAGTCATAAATTTAGTAAGAACGAATGACGCTTATAAAAATTAATTAATAAAAAAGAGAACGAATGATAGAAGAAGCATTAAAAGAGATACAAAGAGGATCTGCAGAGATTATTGATATTGAGAGAATAGAAAAACTTTTAAAAGCTTATGATGAAGAGGGAAAAACATATACTGTTAAAGCTGGGTTTGATCCAACAGCACCTGATTTACACTTAGGTCATACTGTGCTTTTACAAAAACTTGCAGTATTTCAAAAATATGGTGCGCGTGTACAGTTCCTTATAGGCAGTTTTACAGCGATGATTGGTGATCCAACTGGTAAAAGTGTGACAAGAAAAGTTCTTACAAGAGAAGATATAGAAACAAATATAGTGAGCTATACGACTCAAGCGTTTAAAATTTTAGATGAGAGTAAAACAGATATAGTTTACAATAATGAGTGGTTAGAAGGTTTAGGGGTTGCTGGAATGTTGCAACTTGCTTCGAACCTTACTGTTGCACGTATGCTTGAACGTGACGATTTCTCTAAAAGATTTGCTTCTCAAACACCTATAGCTGTAAGTGAATTTATGTATCCACTTCTTCAAGGTTATGATAGTGTACATTTGAAGTCTGATGTTGAGATAGGTGGAACAGATCAAAAGTTTAACCTTTTAATGGGTAGACAACTTCAAAAAGTGTATGAGATAAAAAAACAGCAAGCTGTTCTTATGATGCCTATACTTGAGGGGCTTGATGGTGTGCAGAAAATGAGTAAGTCACTAGGTAATTATATTGGTGTTACTGATGAACCAAATGATATGTTTGGAAAAGTTCTGAGTATTAGCGATGAACTTATGTGGAGATATTATGAGCTTTTAAGTTCTAAGAGCTTAGAAGAGATAGAATGTATAAAATCTGGTGTCGCAGATGGTTCATTTCACCCTAAAAAAGTAAAAGAAGAACTAGCTTTAGAAATAACAGCTCGTTTTCACACAGAGCAAGCCGCAAAATTGGCAAGATTGGAGTTTGAAAAAGTACATGCTCAAAGCCAAGTTCCAACAGATGTAGATGAATTTAGTTTTAATGAAGAGATTTGGATAGCAAAAGCCTTAGTGGATTGTAACATGGAGCCATCTACTTCGCAAGCAAGAAGAGATATTAAGCAAGGTGGTGTTAAAATAAATCAAGAAAAAGTGACTGATGAAGCATTACAGTTAACTTCTGGTGAGTATTTAATACAAGTTGGAAAAAGAAAATTTGCAAAAATAAAGGTAAACTAATGAGTTTTGAGTCATTAAAGATTGGAAAATATATAATACCAAAGCCTATTGTTCAAGGTGGCATGGGTGTTGGAATTAGTTGGGATCAACTAGCAGGAACAGTTTCAGCTGAGGATGGACTTGGAGTAATTTCTGCAGTTGGAACAGGCTATTATAACAACAAAGCATATGCAAAGAAATTAGTTTCTGATAGACCTTTAAGTGAAGCAAACTTTTACTCAAAAGAGGGTTTTACGGCTATTATCAAAAATGCAAGAAAAATTTGTGGGGATAAACCACTTGCTGCAAATATACTCTATGCTATTAATGATTATGGTCGCGTTGTTCGTGATGCTTGTGAAGCAGGGATTAATATAATTATTACAGGAGCAGGACTTCCTACTAATATGCCTGAATTTACGGAAGGATATCCTGATGTAGCACTTGTTCCTATCGTTTCTTCCCCAAAAGCATTGAAAATTATATGTAAACGTTGGCAAAAACGTTATAACCGTTTGCCAGATGCAGTTGTACTTGAAGGTCCAAAAAGTGGAGGACATCAAGGATTTACTTATGAACAATGTAAAATGCAAGAGAACCAGCTAGAAAATTTAGTAGAACCTGTTGTAGAAGAGGCAGCTCTTTGGGGAGATATTCCTGTCATAGCTGCTGGTGGTATTTGGGACAAAAATGATATTGAGCAGATGCTCTCTCTAGGTGCTAAAGGTGTCCAAATGGGTACACGTTTTATAGGTACTTATGAATGTGATGCACATGTAAATTTTAAGCAAGTTCTTCTGAATGCAAAAAAGGAAGATATTCAACTCATGGCATCTCCTGTTGGTTATCCAGCACAAGGTGTTGTAACAAATCTTACACGTCTTGTAGAAAAACGAGAAGGTCCTTCTATTAAGTGTATTTCTAATTGTGTATCTCCTTGTAATCGTGGAGAAGAAGCGAAAGTTGTTGGTTTTTGTATCGCAGATAGACTCAGTGATGCCTATGAAGGTAATCTCGAAACAGGTCTTTTCTTCTCTGGTACAAATGGCTATAGATTAGACAAAATTATATCTGTAAAAGAGTTGCTTGAAAAATTAACGCAGGGCGAATAATTAGCTAATGTTGCGTTTATTAACACTTGTTTTTATATCTGTTATTTCACTTTATGGTTTGAGTGATAGTGAACTTTTAAAACGTGCAGATGCTTATATGCAGACTGCAAGTAAAACGGATCAGTTCCGTGCATATAATGACTACAAGAACCTTTATCTTAGAGCTTTAATGAATGAAGATAATAGTTTACGTTTAAATGCATTAGAAGGAATAGTGAATAGTGGGAAACAACTACATATTGATGTTACTCAATATGCTGCAGAACTTGTAAAATCAAAACCTATCTCCTCTTATGAACCTCCAAAACAAGAAGAGGTACAAGAATCGACAAGTGCAGCAAAAATCAAAATCAAACCTACTCACAAATTAAAATCTATACGCTGGAATAATGAGAGATTAGTATTAGAGTTTAATAAAAAATTACGAAATAATCAGATAAATTACTTTACAAATTATGATGAAAAGGGGCAAAGTTATCAATATATATTTGATATTCATGCCTCTATGTTAACTCGTTCTCAAACTCTTCGAAAAACAGGTATTGATGGAATAAAGCTGGCACAATACAACTCAAACACACTACGCTTAACAATTGAAGATAGTAGCAAAGTAGGAGTAGAATTTAAAAAAGATACATCCATGTTAATCATTAAATTAACTCCATCTAGTACAGATACTAAAGTTAAAGAAAAAGTGCAACCCATAGTTGAGCAGAAGAGAGCTAATAATTTTGATACAAAAAAAATTATAGTAATTGATCCTGGTCATGGGGGCAAAGATCCTGGTGCTGTAGGATATAGGAAATATAGAGAGAAAGTTGTTGTATTGCAGATAGCAAAAGAGTTAAAAAAGATTCTTAAATCACGTGGATATAAAGTCTATATGACAAGAAATAAAGATGTTTTTGTAAAACTTAGAGATAGAACACAGTATGCTAATAGAAAAAATGCTGATTTATTTATAAGCATTCATGCAAATGCAGTTAGTCAAAGTGGTGCAGATAAGGCATATGGTATTGAGTCCTTTTTTCTTGATAAATCACGTTCGAATAGAGCAAAAAAAGTAGCAGCGCAAGAGAACTCGGCAGATATGAGTGAAATGGATTTTTATGGTAAAGAGAGCTTTCTCAACACACTTAATTCTCATAATATAGTTGCTGCAAATAAACTAGCAATTGATTTACAACGTGGTATGTTAGGTACACTGAGAAAAGATTATAATAATATTCATGGTTCAGGTGTTAAGTCGGCGCCATTTTGGGTTTTAGTTGGTGCACAAATGCCAGCCGTTCTAGTCGAAGTTGGCTTTATAACACATAAAATGGAGGCAAAACGATTAGTAAATCGTACATACCAAAAGCAACTTGCTACTGGCATGGCAGATGGAGTAGAACGTTATTTTGCAAATAACTAATCCAAATCCTCTTTTTTCCACTCAAGTTTTCCAGCAACAGACTCTTTATCATTAATGAGGTTTTCTATCTGTTGTTTGACTTTGTCATAATTATATTGCTCTTTAAAGCCCATAATTCTTCCGCCAGCAGCATTTGGATGTCCTCCTCCATTTGCCCACTCTTTTGAAATTTGGGCAACGTTGACTTGAAAATTTGCACGGAGACTCATTGCCCCTTTTGCACTAATATCTACAATAAAATCATACTCAGGATAGGCAACTAAAAAGCCATTCCCAACTATAGAAGTATTACCAACGTTATAACTCAGAAATCCGCGATAACCTTTGTAGTAGATAGTTTTTTCTTTGCGTGCACGACCGAGAAGTTTGACTACGTAGTCTGTTGCTAAATTATCAAGTGTATCATTTTTATCTTTTCTGAAAAAATCTTTCTTAATTTTATGAATATTTTCATCTAAAATTATAGGTGCATCTTTTTCTGCTATGTATTTTATCGCCTCTTTTAAAAGTGTAAGTTTATATGTAGAATCTTCCTCAGCAAACATAATACGATTGAGCTCACGTGTTTCTGTAATAAGACGCATACATACTTTACCATATTCAAAATTGTCATGTTCCTCTTTTTTCCATAAATCTACAGCATTTACAATATCTACATATTTTTGCATCCACTCTGGTTCGTTTAAAGCAAAGTTCTCTTTTGCATAATCATAGGTAATTTTTGTTGCACATCTTTGCACATCTAAATAGTACCAGTCATATTTTTTTGCACTATCCTCTCCGCTTCCATGGTGATCAAGTAGTTTAATCTCCACTTTAAGATTGTTTTCACATAGTTTACGTACTTCTTCACTTAGCCATCTTGACTCATCAAGTGTGAGATTTAAATCTGTAATGAGGATTAGGGCTGGCTCTTTAGCTTTGAGTATATTGTCTAAAATTATTTCTAGTTTTGATTTGACTTCAGCACCATAATTTGCATTGTAATTAAAAAGAGTGTAAGGCGTATATTTCATAATTAGCTGGCAGCTATAGCCATCTAAATCTATATGTGAGAGGTGGTGAATAGTTTGATTGTTCATCTGTTTCCTTATAAGTTTATAGCGATTGAACCCATGACTTCAAATGTGGCACTTGAGTCTATTTCAGCATGAGAGAGTGTGACAACATCAAGAGAAAATCGCTCAAATATCTCTGCTACACTACGACGAAGTTGTGGGTCGACAATGATAACAACAGGAGAGACACCTTTTTGTAGAAGCTCTGCAGCTTTGGCACTTGTAGCTTGAATAAGGGCATTAATCTCTCCAACGTTAAGCATTAAATTTCTTACTCCATCGTGTTCTTGTGATTTTTTAAGAAGAAGTTGTTCTGTATTTGTGTCAAATGTTAAGAGTCTAATAGTGCCATCTTCGCCCGAATACATCTGTGTAATAATGCGAGAGAGCTTTGCACGAACTTGCTCCGTGATAATATCAATATTTTTTGTATACTCAGCTATATCAGCAATGGTCTCTAGTATGCTAAGCATATCTTTGAGGGGAATTTTTTCATGTAAAAGTGCTTTAAGAACTCTTTGGATAAGCCCAATATTTGCAACTTTTTCCACATCTGCAACAATAACTGGAAAATCCACTTTGATTTTGTTAATGAGAGCTTGAACCTCTTGGCGCGTGAGAAGCTCTTCTGCATTATTTTTGATAAGTTCACTCATATGTGTTGAGATAACGGTTGCTGGGTCAACAACAGTGTAGCCGTTTATGATAGCGTCCTCTTTATCAGCAGGTAAAATCCAAAGTGCGTCAAGTCCAAATGCTGGCTCTTTTGTAGGTTCACCACGGATTTCACCTGTTGCCATACCACTGTCCATTGCTAAAAATCTATCAGGCATAATGGTACCTTCTCCAATACTAATACCCTTGAGAAGGATTTGATACTGTTGTGGTTGTAAGTGAAGATTATCACGAATACGTACTTGTGGCATTAAAAATCCAAAATCACTTGCAATTTTACGACGCATAGAGCGGATTCTCTCAAGTAAGTCTCCCCCTTGAGCTTGGTCTGCGAGTTTAATAAGTTGGTATCCAAGGGTAAGCTCAAGCATTTCAACTTTTAAGATGTCTTCAAGTGCACTCTCTTCCTCTTTTGCTATCTCTTCATTAGTCTTCTTAGGCTTGATTTTGTGTTGTTCTTGCTCTTGTTGCTCTTTACTCTTTTTGCCTAAAAGGTTGTCTACATCTAAGATACTGAGCTCTCCGCGGTCATATTTATAAATAGCCCAGCCCAGAGCCGCAAAAAGGAGACCTACAAAACCCATAGAAGCAGTTGGTAAGCCAGGTACTAGTGCAAATAGAATCATAATAAATCCAACAATCATCATGATTTTTGCATTCCCAACCATTTGATTGAGTGTACCTTCTGCGAAGTTATCTCCATCACTTGAAGAACGAGTAATCATAATACCAGTAGCAGTAGAGATTATAAGTGCTGGAATTTGTCCAACAAGACCATCACCAATAGTTAAAAGTGTAAATGTTGCAGCACTATCAGAGACACTCATATCATGTTGAAAGACACCTATTAAGAAACCGCCAATAATGTTGATAAGAGTAATGACAATACCTGCAACAGCATCCCCTTTTACAAACTTACTCGATCCATCCATAGCTCCATAAAAGTTTGCATCTTGAAGAATCTCTGCACGTCTAGCTTTTGCTTGTGCATCATCTATAAGTCCAGCATTTAAGTCAGCATCTACTGCCATCTGTTTACCAGGCATAGAATCAAGTACGAAACGTGCAGCAACTTCTGCAACCCTTGTTGAACCTTTGGTAATAACCATAAAGTTTATAAGTACCAAAATAGAAAAAACGATGATACCAATAACAAAGTTTCCTCCAACTACAAAGTCTCCAAAACTTGTAATTATTTCACTTACTTGACTTGGACCTTCATTACCGTGGCTTAATATCATTCTTGTTGTTGCTATATTTAAAGAGAGTCTAAAAAGAGTTAAAATAAGAATGAGCGTAGGAAAGGTTGTTAAATCTGTTGGTTTAGGAACATAAAGTGAAATAAGTAAAATAAGTACAGCAAATGCCATAGAGATTGTAAGTAGTACATCTAGTATGCCTGATGGAAGTGGGACGATGATAATAGCCAAAATTGCCATAACAAATATGACAACACTAAGATCTCTTTGACCTAGTAAGAAGTTAAGAGTAGTACCAATCTGTTGTCTAAGTGTGAGTTTTTTTGCCAATAGTCTGTTCTTTAATCGTTTAAAATATCTTCAAGAGTTAATTCTACAAAAAAGGAGTCTATTTTACCTTGAAGTTTATTTAAAAATGGCCAGATAGAGCAAATTTTTGCTTGATCAGAGGGACAATCTCTCTCAGAAGGAGCACAATCAAATACAGTAGGTGCTTTTCCTTCCACACTAGAGAGGACTTCAAGCATGTTTATATCTTTAGGCTCTCGTTTTAATGTAAAGCCACCGTTGACACCTTTGTAAGAGTTTAAAATATTTCCCTTAGCTAAGGCTTGTAAGATTTTTGCTAAGAAACTTTTTGATATGGAGAGCTCACGAGAGAGAGTATCACTATCTACAGGTTCTTTTGCTTTAGATAAAACTATTAGAGAGAGTATTGCATACTCACTAGCACGGGTTAATAACATTGTTTGATACTTTCATTAATATTTATTTAGAATTTCATTATAGCTAAAAATAGCAAAACTATAAATAAATATAAAGAAATAATTTGTTATAATTCCGCTTCGACTTTATATGCATTGGCATCTACTGTTAGATTATTATACCCATCAGGAGGCTATTATGGCTTTAGATTCGGCTAAAAAACAAGAAATAGTAACAAAATACGGTCGCAACGAGAGTGACACAGGTTCAAGTGAAGTTCAAATTGCACTTTTAACAACAAGAATTGCAGAGTTAACAGAACACTTAAAAGTTTTCAAAAAAGACCATGCATCACGTTTAGGTCTACTTAAACTAGTTGGTAAACGTCGTCGTTTGATGAAATACTTCAAAAGAACAAATAAAGATGCATATACTAATCTTGTAGCAGCTTTAAACATCCGCGACAATATCTAGTTCCTCTCTTCATGCAGTAAAGGTTTTTAGTAACCTTTATTGTAAAATCAGTAAAATTCTTCCCCAAAAACAGTACACTATCATAATGACAATGAGGATAGAATAGATGTCTCACTCTTTCTCTGAAGAAAATTTTGAAAAGCTCAATGAATTTATATATAGAAAAAGTGCTATTTATCTAGAAAAAAAGCATTACAATAAGTTAGCAGTTTTTATAGATAAGTATTTACTAGACAATTCCATTGAGAGCTTTACAAGTTATTTTTTTAAACTACGGTTTGATGATAAAGATGGTTCTCTTTTTCAGAAACTTGTGAATGCTATCACAATCAATGATACATACTTTTACAGAGAAAATGAACATTTCGAACTCTTAAGAGATGCAATTATACCTGAGCTACACAAAAATACTCCAGCCAATAGACCCCTTAGAATCTTATCAGCTCCATGTTCAAGTGGTGAAGAGGCATACTCTATAGTTTTGCATCTTCTTGAGGAAGCAGAGATTTTAAAAAAGCGTACGATAGAAATCGTTGGGATTGATATAAATTCTCAGATGATTGAAAAAGCAAAAAAAGCAGAATATACAAAACGATCAGTGCATGTAATGCCAGAAGATATGCTACATCGTTGGTTTGAAAAAAAAGAATCAAATTATGTATTAAGTAGCAGACTTTATACGAGTGTTGATTTTCAGGTAGCAAACGTGTATGACAAAAATCAAATGCGCCAACTAGGAAAATTTGATGTTATTTTTTCAAGAAATATGTTGATTTATTTTAATGAAGCTTCACGAAAAGAAGTCGCAATGACATTCTATGATATGTTGCACGATAATGGCTATATTTTTTTAGGACATGCAGAACATATGAAACGAATTGTTTCAGTTTTTAAAACAAAAAAAATAGACCAAGTATTGGTCTATCAAAAATAGCATTGAAGCCTTAGAGAAAAATCTCTATTGCTCTAGCTAAATCCTCTTGAGTGTCGATTCCAAAGCCTGTACTAGCGACTTTTACCATAGATATTTTCTTTTGATGATATATCGCACGTAACTGTTCTAATTTCTCTATATCTTCTATAGGGGCATCCCCTAAATTACAAAATTCATTTAAGCTTTTTTTGCTAAATCCATAGATTCCAATATGTCCAAAGTACTTCGCTCCACCACCTCTATTGTACGGTATTTGCGCTCTTGAAAAGTAGATTGCATTATCAGCACTATCGAGGACGACTTTTACAAGATTTGGATCTTCTGCTGCTTGTGCATTTATTGCATTGTAGCAACTTCCCATAATGAAAGGCTCATCAGCATTTTGTAGGGTTTGTAATCTTTTTAGGAGCGCTTCTACAACAACTGGTTCTATAAAAGGCTCATCGGCTTGAACATTAATAATAAGCTCATCATCTTCAAGATTTAAAATAGTTGCACATTCGTAAATTCTGTCAGTTCCACTTTTATGTGTAGTCGATGTAAGCATGGCTTCTATGCCATGTTCTTTACAAACTTTTATAATAAGCTCATCATCTGCAGCGACTACAACTCTGTCAAGATGTGCCACTCTTTTTGCAGTTCTTACAACCATCGGAAGACCACCAATATCAGCGAGTACTTTTTGTGGAAATCTTGTAGATGCTAAGCGTGCTGGAATAATAATCATACTTTAAACCCTCTTTGATATAATTACGTAATTATATCTAAACAAACTGTAAAATAAAGGCTTAACAAGAATGCTTTTGTACCAACCTGAATCTGGCTATTGCTACAATAGTGATTCGATTTTTCTCTATGATTTTATCAACTCTTTTAAGCCTAAAGGGAATGTCTTAGATGTTGGTGCAGGTTGTGGTGTGGTTGGACTTTTAGTTGCACGAGACAACTCTCAAGTCAAGCTTGAAGCAGTTGAAAAACAAGAGATATTTATACCGTATGCACAAACAAATGCAAGAGTAAACAAAATAGCGTATACACTTCATACATGTGACTTTCTTACTTTTAAGCCGCAAACAAAATATGATTTTGTTATATCAAACCCTCCTTTTTATCCTGAGGGAGTGCAAAAGAGTAAAGATGAAATTCTTGCACATGCAAGGTATAATAGTAATCTCCCTGTAGATGCTTTTTTTAAAAAGGTTTCACAAATTTTAAAGCCACATTCACATTTTATTTTTTGTTACGATGCAACGCAGTTTGGCAATATATGTGTAGCCTTAGAAAAGGTTAAAATGCGTGCAGTAGATGTACAGTTTGTACACCCAAAAAGAGATAGAAATGCTTCTCTTGTAATGTTACACGTAAGGAATGGTTCCAAAGCAGATATGAAGATACATGAACCCATAATGCATTTTGATGCAGAGGAGCCTTCACTTAAGACACAAGAGGTCTATAAAAATGCTAAAACACAGAGTATTAAATGTCAAATATAATAAAAAAAGAGTCTTTTCCCTACGTTTTTAATCAAGATGCGTGTGCTACGTGTGCAGGGAGATGTTGTACAGGTGAAAGTGGGTATATTTATGTAAGTATAAAAGAGATAGAGAAGATAGCTTCGTTGTTAAACATGAGTGTTAATGATTTTGGAGTAGAATATCTTTTTAAAAAAGATTATAAATACTCAATCAAAGAAAATAAAGTAGATGACTCTTATGAGTGTGTTTTTTACGATAGAGAGACAAATGGCTGTAAAATATATGAAGCACGTCCTTCGCAGTGTATAACATTTCCTTTTTGGGACTATTTTAAAACAAGAGTAGATGCGTTAAAACAAGAGTGCCCGGGAATCATAGATGTATAAAGTTTTTTTACTATTTTTAGCTTCATTTTTTTTAGTGTCATGCTCAAGTATGCATGATGTAAAGCCAAACGAAAAGGCATTTGAGCAAGAGGATACTTATGTTCTTTTTGCATTACGTGCAGAACAAGTTCAAGATTATCAGGGTGCTTCTACACTCTTTAATACGCTCTATATAAAATCATCTAAAAAAGAGTATTTATACCGTTCCTTAGAGAATGACTTAGTTGCGAAAGAAAATGAGCAAGTAGTCCGAAGAGTAAATGCTATTACGCAAGGCTCTTTAGAAGATGCAAAACTGATTCGCTTTAAAGTTATTGCACTCATGGAGTTGGGTAAATTCAAAGAAGCACAGCAGTTGGCAGTGAAACTTGTGCAAAAAACGCAAGAGAGTGAAGATTATCTTTTAGTAAGCCAAACATATAGTAAAAACCAAGAGTATGAAATAGCTTTAAAGTATTTAGAGAGTGCCTATGCTAAAGAGTATAATGAAAAAATACTTGATCAAATGTCCATTATTTTATATGTGAACCTCGATAGAAAAAAAGATGCTATCGCCTACTTACAAACACACATGAGAATGCATGGTAACTCCAAACTTATTTGCAATAGACTCTTAGGCATTTATAGTAATGAAAACAACATTGAGGGACTTCTTTCAACGTACCAAAGACTTTATTCGATAGATAAAGACCCAGAAGTTGCAAAAAAGATAATTCAAATATATACATATCAACGTGATTATATACACCTACTAAACTTTTTAGAAGAGTCAGGCAGTGACGATGAGGCACTTTTACAACTCTATGCAGCATTGAAAAATTATAAAAAAGCATACCTTTTAGCAGATAAGTTGTATAAACAAACATCTGACATAACGTATTTAGGGCGAAGTGCTATCTATGAATATGAGAGTGCAGCAGATAAGAGTTCAAAAGTACTACTTTCTCAAGTGATAAAAAAATTAGAAAAAGTACTTCAAGAGAGTTCAGAACCTCTTTATATGAACTATTTAGGATATATACTTATAGACCATGATGTAGATGTAAAAAAGGGGCTTGTGTATATTCAAAAAGTTGTGAAACTTGAGCCTGAATCGGCATACTACCTTGACTCTTTGGCTTGGGGTTATTTTAAACTCAAAGAGTGTAAAAAAGCTAAAACTATAATGAATAAAGTGGTAAAACTTCAAGGTGGAGATGACCCAGAAGTTCTTTTACATGTTAAGGATATTGATGCGTGTCTTAAAATTAAAAAAGGTAAAAAGTAAAGATGATATTAGACGATATAATTAAAAAAACAAAAGAGGATTTAGCAAAAAGGGAAAAAGAGTTTTCACTTGATTGGTTAGGTCGTTCACTTGCATTTAATGCGAGAGTTCCACGTGATGTAATCCCTTACTTAAAAGCGACAGAAGAAGACCCTTACAGAATCATTTCAGAAGTAAAAAAAGCCTCTCCATCCAAAGGAGTTATTCGTGAAAATTTTGATCCATTAGCGATTGCTCAAGCGTATGAGAGAGGGGGAGCAAGTGCTATTTCTGTTCTTACTGAACCGCACTTTTTTCAAGGTTCTCTTGATTATTTAGGTGGGATTCGTCGTTATGTAGGAATCCCACTCTTGAGAAAAGATTTTATCGTTTCAAAATATCAAATCCTTGAAGCGATGGTGCATGGAGCGGATTTTATTCTTTTAATAGCTGTAGCACTTTCAAAATCAGAACTTAAAGATTTACTAGCTTACACAAGACATCTAGGTATGGAAGCACTCGTTGAGGTACACGATAAAAGTGATTTGACAAAGGCTATTTATGCAGGAAGTGATATTATTGGAATTAATCATAGAAACTTACAAACTTTTGAGATGGATATGAATCTCTCTTATGAGTTGATTCCACTTATCCCAAATGGAAAGATTATTGTAGCTGAGAGTGGTATTTATGAGCATGGACAGTTAGAAGATTTGAGCAAAGCTGGAGTAGATGCCTTTTTAGTCGGGGAGTCTCTTATGCGAACAGATGATGAAGAAACAGCTTTGAGAACCTTAAAATATGGAGATACAAAATGAAAAAAATAGTTGTAGTTTTTCTTGTTGTACTTGCACTTATGATGAGTGCATGTACACAAGAAACACAAAATAAACTTGGTCGTTCTATCCAAAACTGGACAGGAACTGATGGTGTACTCGATATCTACATGGGTGGAAAACTTGTTCAAAGATTTATTAAAATAGATAAGCTCTCAACTGCTACTTCAACAGATGGAACAACAGAGAGAGATTATAGATATGGGTATGGCTACCTTGACTTAAATCAAAATTACAGTGTTGATGCAGGTGAGAAAAAACTTTATTTTGAAATTAGTGAATACTCTACACCTTATGTTTTTTATGAAAATCCTGTAAAATAAGCTTATGAATACTATAGAACTTTTTAAATTTTTAGTAGGCTCTAAGAGTGAAACCCCAGATGATGGTGGTTTACTAGAGTTTATTGAAAAATACTTATCAGATTTTACAGCGTTACGTGTGGATGTAGAAGATGTTAAAAATCTTTTTCTTTATAAGAAATTTTCAGAGGGTGAGCATCTTTGTTTTGCAGGGCATGTAGATGTAGTTCCAGCTGGAAATGGCTGGGATACAAATCCTTATGAAGCAGTAGAAAAAGATGGTTTTATCTATGGACGAGGAACACAAGATATGAAGAGTGGCGTGGCTGCATTTACGCAAGCCCTCAAAAAAACAAAAGATTTTAAAGGTACTCTCTCATTACTTTTGACTTCAGATGAAGAGGGTGATGCCATTTATGGAACAGTACAAGTACTAGAGTATTTAAAGTCGCACGTAATGCTTCCAGATGCCGTTGTAGTTGCCGAACCAACGTGTGAAGATGTGTTTGGTGATGCTATTAAAGTAGGGCGACGAGGCTCTATAAATGGTTACATCACACTCAAAGGAAAACAGGGACATGCCGCATACCCTGAGAAAGCTATAAATCCTATACATAACATCTCAAAAGTTTTGGGCGATATGGCTGGAGTTGACTTGGATAATGGCGATGAATTCTTTGCTCCAAGTAAGTTTGTAGTGACAGATATTCGCTCGGGAATGCAAGTAACCAATGTCACACCAAATGAACTTAAGATGATGTTTAATGTACGAAATAATACTAAAACAACACAAGAAGATATTGTTGCGTTTGTAGCCAAACATTTTGAAGGTTTAGAGTATGAACTTCGTTTAACACAAGGGTCGTATCCCTTTAAAACAAAGACAGATACAAAGCTTGTAAAAAAGATGGATGAAGCAATTGAAAAAGTAACACGTAATAAACCAAAACACTCTACGGCAGGCGGAACAAGTGATGCACGCTATATAGCACCTCTTGGCATAGATGTCATAGAGTTTGGTGTGAAAAATGATACTATCCACTCTTTAAATGAAAGAACTACTGTAAAAGAAGTTGAAGATTTATATGAAGTGTTTACAACCTTAATAGAGATATGGGAGAAATAATGAAATATGTAGTAGCAATGCTTTTGTTAGTAAGCACACTTTTTAGTGCAGAATTAGGATGGTCACATGACTACGAACAAACATTAAGTGATGCAAAAAAAGAGCATAAATTAGTTTATGTACTGATAACTTCAGATAGTTGTAGATGGTGTAGAGAATTCGAAAACACAACATTGCAAGATGAACAGATTCAAAAGAAACTTTATAAAAATTTTGAGACAGTTCATCTCTCTCGTGATAGAGATAAAATACCAGCGCAGTTCAAGACAGCACCAGTACCTCACCACTACTTTACAGATGCAGAGGGAA
Source organism: Sulfurimonas sp. (assembly GCA_041595535.1). Lineage (GTDB taxonomy): Bacteria > Campylobacterota > Campylobacteria > Campylobacterales > Sulfurimonadaceae > Sulfurimonas. The sequence continues at coordinate 8,556 of JBFHKA010000022.1, read as the reverse complement.
ATATACTCTACTCTTCATTAGGACATCGCGGTGTTGAGTGTTTTGACTCTTTTATGGACAATGCACAAAATAAATTAAAAGTCAGTAAATAAAATTAAGGAAGATATATGAAATTTGTACAAACAGATAGAGCGCCATCAGCAATAGGACCATATTCTCAAGCAGTAGTTGTAAACGGAATGGTATATACTTCAGGGCAAATTGCACTTACGCCAGAGGGTGGAGATGAACTCTTAAAAGAAGATGTAGTTGTTCAAGCTGTGCGAGTAATGAAAAATCTCGAAGCAGTTTTACAAGAAGCTGGTAGTTCTCTTGATAGTGTACTTAAGACAACTATCTTTTTGGCAAATATGGATGACTTTGCTCTTGTAAATGAAGTCTATGCAGAGGCGTTTGGTTTTCATAAACCAGCACGTTCAACTGTTGCTGTAAAAACACTTCCAAAGAATGCACTTGTAGAAATAGATGCCATTGCCCTTATAAAGTAACGTTTTTACCAAATATATAAACATCAATGATATATATGTTAAGTTAAAGTTATTTTAAAGATTTCGTTAGTATGATTGTAACTTATCATGAAAATAAGGAAATAAAATGTTATTGAATAAAAAAGTAGTTGTAGCTACGTTAGTTGGTTTAAGTTTATTAAGTACATCTGCATTTGCAGATGCTGATGTAGGGCAAAGACTTTATCAGAAAAAATTAAAAGAATTATGTGGTTTTTCTGGTGCAGTTTTTGCAGCAAAACATGATCAAGCTACTTGGGAAGAAGCAAAAGATAATGGAACATTGGGTGAAGTTATGACAGAAGTTTGTCCTGGTGGAGCAGATTTTTTCAAAAGTGAAAAATTTGAGAGCAAATTTTCTGCTCCGTTATATGATTTTGTAAATAAATTTGCAAGCGATAGCGGTAACATCCCTTCTTGTTAACTTTTAAGTGCTTTGGCACTTAAAACCCTCATTTTAATAAATCAAAATACATAAATATCATAAGGAATACTCAATGAAAAAGATATTACTTTCGCTCGCTGTAGTAAGTGGAGTGTTTTCAAATTTATTTGCTGATGAATTAGCAGATATGAAAGCACAAATAGAGACTTTAAATAAAAAAGTAGTGAATTTAGAAAAAAAGCAAACAAGAACAAATAAGACATTGTCTGAAGTAAAACAGCATGATGGGAATGATAATATAAAGTTCGATATTGATTTTAGAACTTCTTATGACAACCTTCAGTATAAGACAGCAAAAGGTAATACATATACCAATAATGCTTTATACTCAAATAGATTATGGTTAGGTATGGGGTATGCTCCTACTTCAACAATGATTTTTAAAGGGCAACTCTCTTTTAATAAAGCTTTTGGTGCGCAGTATAATACATCAGCAACACAAACAGGCTACGAAACTTTTGATTGGGTTGTAAATGAAAATTTAACAGATGATACTTTAAGAGTGCGTGAAGCATACTGGTTATGGATGCCACACGCATTAGGTCAAGCTTGGACAGTGAGTGTTGGTCGTCGACCGGCAACGAATGGCTATCTAATAAATTTAAGAGATGATGATAAAGCCAAGTCACCTATTGGGCATATTATAAATATGGAATTTGATGGTTTTAGTGGAAGTATTAAGCTAGATAAATATGTATCAGGAATGTATGCTAAGTTATGTTTGGGTCGTGGTCTTACAAATGCAACAAAGAGATTCGATCAAACAGGTTTAGATTATACAAAAAATGAAAATGCAGGTAGTTTAGATAATATGGACTTAGCAGGTGTTATTTTTGTGCCATACGATAATGGACAATATTCAGTCATGACTAAATACTATCGTGCATTTAATGCAGTTGGAAATGATGTGTCTAGCGGTACACCTGTAATGACAACGTATGGTGATGTTGATGGTGGTGCAATTTCTGCTAAAATTGTAGGAGTTGGTAATGAGATAAGTGACTTTTTAGATGATACTATAGTTTTTGCATCTTTTGCAGCAACTCGAACTAGACCTAAAAATGGACAAGCAATGTTAGGAAGTCTACAAAGAGAATTAGGTACTTCTTACTGGTTTGGAACACAAATGCCAAACTTCACTGGTGGCAAATTTGGCTTGGAATATAACCATGGTTCAAAATATTGGAGACCGTTCACTTATGGTGAAGATACTATGATTGGTTCTAAAATGGCAACTCGTGGTAGTGCATATGAAGCATATTGGACACAACCTATTATTAAAACTGACGGAAAAAGTGTATTTTCTATGCAAATTAGATATACTTATTTAGATTATGATTATACGGGCTCAAATGCTTTCTTCGGAGATGGTGGAAAACCAATGTCAATGGATGAAGCAATTGGTGCTGGACAAGATCCAGTTGCATTCTCACAAGATGTGAGAGTTTATTTTAGATATAGATATTAAGAGGAAAAATAGATGAGTAAAAAACCAGACTTTATGGATGAAATTATAACAAGTAAAGGGATGTCACGTCGTGATGCCTTAAAAGTAATGGGTATATCTCCAATTGCAGCAGCAGCATTAGCGACTACTTCAACAGGTTCATTTACAAAAGCTGAGGCTTTAGATGTAACAGGTAAAATAGTTGTGGTTGGTGGTGGTGCTGGTGGTATTATGGCTGTTGCAAGATTAAATCGTGCACTCTCAAACCCAGATATCACACTAATAGCTCCAAATGAAAAGCATATCTATCAACCAGCACAAGTTTTTGTTGCAGCTGGTGAGACTTCTACAGAAGATATTATTAAAGACAACAGTCAATTTGTTCCTGATGGTGTAAAATGGATTAAAGATGAAGTAAAAACTTTTGACCCAGATAACAATAAAGTTATCACACGTAAGGGTGAAGAAATCAGTTATGACTATTTAGTTGTTGCAACGGGGCTTCAGTATCATTATGAGTGGATTAAAGGTTTAAGCATAGATGATATAGGAAAAAATGGTATCTCGAGTGTTTATCTTAACAACCCTGAAGAGGGAACTGCAAAAGGTGGAGATATTACAAATGCATGGTTTAAAGAACTACATCAAGCTGCTAAAGATGGAAAAAAATCAAAAGTAATTTGTACACAACCAGCTACAGCGATTAAATGTGGTGGTGCTCCACAAAAGATTCTTTATCTAAGTGATGACTACCTAAAACGTGATGGCTTAAGTGCTGATTTTACATTTGCAACAAATGGTTCTTCTTTATTTGGTTTACCATCTGTAAGAGAAACACTTGAAAACGTGGTTCAACCATATTATGGAAATATTACAAATAAGTTTGGACACAATCTTGTAGCGATAGATCCACAAAAGAAAGTAGCAACCTTTGAACACAAGTATGAACTTAAAGGTGCATATGATGAAGACCTAGAAGAGTATCAAATCATTAAAAAATCGGAACTGGTTGATATGGAGTATGATTTTATTCATGTTGTACCTCCAATGACTGCTCCAGATGCTGTTGTGAACTCTCCTCTAGGATGGCAACAAGGGTCAGCTCAAGGTTGGTTAGAAGTAGATAAAGAGACACTTCAGCACCGTCGCTATAAAAATGTATTTGGTATTGGTGATGTATGTGGTATACCAAAAGGTAAAACAGGTGGTTCTGCACGTCACCATGGTCCGGTTATGGTTGGTAACTTGTTAGCAGAGATGCAAAAAAAAGAGTTAAAAGAGAAGTTTGATGGGTACACCGTTTGTCCTCTCAAAACAAGATATGGTAGAATTATTATGGCTGAGTTTAACTATGCAGGTGAAGCTCCATCTTTTCCATTAGCTGTAAATAAAGAGCGTTGGATATGGTGGGTATTTGACCTTTATATGCTTGAACCAATGTACTGGAACCTTATGCTTAAAGGTTTAATGTAAGAATGCAACAAAAGGTGGCAAGAGAGTTTTTCTATTTTACTCTTATTTTTGTCACCTTAGCCTTGATTATGCACTCCGATTTGCTTACAAATCCAGTGGATAGATTCTCTACAATGGTAGAGAGAAACAACTTTTATCATCCATTTATTTATACAGGTATTGTTTATTTCGTAGTACTTATTTTTAGAATTTTTACAAAATATGTTATTTTCATAAGTAACAAATTTAAAAATAAGTAAGAATTAAACATAACTTAAAGCTTCAATGGGTATAATTCCGCACTTTATTGTAGAAATACAACCTAAATATATTTAAGGACCGTCAATGTACGCAATTATTAAAAATGGTGGTAAGCAGTATAAAGTTCAAGAGGGTGATGTTTTATCATTTGATAGAATGTCTCTTGAACCTGAAACTACTATCGAAATTACAGAAGTTTTAGCAGTTAACGCTGGTGAGCTTAAAATGGGAGCTCCTTTTGTTGAAGGTGCTGTAGTTACTGCTGAAGTTATCAGCGAGGGACGTGATAAGAAAGTTATGACTTTCAAAAAACGTCGTCGTAAAGATAGCAAAGTTAAACGTGGTTTCAGAAGAGATCATACTCGTGTTCGTATCACGAAAATAGCTGCATAAGCTAAAACAAACGTAGGAGATTTAAGATGGCACATAAGAAAGGTCAAGGTAGTACACAGAATAATCGTGACTCAGCTGGTAGAAGACTTGGTGTAAAAAAATTTGGTGGAGAAGTTGTTATCCCAGGTAACATTATCATCCGTCAACGCGGAACAAAAGTACACCCAGGTAAAAATGTAGGTATGGGAAAAGATCATACTCTTTTTGCACTTATTGAAGGTGTTGTTACATTTGAGCGTAAAGACAAAAAACGTCAACAAGTTTCAGTTATAGCAGCTGCGTAATTCTACAGTGCTTAGGCATATTGCCTAAGTGCGTCTACTTTTTTTAACTTAATACAGTTTAAATATTTAATAATTTACTTTGTTACTGTTCATAGTGGATTTTTAAGTGTTTTACGTTTTAGTCATTTAACTCCTTTGTATATTAGAATATTCATTGATTTAGTATAAATGGGAGTTTATGCCATTAAGATTTTGTGATTACTGATATTTATTCAGAAATCTACTATAATTAGCTTTAAAGCTAAAGATGATATCTAGGAGTTCATTTGTTTACAGATAGTGTTGAATTAACCGTTAGTTCTGGTAAAGGTGGACAAGGTTGTGTAGCATTTCGTCGTGAGAAATTTGTACTCAATGGTGGTCCAAATGGTGGTGATGGTGGAAAGGGTGGTGACATCTGGTTTAAATGTGATAACAATACACACACCCTCTCTGCATTTCAAAGAAAGATGCATATAAAAGCGGACAAAGGAAAACCTGGAGAAGGTTCTTTAATGACTGGAAAATCAGGTGCTAAAAAAGTTATCATTGTTCCTCCAGGTACGCAGATAATTGATATGGAGAGTGGAGAAGTACTTTTTGACATGCTTGAAGATGGGCAAGAAGAAAAGTTCCTTCAAGGTGGAAAAGGTGGACTTGGCAATACACACTTTAAAAGCCCAACAAATCAAAGACCAACATATGCGCAACCTGGTGAAAAAGGTGAAACAAGGACAATCAAACTTGATTTGAAACTTATTGCAGATGTAGGCTTGGTTGGTTTCCCAAATGTTGGGAAGTCTACACTTATATCAACTGTATCCAATGCTAGACCAGAGATAGCAAATTATGAATTTACTACACTGACACCAAAACTTGGTCAAGTAAATATAGGTGATTTTGAGTCATTTGTGATGGCTGATATCCCAGGTATTATTGGTGGAGCACATGAAGGTAAAGGGCTTGGACTTAAGTTTTTACGACATATAGAGCGTACTAAAATTCTTCTTTATATGGTAGATTTAGCTTCTTATAGAGATCTTAAAGAGCAGATTGAAGTACTTCAAGATGAGATAGCTTCATTTTCTGAGGTACTTGGTGAGAGTAAATTTGCTATAGCTTTAACGAGAGTAGATATTGTTCCACAAGAAGAGATTCATGACCTTGTAAATGAGTTTTTAACACATTTAGGTTTAGAAGCTTCAAAAGTCAATAGATTGAAGTTCGATAATGAAATACCATTTTATTTGCAAGATTCAGCAGATGCTTCATTAGGCTTTGATAAAACAAAACCATATTTTGTAGCTCCTATTTCATCTGCTACACATAAAAACATAGAGCCACTTAAAAATGCTTTATTTGATTTGGTTCAAGTGGATAGATAAAATAACATGAAACGTATAGTAGTTAAAGTCGGAAGTGCTGTCTTAACAGAAAATGGTGCTATAGCGACACAACGCATGCAGGCTTTGGTTGATTTTCTCTCAGAACTAAAAAAAGAAAATGAAGTTCTTTTAGTCTCATCTGGTGCAGTTTCTGCAGGTTATACAGCTTTAAAACTTGATAGAAATATCTTAGCAAATAAACAAGCTTTAGCGGCAATTGGTCAACCTATACTTATGAATAAGTATGCAAAAAAGTTTGCTGTGCATAATATTATAACTTCACAAGTTCTAGTTACTGCATTTAACCTCAATAAAGAGGGTGACAATGCAAGAATCAGTAATACTGTAAATACTCTTTTGGCAAATGATGTTCTTCCCATTATAAATGAGAATGATGCGACATCAACAGAAGAGTTGGAAGTTGGAGATAATGACCAACTCTCTGCGTACATAGCAAAACATTTGAATGCAGACTTATTGATTATACTTTCAGATATAGATGCGTACTACGATAGTGATCCCAGAAAAAATGCAGATGCAAAAGTTTTAAAAGTAGTTTATGAGATAACACAAGAAGAGCTTGAAAAAGATGTGACACCAAACAACATTTTTGCAACAGGTGGTATAGTTACAAAACTCAAAGCTGCGGCATATTTACAAAAATCAAATATTGATATGTTCTTAGCAAGCGGTTATAATTTAAGTGATGCGCGTGATTTTACACTCCATGCAATACACAATGGTGGTACACTTTTTACAAAGGCGAAGTAGATGAATGTTATTTTTATGGGTACTCCTGATTATGCACAAAAAATTTTAGAGAGACTTATAGAATCAGATAACATACATGTTGTTGCTGTCTTTACGCAACCAGATAAGCCTGTAGGGCGTAAAAAGATTCTAACTCCTCCTTCTGTAAAAGTTTTGGCAGAGCAACATAACATTGATGTATACCAACCAAATAGGTTGCGTGATGCAGAGAGTATACAAGAAGTTTTATCTGTTACGTGCGACTTTATAGTTGTAGCTGCATATGGGCAAATTTTGCCACAAGAAATTTTAAGCCATGCTCCTTGTATTAACCTTCATGCTTCTATTTTGCCACAATACCGTGGAGCAAGTCCAATTCAGCAAACACTTTTAAATGGTGACAAAACAACAGGTGTAACAGCAATGTTAATGGAAGAGGGCTTGGATACGGGTGATATTTTAAAAATAGAGACTATTGATGTTGGAGATGATGAGTTAGTAGAGTCTCTATTTGAGAGACTGACTCAAGTAGCAGCAACTTTAACTGTAGATATTTTAGAAAATTTTAATTCATATACACCAGTAAAACAAGATGATTCACTCGCTACACATTGTAAAAAAATTACAAAACAAGATGGCGAGGTTATATGGAGTGATGCGCTTACCCTTTACAATAAATATCGTGCTTTTACTCCTTGGCCTGGCATCTATTTAAGTAGTGGTTTGAAGCTTAAAAAGATTGCTCTTGAAGAGTTGCACGTAACAGGTAAAGCAGGTGAAATTATAGCTATTGATTCAGATAGTATTGTTGTTACGTGCGATTCTGGAAGCATAAGAGTTTACTCCGTACAGCCCCCATCAAAAAAAGAGATGGATATTCTTTCTTATATAAATGGTAAAAGAGTAAGCCTTGAAGATACATTATCTTAAAGAAGTAGATTCTACTCAAACATATTTAAAAAATCTTCTTCAAAATACAACAGTAATTCCCCCTTATGCTGTAGTATCTGATATTCAAACAAATGGAATAGGAAGCAGAGATAATAGTTGGACTGGACTTGAAGGTAATCTGTTTTTGTCTTTTTGTATTTCTATGGATGCGCTTCCAAAAGATTTGAAACTCGAGTCTTCTTCCATATATTTTGCCTATCTTTTAAAAGAAACACTCAGTGAGATGGATTCAAAAGTGTGGTTAAAATGGCCTAATGATTTTTATATAAATGAGAAAAAAATAGGTGGCATGCTTACTACAATAGTTGAGAACACTCTTGTATGTGGCGTTGGTCTAAATTTAAAAAATGCTCCAGAAGGCTTTGCAACTTTAGATATAAGTATTCTTAAAGAAATTTTGTTAAAAGAATATTTTAGGAAAATCGAAAAAAAAGTTTTATGGAAGCAAGTTTTTAGCAAATATGAGCTAGAATTTTATCTTAACAAAAATTTTTCTACACACATAGAAGAAAAAATAATTCAATTAAATAAAGCTACATTAGAAGAAGATGGCAGTTTAAGCGTTGATGGCAAGAGGATATACAGTTTAAGATGAGCGAAGTAATAGTAATTGCAAATCAAAAGGGTGGAGTAGGTAAAACTACTACAGCTGTTAATTTAGCTGCATCGCTTGCTGTTGCAGAAAAAAAAGTCTTGTTGATTG
>JBFHKA010000021.1:0-36816 GCA_041595535.1 Sulfurimonas sp. | reverse complement strand
TCGAATGTTAGCAGATATGAATGGTGATGGATTAACAGATATAGTTGGTTTTGGCACAGGAGGTGTGTCAGTCTCTTTTAATAAAGGAAACAATAAATTTGACATGCCTATCACCGTTGTTGAAAGCTTCGGGTATGGACAGGATTGGAGAACTGAATCTACTCCTCGAATGTTAGCAGATATGAATGGTGATGGATTAACAGATATAGTTGGTTTCGGTATCTGGGGTGTTGAAGTGTCTGCACAAGCATTTAAACATAATAATATTATAAGAATAACTGATTCATTCCACAACAAAACTGAAGTGTCATACAAACCACTAACAGATAGTAGTATCTATACAAAACACAAAGATGCAACATATCCAACAATAGACATCCAACCTTCCCAACAAGTAGTAAGTTCCGTGACATCAACCGTTTCAAATAATGCTCTTATGAAAACGACCTATAAATATGAAGGTTTAAAGGCAAATGTTAAAGGTTTAGGTTCATTAGGCTTTGCAAAAATCACTGCATATAATGAGTTGAGTAAAATTCAAACAGTGAGTAGTTTTAATCAATCATATCCATATATAGGTCTCGTAAAAGAGAATAACTCTTCTCTTGAGGGAGAATTAGTATCTACGACAGCTTATAAATACTCAAACACTCTAAAAGATGGAATTTATCAGATTCAAAACACAGAACAAATTTCTAAAGAATATGAAAACAGTGAACTTTTAAAAACTACAGAATTACAAAATTCTAACTTTGATATATATGGAAACACAAAGACAAGTGTAGCAATCACAACAGACGAAACTACAGGTGAAATTTTCACAAAAACAGCAAATAATATCTATACAAACGACACTTCAAACTGGATACTCTCAAGACTTAGAAATGCTCAAGTAACAGACGAAGCTTATGGTGATACAAACACAAAAATTTCAAGTTTTACTTATAGCAACACAACCGGAGCACTTGAATCAGAAACGATTGAACCAAATAGTTCTAAATGGCTCACAAAATCATATACCTACGATAGCCATGGAAATAAGATAAAAGAGAGCATTACAGGCGTGGGTATGGAAGCTAGAGATACAACAATAGCCTACGATGCTTTAGGAAAATTTGCCACTAAGATAACAAATGCTTTAGGTCATAGTGAATCACGAGAGTACAATGCAGATGGTCAAGTAGTAAAAGTAACGAGTCCCAATGGATTAGTTACACAATTTACTTATGATAATTTTGGAAAAAAACTAAAAGAGACAAGAGCAGATGGTACAACTACAACCTATAGTTATGCATTTGACACTTCAGCTCCACAGAGTTACTATTCAATTACTGTAGAGGAAGATGGTTCATCTCCTATTACAACCTATTTTAACTCTCTCAATCAAGAATTGAGAACTAAAACAATAGGATTTGATGGTGAAACTATTTACGAAGACACTTCTTATGATAAATTTGGAAATGTAGTAAAAAAATCCTCTCCATACTTTAGTGGAGAAACACCAGAATATACATACTTCACTTATGACAAATACCAACGAGTAATAAAAGTAAACACCCCGGCTCCAAATAATCAAAGAGCAGTGACGACCAACTCTTATGATGCCTACAGTATGTCCACAACAAATGCAAAAGGACAAGTAAAAACCACTACTAAAAATGCAATAGGGAAAGTTGTAAAAGTTCAAGAAGAAAATGCTTATCAACTCTATAGCTATGATGCTGCAGGTAACTTAGTAAAAACAACTGACGCTCAAGGAAATGACATAATCTTAGAGTATGATATATTTGGCAACAAAACTAAACAAAATGATCCAGATTTGGGAATTTGGACATATCAATATAATTCTTTAGGCGAGTTAGTGTACCAACGAGATGCTAAAGGTCAAGTTACAACTATGACTTATGATAAGCTTGGAAGAAAAATCTCAGAAGAAATAGCTGGAGTAAAATCAATTTGGGAATATGACACAACTAAAAAAGGACAACTGCATAAGGAGAGTAAACCTAATTTTACGAGAACCTATGCTTATGATAATTTAGCAAGACTAATATCTACAACAACTACAGCAGACGCACAAACATTTACAAGGTCATTTACTTATGATGCTTACTCAAGAGTAGATACGAAAACATTGCCTAAAAACTTCAAAATCAAGAATGTTTATAATGAGTATGGATATTTAGAGGCTATTAAGTCTCCTAGGCAGCAGATTGAAGATTTTGATCCGCGACATTTTACTTATCTTGTTTCAAAAGCTTTAGGAGGTTCTATCGCATATGCAGAGCAGGCTTTTGCTTATCACAAATTAGCTTCTGAATTAGAACTCAAAGTAGCAAAATATAAAGCTCTTGTAAAAAATATGTCTAATGGAGATGAGCAATATATGCTTAATGCAATCCATACCTTAGAAAGTTATATTACCCAATACAATGTTGAAGTGAGTAAATACCAGCAGTTAGCTCAGCAAGCTCGGGTTCAAGCTGATTATTACATAGGACAAGCACAAGAATATGAATATTTATACGGTCGAGATGATGATAGTATTGCACGTTTTATTGGATTATCAGATACTTATAACAGTTATGCAGTTACATATACTGATTTAGTTGATCGATACTTAACTGAGAAAACACGAGAAATACAAAACGCTAATGAGATAGACTATCGCTATTACGATGAAGATTATAATCTTTCATTTTTGTACACTCAAATTCCATCCCTTATTACAAGAGCCGAGTCAGCATTGGCTATTGCTCAAAATTTAGAACAAAAAGGACATCTATTAAGCAAGAAACATTACAGTTCTAGTGAAGTGTATCTTGAGATATTAAATGATTCATCATACAACTATTTCTACAAAGTTTTAAAACAAGATAGTTATGGAAGAGTAACTCAATACCTCTCTGGAAATGGACTTATTACGACAAAAGAGTATGATGATTCAGGTGTGTTAAACACAATAAAAACAGGTTATAACTTTGATAATGGTATAAGAGATTTGAACTTTAGGTATGATAGTTTATTAAATGTTACTAGTAAAGAGGACCGTAAACTATATGGCAGTCAAGATTTTGAGTATGACGCACAGAATAGGCTTATTTATTCTGAAATACAAAACAATAGCGTCGATTATTTAATTACAGAGTACTACTATAATAATATAGGAAATATTACCTATAAAAGTGATGTGGGCAATTACACTTATTCTTCATCAAAACCACATCAGGTAGTAAGTGCAGGAAATAAAGGCTTTGCCTATGATGCTAATGGAAATATGACAAACAACAATGGTACTCTCATAGAGTATACAGCTTTTAACAAACCATCTAAGCTAACAACTCCAACTACTACTATTAACTTCAGTTATGACATAAACAAAAATAGATACAAAAAAAGCACAGATAAATACACATCTTACTATCTTGACAAGTCTTATGAATATACAATAAAACAAGGGAATCTTACAGAAGATAAATACTTCATCTATGTAGGCTCAAAAGTAATGGCAATCTATACAAATAGTAGCTCATCACCATCAACTAAGTATCTACACTACGACTCTCTAAACTCAGTAGATACCATAACAAACAACTTAGGAGTTGTAGAAGAGAGAATGTTTTATAAACCATTTGGAGAGAAACTGGATTTAGATGAAGATGGAAAAATTGCGAATAAAACTTCATCAACAAATAGAGGCTATACAGGACATGAACATATACAAGAGACAAACTTTATAAATATGAATGCTAGACTTTATGACCCTACTATTGGAAGATTTTTATCAGCAGATCCTTATATACAATCACCATATGATACTCAAAGTTTTAATAGATACTCATATGTTATGAATAATCCACTTAAGTATACTGACCCAAGCGGTTTCGAAGCAACATATACTTCTGAATTAACATATACTCCTGAACCAATATATTTTTACACTGAACAATGGGGTGCATGGAATGATATCAATTATGTATGGAATGATTCTCAATTTATAAATAATACAGCTATACGTAATCTAGAGATATATCTTCCAGAGATTGCTTATCAACAGAATGAAGATATATCAAAAGCCTTGTCTAATAATTATACAAGTACTATCCATTCACAATATATATCGCAAACATCAAGTTATATAGATAACATTGTTTCATGGGCTTCAACCCTAGATTACCATGATGGCTTAACAGCACTTTCTGTAATTCCTTTTGTTGGAGGAATAGCGGGTACTGTTGATGCATTTAGTTATGCATATAATGGTAATTACTCAACAGCTGCAACAATGTTAGCTGTTGGTTTCATTCCGGGTGGTAAACTTGGTATGAAAATTGTTGGTGGGATTAAGTCAGTTAAAAATATTAACCCAAACTTATTACTAAGAACACATAGCTTAAGTGGCAAATCGTCAATTTATAAAGTAGATACAATTTCCGATAAAATGAGACTTAATGGTTTTGGAGATGAAGCAATAGATGTTGCCAGTCATAAAGGTCAATATTATGTGTTAGATGGTCATCACAGGTTGGCAGCTGCAAAAAGAACTGGAACACCAGTAGATATCAATATTATCGATGATATAGCAGGACATCATAGCTATTTTAATAATATTGATGATGTATTAGATGCCGCAAATAATGTAGGTTTTGATAATTTAGTAAAAAGAGGTCGTAGATGAATCCACTACTAAAAGTTATAGATGATTATAAAAAAGATGTTGCTTATGGCATAAAATTATTTCACAAAAAGTATGGAAAAGTAAACTTGATACGAGAATGGCGAAAAAACAACATCCCACAAGTTGGTAAACTTAGTGATACTGTAGAATATCAGTTTCATGGAATCGGGTGTAATCTAGATTTTGGGTCACATGATACAGATTTTAATTTTGGTGACAATCAGCGTTATGATGGATTTGATTTATGGAGAATAACGCTATACATAGAGGGGAAAAAAGTGTACACAGCGTACAATAATAATGAAGAAAAAATAAAGAATGATTTTCAAGATTTAGTAGATAATGGAATTATTATTTGTTCACACTTTGAAAATGATCGTTTGTGTTATTTAAAAGAAGATTTAATATAAGTTCTTAAAATTACACCTCTTCACTCCAGGTGGTAAACTTGGTATGAGAATTGTTGGGAAGGGAGTACAAAAGTATAGTGGTGGAGCATATAGAAATATGCGAAAACCTAAAGGAAATGAAAATATGAATATTGTAAGTTATAAAAGTGTTGATAATATTTCTTTTGGAATGAGTGAAGAAGAAGTTATAGATATTTTAGGTAAGCCATTAGTTCAAAGATATAACTATAATAATACATTGGAATATCATTATAAAAATATAATAATAAGCTTTTCTAAAGAGACTAAAAATGTGTGTGAATGTACAATATTTTCTGAAAACATTAAAATAAATAAAATGGAATTTAATTGGAAAGACAATTTATTAAAAAAATTGTGTCAGCTAGATGGTACTCCATACGAATTCTCTGGGACAGTTATACTGTTTAATTTAGGAATTGCTTTGAGTGGTTTTCCTTGCGGAGATGATAATAAATCTATTACTGCTTTTTGTTTAGGAAATTGGGATAAGTATAAGGATAAAATGAAAGTTTTTGAAATTTAGATTGTCACTCGTCCCACTTCTCTCTCTAGTTACACCTCTCCCGGGGTGTAAGACAATAATCAAAACCCCTCAAAACTAATCACTCAAAACAATATCTATCTACACAGATTCAACCTCAAACCACTCAACTAAATATCTACACTATGACTCTCTAAACTCAGTAGACACCATAACAAACAACTTAGGAGTAGTAGAAGAAAGAATGGCGTATAAACCATTTGGAGAAAAGCTCAACTTAGATAAAGATGGGAATGAGGTCACAAAAGCTTCTTTTACAAATAGAGGCTATACGGGGCATGAACATATACAAGAGACTGACTTCATAAATATGAATGCTAGACTTTATGACCCTACTATTGGAAGATTTTTATCAGCTGACTCCTATATACAAGCACCTTACGATACACAGAGTTTCAACAGATACTCTTATGTTATGAACAATCCTCTTAAGTATACTGATCCAAGTGGTTTTGAAGCAACTGATCTTGGAATAATTCATGTAGTCGCTGATCCTTGGCCTGGTTTTAGTTGGGAAGAAGTTACTTGGTGGCTTTATTTTGATTGTGACTTCAATGAGATAGATATTGACTATCAAGAAGAAATGTATTATCAAGCACAAGCTGAGGAAGTTTATATTATAAATGAAGCTCAAGAAGCAGCCACAGCTAGAAATAATCTATTTAATAACACAATTTCAGTTTCAGCTTTACCAAAAAGTATTAAACTGCAGCCTACTTTTAGTACTAATATTGTTCAATCAGAATATTCCAATTCTAGTTCAACATACTTAGATAGTGTAATTTCATGGGCTTCAACCTTAGACTATCATGATGCTTTGACAGCGCTTTCTGTTATTCCTGTTGTAGGAGGAATAGCGGGTGCTGTTGATGCTCTAAGTTATGTGTTTAATGGTGAATACTCAACAGCTGCAACGATGTTTGCACTTGGTTTCATTCCGGGTGGTAAACTTGGTATGAAAGTTGTTGGTGGATTAGGTAAGTCGACAGAAGTTGTTCAAAGATGGATGTCAAAAGCTGAGTTACAAGCTACAAGAGAAACAGGTTTAATACGGGGTGGAAGATCTGGTGAACATTATGTGACAGATTTTGCCAATAAAAATGCGCAAAGAGCTCGTCAACGTTTAGCTTTAGATCATACACCTGAAGTCAGAGTTAGTTTGGAAGTTCCAAAAGGAGTATTTTCATCACCAACGAAGGTTAAACCACTATCTGATATGTCAGGAGGTGGTATGGAAAGAATAGCAACAGGTGAGATACAGGTCAATATTTTAAAGGTTTATGAATGATAGAAGATTTAATAAATAAAAAAGCTGTTATATATGAAAATGATTTTATAGATGCAAATGTGTTTGCAAAGATAATTTTGATAGATGAAAACAACAATAAAATATTACTTGAACTGGATGAACCTTTGCTTTATAAGGAAAAGATTTATTCAAAAGTTGTTTTTGGTGTACGTCATGTTGGTCGCAAAATAATTGATTTAGAATCTGGTATATTGGGAGGTAATCTAATTTGGATTTCAGAAGACAGGTACAATCCAAATGCTCCATTTGACGTAAGTTGGTGGAGAGGTGGAGCTTCTGCAATTACAAGTATTAGATTAAAAGATTGAGACATATACTAAATTGTTGTGTCTAACAGTAACATTTAACTAATATACCTTATCTTTTTGCTTATAAAAATCAAAAAGATTTTATAACTCACAGCACAACAAATGCAATAGATGGAGGAGTCTTTTCTCCTATGAAAAAATTACTAAAAGTACACAATAGAAAGAGAAAGTAATTACACCCCTGTAAATGAATCTCCACCTCTCCTGAGACTGTGGAATAACCCATAGTCTTTCCAATATATGATGGTTTAACAGCACTTTCTATTATTCCCGTTGTAGGAGGAATAGCTGGTACTGTTGATGCTCTAAGTTATGTGTTTAATGGTGAATACTCAACAGCTGCAACGATGTTTGCACTTGGTTTCATTCCGGGTGGTAAACTTGGTATGAAAATTGTTGGTGGGAGTATGAGTAAAAATCAAAGAAGTTTATATCCTATGTTCAACAAAAATGGTACTATTAGTGAATTTGGAATTAGTAGGTCAGAAGTAATAACTAAATCGAGATTAATAAAGAATAAAAATATTCCATCGGGTTATAGTAAGTATAAAATGGAATACTCTATAGAAGGTGTAAACAAACGGGTCCAAACACATTTTTATAGGAATAAAAAAGGTAAGATATTTTATGATTTAGATTATAAAACAAAACTACCATCTGATTATTATAAATAATCTTTTTAGAGGAGCTTGAAGTTGACTATTAAATGTATTAAATATTTAGATCCATCAGGAAATGAACTAAACGGTTCAGATGATTTGACAATTGGAAAAGTCTATAAGGTTATATCAATATTTATAGGCTTTAAGGACGATAATTTAGAAGAAGAAAATGAAATAGACTATCAAATTATGGGTGATATTGAAGAATCAGTATTTTATGTTTCAGCAGATGGATTTGAAGTAGTAGATCCAACTTTATCTGCAAATTGGGTATATATGCACGATAAAGAAAAGAAGTATATACATATTGCTCCTAAAGCTTGGCATGAAGAAGGTTTCTTAGAAAAATATTTTGATGATGATGATGAGGCTATTTTGATTTTTAATGAAGAGTTAAAAAAGCTTTAACAAGTTCCAAAGTCGGTATCTACACTATGACTCTTTTTTATATGAACGAAGAGGAAAAAAAATATCACTCATTCCAGCTCTCCAGAGATGGAATATATAGATAAGACAAGATAGATTATCTCAAACATCAAGTTATACAAATAATATTGTTTCATGGGCTTCAACCCTAGACTACCATGATGGTTTAACAGCACTTTCTATTATTCCCGTTGTAAGAGGAATAGCTGGTACTATTGATGCTCTAAGTTATGTGTTTAATGGTGAATACTCAACAGCTGCAACGATGTTTGCACTTGGTTTCATTCCGGGTGGTAAACTTGGTATGAAAATTGTTGGGAAGGCTAGTAAATCTTTTAAATCGCCGTCAAGAAAAGGTTATGATGTATTTAATCATGACGGAACATTGACAAATGAAGCTATAAAAAATTCAAGAATTATAATAAAAGCAAAAGATTTAGGTAATCCAAGAATTCCTTCTGGATATGGTAAATATACTACTAAACATTATGATACTCCATCAGGAAAAGCAGATACGCACTTTTATATGAATGAAGAAGGAAAGATACATTATGATCTTGATTATAAATCTAACTTTTAAGGATATCACATGCGAGTAAAATTTATTGGGGATAAAACAAAAGAAGATACACTAGTTAAGTATGATGAATATGTTGTGATTGAAATTTACTTCAATAAAGAATGTGTAGAGTATAGAATTAGAGATGATGATAACGTCGATATTGATGATACTTGGTGTAGAATCTATGATGCTTCATTATTTGAAATCACTTGTGGAAAACTTTATTCTAATTGGGTTTGTTTACAATATGCTTTTAATAATTGGAAGCTTACTCCAAAAACATGGATAGCGGATGATTTTTGGGATAAAATTGATGATGATTTCAAAGGGCATAAAGAGCGAGAGATATTGCATAGTGAGATAGATAAAATCGTTGAAGAAGCTTCACTCGTCCCACTTTTCTTTAGCTACACCTCTCCCGAGGTGTAAGATAATAACCAAACCCCTCAAAACTAATCACTCAAAACAATATCTATCTACACTACGACTCTCTAAACTCAGTAGATACCATAACAAACAACTAAGGAGTAGTAGAAGAGAGAATGGCTTACAAACCATTTGGAGAAAAACTCAACTTAGATAAAGATGGAAATGAAGTCACAAAAGCTTCTTTTACAAATAGAGGCTATATAGGGCATGAACATATACAAGAGACTGACTTTATAAATATGAATGCTAGACTCCCGAGGTGTAAGACAATAATCAAAACCCCTCAAAACAATATCTATCTACACTATGACTCTCTAAACTCAGTAGACACCATAACAAACAACTTAGGAGTAGTAGAAGAGAGAATGGCTTACAAACCATTTGGAGAAAAACTCAACTTAGATAAAGATGGAAATGAGATCACAAAAGCTTCTTACACTAACAGAGGCTATACAGGACATGAACATATACAAGAGACTGACTTCATAAATATGAATGCTAGACTTTATGACCCAACTATTGGAAGATTTTTATCAGCAGATAGTATAATACCTGATACATACGATTCACAGAGTTTCAATAGATACTCGTATGTTAAGAATAATCCTATGAAGTATATTGACCCGAGTGGGCATTGGGGCATTAGTGATATTGGTGGAGCAATTAGTAATGCGTGGAAAGATACTGGAAAATGGTTTCATACAAATAAATATAAAATTTATGGTGTTGTCTTAATTGTTGTTGGGGTAATTGGCATTGCCTTTGGTGAAGCATTTGGTGGTTACTATTGGGGTTCAGGACTTATAGGAACAGGAGTAGATATGCTTAATTATAATCCAAATGAACCCGATAGTCCAAGTAATGAAATGAGATTTGATTTTGGTGGTCAACAAGGCGAAACTATGCCTGTAGTTGAATGGGGAGGAAACTCTCAGCGTCAAACTGAACAAGAGCAATATATTGTGAATAACTCTGGGGCTGGTACACACTCAACTGAAACAGGAAATAAATTTTCAAATGGAGCAAATACTTCTTCATTTGCAGTTACTGTGAGAAATAACAATGGAAGTGTTAATAATGATTTAAGGGTTGATAAAGTGGAAAATAGTATAAATCAGAATCCAAATGCATCTAGTAGAATTTTAACAGGATTGGGAAAAGGGCTAAGTAAAATATGGAGTAAAAAGAGTAATATAGGTAATGATATTGTAAGAGGATTCCAAGGTTTACAAAGTAATTTTCCTGTTATGTATGCTAGAGCACCTTGGTATGCAAAAGGACTTTTATGGCATTCAGGTGGAATAGCAGTATCTCCCGCACTAGAAGTTGGTGCTGGGTATGCTTATTACTATCCAATAGAAACAGCAATAACAATAGAAACTCTTGATGGATACTATGGAGGTAGTGCTCCTGGAGATAATTATGGTTCTATCGTAAGTGGATTTGAAAACTTTACAGGTATTGAAATCATACCAAAATGGCTTAAACCATGAGAATAGGTGCTAGAATTATGTTACTGATTAGCGCAATAAACTTTTTCTTTCTAATACGAGATGGTTATTTCCATGGAGGAAAAGTGGTTGTTGAAAATTCTAACCAAGCTATAATATTTCAATTGTTATTACTAATATTTTTAGCTTATATGTCTTTTGGAACACTTAAAAATAGAAAGGATAAAAGATGAAACAAACACTACTCACCTTAACTACAATAAGCTTTATTGTATTTGGCATATTATTATCGCTCATAGCTCTTTATGCTTCACCAGATGAGAAAGTGCATTTTGCAGAAGCTAGCTATATCTGGGTTGGAAATTCTATAGCATTAGCAGGTTTACTACATTATTTAAAAAATTCAAAGGATTAATACTAAAAAAATGAAACTAAATCTACTATCCATAATTCTCTCTATCTCTCTCATTTTTAGCGGTTGTGCTTCAAAAGTTAACTTTGCACATACTCCTGTTAAACAAGAAGATTTTACAAAAAGTAAAGTAGTCTTAGAACAAGAGTACTCGGATATAGATGAGTATACAAGAATGCTTGCAACTCCATCTAATAGACCAAAAATGCAAGAGTTAGAAGGACTATGGGGAAAAGCAACAGTTGAAACAAAGTGGACGGGATATATTTTCTCCACAACTATTGTCGTAGCTGGAGCAGTAATTGTAACACCTCTATTATTATTACTTCTAGCAATTAATCCAAAACCCGTGCATAGCTATACTTGGGACAAAGGAAACTACACTATCAAAGCATCTGAAACAAGTGATGCACTTTCAGGCTATGAATCACGAATGCACAGTTGGAAATGGGAGGAAAATAACTCTAGCCTAGTAAAATAGTGTATAATAAGAGAATCAATCCACAAGGCTGCTCTATAGATGAAAGATTTACTTGTTCTTTTACGACCACACCAGTATGTTAAAAACCTTTTTATTTTTGCCCCTATTCTCTTTGCATTTTCCATAACACAAGTAAATGTTTTAAGTACACTGTACGCCTTTTTGCTTTTTAGTCTTTTAGCAAGTAGTGTCTACATTTTAAATGATTATTTAGACATACAAGAAGATAAAAAACACCCTACCAAGTGCAAACGTCCACTTGCTTCAGGTGCTGTCTCGCTTCACAATGCACAGCTTTTATTTATGCTTTTGAGTGCTACATCCTTTGTTCTCTCTTTTATATTTAGCAAAGAACTTTTTGGTGTTTTAGTCGCCTATTTTGTTTTAAATATCCTCTACTCTTTAAAATTTAAGCACATCCCAATAGTCGATATTTTCATTATTGCTACGGGTTTTGTTCTTCGTCTTTTTGCTGGTGCTTTAGTGACAAATACACCACTTTCTATGTGGATTATTATCATCACTTTTTTACTTGCTATCTTTTTAGCCTTAGCAAAACGCCGAGATGATGTACTTCTTTCCTTAGAGGGAAAAGAGACACGCAAGAACATAGATGGGTACAATCTAGAGTTTGTAAACGCAGCTATGGTGTTGATGAGTGGCGTAGTCATTTTGAGCTATTTACAGTACACAGTCTCCCCCGAAGTCATCGCTCGCTTGGGAAACAAGTACCTTTACCTTACAGCTTTTTTTGTAATTCTTGGCATTCTTAGATATATGCAGATCACCTTTGTAGAATCCGCAAGCGGTAGCCCCACAAAAATAGTTTTAAAAGATAGATTTTTACAAATTACCATTCTTTTTTGGATTCTTAGTTTTATTGGAATTGCGAAGTTTTTATGATTGCATTTCGTTATGTTCTTTTTGCTATCATATCGACAGTTGTAAATTTGGCATTTCAATATCTTAGTTTCTTGTTCTACAGTGGATTTTTATCACTCTATGTAGCAATGTTTTTTGGAACTTTGGCGGGACTTGTTTTGAAGTATGTACTCGACAAAAAGTACATCTTTTTTCACACACCAAAGAGCAAAAAAGATGATGGCAAAAAGTTTCTACTTTACTCACTCATGGGAGTTTTTACGACTTTTATCTTCTGGGGTTTTGAGATTACGTGCGATTATTTCCTCGCTTTTGAAAACGCTAAGTATTTAGGTGCAGTTATTGGACTTAGCATAGGTTATATAGTAAAATATAATCTCGATAAAAAATTTGTTTTTAAGGATGGATTGTGAGTTTAATGAGCTGGGGAATGTACCCAAAAATACAGAACAATATACACAAGTTTAAGAGTATCCCAAAACTTCAAGAGACTCTTTTAGGGTTGGACGAACTCATTCCTTATGGCAATGGACGAAGCTATGGAGATAGCGCTATTGCCTCAGACATCCTTTATGTAAAACCTTATGATTACTTCTTAAATTTTGATGAAGAGCACGGCATTGTACATGTACAAGCTGGTGTACTTCTGAGTGAAATCCTCGAAGCTTTTGTACCGCGTGGCTGGTTCTTAAAAGTTACACCAGGGACAAAGCTCATTACCATCGGTGGTGCAATTGCCTCAGACGTGCATGGAAAAAACCATCACATTGAGGGATGTTTCAGCGAGTGTGTCGAAGAGTTTCGCATTATGTTAGCAGATGGCGAAGTAAAAACTTGTAAAAAAGGCGAAGAGCTATTTTTGGCTACATGTGGTGGAATGGGACTTACTGGTGTCATTCTTGATGCAAAAATTTCTCTTAAAAAAATCAACTCTCAGTACATCCATCAAACAACTATAAAAACAAAAAATCTTAGAGAAACTTTTGAAGCTTTTGAAGAGTACAAGGAGCTTCCTTACTCTGTTGCGTGGATAGATTGTCTCGCACGTAACGAAGAGATTGGGAAGTGTCTTTTGATGGTTGGAGACTTTGCTGATGATGGAGATTTACGTTACAAATCAAAAGCAAGACTCAACATTCCTTTTAACTTTCCAAGCTTTGCTTTGAACAATTTAAGCGTAAAAGCTTTTAACTGGCTCTACTACAAAAAAGCGCCTGCTGGCACTTCAAAGCAAAAAGTAGGCATAGATACTTTTTTCTATCCACTAGATGCTATAAAAAACTGGAACCGCATTTATGGTAAAAATGGCTTCACACAGTACCAATTCATTCTTCCAAAAGAGTCTAGCTTTGAAGGACTTCAAAGCATCCTAGAAAAAATTTCTCAAAGTGGGAAAGGTTCCTTTTTGGCAGTTTTAAAACTCTATGGAAAAGCAAATGAGAACTATCTCTCTTTTCCTATTGAGGGCTATTCATTAGCACTTGATTTTAAAATAGAAGACGGACTTTTTGAGCTTTTAGATGAATTAGACAAAGTGGTTGTAGAGTTTGGTGGACGCATCTACCTTACAAAAGATGTACGTGTTAGCAAAGAGACTTTTGAGCAGGGTTACCCACTTATAGAGAAGTTTCGTGAGTTTAGAACAAAGAACAAAATGAGTGAAAAATTCAACTCATTACAAAGCAAAAGAGTGGAGATTTAATCATGAGTTATGTTTTAATAGTTGGCGCAAAGAGTGATATAGCAAAAGAAGTAGCAAGAGTTTACGCAAAAAATGGGTACAACCTTTACCTCGCAGCAAGAGGCGTAGAAGAACTTAAAGATGTTGCAACTGACTTAGAAGTAAGAAGCAGTATAAACGTAGAACTTATAGAGTTTGATGTGACGGATTATGATTCGCACGTAACACTCTACAATGCACTCCCAAAGCGCCCACTTGGCGTGATTGTAGTCTCTGGTTATATGAACGAGCAACACCTCGTAGAAAATGATTGGAATGAAACACTCAAGACTATAAATGTAAACTTTACAGGAGCTGTTTCACTCTTAAACATTGTCGCAAACGATTTTGAAAAAGAGAAGCATGGTTTTATAGTGGGTGTTAGTTCTGTAGCGGGTGATCGTGGTCGTAAGGCAAACTACATCTACGGAAGTGCAAAAGCTGGATTCAGTACTTATCTCTCAGGACTTAGAAATAGACTCTATGAGAGTGGCGTTTCAGTTCTCACTGTTAAACCGGGTTTCGTGGCGACTAAAATGACAGAAAATCTTGACTTGCCAGAAAAACTCACAGCACAACCAAGTGAAGTGGCAGAAGATATATTTAACGCACAACAAAAAGGGCAAAGTGTTCTCTACACAAAATGGGTCTGGAGATACATCATGCTTATCATCAAGCACATTCCAGAGTTTATGTTTAAGAAGATGAGTATATGACAAAGTGTTACCAGCGCGAAATAAAAATAGTAGGAATAATCTTACTTTTCAAACTTTTCATTTTAGCACTCGTACCTCTTACTGGCGATGAAGCCTACTTTATAAAATGGGCTGCGCATTTAAGCAGTGGTTATTATGACCATCCACCTATGGTTGGTTGGCTTATCTACCTCATGAGCTTCGTAAACGATAGCTACTTTTTTTTTAGACTCTTTAGCTTTTTTGCAGCCATTATGGTGGCACACGCAATCTATCATATAGCTAAACTCTACATTGATGAGAATAAGGCGTACCTGCTCTTCTTACTCTTTTTAGCTTCGCCGATTGATATACTGATGTCCCTCTTTACCAATGACATTCCACTTGTTCTTTTTGGAACACTTGGAACGATGTTTTTACTCTTCTCATTTCATAGAGAAAAAAAGGTCATGTATGCAGTTTTAGCGGGTTTATTTTTAGGCGCTGCATTTTTAAGTAAATACTTTACACTCTTTTTACTTTTTTCTTTACTCATTTTTGTCTTTGTCACCTACAGAACAAAAGCGATTAAAAACGTACTCATCGCTTCAAGCATCATTCTCTTAGCAATAGCGCAAAATCTCTACTTCAACTACAACTGCTGTTGGAACAACATCATGTTCAACTTCTTCGCACGTACAGAGAGCCACTACAACTTTGAGACCTTTAGCAACTTCTTACTCAACCTTGTTTATGTTGTCACACCATGGGGATTTTACTTTCTCTATAAAAGCAGAAAAAACTTTGTACGAGGCGAACTTTTAACGCTGACACTTTCCATACTTTCAGTGATGTTTGTCGTCTTTTTTGTAGTTTCTCTTAAAAATCTTATGGGTATTCACTGGTTTGTACTTTTCATGCCTTACATCTTCTTACTGTTTGGCTTTTTAGATGATACATACTTACACAAGCTCTTTAAGTACAACATGGTTTTTACCTTTATGCACATAGCGGTTTTAACAACTTTAGGTTTGGCAATTCATCTCACACCGCTCTCTTTTTTAAAGTCGAGTTACTACTACGAAGATGCTGTTTTTACACTCAAAATAGATGAAACCTGCAAAGCTTTAGATAAAAACTTTTCAGACAAACCACTCTATACAGTGGGCTATACAAACTCTTCCATGCTAAATTACTACTGCAAAAAAGATTCACCTATGATATTTAGCAACTCTACTTTTGGTCGTATGGATGATAAGCTCGTAGACGCAAGAGAACTTGATAAAAAAGACATATATCTTTTTAACAACAGAGAGATGAAAAAAGAGGAGTTCTCTAACGTTTGTAGTGATGTAAAAATAGATACCTTCAAAGTAGAAAATGCAACTTTTTATGTCACAGAGTGTCTAGGTTTTGATTATGAAAAATACAAAACCCACTATCTTGATATTCAAAAAGAGAAGTTCTACACTATTCCAGATTTTTTACCTAAAGGAAAGTGCTATTTTAATGACAGGTACTATAAGTGAAGCTTGCCCTCTTTGACTTTGATGGTACGCTCACTACTAAGGACTCTTTAGAGGAGTTTATCATCTTTGCAGTAGGCAAGCGTAGCTACTACTTTAAGCTCTTTTTCTTCTCGCCCATTTACCTGCTTTATAGATTAAAACTTCTTCACAACTCTACAGCTAAAGAGATGCTTTTTAGGCTTTACTTTAAGAATATAGATGAGCAAAAATTTAAAGAGTTAGCACTTGCTTTTTCCACTGAAAAAATTGAGTCCATACTGCGTGAAGATATTTATAAAAAATTTTTAGAACATATTCAAAATGGCGACAGGGTCATTATAGTATCGGCCTCCATGAAGTGTTGGCTCAAGCCTTGGAGTGACAAACAAGGTGTAGAACTTCTCTCTACAGAGTTAGAGTTTAAAGATGGGAAGTTTTCTGGTTTTTTTAAAACAAAAAATTGCCATGGCGAAGAAAAACTCTCTCGTGTTCAAGAGCTGCTAAATTTGAAGGATTATGAAGAAGTATTCACCTATGGAGACAGTAGCGGAGATGACCATATACTCGCAGTTGCAGACTATGCAACTAAGGTTTAAGTCACATTAATATTGTTTTAGATAAAATAATATCCAAATTATAACTTGGCTTTAAATGAAAAATATTATCAAACTCTTTATTACTATTGCAATCTTTTACTTCTTGTCTTTGCACATAGATTTTAAGGAACTTTGGAGAATTTTATACAAAAGTCACGGTGGCTGGATTTTAATCGCACTCATTATGCAACTTGGCAGCACCTATCTTGCAGCGTACAGATGGTTTAAAATTTCGCAACTTTTAGTCTTTAAAGAGAAGCTCTCATTTTATGTTCAGAGTTATTTTAAAGGCACTTTTTTTAATCAAGTACTCCCTTCAAGTATAGGCGGTGACGCTGTAAGAATCCTTGATTTAACCAACAAAGGCTATGAGAAAAAAGATGCCTTTTACGGTGTTTTTGTAGACAGAGTCGTAGGTCTTGTTGGTTTACTTGTCTTAAACCTTATAGCTTCACTCATCTTCTACGGCACATTTGAGAAGGATTTTTCACAACTCATCATTCTTATTGCTATCGCGGGTATTACTGGGTTTAGTCTTCTTTTTCAACTTCACCGTCTTACTTTTTTAGCAAATTACAAATTTTTAAATCTCTTTGTAAGACTTGCAAATAGACTCAACACTCTCTATGCTTCAAGAACTCTGCTTATAAAACACATAGCAATCTCTGTTGTTGTGCATTTTTTCTCTGTTTTGACTATGTATGGACTCTCTCTAAGTTTAGGTCTTGGTTTAAATTTTCAAACTATGCTTATAGCTGTGCCACCAGTATTTCTTCTTACAATCGTACCTATTTCACTTGCTGGATGGGGTATTCGTGAGGGTGCTATGGTAGGTATATTTATGTTAGTTGGGGCTGACCAGACTAAGGTGCTCGCTATGAGTATTCTTTACGGTCTACTCTTAATCATTAGCGCTTTGCCAGGCTCGTACTTCTGGATAAAAAGCAAAAAAGCGACATAACTGACAAGAGGACTTACTTTAAAACTATATCTTAGAGGACAAATCCTCGCTGCACTCTGAGCCTCACAATATAGCTTTAAAGTAAGTCTAAACAGTTATTAAAAAACGAACGAATGAACTAAAAAAGGAATAATTACAATGAACGTAGATACAATGAGACATATAGACCACTACGCGGGAGTTCCTCTGGCACTGGCTGGTACGGTTATTAAAAAAACTGTTGATTTTTTTATACCACCAAAAAAAGTTAAACCTAAAAATGTACTTCTTATTGAGCTTTCTGAAATGGGGAGTGCTATCATTGTTGATCCTGCTATGCGTAAACTCAAGGAAAATATTGAAGGTGACCTGTTTTTCGTAATTTTTTCTAAAAACAAAGTCTCGCTTCAACTCCTTGGAACCGTTAAAGAAGAGAACATTTTTACTATTGATGAGAGCGGTATTATTGAAATCGCTCAAACATCTCTGTCTTTCTTGAAATGGTGTAGAGAAAAAGAGATAGATTCTGTAATAGATTTAGAGCTTTTCTCACGTTTTACAGCACTTCTTACAGCTGCGAGTGGAGCTTCTAATCGTGTAGGTTTTCATGCGTTTCACAATGAAGGACTTTACCGTGGAGATTTTTTAACACACAAAGTCGCTTACAATGCACACCAACACATTGCTAAAAACTTTATTGCTTTAGTAGATTCACTTTTGAGCGAAACACAAGAGCTTCCATTTTTAAAGCGTGTTATTCCAGATTCTGAAATAGAAATTGCAAAAGCAGTTATCAGTGATGAAGAACAAGCGGCTATTTATGCAGTAGTTTCAGGACTTTATGAGGGCTTTGACAAAACAAAGAATCCTATCATTTTAGTAAACTCAAACGCTTCAGATTTACTTCCACAACGCCGTTGGGACAAAGAAAACTATGGCGAAGTCATCAAAAAAATTCTTGCTTACAATGAAGATGCAGTTGTACTTCTTACAGGTGCTCCAGCGGAATACGAAGGTGCACAAATGCTTGCTGATTATGTAGCAGACAAACGCTGTATAAACTTTTCTGGTGCAGTAAAATTCTTACAACTCCCAGCTCTTTATAGCGTATGTTCATTTATGCTTACAAATGACTCAGGTCCTGCGCATTTTGCTTCTATTACTAACATGCATACCTTTGTTATATTTGGTCCTGAAACACCAGCGCTTTATGGCTCACTTGGACCAACTACACCTATTTATGCAGGTATGAGTTGTAGTCCATGTGTGAGTGCTTCAAACCATAGAAAAACACCTTGTAGCGACAACCAATGTATTAAAATAATCACACCTGATTGGGTATTTAACACCCTTAAATTTAAACTTGATGAACTTACTCACTAAAGAGCATAAACCCTTTTTCTATCTCATCACATTTGTAGCCCTTTTTCGGCTGCTTGTGGCTCCTCATTTGGGGCTTGGTGCAGATGAGGCACACTATCTTATATATGCGCTCAACCTTGATTATTCCTATTTTGATCATCCTCCTTTAGTTGGCTGGGTTCAATATGTTTTTACTTCCATCTTTGGCATCAATGAACTTGGCTCACGCATCAGTGCCATTAGTATAGGTTTTTTTACATCTGTGTTTCTCTATAAACTTATCTATCAAATAGACAACAATGCAAAAAAATCTTTTATTGCTCTTTTAGCTCTGCACGGTGCTTTTATATTTAATGCGCTCTTTTTGATGCTTATGCCTGACACCCTGCTCTTTTTACTTATCGTTCCTATTATCTGGAGCATGATAGAGTTAGAGAAAAAAAACACGCTCAAAGAGTGGCTCATTCTTGGAGTTTTACTTGGTTTAGCGGGACTTAGTAAATATACAGCTATTTTATTTGTCGTACCTCTAGTTTTGTATGCCATCATCAAGAAACGCTATGACCTCTTTTACAACCCGAAAATCTTACTTACTTTTATTGTTACGTGCGTAATTATTTCACCCGTTTTATATTGGAATTTTGAGCACGATTGGATAAGCTTTTCCTATCAAAGCAACCATGTTGTAGGAAGTAGTAGTATCAACCTCAAAGGCTTTTTTACTTCACTCACAGGGCAACTCGTAGCGTACAATCCTTTTCTCTCTTTCATAGCATTTTTTGGACTTTACTACTCTCTTCGCTCTAAAAACAATATGCTCTTTTTATCGGCTCTTTTTGGCTTAGTTTTGGTCGTGTTTTTTACCTATTCTTCTCTGTACAAAACCGCCCTGCCTCACTGGAGTGCGCTTTTTTACTTGCTCTTTATTCCAATAGGTACATACTTTTTATATGAAAAATCATCCCGTTGGAAGAAGTATCTCAAAGGTGCTATTGGCTTTGGATTACTGCTCTCTTCACTCATCTATCTTGAAGTGGCAACAAAACTTATTCCTCTACCAGATGAGAACTCACTCCAACTCGATATTTACGGTTTTGAGTCATTAATGGAACGCGCAAACAAACAGATAAAAGACCCAAAACATGAGGCTCTTGGAGTAACACTCTGGACGCTCGCTTCTCGTGCAATTGTTTACAATGACAAGTACGACTCTGAGGTTTATCTCATAGATGACAGAGAAGATCAGTTTGACATCTGGCAAAAAGCAAATCCTATTGGCAAAGATATTATTATCATCGACATTAACTTTGCGCATAAAGATATAAATGCTTACATGAAGTGTGACTCGGTTAATATAGTGGATGCTTTTAACCTCCAGTTTGACACAACAAAACCAAATACCACAGAGCTAATAAAATGTAGCAACTACCAAGGACTCAAATGATTTTTTCAAAAGAACAGTATAGTATTTTTATATTTTCCATGATTGCACTCATTTTTTTCTCCTACTTTTATGTAGACAGAAGTGTCTCTATGTACTTCATAGAACATGCAGATACATACAAAAAATTTGGTAAGACTATGAGCATGCTTGGAGAGTCGCATTGGTACATTGGTGCAGCACTTCTAGGTGCCCTATATTACGGGTTTGTGAACAAAAATAAAATATACACGCAACGTTTTCTTTTCTTACTTTATATAAACATTTTTTCAGGTCTTATCAGCGTTATCTTAAAGATGTTTTTTGGAAGATTGCGACCTTGGAAACTTGAAAATGGTGGCAATGATTTTGGCTTTTTATTTTTCCAAAATCCAGATTTTACATTTATGCAAAATCTACACTACCAACTCACTATGCTCTCTCAAAATTCTACGCACTATACATCTTTTCCTTCAGGGCATACAACAACAAGTATGGCTGTATTTACCTATATGAGTATATTATTTCCTAAATACATCTATGTGTGGTTAAGCATTACAGTTGTTGGAGTTGGAAGTAGAATCCTTGCAAATGACCATTTCGTAAGTGATGTCCTAGCAGGAGCGATGTTAGGTATACTCTCAACGCTCTACATCTACTCTAAAATGAAGGATAAAATTTGAAAAAAATAATCACTAGAATTCTTCTGGGACTCTTAGTTATAGCCGCACTCTATGGTGTTGGTCGTCTTATAGATGTCTCTTATGGGAGTTATGAGTTTGTAAAACGTCAACCTTATATGGTGATGCAAACAAAAAACTCCATCACTATTAAATGGCAGACTCCAAAAACAGAGATAGGCAGTGTTGCTTATGGTCTGACACCTGAGAGTATGACAAATGTGCGTTTAGAAGAAAAAGCATCCGACAAACACTCTCTTACACTCACAAAACTTCAAGAGTGTACAAAGTATTACTATAGTGTTAGTTCCTCTTCGCTCAAGATTAAAAACAAAGGAAGAAGCTTCTCAACACTTTGCGAAAAAGCAGATTTTCAAAGACTCTGGGTCATAGGAGATAGTGGCGATAGAGGTTCAGGACAAACAACCGTTTATAAAAAAATGCTCGACTACATAGGCTATGACTACTCAAAACTCGATATGTGGCTTCTTCTGGGTGACAATGCCTACAGAAGTGGCACACAAATGCAGTACAACAAAGCCCTCTTTCAACCCTACAAAGAGTTAGTCAAACGTTTTGTTCCGTGGGCAGTGACAGGAAACCATGACGCAAGACGTTGGGCATTTTATGACATCTGGGATTTTCCACAAAATGGCGAGAGTGGCGGTGTACCTAGTAAAAGTGATGAGTACTACTCCATAGACAATGGCAATATTCACATCGTTATGATGGATAGCGAGCACCCTAGTTTAGATAGTGATGGAGCAATGGCTACGTGGCTCAAAAAAGATTTGGCGGCAAACAAAAAACCATGGACTATCGTCGTTTTTCATACACCTCCTTACAGCGATGGCGGACATAAATCCGATAGCTCTTGGGATAGTCACGGCATCTTAAAAAATATGCGTCAAAACTTTGTACCCATCTTTGATGAGTATGGAGTGGATTTGGTTTTAAGTGGGCATTCACATGATTATGAGCGTTCCAAATTACTTGTCGGACATACAGGTCTAAGCAACACTTTTGACGCTAAAAAATATGTTCTTCAAGATAGTGACTCGTGCTATACAAAGCCTCTTGAAAAAACCAAAAACAGTGGAACTGTATACCTTGTATGTGGTTCTTCATCTAAGGTGGATACAGCTACGCTCAAACATCCAGCGATGCCATTTAGTTTTATGAAGATGGGAAGTGTCATCTTAGAGATAACTCCAACGACCTTAAACGCGAAATTTTTAACCGTTTTTGGAGATATAGACGATGCGTTTACAATACACAAAGACAATTTTAACTGTAAAAAAGGGAATCAATGAAAGATACAATAAGCATAGTCATTTTAGCAGCGGGCAAAGGAAGCCGCATGAAATCGCCAAAAGCAAAAGTTCTGCACAGCATCAGCGGGAAACCTATGCTTTACCATATTATTAAAACTTCACTAGAACTTTCAAACGATGTAAGCGTAGTAGTTGCACACCAAAAAGAGGCTGTTGTAGAGCAGATGAGTGCTGAATTTGACAACATTACTTTTGTTGAGCAAGATACCCAAAACTTCCCTGGAACTGGTGGAGCTATGAAAGGTGTAAAGCCTAAAAACGAAAAAGTTTTAGTCTTAAATGGCGATATGCCACTCATCACAGCAAAAGCACTCGATGGCTTTTTAGATAAAGATGCAGACATCATTATGAGTATTTTCGACTTGCAAGACCCTAGCGGATATGGTCGTGTAGCTATTACTGATGGGCAAGTGCAGTACATCGTAGAGCAAAAAGATGCAAATGAAGATGAGTTAAAAATCACACATGTTAATGCAGGAATTTATGCTTTTTCCAAAACAGTTTTACAGAAGTACATTCCACTTCTAAGTAATAACAACGCACAAGCAGAGTACTATCTCACAGATGTCATCGCAATGGCGAAAAAAGATGAACTAAGCATAGTTCCACTCCTTGTAGATGAAGAGCATTTCAAAGGTGTAAACTCCAAAAAAGACCTTGCAGACTCTGAAGTAATCATGCAAGATAGAATCAAAACAAAGTGGATGGAAGCAGGTGTAATTATGCAACTTCCAGAGACTATATTTATAGAGAGTGGTGTAACTTTTGAGGGTGAATGTATAGTTGAAAATGGCTGTCGCATCACTGGAAATACACACATTGAAAACTCTCACATAAAGGCTGGAAGTGTCGTAGAAGATAGCATAGTCAAAAACTCAGATGTTGGTCCTATGGCACATCTTCGCCCTCTCTCAAACATAGAAGACACGCACATAGGAAACTTCGTAGAGGTAAAAAAATCTACCCTCAAAGGTGTAAAAGCAGGACACCTAAGTTACCTCGGTGATGCAGAGATTGGAGAGGGTACAAATGTGGGTGCTGGAACCATTACGTGCAATTATGATGGCATCAAAAAATACAAGACTATCATAGGTAAAAATGTCTTCATCGGAAGTGACTCGCAACTCGTTGCTCCTGTCACCATAGAAGATGATGTAATGATAGCCGCTGGAACAACGCTCACAAGTGGCACAGTCGTAAAAGGTTCGTTGGCTATAAGTAGAACAAAGATACGTTACGTGCAAGATTTTTACTATAAATTTTTTGGGAGAAAATAATTTTTACAAATATTTTCTCACTTCTTTCGCTATAATAATTCATTAATTTCCTAAAGACAATAAGAAATTTCTTCAAATCTTCTATAATTAGGGGTTTCACATGGATTTTAAATTAATTTATGAATACACACGGAATATGAATATTTTGTATGTAGAAGATGATACTCAGATGCGCGAGAGTACAACTGAACTATTTGAGAGTTATTTCAAAAAAGTAGATACTGCCAAGAATGGTGTTGTGGGGGTAGAACGCTATTTAGAGTACTATGAACATTCAGATAGTTACTACGATTTAGTCATAGCCGACATCAATATGCCTAAAAAAAATGGGCTTGACATGATTCGCCAAATTCAAATTTTACGCAAGCACCAGCCATTCATTATTATATCAGCATATACTGAACCAGAGTATCTCCTTGATGCAATTCATTTAGATGTTGCTTCCTTTCTTATCAAGCCAATTCAACTTGAGAATCTGCTTGAAGAACTCTATAAAATTGCAAAAGCAATCGCAGAACAAGCAGCAGTAGAAGAACAATATAATATGCTAGAAAATGATTATATAGCTCTTCAGAGAAAAAATCATACACTACTTCAAGAAATCAACACTTTAAAAAATAAAAAAGATACTCCTATAGAGAATATTACAATAAATGAAGAAGATGTAAATCTACTCCATAAAGATGATTATTTTATTGCTGATGATTTAGAACAAATGACAGGAATTATTCAAATAATTAAATCAATGCTTACTGAATCTTCTAAAGAGGAAAATCATTGTGATACTCTTTGCAAAACAACAGGAGAATATCTTGAACACTACGGACATACCTTATCGTACTATGAAGTCTTTGAAAACATTAGCCAAAAGATTATAGAACTAGGCGAATTATTTCGTTATGAAATATCTCCAAAAAATCATCATATAGTTGAACAACTCAGGGAAATGTTTGAGAATTTTCTAAAAAAACTGCTCCGTTGGCAACTACAATTTAGCGCAACAATGATGCCCGATTCGGTACAAAACTTTGACCATGTCCTCATCAATGATATAGTTGTAATGGTAGAGTTTTGGAACTCTAACAAAGAGTAAATATGAAAGTATCTGAAAATATTTTTGATTACTATGAGTATGATAGATTTCACTCTCTAGTAGAGAATATTCCAGATAATATTATACGACTAGATATACAAGGACGTTATCTTTATATAAACAAAGCACATAGAGAGAGACTACAACATCTCTTAAACATTGATGCAAAAAATCTCATTGGGAAAAAAGTAGAAGAACTATTTTCACATGAAACAATAAAAATAATAGCTATTATAGAACAAATAATGGCTACAAAACAAGCTGTTACTTTGCAAAAACAACCTTTTCCAAACAAAAATGGTGCTATGGAAATTCACGATGTCACATTTATTCCAGAGTTCAACGATGAGAATGAGGTTATTAGCATTTTGGGAATTGGCTACGATAGCACTCAAAGCTATCATGTACAAGATGAACTAGCTGCTAGAGAGCAAGAGTTACGGATGATTACAGAGTCCTCTCCTGGAATGGTTGGTAGCTTTTATATGCGACCTGATAACTCCCTCTGCATGCCTTATGTCTCTTCAAACATTTTTGAGCTTTATGGGATATGCCCAGAAGATGTAAAAGAGGATGCTATGCCTTTACTCAGCCTTAATCATCCAGATGATGTAGCAGGTATACTTGATAGCATAGCTGAATCTGCACGTACTATGACTATCTGGCATCATGAGTATAGAACTATTCATCCAACCAAAGGTATACGCTGGATGGAGAGCAATACCAAACCTGTCACTCATCCCGATGGTGGTGTCATTTGGTATGGATATGTTCACGATATCACTGAGAGAAAAAATACTCAAATGAAGCTTGCTAAACAAGAGAAGATGTTTCGTACTCTCACTGAAAATACAAAAGATATCATTATACGCTATGACCTAAACTGTCAAAAAACCTATCTCAATCCACGTGCAGAAGAGCTGTTTGGGAAGAAAAAAGAGGAGCTTTTAGGTAAAAGACCTTCAATATTTTCACTCATTCCCGCTAGCATGAATTTTGAATCAAAACTACGCCAAGTTATAGCTTCGGGAAAAGCACTTGAGATAAATGCTAGCTATGTAAAATCAAACGGTGAAGAGGGATGGGGTTCAAACCATATCTTACCAGAGTTTGGAGAAGATGGCAAAGTTATAAGTGTTTTAGTCATAGGTAGAGATTTAACAGAGATTAGACATAAAGAGCGCTTATTAGTAGAAAAAGAGCGTCTCTTTAGAACGCTTGTCGAGCAGAGTCCCGATACAATTGCAATGTACGACAAAGAGTGTATAAGAACTTATGTAAACCCTGCTTTTGCCGTTGCTGCAGGAGTAAACGCAAAAGCACTGCTTGGAAAAAAACCAACATCAATAAAAAACTCTAACATGCAGGAGTATGAGACAAAACTCTCTAATGCAATGATGTATGATAGAGAAGAAGAGATGGAGTTAGTATGGGTTAACAAAAAAGGAAAGTCCATTACCCATCATATTAGAATTGTTCCAGAGAAAGAGAAAGATGGAACTGTTCTTAGTGCTTTTACAGCGGGGCATGATATTACTCATTTAAAAGAGACAGAGAGAAAACTCATAGAAAACGAAAAAAATCTTAAAGAGGCGCAAAGAATCGCAAAAATTGGAAGTTGGGAACTTGACTATAGTACAAACAGACTCAGCTGGTCAGATGAGGCTTATCGCATTTTTGATCTTACTCCTCTAGAGATGCTTCCATCCTATGAAGCATACATCAAATTTCTCCATCCTGATGATAGAGAACAAGTAGAAGATGAATTTCGTTTCTCCATTCAAAACAAGAAGCAATATAACTCCATACATAGAATTCTTACAAGAGCAGATGAAGTGAAGTACATTAGAGCTCTTGCCGAAACACAGTATAACGCTCATGGAACTCCCATCTATTCAAGAGGAACAGTCCAAGACATTACGGAACAAAAAATGACTGAGCAAAAAATGGAACTTCAAGAGCGTCAACTTGTTATGCAGAGTCGTTTAGCTCAGATGGGGGAAGTGCTCTCTATGATTGCACATCAATGGCGTCAACCACTTGGTGCTATCGCTTCGACTATTGCTACTATACAGACAAAACTTCAAAGTGAAGAACTTACTTACAAGTATATTCCATCACCTCAGGAGGAGTATTTAGATAAAAGACTAGAACGTATCAACTCCTATGTTGAACACCTTGCCCTAACGATTGATGAGTTTAGAAGATTTTTTAAACCAGACAAAAAAAGAAGTATTTTTTCATTGAGTGAAGCGATGGAAAAAGCGATTTATCTTCTCTCAGGAAGTTATACAAATCATAATATTAACATTGAACGTATTTATCATACTCAAGGTAAAATAGAGAGTTACGAAAATGAGCTTATTCAAGCCTTTATGAGTCTGCTTGGCAATGCAAAAGATGTTTTGATTGAACGTCATATAGTACCCGCAAAAGTCTATATTGAACTACGCTCAGTTGAAAATCTATATATTCTTACTTTTGGTGATAATGCTGGTGGTATAGATGAAAAAGATATTGACAAGGTATTTGACCCCTATTTTTCTACAAAAGCAAATACGGGTACAGGACTTGGACTTTATATGTCAAAAATTATTATTGAGACACATTGTCATGGTAATATGATGGTTGAAAATAGTGACAAGGGTGCGCTCTTTAGCATCATCCTTCCTCAAAAAAGTTAAAATTTCAGGATAAATAAAATGAGAAATAAATTACTAATAGTCTGGTCAAGCGGTGAGCGAGAGGTAGCACTTAAGCTCGTACTTCTCTATGGCTCTGTGATGTTAGAGAGAAAATACTGGGATGAAGCGACCATAATGCTATGGGGTCCCTCTGCAAAACTTCTCGCAGAAGATGAAGAGCTACAAGAGCGAGTTAAAATCGTTCAAAAAAGCGGTGTAAAATTTAATGCTTGTGTAGTCTGCACCAACGACTATGGTGTTTCAAACAAACTCCAAGAATTGGGCATAGAACTCATCCATACCGGCGAAATGCTCACTGAAGCTCTACAGAGTGATGATGTGAAGGTTATTACTTTCTAATTCTTCAATATTTAGCTATCATGTTCTAATTAAATTCGTTAATTAGGATTGGCTTGAAGATACTTCACTTTAGCGATACTCACTTAGGGTACAACGACTTAGACGTTTTAAACGCAGACAACGTCAACCAGAGAGAAGCAGACTTCTACGATGCCTTTTCTCAGGTAATAAAAGAGATAGAAAAAATCAAGCCAGACTACATCATCCATACGGGAGACCTCTTCCACCGTTCAAGCCCAAGTAACCGTGCCATCACTTTTGCACTTGAACAGTTTAAAATCATAGACGCTTTAGAGATTCCTTTCATCCTTATAGCGGGAAACCACTCTACTCCACGCACAAATCTCTCTAGCCCTATTTTAAAAATATTTGAGAGTTTTAAAAACATCTATGTTTCTTACGAGCAAAAGTATAAAAAAGTGGAGTTTAAAGATGCAGTTTTTCACACCCTGCCCCACATGAACGACGAGACGACTGCACTCTCTCAAATAGAGCTTTGCGAAGCACAAATAGATAAAAAGAAAAAAAACATAATGCTCATGCACTGCTCTGTTGGAGCTACCTACATGATGCAGGAGTTTGGTGAGTGGGTTTACCCTCGTGATAAGGAGTATATATTTGAACAGATGGATTACGTGGGACTTGGACATTGGCACGGTTTTGGACAAGTCGGCAAACACGCAAATGTCTTTTACAGCGGTTCAACTGAACGCACAAGCCTAAACGACAAGCGCAACTCAAAAGGCTTTGTAAACATCACTCTTGGCGAAACGCTCGAAGTGGAATTTCAAGAGATACAAATTCGCCCAATCGTGCAAAAAGAGATAAACTGCGAAGATTATAAAAATGCGCTCATAGATGCAAGCGACACAAAAGATGCCATAGTCGAAGTAAAATTAACCAACTTAACACCCCTGCAATCCATCGAAATTCAGAACGCA
The DNA here is from genome assembly GCA_041595535.1 of Sulfurimonas sp. Taxonomy (GTDB): domain Bacteria; phylum Campylobacterota; class Campylobacteria; order Campylobacterales; family Sulfurimonadaceae; genus Sulfurimonas. The sequence continues at coordinate 7,655 of JBFHKA010000021.1, read as the reverse complement.
GACATCACAAAAATGTTCCCTCACGCAACGAGTGTAACTGTTAAACGAGAGTTCTCGCTAGAGTCCGACAATAGTGAACTTTCAGAGGTTGAAGCACTCTCACTTGAAGCCTACTTTTTAGAACACATAAAAGAAGATGCCAACGAGAAAGAGTACGACAGACTTAAGGGTAAAATTCAAGAGCTTTTTGCACAATACGAGGAGTCTGTTGATGATACTCTCTAAACTTCATCTTGAAAACTTCAAAAAGTACAAAGCTTATGATATAGAGTTTGAGCTTGGTCTTATAGGCATCATCGGAAAAAACGGAAGTGGAAAATCTACTATCTTTGAGGCGATACTCTTTGCACTTTATGGCGAGCTAAAAAACAGAGGCTCAAAAGAGGTTATACGCAACGCAAACGCCTCCACAAAAGATGCCGTAGTAGTAGAGCTCGATTTTGAGTTTGAGAGCGTACACTACAAAGTAGCGCGTGAGTTTCGAGGAAAGAGCCTAAGTGCAAATGCAAAGCTCTACAAAAACGAGGAGCTAATCGCCACAGGAGCAAAAGAGGTAACCACCGCCATAGTAAACCTCACAAAGATGAGCAGAGAGGCTTTTATGCACACGCTCTTTGCTTCTCAAAAAGAGCTAACAAGCCTAAGCACACTCAAAAACGAAGATAGAAAAAAGATGATTCGTCGTCTTTTGGGACTAGAAAAAATCGACTTTGTAGAGAACGCTTTGGTAGAGAAGAGCCGAGAGCTAAAACGTGAGATAAGCGCCTTTGATGAAGTGCTTTTAAGCGCAGATGACATCAAAGAAAAAGAGAGCCAAATAGCTACAAACCAGAGCGCAAAAGAGGCACTCCTCAAAGATGTAGAGTCAAAAACTAAAGAGCTTGACTCCATAAAACTCCATGAGCAAAAGCTCAAAGCCGAGCTTGCAATACTTGCCAAAACAAAAGAGCAAAAACAAAAACTGCTTGCAGAACTTAAACTCATAACAAACAGTAAAAGCTCCGAACTTCTAAACGAAGCAAAACTCATAGCACAAAGCCATGAACTCGAACACAAAGCAGAAAAGCTCAAAGAACTAGCACACGTAAAACCCGACCACCTCAAACTCCAAGCAGAGCTAAAAAACCAAGAGCAACTCAAAGAGTATTTTCTCAAAAAAGAGGGAGTCAAAAAAGAGCAAGTGCAATTACGTGAGCAGTATACAAAGTCTAAAGCAGAGATAGCGACACTTGAAACAGCGTGCCAAAACTATGAAGCCTCACTTCTAAATGCAAAAGAGCTAGAACAAAACCTTGCACTATTGCAAGAGAGCATAAAGAGCAAACTGACCATAGAGCATGAGCTAAAAGCGGAGATTGCAAGCGAGCAAAAACAGATAGAGCTGACAAACGCGAAGATAGCAAACCTCCAAGAGCTAGGAAGCGACTCAGCCTGCCCGACCTGTACAAGACCGCTACTAGAAGAGTACGATAAGGTCATCAACGCACTTGTAGAGACAGTAAACAACACCCACCAAAAACACATAAACGAGTACGAAGCCAAACTCCAAAACACCCTCACGCAAAAAGCTGCCTTTGAAGCCCGAAGCAAACCAAAAGAGAAAGAGTACTTAGAACTCAGTAATGCCATAAAAGTGATGGAGAGTAAACTAAAAGATCTCAAAATTGCGCAAGAACACTTCAAACAAGTAGAGCAAAAAGGCTTGAAAAACAAAGAAGAACTCAAAGAACTAGAAGCATTTACTTACGATGCAAAAGAGCATGAAAACATAAAAAATAGCCTCGTAAAACTCGAACCAGAGTACCTGCACGTAACGGGTTTGGAAACCGAGCTAAAACGCGCCCCACTCGTAAAAACAGAACTATCTGCTCTTATAAAAAAGATAGAAGAGTTAACCGTAGCAGAGAAAGCAAAAGAGGCAGAATTTCATCTTGTGATATACGAAGATGTAAAACATCAACACACACTCGAAGAACATGAGGGAACACTCAAAACCATAGAGTCTAAAACGACAATCATTAACGACATAAAACTCCAGATAGCCAGCATAGATGGGGAGATAAAAAGCATCCAAAACGCACTCGAAAATAATCTAACGCAACAAAAAAAAGTGCAGAGTAAAAAGGATGACCTCCTCGACTATGAGAAGATAAAAACAAGCCTAGCCCAGTTCAAAACAAAACTCAATGCAAAAGTAGCTCCACGCATCTCTGCCCTCGCCTCAAGTATGTACGCGCGCATCACTAAAGGCAAATACCAACACATAGAAGTGAGCAACGACTTCGACTTTTTCATATATGACGAGGGCAAAAAGTACCCGATTGAGAGATTTTCTGGCGGAGAGGTAGACTTGGCAAACTTGGTGCTAAGAATCGCCATAAGCAAAACTCTCACAGAACTCAGCGGTGCTTCTAGCATAGGATTCTTGGCGTTTGATGAAGTCTTCGGCAGTCAGGACGAGGCAAGAAGGATGGAGATACTAGAAGCCTTCCACACCATAAAAGAGCAATACCGACAGATATTTTTAATCAGCCACGAGATGGAAATTAAAGAGATGTTTGAGCGGGTTGTGGAGTTGTAGAGATTAATTTATATATTAAGGAGTATTGATGGTCACAATTAAAGAATGTAAAGCATCAAAATATATTGAAAATTTGAATGAAATAAACAGCTTTTTACAAGTAAAAAAGAACATAGATACATTAACTAATACTGAACGATTACTTAGCCTAATCAAGATTTATTTTGAAACTGTCTTATATTATCAAAATAATTCACCTAAAAAATGTATCGTTAAAATAAAAGGAAATTTATATACAACTGAGATAAATGCTTTTGATGAAAATGGCAATCATATTACTCTAGATATTATAGAAATTTCAGAAAAATTTATTACAGATATTATTAAAGAAATCCAAAAAAATATCAATATTGAGTTATTTGAACAGTTGATTATAATATTAAATTCTATTCTGATAAATGGCAGAATTTCAATATTACAAAAAATATTTGTAATAAATAGTGAAAATATCTCTTTTCCGAATGAGTGGGATAAGCTAATCAGATTTTTACCTGAAGAATTAGCAATTGAGAGTATTAAGATTAGAAAAGATTTAATAGTTAAAGCTTTAAAAGAACCTTTGAAATATCAAATAGAAGAACATTTAAATGATTTTATCATTTCTTTGAATCAAGCATATATATTTTATACAAGATTTTTAATAAAGGTACAGATTTCAAATAATCATATAATTGATATATTTAAAACTATTCAAGATGAACTAAATGTACTTGATAAAATCAAAAATGTAAAAAATGCCAATTTAAAGCTTATTGTGAACTTTTTATTAAGCGAATTAATTTTTAACAATAATCTATTTCAATTTGAAACCAAAGATGAGATAAAAGATATTATTGAAGAATACAAAGAATATATTGAGGAAGAGCAGCTGCTCTTTTTAAAAGAATCTATAAACTTCAACCCTGAGAATATTACACTTGGAAATGCAACTGTAGAACTAGCTGAACCAAATTTTGAAAGTCAAGATGAAAATGAAATCAAAACTATTATTTCTTTTGTCATAGCATATAAAATTGATGATAAATTCATTTCACAAGATATAGAAAATGACATTAAAATAGAGTTTTTAAGAGTGGATAATCTTTTTGAAGATCCAGTATATTCTTTTTTAGATAGCTCCAATTTAAATATAAATGGTATGCCATTAACTTTTTTATCTGATTCAATTGGCAATATAGAAAATAGTACAATAGTCAATATTGTAATATCAAATTTCTTTCATCCTGATTTTGAGATTGTTGATAATAAGATAATTCATAAAGATTTTGAAAAAGAGGATGCACAACATGGAGGTAAATATCATCCTCATAAAGATTTTATAATTGACATAGTGTTTAATTTATTTAAAAGAAAACTGCTACCTTTTACTTTAGAAAGGCAAGATATAAACTCTAATCTGATATCTAATTATCTTGTTAGTTATATAAATAAGAAAAATGAGTTAATTCATCACAAACTTTTTACCATAACAAATTTTAATTCATATTTCCAGATTAAAAAAAGATTTTTAACAAAAATGAATGAACTGTATTTAAACGATGATTTTTTACCAATAAGAGATTTGCTTTATAATGTTGAGATTGTAAATAATAGAATATTTCTTGATTTTTGCTACAAGTTACTAGAATTAACAATAAAAAAATCTATCGAGTTGTCTGGACTATATAAATCTTTATGGATAAACAAAGATGGTAAAAAAGTGCCGATATCAGAACCAAATGCCCAAGCTGTATTATATAATCAGATTAAAGACATTGCAGAAATTAAAGGTATACGAGTATCTAGAGAAATAATTGCAGCAGATGGGAGTCTAGATTTTCATTTTCATTATACTAAAAATGATATTTCAATGAATGTATGTGTTGAACTTAAAAATGCACATCATAATTTACTTGCGCACGGTATAAATACACAATTACCACTTTATATTAAAGATGTCGGAAGAAAAGAAGGAATTTTTTTAGTTTTATGGTACAAATCTGATATCTTTAATGAGCCAGCAAAGTATTCAACTATAAAAGAATTGGAGGACGATTTAATCAAAGAAATTCCAAAAAAACTTACTATTAGACCCCTAATTATTGATTGTACACCAAAATTAAGTCCTTCTAAGAAAGGTTCTGCGAATCGTTTAATAAATGCTGAAATATAAAGAACTTGATAATTATAGCTCAGAGAAGAATGACGATCCTCTCTAAATCTTTATACACCCGCGGAATCCAATGTCAAAAGTCACTTTGATGCTTCGGCTCAGAGTACACTCCTATTATCAAAACTTAAACTTACACATAAACATTAAAAAAAATTATAAAACATTTACAAATTTTACTTGTGATACATTCTTAAATCATAAGGAAAATATTATGGATATTACACTTAACCATACAGTAATCCCCGCTTACGACAAGGTAAAATCGGCTAAGTTTTATGAGCGGATTTTTGGCTTTGAATTTTTAAAAGTCTGGCTTGATGATGTAAAAACAAATCATCATTACAACGGTCACGTACTTGAAATACTGACTCACGATTATATTTTAGATTAAAATAAAAGGATATGACAATGATTAGTGAAAAAATGACAACAGAGCTCAATTCACAGCTTAACAAGGAGTTTTACTCTGCTTATCTTTACCTTGGCATGTCGGCATGGTGTACAAATGCCGGGTATAATGGTGCCGCTAGTTGGTTTATGTTGCAGCACGATGAAGAGCAAATGCATGCATCTAAGATTTATAACTACATGTTAAGCCAAGGAAGTAAAGTTGAACTTCTGCGTATTGAAAAGCCTGAAATGGAGTATGCATCACTTTTAAAGTGTTTTCAAAACAGTTTACTTCATGAGCAAAAAATGACAAAATCGTTTAATAAACTATGTGACATAGCAATGAAACAAAAAGACCATACTTCTTACGGTTTTTTTCAATGGTTTCTACAAGAGCAAATAGAAGAAGAGGCAACTGTCACATACATCATCTCAGAATTAAACCATGTTGATGATAAAAATGGACTATTTATGATTGACAATAAACTCTCTGAGCGTAATGCAACGAAGCAGGCAACAACAAACAATGCTAATTAAAATTTGTAAGAACTACTCTAAAACAAATAAATTTAAAAAAAAGCTCACTTCATTTTTTCCTGATGCTGAGATTAAAATTAAATCTTGTATAGATATGTGTCAGCACTGCAAAGAGAATGCAGTGGCTAATGTAGATGGCAAAAAAATCAAAAAGAAAAGTATAAAAAAATTTATACAATCCCTTTGATGTATAATGTTGAAATGAACTTATCAAAATCCCTCTACACTCGCGGAATCCAATGTCAAAAATCACTCTGGCTGAAAAAGTATAAGCCAGAAGTACTGACACCGCCAGATGCTTCGGCTCAGGCTATTTTTGATACTGGTAATCTTGTGGGAGATTTGGCGTGTGAGCTTTTCCCCAATGGCAAAGAAGTTCCATTTTCAAGAAACTACGATGAAATGCTAGCTACTACAAAAGAGTATCTTGCAGAGGGAGTGCCATACATCTACGAGGCTACGTTTAGTTACGATGGCATCTTGGTGATGGTCGATGTATTAGAGGTCGAGGCAGATGGCGTGAGCATCTATGAGGTCAAGAGTTCTACCTCTCTTAAAGATATATATCTTCACGATGTTTCCATTCAACAGTATGTTTTGGAGTCGCTTGGTTTCAAGGTCAAAAGCACAAATGTTGTACATATAAATAGTGACTACATAAGAGACAATATTTTAGTGTTACGTGCGTTATTTACCATAGTCGATGTAACCACGCAAACAAGGGAACTTCAAGCAGGTATACCACGTATTTTAGAAGAGTTTGAAGAGACGTTACATGCGAAAGATAATGAGCCAAATATTGACATAGGAAAACAGTGCAATAATCCTTATGAGTGTGATGCAAAAGAGTACTGTTGGAGGGTCCAAAGAGACATTGGCGAGTACTCAATTTTTAACATTTTCAACCTCGGAAGTAAGAAGCAAATAGAGCTGTATGAACAAGGCATAATCAACATAGACGACATACCAAACGACTTCGCCATGACTCTCATGCAACGACAAGCAGTAGAAAACTATAAGTCTGCAAAGACACACATAAACAAAGAAGCCATCAAAGAGTTTGTGACTGCTCTGCGCTATCCTATCTACCATTTGGACTTTGAGACATATCAACAAGCCGTGCCAGAGTTCAAAGGTGTAAGTCCGTTCATGCAGATACCGTTTCAATACTCGCTTCACATAGAACACGCAGATGGGACACTAGAGCACAGAGAGTTTTTGGCGCAAGATGGAAGTGACCCAAGAGAGCCTCTAGCACGGAGTTTATGCGAAGATATTCCTACGCACGTAACACTTTTAACATACAACATGAGTTTCGAGAAAAGTGTCATAGCCAAGCTCGCCGCAAACTACCCAGAACTCAATGCACATCTTCTAGCCATACACGCAAATATAAAAGATTTGATGACACCTTTTCAACAAAAGCATTATGTAACACCAAGTATGAAAGGAAGCTACTCCATAAAGTACGTTCTCCCTGCCCTAGTCCCCGAGATGGCAATGGCATACAAAGAACTAGACGGAGTACAAAATGGAAGCCAAGCCATGAGTGCCTATGCTTCCATGTCAAAGATGAATAATGCAGAAAAAGAAAAAATGCGACATGCACTTTTACAATACTGTAAGCTTGACACTTTGGCTATGGTTAGAGTTTTGGAGAAATTGAGGGAAGTCACGAACTTATAAAAAATAGATCCAATCTCAAAAGTCACTCTGGTTTTTTTGTTTGTGAATCAAAGTAATCTGTAGTATACATATTAAAATCATCCATCAAGTCATTATAAGTATTGTTTTCAAACTCGTAGTTCCAAGGCTCTATATAGCGCATACATAAAGCCTTTGCCTGCGTAAACACTTCACTATAATCATTATTGGCAAAATTATCACTTTGTGAAGAGTTACTGATAACTTGTCCATACAGATCACCAGTGTATTCACTAAGCGCGGCTACTAAATCGGGCTGATACGTATTTTTTCCTGAAATCCACCACATCC
>JBFHKA010000020.1:0-37423 GCA_041595535.1 Sulfurimonas sp. | reverse complement strand
TTATTTTTAGTGTTACGTGCGTATTATTTTTAGTGTTACGTGCGTATTATTTTTAGTGTTACGTGCGTATTATTTTTAGTGTTACGTGCGTATTATTTTTTTCTGTAAAACTTAAGAAGTTTTACAGTATTACATCTACGATGTAATATTGAGAGAGGAGAGATACAAGCAAAAAATGTCTTATATCACTCAGTTATATTGCATCATCTGCTAATTGCTTTGAGTGCTCCAAGTAAGTATTTTGGGTTATGTGCCGAGTCATACATCGGGTGCACTGTCTTGCCAGTATCAAATAAACCATACACTGCCATTTGAGCTGTCCGAACAGAGTATTCTACTGTAAATACACAATCATCAGGTGCCTCAGCAAACTGTCCTAAAAAGGCAAAATTTGTTGCTCCTTCTGGTATAACATCTGGTCTATCACCAAGATTTCTTGGCATAAAAAGACTATCAACAAACGGCATAGCAACTGGAATACAGTTTACCTTTCCTGCTTCTGTAATTGGCTTCATTATATCTTGAATTTTCAAATGAAAATAAAGTTCTTCTAGCATTTCAGCACCACTACACTCCGCCATTGTTTTATCAACATAATTACCTTTTCTATCGGGATAGAGTCCATAACCCCAAAAAATCTTCACGTCATCAGGTTGGTTTACAAAATGGGGTTGACGTGCTATTACAAATGACATAAGCCAGTTAGAATCACTCAGCGTAACAAGTCCACCTGTCCCATCAACATTGCCCGAAAAGTTTTCCATATAGTCATGAAATGTACTGTCTTTCATGGTTGCTGTAAATGAGTACCATTTTTGCAAATCAATATTGTCACAAAATGGATCAGGATTGCCAAAAGCTTTATCTTTTTTTGCAAGCGTTTTCCAGAGTTTCCAAGATCCAGACTCTTCTAAACCTTTCAATTTTGCAGGAGTATCCCAAGTTCCATTGTCCGTACTTTCTGTTATGGAACCATTTGTAATAAATACAAAATCACTCTTTCCAAGCACTATTTCTGTTTTGTCTTTAAGATGTATCACTGAGGCACTCTTTTTGTCAACTGAGAGATTAAAGTCAATATTTACAACCTCTTTGCCCATGTCAAACTTCACACCTTTTTCTTCAAGGTATCGTCTCATAGGTCTTACTACGGAATCGTATTGATTGTATTTGGTACGCATAACACCACCCAATCTTGGTAAACCGTCAATAAGATGGATAAACCTTTTCATATACCTTCTCATTTCAGCAACACTACTCCATTTCTGAAATGCAAACATACTTGTCCATATATACCAAAAGTTTGTGTCAAAAAAAGTCTGATCAAACCAGTCTTCTATTCGTTTATTACCAAGTGAATTCTCTGAAACAAAGGTTAATTTTAGTAAATCTGTTTGTTGTTTAAATGATAAACCATAAGAAGATACATCTAGTTTTTTCCCATCTTTTAGTAGACGAGCCTGCCCGTTTGAAACAAAGCGCTTATTAAAATCATAAGATTCGTCTCTTACTGAAACATTTGGGTCTTCCAAAGAAGGAATGTGAGAAAGTAGTTCCCAATAACACTCATAGTGCATTTCGTGCATTCTTCCTCCACGCACAACAAATCCGTTATCTTTATTTCCAGCACCATCAGTAGCTCCACCAGGAATTAAATCTTTTTCTAAAATATGAATATTTTCACCAGGAACACCAGCATCTTTTACTAAATATACAGCACTCGCAAGTCCTGCAATTCCACTACCAATAAGATATACTTTTGAATCTTTCACATTTTGTATTTTTTCTGTTTTCATGTAATTCTCCTTTGAATCATTTCTAAGCGTATGGTTACAAACAACAATCTATCCATTCCCATTATAGTGCATAAGAACTTAATATAAATAATTAAAAGAGCACTATAAATGTTACAAAAAGAAATCGCTGGGTAATAGTTTCATTTATTTGTCTGAAATAGGGTTGATGGATCAAACTATATATAACTCATGGCATATCTATACAGCTAAAACTATCTGTAAGGGCTTTGCCATCTGGAGTGATACTCAAGCGTAAAATTCTACTACCACACTCAGAACTTTTAAAGGGACTGCAGTCAGTGACAGATAAGATGCATTCATCTCCATAACATCCATATTCAACTTTGTTACGTTCATAGCTCTGATTGTGCGAGAAGATGGAAGCCATAACCTCTCCCACCGTCTGCAAACGTTCTCCCTCACATGAGAAGTGTTCATCACTGATAGACACGTCTGTATAAGTAAAAAGGCTTTTCATACTAAGGGTTGAGGGAAATGTCTTGTGGTATTCATAGCTCTTCCACTGGTCATAGTAGCTTCCAGCTTTGAAGCCTAGGTAGAGACTTAAAAGGACAATAAATAAGCCCTTTAAACGCTGCCAGATTACTCTATTATTTGCCATCAAAAGCTCCTTAGTTAAGATATGAAATAGGGGAAATTTTATGACTGAGTATAGTCTATTTTTTATGAGATTAGCATAAATACAAGGAGATTAATTGACTCATCCAATCATATTTTAAAGCAATATGATATACTTATAGGATTATACTTTAGGACTTTTTTTATTGTGATATCATTTACTCGTCTTCTCACATTTTTTCTCCTGCTTTTTCTTTTGAATGGCTGTTCTACACTTCAAACTAAAAGTGGCAATGGGAACCAGATGGGTAATTTTTACTCGGGAACTAAGCAAGCTAGTAAGGACCTACTTGAAGGTCCCTCAAACAATCATACAAACTACGGTCCCAATGGTCCCATTGGTGTGGGAGCACTTTTCATCCCTGTCGGAGATTTTTTTAACGCCACTGTATTTTACCTCTATACTAGCATCAACATAGTCAGTTCCGTGGCAGGAGATACTCTTTTTCTACCAGTCGACTTAATTTATATGAACAATTTCTCTATTGAACAAACACTTAAACAACGTGACATCAAATCATTAGTACAACACTATAAGAACAGTAAGATTACCGAACCACCTCTAATTGCCGCCATTGTTAAAACGCAGCACGACACTCTCAACACTCTCTTGCAACGTGATCCAAAAAGTGTCAATACACTTGGACCATTAGGGTACAGCCCTCTCTTTTATGCTGCTTTGCTGGGCGATACATGGAGCATCGATCGCATCCTCTCTGCCGGTGGAGAGCTAACCCCTTCGTACGCTGCCATCACTCTGCTCTATCTAGGAGATGCATCCAGCTTTACTTATCTCTTCGACCGAATAAAAATTGATCCTTCCCAGAGTGCCCCTAAAGGTATTTTTCATAGTTCTAACCTTCTCACTGCTGCACTGAGGGCTAAACACCCAGCGCTGGCGAAGCAGTTTATCGAACTTAACGGGGTTGATCTCAACTATAAGGAAAGCGATGGCACGACACCACTACTTCTCGCCATCAACTCCTCCGACATTAACATAACGGCAACCCTACTAGAACACGGTGCGTCGGCACACAACGACCTCTTAACAAAAGCCGCCCTTCATCAGGAAAATCTTGCCTTTTTTGACATGCTTTTACAACACGGTGCCCTACCACCTCCTAATGCGATTCTTTTGGCCGTCGATCGGAATGATCTCAACCTGACAAAACGGCTGATCAAAATGGGGGTAAACATCAATGCCACTTACGAATATTCCTCCCAAAATACCGCCTTGCACCTCGCGGCACTTCGTAACAACCCAGACATGATACGGCTGTTGGTCGTGTCCGGCATAGACGTGAACATCCGAAATAGTCGGGGCACTACACCACTCTACGAAGCCATCGAATCCAAAAACCCTGAAGCTGTTCGTACCCTGCTCGATCTCGGAGCCGACCCAGAAATCCCTTTTATGTCTGCTTCGGCAGGTCCAATTAAACCCCTAGAAAAGGCACTCAAACCACTTCCAGACTATGAGAAAGACCCCGAAGCTAGTAGAAAACGCCGCGCCATCATTGCTATGCTTATCCCGCAGAGTGCCATAACCTACGGCACCTTGATCCAAGCCGTGCATGCCGGAGACGTTGACACAATATCGTTCTTAATTGATTACGGCATTGACCCAAATGCTGGCATCGCAATCTACTATGCTAAGGATTCCGACGTACTTAACCTCCTTGTAGATCATGGTGCCGATGGTGCCGACCGTAAACGCTTTGTCGAATGTGTCACGCAGTGGAAACAGATGTTTGCTAACACCTATTACTCCGGAACCCCAGAGGAGAACTGTGAATACCACTGCCAAAAACGAACAGAAGGACGCTGCCCATGATACAGATAACAAAACAAAAGAGTTCTTTAGATGATGGACAAAAATATAACAGAACAAATTATATGAAAGCCAATGTAAAGGTATCATTGAGTATCAATATATTTGATTACCTCCTTTAGAATATAATGAAGGTAATAAAATACTATTCATAACATTCTAACATTACTGCATTGTATTTCTGTTATAATCATTCGCAAAAAAGGATACCAATTGAAAAAAGGTATATACATCAGTTGTCTGGCTGGATTTTTAATTTTCACAAACACATGTTTTGCAGAGAATAATGCTTCAGGGACACAAGAAACACTCAAAACAGAAACTATTGTTGCGCAAAAAATAATGTACGCATTTACTATCTCCTCAAGCCAGAATGCCAAAACACCTCAAGAAGCATTGAAAAAAAATGATGCTATTTTTGCGAAGACCAAAGAGGTTTTAAAAAAATATAATTTAAATGCTTTAGATCAAGATAGATACTCTGTAGGAATGTCATCTAGTCCACAATATCAAATACAAACCGAGCAAGATAGCCTACAATTTTACTCAGCTATCAATTTTTCTTTTGAAAATAATAATACAAATATTAATGATTTAGTTATAGAACTCTACTCTTTGGGTTGGATGAACATCAATTATGAAAGGTATAATCAATAAGGAAGAAGAGAAGTAAGGTTTAGAACCCTACTTCCGCTGTGAGCATATATGCTGTGCCATTTGCTGTAGCTGCTGAAGTTTTATAGTAATCATCTTTATCACTGTTAACAGTTACGTTTGCTACCCATTCAACATTTTTGTTTTGTTTCCAAGCTGCACCTGCGATAATAGTTTTTCTTTCATACTCTGGTGTACCAGAGAGAGCTTTTGGAGTCCAAGAGTCGTACTTACCAAGTAGTTTATACTGATACGCTGAACCAAAACGGAACTCACCATTTACACTATACCCATTCCCTGCACCAGCAGATACACGTGTTGATACATCTGAAGTATCGTCTGAGAGTACGTACTGCGCTGAAGCTAAGAACATTGGCATATTAAACACAGTATGTAAACCATAAAAATTTAAGTCATCTGTTTGTGTAGCACTTACAGCGTAGTGTTTTGAATTTAATTGACCGAAAAATGAAGCATCAAAGTACGTGCTCTTTGTTTGATTGTCTTTTCCATTTACACCAAGTAAGTGTCCTGTAAATCTCCACTCCAAACTCATACCATCACTAATTTGAGGATTGTGGTATCCTTCTCCATTAAAAACACCAATGTCAGCATCCACATACTTTGTTACAGTTTTAGCCATCACTCCAAAGTCAGCAGAGTTAGCTAAGTGAGCCGAGTTTTTGTTTTCTATAAGTACTTCTGAAATACTTCTATAGTACCAAGAGTTGTGCTCTTCATAATCATGCCAAGGACGGTGCGCAAGACCAATTTCTAAACCAGTCGCTGGTAAGATTTCATTTAAGTAGAGGTACGCATATTTTGCACGTACTACCAAGCTTCCACCATCTATGTCAGAATCTTGTTTTAAGTCTAAGGTTACACGATAGTAAGATTTTGGATCATCTAGTAGGTATGCTTTGAGTTGTAAATATCCACGACGTACTTCAAAAGTCTGTGTATCTGGATTTGCAGTGTTATCTTTAAAGTCTGTATTTTTATAGCCAATAAATGTTTGACCACTAAATTTTAATTTATCAGCATGCGCAAATACAGAAGTTGATTTATCTTCTATAAGAGTACGCCCATCAGCAGCGGAAGTAAATACTTGTCCATTTGCATCTTGGTAAAGTTTTATGTCAGAAGCATGGATTGCAACTGAACCTAAAGTTACAGCAGTAACTGCTGATAATATAATTTTTTTCATTATGAGTATTCCCTTTATCATTAAGTGGCAGAAGTATAAATAAATTTGATTACGTAATGGTTACAATAATGGCTATAGGTTACAAATAAAAGGTATTTATGTAATCTTACTGTAACCAAACTAATTTATACTTCCTCAAATCAAAATCAATAAGGTTGAACAATGACAAAAGTAATGAAAGTAGCTCTTGCTACTGCAGTGTTATTCACAGGACTCAGTGCAAATGATGTAATCAAAGGAAGCGGTGCTTCTTTTCCATATAGTGTATACCAAAAATGGATTAAAGCCTACAACAAAGAGACAGGAATCAAAATTGATTACATTAAGAAAGGTTCATCAAAAGGTATTCAAGATGCTCAAAAAAGAGCTGTAGATTTCGCTGGAACAGATAAACCACTCTCTCCGAAAGATTTAAAACACAACAAGCTTTACCAATTCCCAGGTGTTGTTGGTGCTATCACAATGGGATATAATCTTCCTAATGTAAGTGAATTAAAACTAAGCAGAGCTGCGATTGTTGCTATCGCTTCTGGTACTGTAGCGTATTGGGATGATAAAATCATTACTAAAGAGAATGCAGGTGTAAAACTTCCACATGAAAAACTTACTTTTGTACACCGTGCAGATGGTAGTGGAACTACATATAACTTTACATACTATTTAAGTACAGTCTCTAAAGATTGGAGAAAAACGTATGGTGCTAAAAAAGAGCTTACTTGGCCAGGCGATCACCACATTGGTGGAAAAACAAACTCGGGTGTTGCTACACTTCTGAAACAAACGCCTTACTCTGTTGGTTACATTGATTACGCAGATGCAGCAAACAATGACATTGCAATGGCTACAGTAGAGAACAAAGAAGGTAACTATATAAAACCTACACTAGAGTCTTTTCAAGCTGCTGCTGCAAAAGCTTCACTTGATCCGAAAAGAGACTTTTACGCTATTATCGCAGACCCTGAAGGTGCTGATTCATACCCAATGGTAGCAGCTACTTTCATACTTGTTCCAGCAGAACACCCAGCAATGAACAAAAAAGTGACAAAGTTTTATGACTGGTGTTATACAGATGGTAAAGAGATAGCAAAAAGTTTAGGTTTTGTTCCATTACCAGACACATTAACAGCAAAAATTAGAACCTATTGGGAAACTAAAGGTATCAAATAAATTTCAAATTTCAATTCTCCTCTTAAATACCATGTTTTTTACATGGTATTTTGTAACCTCCTTGTAACCAACTATCCATATAATTCCCTCTACATTCTTAAATAGGCAGACGTATATATGGAAAAAATTTTTCAAAAACTCTCTTTAACTAGTGCCTCATTAGTGTTTATTATACTTATTGGTATATTTATAACACTTTTTAATGCAGCACAGCCCGCTATTGAAGAGTTTGGATTTAACTTTATTGTCAATCCAGATTGGAATAAAGAAGTAGCCCTTGAACATACAATACCCAGCGTTGCAGACGAAATCATTGATGAGCCAGAGTATGGTGATCCTATTCTTGATGATAATGATGGTGTACCAACTAAAACTGTTTATGGTGGTTTAGTACCTATTGTTGGAACACTTCTTACAACGCTTATAGCTTTAGTTTTTTCACTCCCTATTGCTATGGGAATCGCTGTTTTCCTTGCAGAAATAGCACCAAAAAACATCTCCCACGTTGTGGGTATAGCAATAGAGCTTCTTGCTGCAATTCCGAGTATCATCTTTGGTATGTGGGGGCTTTACTATTTTGCTCCTATTGTTGCTGATTTAGTTGGTGGGTATCAGGTCTCGCTTTTAACCGCTGGTCTTGTTCTTGGAGTTATGATTCTTCCATTTATGGCAGCGATTACAAGAGATAGTATGAACACAACTCCTGGCGTTTTAAAAGAGTCTGCGTATGCTCTAGGGGCTACAAAATTTGAAGTGATTAAAGATGTCATCTTCCCATATTCAAAAACTGGTATTATTGGTTCTATCATTTTAGCACTAGGTCGTGCCTTGGGTGAGACTATGGCAGTTGCCTTTCTTATTGGCTCTATTTTTGTTTTACCTGATGCTATCAATGATCCAACTATTTCTATACCAGTTGCAATGGCAAATAATTTTGGTGAGGCAAGTGGACTTGGTGAGAGTTCTCTATTTTATCTTGCACTTATTCTCTTTGTAATTAGCTTTGGTGTTATCTCATTGGCTAAATTTTACTTCCTAAAAAAGGCAAAATAGATGAGATTATTTATAAATAAAACATTTCTGATTCTCTCTATTGTCTCAGCGATGATTGGTTTAACATTTTTAGCGTGGATACTTATTACACTTTTTATCAAAGGTTTAAGCTCCTTTCATTTAAGCCTCTTTTTAAATGACCTTATAAATGGTGGTCTTAGAAACCTCATCGTTGGGCAGTTTATTTTAGCTGGACTTGCTTCACTTATTGGTATACCTCTTGGTATGGCTGCGGGTATCTATATACAAGAATATGGGAGAGGAAGATATGCTTCACTCATCCGCGACTTAAGTGACATTATGATGTCAGCACCTTCTATTGTTATAGGTGCCTTTGTTTATGCAGTCATTGTCATCCCAACAGGTGGCACAAGTGGATACGCTGGAGCTATTGCTCTTGCTATAATGATGATACCTGTTATCATAAATACAACTGACAATATGCTCTCTCTTGTTCCTCGTGAACTAAGAGAAGCTGGGGTTGCCCTTGGTGCTTCTAAATACAGAGTCATCTTAGATATTGTTATCAAAGCTGCTAAAGTTGGAATTATGACAGGTATCTTACTTGCCTTTGCACGTATCATTGGAGAGACTGCTCCTCTTCTTTTTACATCAGAGACAAGCAACTACTTTACGCTCAATCTATCTGAGAGTTTTCCATCTCTTACTGTGAGCATTTACGATTTGGCAAACGAACCAGAAGCATCTAGCCGTGACTTAGCATGGGCAGCTTCATTTATACTTACAGTGTTGGTTTTATTTATCAACCTCGCTGGAAGATTTTTTACAAGAAATAAACACTAAACAAGGATTATATATGCCAATAATGAATATTAAAAAATTTTCTTTTACGTATCCAGGAATGGAACATCCATCTCTGAGAAATATTACACTACCCATTATGAGAAACAAAATTACAGCGCTTATAGGTCCTAGCGGATGTGGAAAATCTACTCTACTTAGGAGCATGAATCGTATTCACGACATCTACCCGGGTAACACTTATGATGGAAAAATTGAGCTTCTAAATTTAGAAGATGGAGAGACACGTAACATTTTAGATATTAAAAAAGAGAATGAGTTTATTAAGCTTCGCCAGCAAGTAGGAATGATTTTTCAAAAGCCAACTCCTTTTCCAATGAGCATTTTTGACAATGTGGCGTATGGGCTTAAAATAGCTGGTATAAAAAACAAAACTGAACTTGCAGATCGTGTAGAAGTGGCTCTTCAAGGAAGTGCCTTATGGAAAGAGGTACACGATAGACTTGGGCAATCAGCGATGGGACTCTCAGGCGGGCAACAGCAACGTCTATGTATCGCTCGTGCTGTCGCTGTAAAACCAGAAATTTTGCTCTTTGATGAGCCAACTTCTGCACTTGACCCTATCTCAACTGGAGCTATTGAAGAGCTGATAGTTGAGTTAAAAAAAGATATAAGCATCGCGATTGTGACACATAATATGCAGCAAGCTTCTCGCATTAGTGACTACACTGCATTTATGTACCTTGGTGATTTAATTGAGTATAATAAAACAGAAATAATATTTTTAAATCCACTTGAGAAAAAAACTGAAGATTACATTACTGGCCGTTTTGGTTAAAATATAAGGAAATAAAATGTCAACAAATTTTCAAGAGAATCTCACTGAGATACAATCTAAGGTTACAGAGATAGGTACTGGTTTGCTCGAAGCAAATAAGCTTTTACTCTCTGCACTCAAAGATGGTGATGTTAGCAATTTTAGCATTGCAAAATCGTATATTAAAAACATTAGTTCAAGAACAGATGATATAGATAATCGCATTATCAAAGTATTAGCACTCTACACGCCTGAGGCAAGAGACTTGCGACATGTAATTGCATACCTTAAAATCACAAATGATTTAGCGCGAGCATGTTCAAGTACACGTAGTTTTATTCGAGGCTTTATGGATGTATGCAGTGATATTGATATAGAAACAATAAATGAGTATGCAGTACCTATGCAGGCTTCTACAGTGCGTGCTATAGAACTTTCACTGAGTCTTTTAGTGTGTGAAGACACTGATGAAATTCAAGAGATATACAATGAAGTACTCATAGAAGAGAGTAAAACAGACGAGCTTTATGAGATGGTAGAACGTAACCTCTCTTTACAAGCAGATGGATCAAATAGTTTTGAAAAATTTCATAAAATGCTTAGAGCTTTAAGAAAAAGTGGAAAAATTGCATCACGTACTATTAGTATAGCAAACTTACTTGTGTATGCAAAAATCGGTGGAGCACTTCGTAGCTAATTTTGCTACAATACGCCTATGTTGAAATTTCATCAGATATTATTAAGAAAATTTATTTTTATCTTTTCAATTCTCTTGTTAATTGTTGGTGGAATTGTTTATTATTGGACAAAAAACTTTTATATTACCCAAACGAAAAACTCTCTTTTGCAAAGTATTGCAATTCTCTCCTACGAAGTGCAAAATCATGCTAATTTAGATGCACTTGCAATTGAAATCAAAAAAGATTTAAACCTTAGACTTACCATCATAAATGCTGAGGGTGTTGTAATCGCTGAATCTCATAAAGATAAAAAGACTATGGAAAATCATAGATATAGAACAGAGGTACAACAAGCTGATAAAGAGTCTTTTGGACTTATCATTCGACATTCAAAAACTATTAACAAAGACCTTCTCTATATTGCAAAAAAAATTACTCTTGATAACAGTGTAGTTTACATTCGCCTCGCTGAAGAGTTACAAACTATAAATCATCATATGATACTTCTTGGAAGTAAAATTTTTGCTGTCTTAATACTATTTTTTATGGTTCTCTTTATTATTGCATACAACACAAGTAAAAGAATAGAGTATGAAACACTCAAAATAGCAAATTTTTTAACAGCTTTAGCAAAAAAGAAAAAGCCTACCTATATTCATTCAGAGCTTTCTGAAGAGTTTTCTAATATAACAAGCCTTTTAACAAAAGTATCTCAGATTTTAGTAAAAAAAGAGAAACAAAAATCGAAATTTACTAGCAAACTTCAAGCATCCAACAAACAAAAGGATGACATCATTTCAGCTATATCACATGAGTTTAAAAACCCTATTGCTGTTATTAATGGCTACTCACAAACACTTTTAGAAGATGAAAATCTTAATCCAAATATTCGTAAAAAATTTATAGCTAAAATCTATAAAAATGGCACTAAACTCAATGATTTGATTGATACGCTTAGACTCTCCATTAAACTAGATAGTGGACAGCAAACTACAAATTTTACACAACTCAACATTGCTTCAGTCATAGATGATGTAGTAGAAAACATGAAAATAAACTATCCTTTAAGAGAAATTATCATTCAAGGTGATAGTAGTCTCACTGTACGTGCGGATGAGTCACTCTTTAGTGTTTTAGTAAGTAATTTAGTTGAAAATGCAATTAAGTATTCTGAAGATGAGGTGATAGTAACGTTTAATGAAACACAACTCAGTGTTATAGATAGCGGTATTGGAATTTCACAAACAAACTTAGCAAATATAACAAATAAGTTTTACAGAGTACATGAAAATTCTTGGAACAACTCTTTAGGTTTAGGACTCTTTATAGTCAACAACATCGTAAACCTTCATAACTTCTCTATTCAAATAGTGAGTGAAGAAAATGAAGGTTCTACGTTTACTATAAAGTTTTAATTACTTTTTTGTCTTCTTAGCAGCTTTTTTCTTTGCTGCTTTCTTTGCTACTTTTTTCTTAAGAACTTTTTTAGCGGCTTTCTTTTTTGCTGCTTTTTTAGCAACTTTTTTCTTCAACACTTTTTTTGCTGCTTTTTTCTTAAGTGCTTTTTTCTTTAATTCTTTTGCCATTGGTGGCTCCTTTAAGTACTGTTTTTTTACTCCTATTTTGCTAAAAAATAGTAATAAATTATGTCTATTGTACATGTTTTATGTAGTTATGTCAATAAAATAGGTAGATATGCTATAATTCACGCCATATATTATTGCAAAAGGTAGAGAATGACTTTTATAGATTTTAAAAAGAGACTTCTTGATGCAGAAATTAGTTTGCCAAAATTTAGCAAATTAATTAAAGTCAGCGAAAAAAACATTCAGGGCTATAAAAAGAAAGGAGAGGTTCCAAATACTATAGCTGTTATTGCTACCTGTTTTGCGACAATGCACCAACAAGGCATTGATTACAACTCTATGATTACAGAACTTGAGTTAAAAGCAAAGACAAAAAAGGGTGCAGGATTCGCTAAAAATGTAATCATTACGTAATATCATTCTATTATAATCATTGCTATTCTAACACAACGAGTAGCAATGATTGATGTTCAAAAAATGATATCAAAAAAATATCCAAAACTTCAAAACAATAAAATTATCAAAGGGGCTATTTCAAAATTTGCCTCTTCCATAGTGCATCAAGAGGAAATAAATGATTTTCTGAAACAACATGCGCATTTAGGAACCTTTGAATTTATAGATGAAGTGTTGGAACGTCTCAACTTTAACTATCTTTTAAAAGATAAAGACATTCAAAACATTCCATCTTCTGGAAGAGTCGTTATTATCGCAAATCATCCCTTAGGCGGATTGGATGCTCTTGCACTAATCAAACTTGTAAGTACTGTAAGAAAAGATATTAAAGTTGTTGCCAATGACTTCCTTGAAGTACTAGCACCTATGAAACCTCTACTTGCTAATATAAATAATTTTCAGCCAAGACAAAAAAAAGAGGCTATAGAGCAAATATACAAAGCACTTGATAATGAAATGGTTCTCATTGTCTTTCCTGCAGGAGAAGTAAGTCGTGCCTCTCCTCGTGGCATACAAGATAAAAAATGGCATAAAGGCTTTTTGAAGTTTGCACACAGAAGTAATTCCCCTATTTTACCAATTTTTATTGGTGGAAAAAACTCTAAAACTTTCTATTCTGTTTCAGCTATTAACAAACGTCTCTCTATGCTTCTACTTTCAAATGAGATGTTTAAACAACAAAATAAATCTATTGAAATTCTTGTTGGCGAGATTATTCCAAATGAAAATATTGTTCCAAAAGGAATCCACCAAGATAAGCTTATAGAACTTTATAAAAAGCAAATTTATAGTATCAAAAAAGAGAAAAGTTTTTTCATCACACAAAAAGCCATTGCGCACCCTGAAGATAGAAGAGATATCAAAAAAGAGTTAAAAGCGTCTGAACTTTTAGGAGAAACAAAAGATGGTAAGAAAATTTATCTCTACGCTTCTACAGACAATAACTCTATCGTCATCAACGAGATTGGTCGTTTACGTGAGTTTTCTTTTAGAAAAGTTGGTGAAGGCATCAACAAAAAACGTGATATTGATAAATATGACAGATACTACAAACACATTATTTTATGGGATGATGAAGATTTAGAAATTGTTGGAGCGTATAGAATTGCAGAGTGTAAAAGTGTAATAGAGGTTCATGGTATGGATGCACTCTACACGACAACACTTTTTACATACAATGATGCATTTATTCCCTACCTCGATGACGCTATTGAACTAGGTAGAAGTTTTATACAACCAAAATATTGGGGAAGTAGAGCTCTTGATTACTTATGGTATGGCATAGGAGCCTATTTGCGAAATAATCCACAGGTCAAGTATATGTTTGGACCTGTATCTCTGAGTGCTTTTTATTCAAAAACTGCCAAAGATATGCTTCTGTATTTTTATGATGAAAACTTTGGTGATACAAATGCTCTTGTCAGTGCAAAACTCCCATATAATTTTAAAACAGATGAGACACTTATCAAAAATTTAGCTAGTGAGTTCAATGCTACAGAGTACAAAGATAATTTTAAAACATTAAAACAGGCACTCAGTAGTATTAACTCTAATGTACCTACTCTTTACAAACAGTATAGTGATTTATGTGAAGAAGGTGGTATAAAATTTTGTGCATATAATATAGACCCCGATTTTTCAAATTGTATAGATAGTTTTATTGTTGTTGAAGTTGCTATGATTAAAGAATCTCAACGAAAAAGGTACATACAGGAGTAAATAATGGATCCAGTTCTCACAAAGCAATGGCTTGAAAATTTAGAAACGCTCGATTTTGCATTTCAACCTATACTCAACATACATACTGGAAAAACCTATGCTGTTGAGGCACTTTTGAGAAATTTTAAAGACATTGGGTTCAAATCTATTTTTGCTCTCTTTGACACCATATACAAAGAAGATATTCTCTACACTTTTGATTTACAACTTCGTGAGAAAGCGCTAAAAAAATATTCACAAATTGAAAACTTTCAAGATATAAAACTTTTTTATAACCTTGACAATCGACTCTTTTCTATGCCAAATTTTTCTCATGGCAATACAACAAAACTTCTAAAAAATCTAAATATTGCCAAAGAAAATATCTGTTTTGAAATTTCTGAACGCCATGAAATTTCATCTGAATTTGACATGGAAAAAGTGATTGAATACTATAAACAAGAGAATATATCTATTGCGATTGATGATTTTGGAGTTGGTTATTCTGGCTTCAAACTTCTTTATGACTCCATACCAGAAATCATAAAAATAGATAGATTCTTTTTACAGAACATAGAAAATAATCTCAAAAAGAAACTCATAGTGAGAAGTATCACACATTTAGCAATTCAGCTTGGTATTAAAGTTGTGGCGGAGGGAGTCGAAACAAAAGCAGAACTTCTGACGTGTAGAGATATTGGGTGCCATCTCGTTCAAGGCTACCTTATACAAATACCAACACAAAACATCCAAGAGATACTACCATGCTATGGACATATTACAGAGATTATTAAAAAAGACAGAAGAGAACAATCAAAAACTTCAATACTCTCTTCGTATGTTGATAGAATAGAACCTATTCATATAAAAACAAAAATGAATGTAGTTATTGAGTACTTTAAAACACATAAAAATACACCCTTAGTCCCTATTATATCTCAAAATAATGAGTCTGTTGGAATTCTTTATGAATCACAAATTAAAGATTTTCTCTACTCTCCTTATGGAATGTCTCTGCTTCTTAATGAAGAGAATAAATCAAAACTCAAACATCTTGTAAGCAGTTGTGGAAATGCAGATATCAATAGCTCTTTAGGTACAATTATTGAACTCTTCTCAAATAACCCTGAATCTGCAGGTATTATCATCACCGAAAATTCAAAATATTATGGTTTTTTATCTGCAAAAGCTATTATCAACATTATGAATACAGAAAATCTTTTACTAGCTAGAGATCAAAACCCTTTAACAAGGCTTCCTGGAAACACTATGATAGAGAAGTATATCGCCAAAGCTTCTAATAACCCTAATGCCTACCTTTTATGCTATTTTGATTTAGATAATTTTAAAGCCTTTAATGATGTATATGGTTTCAGAAATGGCGATAGAGTCATCCAGCTTTTTGCAGATATACTCAGAAAAGAGCTTCATAAAGATGTCTTTAAAGCCCATATTGGTGGTGATGATTTTTTTGTTGGGTTTCACGATGAAGAGAATATAAATCTTGAGGAACACTTAAAAGTCATACAACATATACTTCACAAATTTTCTCAAAGTGCAAAAGAGTTTTATTCCCAAAAAGATAAAGATAATGGCTATATTATCACTAAAGACAGAGAGTCAAAGATTGCAAAATTTCCTCTTTTAAGTGCAAGTTCTTCACTTCTTATTATCAATAAAGAACTCATAAACCTATCTGAAAATCTTATAAACAGCGTACTCTCCGAACAAAAAAAAGTTGCTAAACAAGAACTGCATAAAATCGCTATAAGTACTATGCTACAGTATAAGTACAACTAGAAATACGACTGTAATCTTCAAGTAATATTCTCATATTATGATTCTAAAAACATTCAAAGGATCTCCAATAAAAACACATAAACCAAGAGAGTTTACAATAAAAACTGATGTTTTAGATATTGATGCTGAGTATGATACACACTTATATATGGAGCTAATTGAAGAGTTTCTTTTAGAAGAGTTAGAAGTTCCAGTAGAGTATCTCGAATCTTTTAGATTGTGTGATGATTATATAGATATTAAGTTATCCCCAAAAATTAGGTATTTTAATGATGATTGGTATGTAAATCTTCAAAGAGTTGGGTAGTGAATTGATTAATTTTTAACCATTATTAAAGATTCTCCTTTATAAAAATCCGATATACTATTGAAGATTAAATTTCAGGAGATAACCAATATGGGAAAATTTGTTAATAGTGTAGATGAGTTCTTTACGTTTTGTGAAGAAAATGATGTTCAATTTGTAGATTTTAGATTTACAGATATAAAAGGTACATGGCACCATGTTAGTTATAGAATGAGTGCTGTAAATGCAGGTCATTTTGAGAATGGACTTCCATTTGATGGTTCATCAGTAGATGCATGGCAACCAATCAATAGATCAGATATGCTTTTAAAACCAGAAGCAAATAGTGCTTTTTTAGATCCTTTTACTGCTGATCCAACCATTATCGTATTTTGTGATGTATATGACATTTACAAAAATCAAGCGTATGAAAGATGCCCACGTTCGATTGCGAAAGCTGCTCTTAAACATGCTGAATCTTTAGGGATTGCTGATGCTGCTTACTTCGGTCCAGAAAATGAATTTTTTATGTTTGACTCTGTAACATTTGTTGATAGTATCAATGAAGCTGGATACAAAGTGGATACTGAAGAGGGTGAGTGGAATTCAAATAGCCCATACCCAGATAACTATAATACAGGTCACAGACCAGGTACAAAAGGTGGTTACTTCCCAGTAGCTCCAACTGACTCTGCTGTAGATATTCGTGCTGAAATGATGCAAGTGATGGAACAAGTAGGTCTTGAAGTAGTTCTTGGTCACCACGAAGTTGCTCAAGGTCAACATGAAATCGGTGTAGTTTTCTCTGACATCATCGGTGCTGCTGATAATGTTCAAAAATATAAATATGTTGTAAAAATGGTTGCACACCTTAATGGTAAAACTGCTACATTTATGCCTAAACCACTTTATGGTGACAATGGAAATGGTATGCACGTACACCAATCATTATGGAAAGAAGGTAAAAACCTTTTCTATAAAGAAGGAAATTATGCAAATATCTCTGAAATGGGTCTTAACTATGTTGGTGGTATCTTTAAACATGCTCGTGCTGTTGCTGCGTTTACGAACCCAACAACAAACTCATACAAAAGATTACTTCCAGGATTTGAAGCACCAAGTGTATTAACATACTCTTCTCAAAACCGTTCAGCATCTTGCCGTATCCCTTATGGAGCTGGTGAAAAAGCTACACGTATTGAAATGAGATTCCCAGACTCTACATCATGCCCATACCTTGCATTTGCAGTTATGATGATGGCTGGTCTTGATGGTATCCAAAACAAAGAGGTTCCAATAGGACCAATGGATGAAGATTTATTTGAATTATCATTAGATGAGATTCGTGAAAAAGGAATTCCTCAAATGCCACACACACTTCGTGGTGCATTAGAGGCTCTTGTACGTGATAACGACTTTTTAAAACCAGTATTTACTGATGAATTCTTAGAGTCTTACAGACACTATAGATTTGAGCGTGATGTATACCCTGATGAAGGGCGTCCAACTGCTTACGAGTTTAAAACTACTTACCAGTGTTAGTGATTGCGAGGTAATATCCTCGCTTTCATATTTTCTCTCTCCTTAACTCTCTTTCTCAAAAAAATTTGTTATAATCATATAACATGAATTTAAATCCTTTTGTAAAACCATCAGTTGAAATAAAAGTTCGTAAAAATCCAATGGGTGAGTACGTACATTTAAATACAAAAGAGCTTCTTTTAGCAATAAAAGAGAGTGCCCACTCAACACATAGAACTGACCTCGATATACTCCTAGATATTTTTCTAAAACGATACAATGCTCGTCAAGCAGAATTAGATGAACTCAATAAAAGCTTAGAAAGACGTATAAAAGAAGAAGTTAAACTTGGCGATGCAAATCGTAAACGCTATGAACAACAAGCAAAAATGGCTGCCATGGGTGAGATGATGGATGCAGTCGCACATCAGTGGAAGCAACCGCTCAATGCCATTTCTATGATGTCAGACATGCTCCAAAATGATTTCAAAAACAATCTTGTCAATCAAGAGTATATTGATGATTTTACAGATGATATACAACTTCAGATCGAGCACATGATTAATACCCTCAATGAGTTTAGAAATTTTTTCAGACCAACAGAGACAGAGGAGAGCTTTGGAATCAAACGCTCTTTACAATCTGTAATGGTTCTCATCAATGATGAGTTTATAAAAAATAATATCAATATACATCTTAAAAATGATAAAGAGATTCTCATTCATGGTATAGAAAATGAGTTTAAGCATCTCATTTTAAATATTATAAATAATGCAAAAGATGCCTTTAATGAACGAGAGATACGTAACCGTGATATTTACATCAGCTTTTTTCAAGATACACATTATAAATATGTAGAGATTGAGGACACTGCTGGTGGAATTCCTCCTCACATCATTCAAGATGTTTTCAAGCCTGAAATCACAACAAAGCCTAAAGGTAAAGGGACAGGAATTGGTTTATATATGAGTATGCAAATTGCTCAAAAATTAGCTGGAAAACTCAGTGTAAAAAATGTACACGAAGGTGCGCGCTTCTCGCTTAGAATTCCTTTGTAACTACAAATTCGATATAATTCCGAACTTAATAGCAAATGTAAGAGTGTGTTATTAAAATTTTCAAGTGAAAGGATTCATTATGAATCATATACCTCAAGGGAAGTATAAAGCTTACCAAAAA
Source organism: Sulfurimonas sp. (assembly GCA_041595535.1). Classification (GTDB taxonomy): domain Bacteria; phylum Campylobacterota; class Campylobacteria; order Campylobacterales; family Sulfurimonadaceae; genus Sulfurimonas. The sequence continues at coordinate 18,291 of JBFHKA010000020.1, read as the reverse complement.
ATAGATTTGCCAAATAGAACATGGCCAAACAATAGTATTACAAAAGCTCCAAAATGGTGTAGTGTTGATTTACGCGATGGAAATCAAGCATTAATTACACCTATGTCTATGGAGAAAAAACTTGAACTTTTTACACTCTTACTCAAACTCGGTTTTAAAGAAATAGAGGTTGGTTTTCCATCAGCTTCAAAGGTAGAATTTGATTTTTTACGTCGTCTTGTAGAGCATAAATTAATTCCTGATGATGTTACAATTCAGGTGCTTGTCCAAGCAAGAGAACATCTTATTGCTAAAACTTTTGAGTCACTTCAAGGTGTCAAAAAAGCAACGGTACATCTTTATAACTCAACTTCTGTAGCACAGAGAAAAATAGTCTTTGGAAAAAGCCAAGAGGAAATTATTGCGCTTGCCTTAGAGGGTGTTGAACTTGTCAAAAAGTATGAAGCACAACATGATGGCGAGATTTTCTTAGAGTATTCACCTGAGAGTTTCACAGGCACAGAGCTAGAGTTTGCAGCAAAAATATCAAATGCAGTTACTGCGTGTTGGGGAATATCACCTACACGTAAGGTTATTATCAACCTTCCGGCAACTGTAGAGATGACAACTCCAAATATCTATGCAGATCAGATTGAGTGGATGGCACAACACTTAGATAATCGTGAAAATGTCATCATCTCAACACATACGCATAACGATAGAGGAACTTCTATAGCTGCTACAGAACTTGCACTTTTAGCAGGAGCTGATAGAGTAGAAGGAACACTCTTAAGTAATGGTGAGCGTACAGGAAATGTTGACATCATAACCCTTGCACTTAACATGACAACGCAAGGTGTTGATTCTGAGCTAAACTTTAGTAACATTGACGAAGTGCTTGAAGTAGTTGAGCGTTGTACAGAGATGCCAACACATGCACGTCACCCTTATGTTGGCGAGCTTGTGTACACGGCATTTTCTGGTTCACACCAAGATGCTATTAATAAAGGTCTTGCGTATCAAAAAGCAAAAAAAGATGCATTTTGGGAAGTTCCATACTTACCAATTGACCCAGCTGATGTTGGTCGTACATATGAGAGTATTATACGCATCAACTCACAATCTGGAAAAGGTGGCGTAGCGTATATTTTAGAGAAAAACTATGGCTACCAACTTCCAAAAGCGATGCATCCAGAGATTGGTCGTGTAATTCAAGCTATAACAGACGAAAAAGGTCGTGAGCTTGAAGCTTCTGAAATCTTAGAGATTTTTCAAAAAACATACTTTGAAGATCAAACGCACATGGAACTTATTGAGTATACACTCTCATCAAACAAAGGCAACTCTGTTTGTAATGTAACGTATAAATATGATGGTGTAGAAATCACTTCAGAGGGACAAGGAAATGGTCCTATAGATGCCTGTAAAAATGCACTGATGCAAGAGTACAAAAATGAGTTTAGTATCAAATCATACTCTGAACACTCATGTGGTGGTAAAAGCTCTGCAAAAGCTGTAGCATACATTGAAATAGAGAGTGATGAAATTAACTCTTGTTTTGGTGTCGGAACTGACAACGACATCACAATGGCATCTATAAAAGCACTTTTTTCTGCTTTAAATAGAGCCTTTGGAGTAAAAGAGAGCTAAGCTCTCTTTTGTGTCACTTTTTAAAGTAATCCTAGAAGTGCTATGAAAAGCACTGGTGGGGTTATTACAAGCCCTACTTTCATATATTCACCCCAACCTATTTTCACTCCCTTTTGTGCTAAGACATGTAACCAAAGCAGAGTAGCTAAAGAGCCTATGGGTGTCATTTTTGGCCCCAAGTTTGAGCCAAGTATATTTGCATAGACCAAAGCCTCATTCCCAACATAACCCACTTTATCAATCGCTATATCCATAATCATAATTGTTGGCATGTTGTTCATAACCGAGCTGATGATGGCAGATAAGAATCCCGTACCTATTATGGCAACTGTAGTTCCATATGTCTGAAGTCCTTCAATCCAAGAAGCAATAATGTCTGTAAGTCCTGCATTTTTAAGACCATATACAACTACATAAAGTCCTATACTAAACCAAACAACCTGCCATGGGGCAGCTTTAATAGTCATAATAGGTTTTGTAGCCTTATAATAGTTCGCTATAAGTAAAAAGATAAGTGCTCCGCCAAGAGCAAAAAGTGATACAGGTAGATGAAAAGCATCCCCTATAAAATAACCCACCATCAGCAGTGCCAAAAAGAACCAAGATAGCTTAAACATTGTTTGGTTTTTAATAACACTAGAGGCTTCCGGGAGTTCATCTACATTCACATGTAACGGAATATCTTTTCTAAAATAAAGCCATAAAACCACGATAGAAGCGAATATACTGAGTAAGTTTGGTAAGAACATATTTTTTGCATACTCAACAAAGCCTATATCAAAATAGCCAACAGTTACAATGTTTGTAAGATTTGAGATAACAAGAGGATTTGAAGCACTATCGCCTATAAAACCACCCGCCATTAAAAATGCAAAAATAGGCAAGGGTTTCATCTTGAGGTATTTCATCTTTGCCAAAAGAATTGGTGTAAGAATTAATGCCGCTCCGTCGTTTGCAAAAAATGCAGAGACTAAAGCACCAAGTACCAAAATATAAATAAAAAGTTTGTTACCATTTCCACCACTAAGTTTTGCCATCTTTATTGCTGCATACTCAAAAAATCCTATCTCATCAAGCACCATAGAGAGAATTATAATCCCTATAAAAGCAAGTGTTGCATCCCAAACTATACTTGTCACAGTAACAACATCTTGCAAACTAACAACCCCGATTGCAACTGCAACTACAGCTCCTATAACCGCTGATGTACCTATCTGCAAACCTTTTGGTTGCCAGATTATAAAAGTCAATGTTACTAAAAACAGACCAAATGCTACTATCATTACTCTCCCTTTTCTATCTTTGCGATATTTATAATTGTTTTGAGTACACTATCTGGATTGAGACTTATAGAGTCAATGCCCAAATCAACTAAATATTGTGCAACTTCAGGGTAATCCGAGGGTGCTTGTCCACAGATGCCACTATGGCGGTTGTTACGTTTTGCACCTTCGACTGCCATTTTTAACATTTTCATCACACCTGGGTCTCTCTCATCATAATCAAAAGCTACTATCTCACTATCTCTGTCAACACCAAGTGTCAGTTGTGTCAAATCATTACTCCCAATACTAAAGCCATCAAAAATTTCACTAAACTCATCAATAGATATAACATTATTTGGAATTTCACACATCACAAAGATTTTTAAGTTGTTCTCACCGCGTTTGAGTCCATATTTTGCCATCGTCTCAAGCACTAAAGCACCCTCTTGAACTCTACGGCAAAATGGAATCATCAATACTATATTATCAAAGCCCATCTCATCTCGCGCACGCTTCATAGCCGCACACTCCAGAGCGAAACCATCTTCATAATTTGGATGTGCATAACGAGCCGCTCCACGAAAACCAATCATCGGATTTGGCTCTTCTGCTTCAAAGAACTTGCCGCCTAGCAAGGTAGCATACTCGTTCGTTTTAAAGTCACTCATTCTTACCACACACGGTTTTGGATAGACACACGCAGCAATAGTAGCCACACCCTCAGAGAGTGTTTTTATAAAAAAATCTTCCATAGAATCATAAGCGCTTGTTAGGCTCTCAAGCTCTACTCGTGTGGCATCATCCACTCTATCTGGATGTTTCAGAGCCATCGGATGTGCTTTAACGTAAGCATTGATTATAAACTCCATACGTGCTAGGCCTATGCCATCAACCGGTAGCGATGCAAGTGAAAATGCTAAATCGGGGTTTCCTAAATTCATCATGATTTGCGTTTTTGTTTTTGGTATGTTATCTAGGTCAGTTTTTACAACTTCATAAGCCAAAACTCCATCGTAAATATCACCATCTTCACCATTTGCACAGCTAACAGTTATCTCCTGTCCATCTTTTAAAAGCTCTGTAGCGTTGGAGCATCCAACTACCGCAGGAATGCCAAGTTCACGACTAATAATAGCCGCATGACACGTTCTTCCTCCACGGTTTGTTACAATAGCTGAAGCGATTTTCATAATCGGTTCCCAATCAGGGTTGGTTGTATTTGCTACTAAAACTTCTCCTGCTTGAAAGTCGTTTAGTTGTTCGGTTGAGTCTATAAAGCGTACTTTTCCATGTCCGATTTTTGTACCTATGGCACGACCTCTAAAGAGTAGTTTTCCTTTCTCATTTAACTTATAGATTTCAAGCATGTTGCCTTTTTTTTGTGACTCTACCGTTTCAGGACGAGCTTGAACCATATAGAGTAGACCATCTATGCCATCTTTTGCCCACTCCATATCCATTGGCTTGTTATATCCAATCTGTTTTGAGTAGTGGTTTTCAATTTTTATAGCATAATCAGCCAAAACCATCAGATCTTCATCACTGATACAAAAGCGTTCTCTCTCCTTGGGTGATGTTGCAATGTTTTTTGTATATTCAACAGCAATATTATCTTTATTTAAAACCTCAGTGAAAATCATCTTCAACTGTTTACCACCAAGAGAGCGTTTTAAAACTCTTTTAAACCCTTTCTTGTATGTTGGTTTGTGTACATAAAAACTATCTGGGTCTATACTCCCCTGAACAATATTTTCTCCTAAACCATAGGCTGCATTTATAAAGATAACATCTTTAAATCCAGTCTCAGTATCTATACTAAACATAACACCGCTTGTACCAATATCGCTACGAACCATTTTCATAACAACTACACAGAGGTGAACTTGAAAATAATCAAAATTATTGTCAAATTTATAATGAAGAGAACGGTCTGTAAAGTTTGAAGCTAAACATCTTTTGTAAGCATCAATGAGTTCATCTTCGCTCGTTATATTTAAGTAGGAGTCATTTTGTCCGGCAAACGAAGCTTCGGGAGAATCTTCGGCAGTTGCAGAGGAGCGAACAGCAAGTGATAGCCCCTCTCCATACTCCTCTCTCAAAGCTCCGTATGCTTGAAGAATATCTTCTTTTAAATCATCAGGAAGCAAACACTCATAAACCAAATTTCTACAAGCCTTACCCTTTACTTGCAAGGCTTGTATATCATCAGGATTTAAATCATCCAATAACTCATGAAGTTTTTGCCACGCTCCATTTGCTTCTAGGACATACTTATATGCATCAGAGGTGATTGCAAAGCCATTAGGAACGCGAACACCCTCTGCACTTAGATTGCGATACATCTCGCCTAGTGAGGCATTTTTACCACCAACTTGTGCGATATCTTCTATACCTATCTCTTTGAACCATTTAATGTTTTGCATATTTGACTCCCTGAATTAATAAACAAGTTTACTCATTTTTCTCTAATTATCCTAATGGTATCAAAATTTATTAAATACATCAACATATCTTGATATAGTTATTTATTTATGCTACAATTTTACATCTGGAGTTTGAAATGGAAATATTTTTAAAAAGTGTATCGGCCTTAAATGATGAAACTAGAGTACTCATTTTACGTTTTATAGATGAATACGGCGAGTGTTGCGTGTGTGATTTGCAAAGCTCTCTAAGCATGATTCAATCACGGTTGTCTAGGCATCTTAAAATTTTAAAAGAGGCTGGATTTTTACGAGTTGATCGAAAAGGAACTTGGGCATATTACTCAATAAGATCCCCGCTTGATAGATTTCGACAAGAAGCACTAGAAGAGATACGCCATTTATCTATCGAGCTTCCACCACTACAAAAAGCATCACAAACAGGAGGATGTAAGATATGAAAAAAGAGGTACTCGTTTTATGTACGGGAAATAGTTGCCGCTCGATTATGGCTGAAGCACTTATAAATGCAAAACTTTCTGATTGTGTCCATGCACAGAGTTCGGGAGTCAAAGCAAGCGGAGCTGTCAATCCAAATGCACAGGCTCTTTTAGAGTCAAAAGGTTACTGGAGAGAAGAGTATCACTCCAAAGTCATCGAGTCTGTTTTAGAGAGTACATTTGACCTTATCATCACTGTATGTGACCACGCAAAAGAGACCTGCCCAATGTTTCCTAAAGCTGTTAAAACTATACACCTTGGTTTTGATGACCCAAGTGGAAAAGATGTAGAAGAGTATGCAAAAACACTTGCGCTCATTGAAGCAGAATTATTACCAGTTGTACAAAAAGAGCTTTGTAACTAAGTTATGCAAGAGAGTATTTTAGCACTTTTAGAATCGCACTCATACTTAGCCTTTCTTGGTGCCTTTGGAGCGGGTAGTCTTACGGCTATTGCACCCTGCTCTCTCATCTCAGTCCCTTTGCTTGTCGGCTCATCTCTGGCACTCAACAAAGACCTCGTTGGCAAAAAGAGAATACTCTATACCTATCTTTTTAGTGCTCTGTTTGCCTTAGGAGTAGCGCTTAGTTTTTCGGCTCTCGGACTTATCGTTGCGAAGTTTGATGGCTTTTTCTCTATAGCTCCACTTTGGGCATATGTAACTGTCGGAGTTTTAAGTATAGCAGTTGGGTTATATGCGTGGGGATTTTTGGGTGAGATAGACAAATCAAAGATTCTCTCAAGACTTATACAGTACCGTCTTTTTGGTGCTCTGTTAATTGGTTTAATTTTTGGACTTGTCAGCACACCTTGTGCTTCAGCACCGCTGATTGCCATTGTGAGCGTCGCTTCAAACAGTGGTTATATCTATGCCTATGGGCTTATTTTGGTTTTTGCTTTGGGACACTCCCTTCTGCTCTTAGCAGCAGGTGTCTCTGTCGGTTTTGCACAGAGCATCATCGCAAACAAAAGAGTCGCAGAACTCTCAAACTTGATAAACAAATTTTTTGCCATACTACTTATAGCTTTTGGTTTTTACTTTTTTTATCAAGCATATTTAGGATATTAGGATTATTATGAAACAGATTTTGACACTACTTTTTTTATTGCACGTAACACTGCTTATGGCAGATGCTCCAATGCTCAAAGCTTCTCCTTATAGATTTGTAGAGATGACCTTAGGACACGGCAAAGCGCACTTTGTAGAGTTTGGCTCAGATAGCTGTTACAGCTGTCAAGTGATGGGTGAGAGACTCTACAGACTCAAACAAGCAAATCCAGCTTTAAACCTAGACTTTATCAATGTCAAAGAGGAGCGCGAAGCTGCTTACAAGTTTAAAATCCGTATGATTCCTACACAAATCATCTTTGATGAAAATGGCACAGAAGTCTTTAGAAACATCGGTATTTTGGAAGAGGAAAAGCTCAATGAACTCTTTAGCAAGTATAAAATATAAAAGGATTTTCTAATGTGGCAAGAGAGTGTAAACTATATAACAACTAATCTTCTAGGACTCGAGGGTTCTTTAGGAGGAGCAATAAACTTTTTCATCTATGACACGGGAAAAATCTGGTTTTTACTCCTCTCTATCATCTTTATTGTCTCATTTTTGCGAACTTGGGTCAATACAGAATATGTGCGTGCTCATCTACAAGGAAAGTCAAAACTCTATGGTCATGTGGCTGCTTCACTTTTTGGCATCATCACACCCTTTTGTTCTTGTTCGGCTATTCCGCTTTTTTTAGGTTTTATTCAAGCGCGCATTCCTCTTGGAGTGACTTTTAGTTTTCTTATATCTGCACCAATGAACAATGAGATAGCCATAGCTATGCTTTTTGGAATTTTTGGCTTTAAAGTGACTGCTCTTTATATAGGCTTTGGTCTTTTAGTTGCAATTTTAGGCGGTTATTTTATAGGTAAAATGAATATGGAAAAAGAGATTTTACTTGAGGTAAAACCTATGGAGAATGAACTCCATGCAACACTTATAAAACTTACTCTAAAAGAGCGTAGTAAAGAGGCTTGGGCTTATACAGTAGATATTTTCAAAAAGATATACCTCTATGTTATGCTCGGTGTTGGAGTAGGTGCATTTATACACGGTTATGTGCCGACTGATTTTATAGCTACTTATACAGGAGAGGGAAATCCTTTTGCCGTAATTTTTGCAGTCATTATGGGTATACCTATGTACTCAAATGCAGCTGGAGTCATGCCTTTAGTTGAAGTGCTTACAAGCAAAGGTATGCTTTTAGGAACGGCTCTTAGTTTTATGATGGCAGTTACAGCTCTGAGTCTACCCGAAGCACTTATACTTGGTAGAATTATCTCACGTAAGTTAATTGGTCTCTTTTTTGCCATAGTTGGCAGTGGGATAATCATAATCGGTTATCTTTTTAATTTTATACTATAAAGGAAAAACATGTTAAAAGTAAATAATATAGACAATGGTGTCAAAGCATTTTTAGGTGGCTTCAATGCCCAAGATTTAAACTCAAAAATTCAAGAGTGCAAAGATGGTAATTGTAGTTGTGAGTGTGATCCGGCGATGATGCAAAAAATTCAAAGCATTGATGTAGAGAGCCAAGAGAATGGAGCGAGCATAACCATTGTTGGAGATGTAAGTGCAGAGGAGTTAGAACCAATGATGAGAGGATGTTTATTATGAAAATAGAAGTTTTAGGAACTGGATGTAAAAAGTGTGTGGAGTTAGAGAATGTAGTTAAGCAGGCAATCGCTAAGAGTGGTAAATTTGTTCAACTTGAAAAAGTAGATGACATTATGAAGATTATGGAGTATCAAGTTGTAAGCACTCCGGGACTTGTTATAGATGGCAAAGTTGTAAGTACTGGGAAAGTACTCACAGTAGAAGAAGTTCTAGCTTTAATGAATGCGTAAAAGAGAGGGATTATCTCCCTCTTGAATTTCCACCGCCGTTTTTTCCACCAGCGTTTCTTCCAGCACTACTTCTTCCGCCAGCATTTCCGCCACGACCGCTACTATTGCCTCCGCGAGGTTTGTTACGTGCGCCTCTATTTCCACCCATATTTATAGGTTCTGCTTTGATAGTTGGGTCAGGTTTAAAGCCTTTGAGCCAGACTTTTGGTATATCTTTGTTAATGAGTTTTTCAATTCCTTTTAAGAACTCATCTTCATCCACACACACAAGTGAAATAGCCTCTCCATCATGACCAGCACGCCCTGTTCTACCGATGCGGTGAACATAATCCTCACTCACATTTGGTAGCTCAAAGTTTACTACGTGCGGGAGTTGATCTATGTCAATTCCACGTGCAGCGATGTCTGTTGCAACAAGTACACGTACCTCACCCTTTTTAAAATCAGCTAAAGCTTTTGTTCTTGCATTTTGGCTTTTGTTTCCATGAATTGCAACCGAAGTAATTCCATCTTTTTCAAGCTGTTCACTCAGACGATTTGCTCCGTGTTTAGTTCTTGTAAAAACTAAAACTTGTCTCCAATCTCCCTCTTTTATAAGGTGTGTTAAAAGTTCGCGTTTACGCTCTTTATCTACATGATAGACTGCTTGTTTTACAATCTCGCTTGAAGTATTTGCACGTGCAACTTCTATAAGCACTGGTGATTTTAAAAGCGTATTGGATAATTTTTTTATCTCATCTGAATAGGTAGCTGAGAAGAGTAATGTTTGTCTCTCTTTTGGTAAAACGGCTATGACTTTTCGTATGTCGTTTATAAAACCCATATCGAGCATTCTATCTGCTTCATCAAGAATTAAAAAATCAACTTGTGAGAGATCTATTGTTTTTTGAGAGAGATGGTCTAAAAGACGCCCCGGTGTTGCTACAACTATATCAACACCTTTGCGAAGAGCTACAATTTGTGGGTTAATTTTTACTCCACCGAAGATAACCGCTGATTTATATGGAAGATGTTTTCCATACATTCTTACGCTCTCTTCAACCTGTGTTGCTAGCTCTCTTGTTGGTGTAAGAATGAGTGCTTTGACATGATGCGCTTTTCTATGAGGTGATGGTTTTGCTTGTGAAAGTAATTCTAATAATGGGAGTGTAAAACCTGCTGTTTTTCCTGTCCCTGTTTGTGCACCAGCTAAAATATCTTTTTTAGCAAGTATGACGGGTATAGCCTGAACCTGAATTGGTGTAGGCGTAGTATAGCCCTGTTCAGCTACAGCTTTTAATAGATGCTTGGATAGCCCTAAGTTTTCAAATGACATAATTTTCCTGTTCGTGTAATATATCTCCATAATAGCATAATTTATGGTGTTTATGGATATAATTTCGAAAATACTTTCAAGGCTCTTTTATGTCAAGCAACACCATCACCATCAAACCCAACAACCATCGCGTTTATCAATGCCCAACAGATAAAAAAATAGAGCTTTTAAACAAACTAATAGCTCAAAATGAAAAAGCAGATATTCTTGTTGCTTGTTCTACAGACATCGCAGAGATTAAAGAAAAATTAGCCAACAAAAATATAAGAGTACTTGAAGATAAAGAGTTGGTCTTAGACAAAGAGCTTACATACGAGATACTTATCAGTTATGATTTGCCTATAAAAGCCATTGTTTATATGGCACGTGTTACAAAAGCTACACAGCAAGCATTTATACTTATTGATGAAGCAGAACAAAAAGATCTCTACCAAGTGGAGATGCTTCTAGGTCGCGCAATAAAGCAAGAAAAAATGGAAGGCTTTGAGTACGAAGTAGCTCCAAAAATAGAGAAAAAAACAGGTGCGAGAAAACTGAGCAAAGATGAGATAAAAGAAGTCGCACGTAAGCGTTATGAATCCAAAACGCAAGATGCTCCAAAAAGAGAGTTTGATAAACCAAAACGTGACTTCAAAACAAGTTCTGACAAACCAAAATTTGACAAGCCTAAATTTGATAAACCAAGATCAGATAAACCTAAAGATGATAAATGGGATAAAAAGAAAAAAACTCCAAACAAGTTTTTAGGTAAAGATGAAAATGGCAAAGCAATTTTCTCTGGAAAAAGTGGAGAGAGAAACCATCGTCATGATGGAACTCCAAAAGAGCAATACGACGCACCTGCAAAAGTAGGACGTAAAATAAACATCAAAGCAATGAAACCAAAAGATACTTCTTCAGATAAGTAAAAATTAGACTGGGCGTAAAAGATGCTCTAGGGAGCTTTTTATGTCTGGATATTTAAACACAAATCCACTCGCACGTAAGGCTTTTGGATAGACCTCTTTTGAACCAGTTAAAACCGTTGAACCCTCACCAAAAATGAGTTTTAAAACAAACTCTGGAAGAGGTAAGATTGTCGGGCGATTTAGGATCTCTCCAAGTGCTTTTGTAAAAGTATAGTTTGTTATAGGCTCTGGTGTTGTAGCATTAAAGAGACCTGTAAGTTTATGTTCTATTATATGTTCATAAATACGAACTAAATCCTCTATGTCTATCCAGCTCATCATCATTTGACCATTACCGATAATGCCGCCTAAACCCAACTTAAAGGGTGGTAACATTTGAGCAAGTGCACCGCCATCTGCGCCTAAGATAACTCCAAAACGAATGATAGCTGTAGGTTTATTACATCTGTTTGCTTCTGCTTCCCAAGCCTGTGTAAGAGAAGCTAGAAAGTCACTCCCATATCCAACAAAACTCTCATCGCACGTAACACCATCTGGATACGCTCCAATGGCTGATGTAGAGATAAGTTGTTGCACGTCACTTTTGTTAATTGCATCGACTAAACGTCGTGTTGTTTCTACGCGAGAAGAGAGTAAAACTTTTTTATACTCCTCACTCCATTTTTTAATAATAGGCGCACCCGCTAGGTTAAAAACCACATCTACACCTTGAAGTTTTTTGAGTATTTCTTCTTGGGTATCATCTCTGTGAATGCTTACAAAATCTGTAAATGTTTGTGTTATATGTGAACTTACAAATCCACTGGCACCAGTTATAGCAACTTTCATTTTATACCCCTTAAATAATATCTATTTTCTTTACCAAAGAAGTTCATCTTGACGATTTTCAGAGTGCTCAACACGAGGTGGTTTTGAGACATCACTAAAACACTCTTTTACGCCATTTACATCCGTCTGTATTATACCCTCTGGCACATCAAATTTTCTCTTTATTTGAGGGTAAAGTTTAAGTACATTTTCAAAGTAGTGAGAAAAAGCAGGTCCTGCAATACGTCCTCCAGTTTCTCTGTAATACATAGGAGAATTGTCATCATTTCCAAACCAGACAACAGCTTCTATAGTTGGAGAGTATCCAGCGAACCATCCATCTATATTATTATTTGTCGTACCTGTTTTTCCAGCTATCTCTATACCCTTAACTTTTGCATTTCTACCCGTTCCTTTTTGAACAACATCTTCTAAAATTGTTGTCATTATATAGGATTGTGTAGGTATGCTTGTTCTATGAGAAATAACTCTTGCCTCATATATAGTTTTTACTCCTTGATCGACATTGCGTATAAGATACGGTTCTACCTGCTCACCTTGGTTAGAAAAAGATGTATAGTACTTTGCTAATTGCAATGGTGACATAGACATTGTTCCAAGCGAGATTGAGAGATCGTGTGGCATATGTTCTATGTTGAACTTGCCAAGTTCACGAATAAGCTGATTTAAACCTAATTCATTTACAAGATTTATAGTCGCAAGGTTTCTTGAGTGTACAAGCGCTTCTCTTAGACTCACCAAACCTTTATAATTTTTCTCATAGTTGTTAGGTTGCCACTTCATCTCTTCGCCATCTTTTTCATACTCATACGTTTTTGCGATGTCTACAAGTTCGGATGCTCCTGAAAAACCTAAGTCAATGGCAACTTGGTAAATAAATGGTTTAAATGCACTTCCCGGCTGTCTACGCCCTTGTGTTGCACGATTATAAGAACTTTTTTCATAATCTACACTTCCCACAAGTGCCAAAATTTCGCCACTTGCTGAATCTAAACTCACAAAAGCTCCATTTAGCTCAGAAACATTAATATCTTCAATCTCAGTAAGTGGGTCTTGTTTTAATTTCTCTTGCTCTTTTTCTTTATAAGTCTCTATTCTCTCTAAAGATTTATCATACGCATATTTTAAAGAGTTACGCGCAGCATCTTGAAGTCTTAAGTCTATAGTTGTGTAGACCTCATAGCCACCTGTTTTAAAATCTGTAATATTTAAATCTCTAAGCTCTCTTGCAACTTCATCGACTATGAAAGGAGCTTTGTTTTGTGTGAGTGTGTCATCATAAACAGTTGGTGACTCTGCAAGTGCATGTTCATACGTTGGCTCATCTATCCAACCTAAGACATGCATTCTGCTTATAACACGATTTGCTCTACCCATAGAAATCTCATAATTTTTTGTAGGGTTATAAGTACTTGGTGCTTTTGGAAGTCCTACTAAAATTGCCATCTCTTTTAGAGTTAACTCATCAAGGTCTTTATGAAAATACCCATCAGCAGCTGTTTTGATTCCATAGTAGCCATGCCCATAATATATCTCATTAAGATAACACTCTAGTATCTGCTCTTTTGTTAAGTAGTGCTCCACTTTTATAGAATAAATAGCCTCTTTTATCTTACGTGAGAGTTTTTTCTCACGCGTTAAAAGTACATTTTTTACAAGCTGTTGCGTAATTGTACTCGCGCCTTCTACTGCTTTTCCAGCTTTAAGTACCTTTATACCTGCACGAAAAATTGCATCTACATTAATCCCAGGATGTTCAAAAAAAGTAGTATCTTCAATAGCAACTAAAGCTTCTATAACACGCGGTGGAATCTCATCAAATGAGGCATAATATCTATGTCTTTTGTTAAAAACGTTAGCAATTTTCTCGCCATTTTTATCGTAAACTCTACTTGTCATAGAAGGTTTATAGTTTATTAGTTTTGAAATATCATAATCATTTGTAAAATAGTAATATCCAACAAGGATAAAAGGTGACAATATGAGTAAAAATATTCCTGTTAAAACTATTTTTTTTATCATTTTCTAAAATCCCTATTTGCAAAATTAGCTTCAATTAATGTTTTTGTGTAGAGTGCTTGTGGCTCTTTTAAAACACTTTGCATCTCTCCACTCTCAACAACTTCTCCATAACGTATGACACAAATTGCATCACATAGACGCTCTGCAGATACAACATCATGCGTTACAAAAAGCATTTTAAATCCCTCTTTTTCCTGTAAACTCTTTAAGAGCTCCAAAATTGTTACTCTCGTTTTTGGATCTAAGGCAGTTGTTGGCTCATCCAAGAGCAGAAGCTTTGGTTTGTTACTCAAAGCCATCGCAATAACAATACGTTGTAACTGTCCGCCAGAGAGTTCTGGTGGGAATCTCTCTAAAAGTGACAACTCAAGATTAAGCTCTTTAAACAACTCTTTTACACGACTCTGCTCTACAAAAAATTGTTTCTTAATTTTTGTAAGAGGAGAGAGTGCCGTAAAAGGATTTTGTGGCACAAAAGCAACACTCTCACCCGCTTTGAGTTCAAAATCACTCTCTACATCTAAAAGAACTTCCATACTATTAGGCAACATCGCCAAAAGTGCTTTGAGTGTTAAACTCTTCCCACTTCCACTCTCTCCTACAAGAGCAAGTGATGATGTAATACTAAACGCGATATCTACGAGTACTTTATCATCAAGCGTAATCTTTAAGGTATTAATTTTCATCTTTTATTTTAACCAAATTTATACATAACTCTCTTAACTCATCTTCACTCTGTCCAAGTCTTGCTATAACTCTTATAATTGCTTTTGGTACAGTAGGCTGTCGAATGCCACCCACACCAAAACCCATATCAAGAAGTCTATTTTTAATTTTGAGTACTTTTTTATTGTCATCTATAACTACAGGAACAATTAATCCTGAGACACGTACACCCAATTCCTCTTGGACTATCTGCTGTCTTTTTGCAATTTCATCTTGAAGTGTTTGTCTGTTTTGTAAGATGAACTCTAATGCGTGATGTGCTAAAAGCGTATCATAAAGAGATAAAGAAGTTGCATAGATGATTGGTTTTGCACGGTTAATAAGATACTCAACTATATGCGCACTTGCAAGTATAAATGCTCCAAAACTTCCATACGCTTTTCCGAGTGTGCCCATCTTTATGTAGTTCTCTTTTATAGCTATGTTGTAGTAATCAAAGACTCCCATAAGCTTCTCTCCTACAACACCACTACTGTGTGCCTCATCTACAATTAGAAGTGCTCCAGCCTCATCTGCTACACTAAAAATCTCTTCTGAACAGAGATCACCATCCATAGAGTAAATTCCCTCTACAGCGATAATTTTACGCTTTGCATTCGAGTTTTTCAAATACGCACGTAAGGCATCCATATCGTTGTGTTTGAAGAAAACAACATGCATGTTGTTAAGATGAGAAGCTAGCACACCAGAAGCATGATACAATTCATCCATAAAGAGTGTATCCCCTTTACGTACAAGTGCTTCTATAAGAGCTATATTTGCATTAAACCCACTTCCTAAAACAATGCAAGCCTCAAAACCATTTACCTCACAAAGAGCATCTTCAAAATCTTTATGAATCTTATGGTAGCCATTGACCAACATCGAGGCTTTAGAGCTATGCGCATCTAAGGTTTCCAAATTTTTACAAGTTTGAAGGTGAAGCTCTTTGTTATGTGCAAGACCTAAATAATCATTTGAAGCAAAATCTTTTACAGAGCTGTCGATTAATTCTCTAGTTCTGTAACGTCCAGCATTTTTAAGAGCTTCAAGCTCTTTGCTGTAAAAACTCATCCAAGCATAACCTTGTTTCTTCCACTCTCTTTTGCTTTATAAAGCGCTTCATCCGCTCTTTTATACAAAGAGAGTTCATCATCACCTTTTATAAACTGTGTCACACCAAAACTCATTGTAATAGGTAAGATATGCTTATGATTCTCAACAACTTTTCTTAATTTTTGCGCAAGTATATAGGCTTTGTCTTTTGTAGTATTGGGTACAAGAATCGCAAACTCTTCCCCTCCAATTCTACAAAACTCATCACCTCCTCGTAAACAAGAAGCTATTAAAGATGTGTACTCAATAAGAACTTTATCTCCAACCTCATGCCCATGATTATCGTTAACTTTTTTGAAAAAGTCTATATCAAAAACGATGAGTGAAAATACAAAATTATAACGTTGAGAGACTATCATCAAATCTTTAATTTTTATCTCGAAGACTCTACGATTACCTATGTTAGTAAGTGTGTCTTTGACTGTGAGTCCCTCTAATTCAATTTTATAAGTCTCTTGAGTAGTAATATCTGAAAAAACGACTATATATGCTTTACTATCTTTTAACGAAACAGATGCAGAAATAGAAAAGTAGTATATTTCATCATGAAGTAGGAGTTTAACTTTATGGTACTCAGAAGGATGTTTATAAATATACTCCACCCAAGTAAGCTCTCCCATCTTCTTACTTATATAGCCCTCTTCATTCACAAAAGTCTCACATAAACACTTATAAGAGCTTCTAAACTCTTCAATAGTTCTCACTTTTGTATAATTAAAGAAACGTTTATTTGCTGAAAAAAGACGCTTTCCATCCGTCTCAACTATAATATTTGTAGAGTTATTGATTATATCTTCATAATACTCTTTTTGTATATTGTTATCAATATACAAAAAGAGTGTTGTGATAATAACTATAGAAAAAATTGCTATGACAGGAATGACTACATACTTCTCATCAAAATTAATGATTATTAAGAGTAAAAAAAATAGGACTAAAAAGGAAGCAACAAGACGCTGTATCATATGCAGATTCATCTTATACCTTTCCTTTGTAAAATTTCTTAAGTAAGTCTGTATTTAAACCCATTGCAGTGCTTTCATATCCTCGAACATCTTTTATGTACGGCTTACAAAAACCCTCAACCATACAGGCACCCGCTTTACCTCTCCATACATCACTCTCTATGTATGCATCTAAATCATCTACGTCAAATTTCTCAAATATATAGTCTGTTTGACTTATATCAACAATTTTTCTTTCTTTAGAGTGGTAAACCATACATGTTATTATACTTGTTATATTTCCACTTTGTGTTAACAAGATTGCACGAGCATCATTTTTTGACTTTGCTTTGCGTAAAATATGATTTTGTGAAGTCACCACAGTATCGGCTACAAGTAGAGGCATATCCTCATACCCAAAGGCTTTAAGATTTGCTTCATATTTTCCCATTGTTGCTTGATAAACAAAGTTTTTAGGCGAAGAGGCAATTATGCTATCTTCATCGAAATCCACACTCTCTTGTACAAATTCAATTCCTGCATTTGTGAGCAAAAGAGCGCGAGTTTGAGATGAAGAGGCAAGGCGCAACATAACTATAAAGAACCTGAGAGTGTAGCACCTAAAAAGATTGCTATTACACCAAGAGTTATATTTAAAGGAACCATATATTTTCCAATCATTCCAAGCTGAGCTTTTGCAAGAATCATATCAGCATTTTGAAGTGCTTTTGCAGCTTTGTTACGTCTTAAAATCATAGCTCCGAGATTTAAAAACATAATAGTCCAAATAGCCTCTTTTGCATAAGCGATTATCTTATGCTCAGTAGCAGAGAGAGAATACCCTTTTATCATTAAAATTGCAGTTATAAGTAGGAGTATTACAAAAGGAGCTACGATGCAAAAGAGTCTCTTAAGAGCATCTGCTATGAGCTCAAGCCTTTTTCCAGGAGATTCTATCTCCAAAAAAGAGGGATGTGCTGCATAACGCATCGCTATCATACCGCCAACCCAAACGACTGCTGAGATAACATGTAAAAAAACTATGATAGTTTTATACTCAGCAAAAAATTCATTCATTATGCAAGTGCCTCAGTAATATAAGCTAAAGATGCCTCTTTAGCCTCTGAAAGTTTTGACGCATCTTTTCCACCAGCTTGTGCGAAATCTGGACGACCACCACCGCCACCGCCTAAAATAGGAGCAATATTTTTAATCCAATCACCCGCTTTTGCATCTGCATCTTTCACACCTGCAGCTATAAGAACTTTGTCCCCTTTTACTTGAAAGAGCATTGCACAGAGTTTTTCGTTTTGATTTTTAAGTTCATCAATTTTCTCTTTGATGTCCCCATTTGGGTACTCTTCAACAACTACTGCTACACCATTTATCTCTGTTACGTGCACTTCTACTTTAGCAGATTCTTGTAGCTCTTTAAGCTCAGATTTTAACTCAACTATATTTGTTTTCATTCTGTTAATACCAGCTAAAACATCAAGGTTTTTCACTTCACTCTCAACAGCACGTAAGAGCTCTCTTTGCTGTGCAAAGTATCTATACGCTGCATTTCCACAAACCGCTTCTATACGTCTTACACCAGCTGAAACTCCAGACTCTTTAGTGATAATGAATGAGCCAATATTTGCTGTGTTGTTTACGTGAACACCACCACAAAACTCTATAGAGGCATCAGCAAAACTCACAACTCGTACTTCATCACCATACTTCTCACCAAACTG
>JBFHKA010000019.1:0-38891 GCA_041595535.1 Sulfurimonas sp. | reverse complement strand
TTAGTAACCATAGGGTACACACTTCAGCAAGAGTTTACAGGGGAGCTCAAAATCACAGGAAAACTAGATGGTACTTGGGATTTAGGTATTGGCGTACGTGCTGATGAACCAATGCTCTTCAATATTTTACAAAAAACACTACAGAGTCTTGATGAAGACAAAAAAGAAAGAATTCTTAATAATTGGCTAAAAGTTCAATATGAAAAAAATGTAGACTATCATCTTATTGTTGAGATGACTACGGGGTTTGTAGTCATTTTTATACTTATGCTTTACTTTTATTTGAGAGAAAGAAAATTAAAAAACACTCTTAAACTCAACCATATTCTTCTTGAAACAATTATAAATACTATTCCAAATCCTATGTATTATAAAGACAAATTTGGTGTTTATAAAGATATTAATGATGCTTTTTCCGATTCAGTTTTAGGAATAGAAAAAGAAAAAATAAGAGGTAAAACGCTACAGGATTTCGAGTATTTGATTCCTAAAGAATTACTTGTTTTGCACAAAGATTACGATAAAAAATTATATACACTTAAAAAATCTCAAGAGTATGAAGCAAAAGTAAAAATGAGCAATGGAGCTTTAAAAGATTTTAGAGTTAATAAGGCAATTTTACACTCTGAAAAAGGTGAATTTTTAGGATATGTTGGCATTATGGTAGACATAACAGGGCTCAAAGAAAAAGAGAAAAAACTAATAGAATTAGCGTCTATTGACCCTCTCTCTAAGCTTTATAATAGAAGATATTTTTCTCAAACTTCTGGGCATATTTTTAACCTTGCGTCTCGAGAAAAATTCCCTTTAAGTGTTGTGATGATAGATATAGATGATTTCAAAAAAATTAATGATACCTATGGACATAAAATTGGTGATGATGTTATTGTAATTCTCTCAAAAACCTTGTTAGCATTAAGTCGTACGAGTGACCTTGTGTACCGTTTTGGTGGGGAAGAGTTTGTGATGCTTTTACCAAAAACAGACGTTTCTGGAGCAATGGTTATAGCTGAGAAAATGAGAGTTGCAATGGAGGAAATCTCTCTTGATGTTGGCTTGCCTCAAGAATTAAAATTTACTATAAGTGCAGGTGTTTCAGAAGTAAGATTAGAAGATGAAAGCAGTATTGAAGCCACTATCAAAAGAGCGGATGATGCTCTTTATGAAGCTAAAAAAAGTGGAAAAAATCGAGTTTGTAGAGCTTAGATTTTTTCCCAAAAAGTTCCAGATGGAGTATCCATAATAGTTACTCCAAAGGCAAGTATCTCATCTCTGATTTTGTCAGATTCCTCAAAGTTTTTCTCTTTTTTTGCTCCGTTACGTGCGACTATGAGTTGCTCTATTTTAGCCTTAGTCTCTTCGTTCATTCCAAACTGAAAATACTCAAAAGGATTCTTGACTCCAAAGCCTAAAATTTTCTCTATATATGCAAGATTAGAGAGAGTCTCTTTTTTGAGTTCTTTATGCTTGCCAGCTGTGTCTAAAGTTTCATTTGCACCACTTATCATCTCATCAATAAGAGCGAGTGCAGAAGAGACATTTATATCATCACTAAGTGCCTCTAAAAGTGCTGTTTGAAACGAAGTTTTATCTTCGCACGTAACGAGACCAAAAAGACGTTTTTTGAGTCTATAAATCTTGTCTAAGCGTTTTTTTGAAGTTAGTAAATCTTCTGTATTAAAATTGAAGTTGCTTCTGTAGTGTGTGCTTAAAAGATAAAAACGCAACACCTCTCCATCATACTCTTTGAGGGCATCTTTTAAGAAGAAGCTATTGCCTAAAGATTTACTCATTTTCTCGCCATCAATGTTTACAAAACCGTTGTGCATCCAGTAGTTTGCTAGAGCATGGTTTGAGCTACATCGTGTCTGTGCTGCTTCATTCTCATGGTGTGGGAATAGCAAGTCAGCTCCACCTCCGTGAATGTCTACTGCATACGTTACGTGCGGTTTTGCTAAATGCTTTTCAATCATCGCAGAACACTCTAAATGCCACCCTGGACGACCCGCTCCAAAAGGAGAATCAAAAGTTATGCTTCCATCTTTTACAGACTTCCAAAGAGCAAAATCTGCTGGATTTTTTTTCGCACTTGAACTCTCAACTCTCTCTTGTCTGTCGTCGTCATCCTGAACACGTTTTGAAAGTGTTAAATATTGGCTATCGCTTGCCGTGTCAAAGTAGACATCACCATCTTCTGTTTTATACGCGTGATTAGAATTTATAAGCTTTTGTATCATCGCATACATAGCATCCAAACTCTCTGTAGCCTTTGGTTCAATGTCTGGACGCGCTACACCGATGGCTGCCATCTCTTTATGAAAAGCTTCTGTATAAAAGTCTGTAATCTCTTTTATGCTTTTAGCTTGTTCTATGGCTTTTTTGATGATTTTATCGTCTATGTCAGTGATGTTACGTGCGTAGGTTACATCATAGCCATTTGCCCTTAAAACACGCGTTAAAAGGTCAAACACTAAGGCAGATTTTGCATGTCCTAAATGCGCATCATCATACACAGTCGGGCCACAAACATAAAGAGAGACTTTTCCCTCTTCTTGTGGTATAAACTCACGTTTTGTTTTTTGTACAGAATCAAATATAAGCACTAATGAAATCCTTAAAAATTAGTAGTAAAAGTGTCAGTAAAATTGTCCCAACAACTAGATAGATGCTATTTTTAGAGCGAAGTATATCAAAAAAGTTTTTCACTCCAAAAGCCTTCACTGTAAAAACAAAGCTCACAACTCCGCCAAGAGTACTTGCAAGTGCTAAACCACTTACCCCAAAGGGTTGTATAAATGCCAAAGCAAAGAGTATGTAAACGCCAAGAGAGTAGGTCGCTATTTTAGCAGCTTGCATCTGCATCTCTTTTGCATAGAGCCAGAGCACTAAGAGCTTTTGAAGCCCAAATGGAAGCAGACCAATCATGTACATTTGTAGCACTGCAGTTGTGTTACGTGTATCTTCTGCAGTGAAGGCTCCACGCTCAAAAAGAAGCCACGTAATCTCACGTGAGAGGATGATACCTCCGATGGTACTCGCAGTAAGTAAAAAGAGTAAAAACCAAAAAGCTTTTTTTAAAAATGCTTTGGCTTTTTCTTCATCCTGATTCTTAAGATATCTTGCAATTCTTGGAAAAAGAGCTACAGAAGTGGCAATAGCAAAAAGGGCTAAAGGGAGCTGAAAAATGCGATTTGCATAGTAGAGGTAGGATATGGAGCCTGTAACTAAAAAAGAGGCTAAAAAGGTGTCTAAAAAGGCTGATACTTGAGCAGTTGAGTTACCCCACATTGCTGGAAAAAAGTTATTGCGAAAGTTTGTCGTATCTCTTCTTATAATTTTACTTTTAACTCTTAGGTATTTAAAACCACCGATAAGAAGTTTGAGTAGTCCCATTTTATAAATGGCTATTACGTGTGAGAGAAGTTGTAAAACTCCGCCAATGACAACTCCAAAACTAAGGTAATAGACTATCTCACTCTGCGATTTATCTTGACTGAGGTAAAGTGCTCCTATGAGTGAGAGATTTAATAGAGCTGTAGAGAATGCTGTCGTTGCAAAATGGTGCTTGTATTGGAGCATTCCACTCAAAAATGTCATAGAAAATATAAGTGGTAAGTACCAGAAGTTTATTGCCACAAAAGGTGCTGCAAGTTCTATGGTTTGTGCATCAAAACCCACAGCAATGGCTTTTGTGAAAAGTCCTGGTAAAAGATTTACAAGCAGGGTAATGATGAGTATAATAGACAAAAAGAGCAAAAAGATATTAACAGAGAAAATTGCCTTATGTCTTGTTCTTGCAAATGCTGGAATAAAAACTTGAGTAAACGCACCCTCAGCAAAAATACGACGAAAGAGATTTGGGAGTTTAAAGGCGATGAAAAAGATGTCACTATAGATGTTTGCACCAAGAGCAGAAGCAGTCATTAAATCTCTGACAAATCCTAAAACTCTCGAGATTAAAATTCCAAAACTATTGGTGAATATCGCTTTAAACATAGGCTTCTTTATGGAGATATGATAGATTTTACGAAATTTTAACAAATCTTTGGTTAAAATCTACAATTCATAAAATTAAAATTAAGTTTGGTAATGGGCTATGGCACTATTTGGATCAAAAGAGAAGGCGACTGTTAAAAAGGTCAGACCTACTGTTGTTAGAACTCAAAATGTTGCAAAAGAGATATTTAATTTTTCTAAATCTTACGATATTAAACCTGAGCTGCTGGACTTTAATATTTTAGATGTTCAGACCTACACCAAAAAAAATGAAAATGACACAGAGTGGGAGCATATAAGTAATGAAGAGCTCTACGAACTTGATGATCAAGCGGCACTTTTAAACGAACATTTTCAAATTAAGCAAACCTATGAAATTGAGATATTTTCAAAAAGTAAAGAGAGCAAATCCCTTTTTCAAGATATGAAACTTGCAGTTGGAGCAAATGCAACAAAATGTAAAGTTTACCTCAGTATAGGTGCTGGTTCCAAAATCAAATATGATCCTTCTTTGGAACAAGAACTTCTCTTGGAAATCAATAAGAGAAAAATACGAGCAGGAATTTTGATTTATATTTTTGATGAAATGGTACAAGACCTTGCCTCAAAAATGTCTGCACATATACGTGTTGGAGAAAATGTAGAATATACAAAAAATGAAACACACTTGATAGCGCAAGGGTATGAGCCAACTCCTACAACAGATGATGCTCTTATTATGCACTACGAAACTAAAGAAGATGTAGATGAAAATAAAAAAATTGATTACTCCTCTCGCGGATTTATTCAAAATGTAAAAGCCGATGAACTTCTTATGGAATATATAAAACCTAAAGATGGAAAACCAGGAAGAAATTGCCGTGGTGAGTTTATGCAACCAAAAGAGCCTCTTGTAACGCATGAAGTGACTTTTGCTATTGATGACACCATAAAAGAGGTTGATACCCCTGATTCGGTTCAATATATTGCAAGAGCAAATGGCTATATAGCATTTGAAGAAAACACTTATGTCATAAAAAAAGAGGTGGATGTAGGCGAAATTAGTTTTAAAACTACAGGTTCAATTTCAAGTGGAATTGACTCTGATGTCAATATTAGTGTAACGGAAACAGATGCCATTAAAGATGCTATAGGTACAGGGATGACTGTTGAAGTAACAGAGATAGAGATAGATGGAAATGTTGGTTCAAACGCTAGGGTTACAGCAATGAAAGCAACGATTGGTGGTCAAACACATAGTAGTGCAGTAATAAAAGCTGAAAAAATTGATATTAATGTACACAAAGGAAAAGCCACTGGAAAAAATGTTCACATAACAAGACTTGAACATGGAGAAGTAAATGGTGATACTGTAGTAATTATGCAAGCAGTAGGTGGTACTATACGAGCTAAAGAGATAGATATAGAAATATGTGCATCGCATGTTAAAGCAACTGCTTCAAAACGTATAGAGATTCAAAAACTTCAAGGGAGTGAAAATGTTTTTACAATAGATCCAGTTGTTAACAAAGATGCTCAAGAGAATTTTAATTCCAATCAAAATGAGATAGACACTTTAGAGAGTGAAATAAAAAATATTGATGGTGAGATTAAAAAATACACACAGCTGATTAAAAGCGGAAATGCTGCTTATTTAGATATAAAAAAAAGACTTTTACATTATCAAAAAAGTGGTGTAAAAATGCCAGAGAGTTTTGTGAAAAAATACCAGCAATTTCAAAGAATGCAAGAACGCTTAAAAGAGCTTCAAGAGACTCATAAGTTTAAAATTGATCAATTAAATCTTTATAGTACACGTACTGTCTCACTTCAAGAAAATATTTTAGATGCGAGAATCATCAATAGAGATAGATGGATGGGATATAATGAAATTAAATTTAAACTTATAGAACCTCCAATTGAGTTAGTCTATAAACCAAAAGAAGGCTCTCATGATTCAATATTTGGACTTGTTGAGTTAGAAAATGGTTCGTTTGAAATACGTGCATTACATGAGTAAAAGGTTTCTATATAAATGATAGTAGGATTAAAGGGTGAAATTGTACATAAAGAGCCATCTTTTGTACATATAAATGTAAATGGCGTTGTGTATGAGGTGTTTATTTCACTTCAAACATTTTCTGCACTTGGTAAAAAGGAGGTTTCTCTTTTTACTACGCATATAATTCGTGAAGATGCACAGCTTCTTTTTGGTTTTTTAGATATAAGTGAAAAGATGATGTTTGCAAGACTCATAAAAATAAATGGAGTAGGACCTAGAGTAGCACAAGCTATATGTTCAACATATACGCCATCTCAGTTTGCAACTGTTATAAATAATAAAGATGTTGCAGGAGTTACAAAAGTTCCTGGAATTGGACCAAAAAATGCGGGGCGCATACTTGTAGAACTCAATGGTTTTTCAGAGGAAATACTCGCTACAGGTGAAGAGAAATCTTCATCGTCTCGTGCTTTTAGTGAGGCGAGTGAGGCTTTGGAGTCTCTAGGTTTCAAAAAAGATAAAATATCTAAAGCACTCAGTGCATGTGAGGGTGATGACACAGCCTCGCTTGTTAGAGGTGCTTTAAAATTACTACAAACACTTTAGAAGGAAATATATATTGAAATTAACTATTTTATTTGGTGGAGCTAGTTTTGAACATGAAATTAGCATCGTAAGCGCTATAACTCTTAAAGAGAAATTAGCAACATTTGATTTAAACTTTATTTTTTGTGATAGTGATCACTCTTTTTATCTTATAGATGAAGCAAAGATGAAAGCGAGTACGTTCTCTAAGGGTGAGCATAAAAAAATGCCACAGCTTTTTTTGAAACAGGGTGCTTTTTTTCAAAAAACTATGTTTAGCTCTACAGAGTATAAAAGCATAGTACTCAATCTCATTCATGGGGCAGATGGGGAGGATGGTACTATAGCTGCACTTTTAGATTTTTACGCTATCAAATACATCGGTCCACGTGTAGATGCCTCAACATTTTCTTATGATAAACGTTATACAAAATATCTTTGTGCGGCTGTTGGTGTTAAGAGTGTAGATTATGAGGTACTTCACTCAGATCAGCATACAAACATCACACTACCTTTTCCTATAATCGTGAAACCAGCGCGTCTTGGTAGTTCTATAGGTGTGAGTATTGTCAGACAAGAGAGTGATCTTGATTATGCACTTGATACTGCATTTGAGTACGATAAAAGTGTGATTGTAGAATCTTTTTTAGAAGGTGTTAAGGAGTATAATCTTGCTGGATATAGAGCAAATGGGAAAATGTATTATTCCATAATTGAAGAGCCTCAAAAAGAGGAATTTTTAGATTTTGAAAAAAAATATATGGATTTTGCACGTAGTGAGCAGGTTTTAAAAGCAGACATATCAGAAGAACTAAGCACAAAAATCAAAAGAAGTTTTGAAAAAATATATAGAGGACTTTTTGAGGGTGCTCTCATCCGATGTGACTTTTTTGTTGTAGATGGAGAGGTTCTTTTAAATGAGATAAATCCTATTCCAGGCTCTATGGCAAACTATCTTTTTGAGGATTTTGCTGCTTCTATTGAACAATTATCACTCTTTTTACCTGATACTAAAAGAATAAAAGTTTCGTATGACTACATACATACAATCTCTAAAGCAAAAGGGAAGTAGATGGCTGTAAAGTCGATACAGTATAAGCAACATACTTTCGATATAAGTTATGAAATTCTAAACCCAGAGGCAAAAGTAGATCTGATTATTTTACATGGTTGGGGAAGCAATAAAGCTCTGATGAAACAGACTTTTTCACAACAGATGCGCTCTTTTCGTCACATTTATATAGATTTGCCAGGTTTTGGAAACTCAACCTGTAGTGCTACGCTTACAACTCCAGATGTTGCTCGAATTGTAGAGCTTCTTATGATACATATGAATGCCTCTAAAGATATAATATTGGGGCACTCATTCGGTGGTAAAGTTGCACTCTTGCTTGAGCCTAAAGTTCTTGTACTTATTGCAAGTGCAGGCATATATATTCCAAAACCTCTTAAGATACAAGCTAAAATAGTTCTGTTTAAAATGCTTAAAATCTTTGGTTTTTCAAAGTTTCGTTCACTTTTCGTTGCAAATGATGCAAAAAACCTCTCCAAGCCAATGTATGAGACATTTAAGAATGTAGTCAATGAAGATTTCACATATGAGTTCTCTACTTATGGAGGAAAAGCACTTTTATGTTGGGGAAATGAAGATACCGCAACTCCTCTAAGTTCAGCTCAAAAGATTGATAAACTTATACAAGATTCAAAGCTTGAAATGTATGCGGGAGACCACTACTTTTTTATGAAAAATGCAGAAGATATAGCCAAAAAAGTAGAAGCTAGATTTTTAGAAACCTTGGATCATTAGTATGGAAAATTATGAAGTTTTAGTTGCGTTTGTCACCAATGTTCTTTTTGTAACACTTTTAGGTTGGTACTTGATTACCAATCTTCAATGGTATGATTATAAACTCTCACGGGTAATTTTTAAACATCATAAGCCACATTGGCATGTACTCTATTTTATTATTCCTTTTATAGCGTACTATACAACAGGGCAATTTTTTGTTATCTTTTTTCTTTTTGCAGTCTTGCCAGCAATTATTTTGTGGCATAAAAAACTCGATAAAAAACTTGTTCTTACTTGGCGTGTAAAACGTTTTCTCATTTTACTTATCTCTTTGACATTTTTTCAAGATATTTTATGTACCTTAAAAGATGCGTGTGTCGTGTATGGAGTTTTTATGCCTTTAGCTGTCGCATATATAGGCAGTACCCTTATAGAAGGATTCTTGTTTAAAGTTTACAAAAAAGAGGCAAAGTCAAAGTTGCACGTAATGAAAGATTTGCAAGTGATTTGTATAACAGGAAGTTATGGTAAAACGAGCATTAAAAACTTTATAGCGCAGATACTAGCACACAAGTATAGAGTCTATGCAACACCACGAAGTGTCAATACTCTTGGTGGAATTATGGGCGATGTAAACAATAATTTACCAGAAGATACAGAGGTTTATGTTTGTGAAGCAGGTGCAAGAGAGCGTGGTGATATTTATGATATTACAACTTTTGTAGAACCGCAAACAGCTGTTGTCGGAAAAGTAGGCGAAGCACATATTGAGTACTTCAAGTCTTTAAAAAATATTATAGCAACAAAACTAGAGATTATGCAGTCACCTCGTTTAGAGAGAGCTTTTATTCATGTAAGTGTCACAGATGAACCACATGAAAAAGTTACGTTTTTTGGTGATGAGATACATGACGTTACTGCAGACTTAAATGGCATAGATTTTAGTGTTACGTGCGAAAATTCTGAGCTGAAATTGCATACAAATATTTTAGGTGAATTTCAAACAATGAACATTGTAGTGGCCATAAGAATTGCTAAAGCTTTTGGTATGAGCGATGAAGAGATTACAAAAGCAGTAGCAAAGCTCGAGCCAGTAGAACATAGACTTCAGCTTATTAAAGCGGGTGGAAAGATTATACTCGATGATGGCTACAACGGTAATATAGACGGAATGCTAGAGGGTGTGCGACTCTGTTCACTTCATGAGGGCAGAAAGGTAATCGTCACTCCAGGACTTGTAGAGAGTACAGCAGAATTAAATATGAAATTAATAGACGCAATCAATGATGTTTTTGACATTGTTATCGTTACAGGAGCATTGAATGCTGAGCTCTTTAACAAGCATCTCAATGTAAAAAATAAAATAATGTTACCAGATAAATCAGCACTTGTAGATGTTTTAGCAAACCAAACAGCAGCTGGAGATATTATTCTCTTTGCTAATGACGCACCAAATTTTATATAGGGATTGCAATGATAGATAAGAGCATAAAATATATAGCTAATATAACAGCATCTATTTTAGCTCTACTTGTTGTACTCGTTGTGTATGATGCTACTTCAAGGTATCTTTTTTCTGGAGGTTCTACAGCTCTGCAAGAGTTAGAGTGGCATTTTTTTGATGTTATTATTCTGTTAAGCATTGCATATACGTTAAAACATAACGCGCACGTTCGCGTGGACATCTTTTATGAGCAGTTTTCTGCTAAGATGCAATCTTTTGTCAATATCATTTCAATTCTCTTTTTTATTTTACCACTTTCGTTTCTTATTATCTATATAGGCATAGATTTTGTGCAGATGAGTTTTGCACAACATGAAGCTTCTTCCGACCCTGGTGGACTCTCCTACAGATGGATAGTAAAATCACTTATGCCACTTTCGTTTATGCTTTTAGCCCTTCAAGCAACGAAACTTCTTGTGAATGAAGTGAAAAACTGGAGAAATTTATGATAGCTTTGGTTATGTTTTTCATCGCACTTGCGCTTTTGCTTTTTGGTGTACCTGTAGCCTTTGCTTTCGGTGGCGTTGCTATGATATTTGCGTTTTTTATTCCAGAACTTGGTTTTGAAGTTTTTAATATTTTACCTTTTAGAATTTTTGGCATCATGAGTAATCCAACACTTATGGCAGTGCCTCTTTTTATATTAATGGGGCTTATTTTAGAAAAGTCTGGAATGGCAGAAAAACTACTTCTATCCATGAGCGCAATGTTTAAAGGTGTTCGTGGAGGATTAGGCGTAAGTGTCGTGATGGTTGGAGCTATCCTCGCTGCATCTACAGGTATAGTCTCTGCTTCTGTTGTTATGATGAGTGTCATTGCACTTCCTCTTATGTTACAAGCAGGATACGATAAAAGCTTAGCAAGCGGGACAATAGCTGCGAGTGGAACTCTCGGACAAATTATTCCGCCATCAATCATTCTTATAGTTTTAGGTGATGTGATGAGTGTGAGCGTTGGAGACCTTTTTAGAGGAGCTATCTTACCAGGAATGATGCTTGTACTTCTCTACATCTTATATATTCTTATCCGAGCTTATTTACGACCTGAGGATGCACCAGCACATACATATACTGATGCACAAGCGAAAGCTGAGGCGAATATTTTTGAACTTCTCAAGGCTATCATACCACCATTTCTTCTTATGGGCTCTGTTTTAGGAAGTATATTTGCTGGAATCGCTTCACCTACAGAGTCCGCTGCATTCGGTGTAATAGGGGGTATTATACTCTCTGCATTCAATAGAAGTTTAAACTTTGAAATGGTGAAATATGCTCTTTTTGAGACGATGAAACTCTCTGGTATGATTTTTATGATTCTCATAGGTGCAACAGCATTTAGTCTTGTCTTTAATGAGCTTGGTGGAAGTGATTTAATTTTAGAGTTTTTTAGTCAAGACATTGGTGACGTTTGGATCTTTATAGCCGTGGCAATGCTAAGTATATTCATACTTGGATTTTTTATAGACTTCATTGAAATAAGCTTCATCATAGTACCCATCCTTGTTCCTGTAATGCTTGCATTTGGTATTGATCCTCTTTGGTTTGGAGTGCTTATAGCTATGAACCTGCAAGCCTCATTTTTAACCCCACCTTTTGGACTTTCTCTCTTTTTCTTAAAGGGTGCAGCAGGTAAAAGTGTGACTACAATGCAGATATATAGAGGAATCATCCCTTTTATAGTTTTACAAATTTTAGGGCTTGGAATAGTGTTACTTTTTCCTGATTTAGTCTTTGCTTTTTTATAACATTTATGCTCTAATAGTTTTTTTGCTATAATCTTTTTACAAATAATAACTATAAGATATAAAAAAGGACAAAAATGGAGTGCGAATTTCCAAGCGTCAATGCAAATAAAGAAGAGATACAAAAGATTTTTGATACAGTGAAAACAATAGCAATTTTAGGACTCTCCCCAGATGAGACAAAAGATTCTCATAGAGTTGCAAAATATCTTCAAGGAGCAGGCTATACAATTATTCCTGTCTACCCAAAAGAGGAGACCATTTTAGGTGAAAAGGTGTATCGTTCTCTTGGAGAAATTCCGTTTGATGTCGATATGGTAAACATCTTTAGAAAACCAGCTGCTCTTGATCCTATTGCAGATGCATGTATAGCAAAAGGAAATATAAAAGTATTTTGGGCTCAAAAAGGTATAGTCAATAATGTGGCTGCGAAAAAAGCCCAAGATGCAGGTATGAAAGTAGTACAGAACCATTGTAGTATGGTTGAACATAAAAATTTATAAGTAGGTTACAAAGTTGTTAAACTTAGAAAAAATATATGAAGCAAAAGAGAGAGTTAAGGAAGTCGTTGTTGAAACTCCTCTTGCTTTTGCCCCTTATCTCAGCGAACTTAGCGGATGTGAAGTTTATTTAAAAAAAGAGAATCTCCAAGTAACGGGTGCATTTAAAATTCGTGGTGCATACAATAAAATAGCATTAATGAGTGATACACAAAGAGCTTGTGGTGTTATAGCTGCAAGTGCTGGAAATCATGCACAGGGGGTTGCTCTTTCTGCCTCAAAGTTTGGTATTAAAGCTATTATCGTGATGCCAGAATCTACTCCTTTGACAAAAGTAAACGGAGTGAAGCATTATGGAGCAGAAGTCATTTTGTCGGGTAGTAATTATGATGAGGCATATGCACATGCAATGACGTATGCAAAAGAACATTCTCTTACTTTTGTACACCCTTTTGAAGATGAAGAAGTTATAGCTGGGCAGGGTACTGTTGGCTTAGAAGTACTGGAGAGATGTGAAGACTTAGATGCAATCATAGTTCCTATTGGTGGTGGTGGACTTATAGCAGGTATTGGAGTTGCTGTAAAAGAGAAAAACCCAAACGTGAGAGTCATAGGAGTAACTGCAAATGGTGCTCCTGCTTTTAAAAACTCTTATGAGCTTAAAAAACCTGTAGACTCTTTAAGTGTAAGAACCATTGCAGATGGAATTGCTGTGCGAGATACTTCTTCGGTTACACTTGCATATGCTTTAAAGTATGTTGATGAGATTATCTCTGTAGATGATGCTGAAATAGCAAGTGCAATTTTATACCTTTTAGAAAAACAAAAACTTGTAGTTGAGGGGGCAGGAGCTGTAGGTGTGGCAGCTTTACTGCATAACAAAATACCTAATATAAAAGGTAAAAAAGTAGCAGCCATACTGAGTGGCGGAAATATGGATGTAACACTTCTCTCTGTCATTATAGAAAAAGGACTTTTAAAATCTGGACGTAAGATGAAAGTGACTGTAACTCTTATAGATAAACCAGGTTCACTTATGCATTTTACACAGATATTACGAGAGTTAAATGCAAATATTGTCCATATAGCGTATGACAGAACTTCTATATCACTTGATTACGGTGATGCAAATGTGACAGTACACATGGAAACAAAAGGTGAAGAACACCAAAATGAGATTCATAGAGTGTTAAAAAAAGAGGGTTATTTAAGGGAGTAGTTTATATATGGAGATTGTAAATTCAAAGAGTTTAAAATTACCAATAGTGTCAATAAAAATACTTGAGGATGGCACACTTTTGGTTGTTGATTCTGAGACTACGGTACGCTACATGAATAAAGTAACCTTAGAGATGGTTAATGGTTTTAAGGTAAATATTATACATCCGCGTTATAAAACTCAAGTAGTGGATTTTAGTAATGATGGTGCATACTTCGCAACTTTAACAAGTGATTGTAAAGAGTCTAGGCTCTATAATGCACAAACAAGAAAAATGATTACAATGGTTGATAGGCATCAGGGAGAAGCTTCTTGTGTGGCAATTGACCCTATGGCAAGATATATGTTTTCTTGTGGGGATGATGGAAAAACTTTTGCTATGGATACGCAGAGTGGAAAGTTGGTTTTCACGCTGCCAGTCCATGTAGATACTGTAAACGATATAGCATTTAGTAAAAATTCAAATTGGGTTGCAACAGCAAGTTATGATAAAAAAATTTCTCTTTTTAATCTTGTTACTATGTCCCCAAAAGAGAAGCTTAAAGCACATGCAGCCCCTGTTGCAAAAGTACACTTTTTTCATAAAAATAAGCTTCTAAGTGTAGATAAAAATTCAACTGCAATCATTTGGAATATCTATAGTGGGAAGGTTATAGAAAGACTTCAAGGTATACATGATGATGTTACGCAAATTGTTATTAGTCAAGATGAGCAGTTTGCATTTTTAGGAACACAGTTAGGGTATGTGTTGGTGTATGATTTACACACATATGAGTTACTTTCACCTAAATATATCAAGATAACATCTCCAATTACTGCGATGGAGTTTGACGGAGAAAATAATCACCTAATAATTGGTACAGAAGATGGCTTTTTGATGTATTATAATATTTATGAAGGTGAGCAAAGGCTTGCTGAACTACTTAAAAATAAGGAGTTTGAAGCTATTCAAAATGCGGCAAATGAAAATCCTATTCTTGCCTATACAAAAATATATAAACTTGTACTGAACCTTTGGGATAATACACTAGCAAAAGCAAAAATAGCCTTGCAGAATGGTGCTAAAAATAAAGCAATTGCGCTTTTTAGTCACTTTAAAAATATACCATCAAAGAATAGAATTATTTTGCAAACTATAAAAGATTATGAAGAGTATGATAAGTTTGTTAAGTTTGCAAAAGAGGGAAAACTTCCATTAGCTTACGGATTGGCAAATACCTATAAAACATATCAAGAATCAAAAATTTATAAAGCATTAGAAGAGAATTGGAAAAAAGCGTTTGCACAAGCACAAAAGTTTGCACTTCAACCAAAAGGTGCTGAATCTGCTAAAGAAATACTTGCCCCATATAGAGGGATTAGCGATAAAACAAAGCTTATCCAAGAGCTTTTAACACAAGGTGAAGTCTATAAGCGTTTTCGTGTTGCAATAGGTCAAAAAGAGTTTAAAGTTTGTTTTGAACTCTTGAAAGTTCACACTTTTTTAAAAGAGTTTCCAGAGTATGAAACACTTATGAAATATGCGGACACACTCTATATAAAATCTACAAAACTCATAGAAGATGGAGATACACACGCAGCGATTAAATTGTTGAGAATTTTAGCAGATTTTACTGATTTTTCTGAAGAAGTAAGAGAGTTAATGAAAGACATAGAATCTAAACAGAAATTCTTTAAAGCAATAGAAGAAGAGGATATTGCAAATGCTTATAATATGATGGCACTCTCTGAAGATCTTCAAGAGACTTCTGATGGGAAAGAACTTCAAGAGGCATGGAATAGTGACTTAGCAATTGCAAACAGTTTTGCTGTGGATGGTGATTCAGAAGCTGTCGAAAAAGCCTTGAAGAAATATATGAAAATCAGTTCTAAATATATGGCTTTAGCGACAGTATTTGGGTGGTGTTATATGGTGCAGCTTGAAGAGGCTGTACACAATAAAGCACCACAACATCTTATAGAAAATGGCATAAAAAATTATATGTTAAATTTTGGTCTTCAAGATCAAATAGAGAACTTTTTTAACTATTTTAAAGAAAACTATCGAGACTCAAAACTTAATTTAGAACATTTAACCCAAGGCTCCCTCTCAATGTGGAGACCCTCTATGATTGTAAAATCAATCTTAGAGTAGGTTTTAGCCTCGTTGTTAGCTCTTATTTTAACCTCAAATATAGCTCCATTTTAGTATAATCAGCAGATTTTTAAAATTCTAACTTTTTTATAGGAGACTTATCATGCAAATAAGTGGTGCACAGATGGTCATAGAAGCATTTATTGCCGAGGGTGTAGATACCGTTTTTGGTTACCCAGGTGGAGCAATAATGAACGTATACGACGAGATATACAAACAAGATGGATTTAAACACATCTTAACTCGTCATGAACAAGCAGCTATTCATGCTGCTGAAGGTTATGCCAAAGCGAGTGGTAAAGTTGGAGTCGCGATGATTACGTCGGGTCCAGGTTTTACAAATGCAGTCACTGGTTTAGCTGATGCTTATATGGACTCAATTCCACTTGTTGTTGTCTCAGGTCAGGTACCTATGAGTTTAATCGGGACAGATGGTTTTCAAGAAATAGATGCAGTGGGTATAAGCCGACCGTGTACAAAACATAATTATCTTGTAACGGATGCAAAAGATTTGCCTCGTGTACTTAAAGAGGCATTTTACATTGCAAATTCTGGTCGCCCTGGTCCTGTTCATGTTGATATACCAAAAGATGTCACAGCACAAATTGAAGAGTTTGATTATGATATTGAACTTGAATTAGAGACATATAAACCACATACAAAAGGAAATTCTCGCCAGATAAAAAAAGCAATGGAGGCTATTGCAAAAGCAAAACGTCCACTCTTTTATCTTGGTGGTGGTATTATCAACTCGAATGCAGCGTATGAAGTAAGAAATTTGATTCATAAAACGCAAATTCCAGCAGTTGAGACTTTTATGGCTCGTGGAACTTTGGCGCATGATGACGCTTTACTTATATCTATGCTTGGTATGCATGGTTCTTATGCCGCAAATATGGCTATGAGTGAGACGGATTTAGTTATAGCTCTTGGTGCAAGGTTTGATGACCGTGTAACTGGAAAACTCTCAGAGTTTGCTAAAAATGCAGAGGTAATACATGTAGATATTGACCCTGCATCTATCTCTAAGCTTGTAAATGCAGATTATCCGATTGTTGGTGATGTTAAGAATGTTGTTAATGAAATGCTTGAGTTACTAGAGCATGTAAATCCAGAAAACTATGAAAACTGGAGAGAGACGATTACCAACTTCGATGAATTACATCCTCTGACATACTATGAGGATACAGACAGACTTAAACCGCAGTGGGTTATAGAACGTGTTGGAGAGTTATTAGGAGATAATGCAAATATATCTACAGATGTTGGACAGCATCAAATGTGGACAGCACAATTTTATCCATTCTCTCGTCCACGTCAGTTTATAAGCTCTGGTGGTCTTGGGACTATGGGATTTGGTTTTCCAGCGGCTATAGGTGTAAAAGTAGCAGCACCAGATAAAGTTTCTATTAATTTTACTGGAGATGGCTCTATTTTGATGAATGTTCAAGAGTTAATGACAGCAGTTGAGAAAAAAATTCCTGTAATTAACATTATTCTAAATAATAACTATTTAGGAATGGTACGCCAATGGCAAACACTTTTTTATGAGAAACGCCACAGTGAGACTGATTTATCTGTACAGCCAGATTTTGTAAAGCTCTCAGAAGCTTTTGGTGGAATAGGGTATAGAGTTACAACAAAAGAGGAGTTTGATGCAGCTCTTAAAGATGCAGTTGAAAAAAACATTGTTGCCTTTATTGAGGTTGTTATCGAGAGATTAGAGAACGTTATGCCAATGGTACCATCAGGTGGTAGCTTGTTTAATATGATGTTATTAGAGAAAAAGGAGACAAAATGATTGCTGAAAATAGTGAAAGAAGAGTAGTTTCAGTTATTGTCATGAATGAAGCGAGTGTTTTATCTCGTATTACAAATCTTTTTTCAGGTCGTGGATACAATATAACATCACTGACAGTAGCTCCAATTCCAGATAGCAAGTACTCACGTTTAACGATAGTTACTGCAGGTTCTGTTCGTGTGATAGAACAGATTACAAAACAACTTCATAAACTTATACCCGTGTTACGTGTGTATGAGCATTGTGATATGGTTGAAAAAGAGATGGCACTTGTAAAGTTTCCAATTACTGAAAATCTTGCTGATATTGATGCGTTGTGTCGTGCTTACAATGGTAAAATTGTAAATGTTGGAGAAAATGTTGTTCTTACTATGGTTGCAGATGAACCACAAAGAGTTGATAACTTTTTAAGTATTATAAAACGTTACAATCCAAAAGAGATAGTAAGAAGTGGTGCAGTAGCACTTGAGAGATAAAAAATGAAATTAAGTGCAATTGCCAAGTTAATAGGGGCAGATTTCTCTGGAAATGACATAGAAATTACAGCTATGAATACCTTGAAAGATGCCACAAGCACAGAGCTCTCTTTTATTGCAAATAAAAAGTATGCAAAAGACATGCTTACATCTAAAGCCGCTGCTATCATAGTAGATGCAGCTACGCTTGACTTTGTACCAGAGGGATGTGTTGCTCTAATTGTAGAGCATACTTACTGGCAAATGGCACTACTCTCAAAAGAGTTTGCACCAGAGATTGAAGACTTTGACGGTAGTGATGCAGTTGTGGGAGAGGGTAGTTATGTTGCTCCTACAGCATATCTTGCTAAGGGTGCTATTATTGGTAAAAATTGCAAGATTATGCCGGGTGTCTATGTCGGTTCAAAAGCTATTGTAGGTGATAACACTACACTCTATCCTAATGTTGTAATTTATAGAGATTGTTGTGTTGGGAGCAATTGTATCATTCATGCTTCTACCATTATTGGAAGTGACGGTTTTGGTTTTGCTTCTAATAGACTCGGGGAACATAAGAAGATTTATCATAATGGTAATGTTGTAGTCGGTGATGATGTTGAAATCGGTGCTTGTACAACAATAGATAGAGCAGTTTTTGGTGCTACACATATTAAATCAGGTGCACGCCTAGATAATCTTATTCAAGTCGCACATAATTGTGAAATAGGTGAGGGGAGTGTAGTCGCCGCTCAGACAGGTTTTGCAGGCTCTTCTATAGTTGGACGTAGCAATGTTTTTGGAGCACAATCTGGTGTAGCAGGGCATTTAAAAATTGCACCTTTTAATACATTTGCAGCACGAACAGGTGTAACAAAAACTATAAAAGAGAGTGGTCAAGTATTTGCTGGTTTCCCTTTTATGGATCATAGAGCATGGCTTAAAATTCAGGGGAAACTCGCTAGACTTATTAAGTAAAGCTTTCAATTTTGAAAGAAACCTAAGGAGAATATTATGAGTACTACAATCGCATTACATGGAACAAAAAAAGGTGTCATTTCTGTGACTGAACTAGATGAGCCGTATGGTCAAGGAAGTGGAAGTGTTGCTAGCATAGGTATCTCTTTGGCTGGAAATGCTGAAGCTCCAGAGTGGAAAGTACATATTCCTTTAGAAAATGTAGAAGCCGTTATTGAAGCGTTACAAACATTAAAGAGTAATGCAGAAAAAAAATAGTTTATAGTACTGCTTCTAACTCTTTAGTCCCTATAGAAGTTTTTAAACTTTTACTTCTTGCACTTTTTTTGACATAAGTAGTGGAATCATTGTTATCAACATAATGCCAGTTTGCCTGTGCTTGAGTCTTTGTATAAACAACTTCCATAAAACCTCTATTATTTAAGTTTGTATAGATTAAATCATCTACTAGAAGTGCCAGTACACTCTCTAGTTGTATAGATTGATTTTCATCTGTTATACCTAGGTACTCTTCCATTCCAGGAGAAGATACAGATGGAGTGGCAAATTCAACACCTATTTTATTTCCATCTTTATCTTTTAGATTACTTGCCCAAGAGTTATGTGTATCACCCGCTAAAACTACTAAGTTTTTATTGTATGCTTTTGCTGTAGCAAGTATTGTTTCTCTCTCAACATAGTACCCATCCCAAGCATCAAGGTTGTACGGTAAAGTAGTATTTACCCTAGCTTTCTCTGCGTCCGTAAGTGTTGTATCACCTGCGAGTAAACGACCTTTGATTTGTGCTAATTCACCTAAGGAAGTGCTTATTTGAATTAAAAGTGCCTCTGTTGTTGTTCCATAAGCTGTTGGGTTATCAAGCATAGACATTTGAGTAAGTATTTCAGCTGGTAAATTCATTTTCCCCATAAGAACTTGTTGTCCTATAACTTGCCAAGTTGCAGCTGAGTTAGCCATCTCTGTTTGAAGCCATTGAAGTTGATCCGTACCCATCATAGTTCTACTTAAATCCGTGAGTGCAGTTATAAACTCAGTTGATAGAAAAGTGCCTGTTTGAGTAAAATAATCTCCGTAACTCAGCTGTTTTGTTCTAGCTACAACTCTTGTCTCAAGCATGTTTAAAGAGACTAAGTCGCCAAAGTTAAATGTTCTATATATCTCTTTTTTATTGGCGATTGGTCTAATTGGTATCCACTCAAAGTAAGCTTGTATTGCAGCGGCGACTCTATCATCAAAAACTCCCTCACTGCTATCGTGATTTTCAGCACCAGTTGCATAGGAGTCATTTGCTATTTCATGGTCATCCCAGACAGCAATCATAGCAACAGCTTTATGAAGTGCTTGTAGTCCCTCATCAGTATGATAAAGAGCATATCTTTTTCTATAGTCATCAAGGAAAATACACTCTTTGTTATTGTCTGCTGGCAAGGCTCTACCTATTGCCTCAGCATTTGCTGTTGCATAGGCTGGCACTTTTGCATCAAAATCATCATTGACATACATACCATATTCATAAATATAATCACCTATATGAAGTGTAACATCTAAGTCGGCGAGTTTTGAAGCTTCCATGTAAGGATTAAAATATCCTTTTGGATAGTTAGCACACGAGAAAACAGCCATTTTAAGTGTGTCTAATGAGCCGATAGCTAGAGTTTTCATCTTCCCAATTACAGAAGTTGTTTTGTGACTTGAAAATCTATAGTAGTAGAGAGTTGCAGGATTTAAGTTCTGGATGTCTATTTTGACTGTGTAGTCTTTGCTTGCATCCGTTTTATATGTTCCATTGTGAATGAT
This sequence comes from Sulfurimonas sp., assembly GCA_041595535.1. Classification (GTDB taxonomy): domain Bacteria; phylum Campylobacterota; class Campylobacteria; order Campylobacterales; family Sulfurimonadaceae; genus Sulfurimonas. The sequence goes on along the minus strand of JBFHKA010000019.1, from coordinate 18,413 downwards.
GTTTGAAAAGGCTTCATCTGTAGCAACTTCGTACATTATAGTTACCACAGGTGAGCTTGTTGTAGCTCTAGTCCAGATAATTACTTTATCAGATAGAGGGTCGCCTGATGCTACACCATGATTAAAACTGACAGATGCTGTTTCATCTTCATTTGAGTCTTCACTACCACCGCATCCACTCAAACCTGTTGAAATCATCAATGCACATGCACTCAGCGCCGATATTTTTATAAACTCTCTTCTTGTTCTTATACTCATCTAGCTTAACCTTCAAATTGATTTGTGCTATGGTATAAAAACTAGATAACAGAAGAGATGCTATTTGATTACATTACGAAACTATTTTTTTAAAGATTGAACGAACTCTTCAATTCTTTTGATTCCTGTACGAATACTCTCAATGTCAGTCGCAAAACTAAATCTAAAGTAACCCTCACTTCCAAAACCAACACCTGGTACTACTGCTATACCTTTTTGTGCTAGTAAATCTTTACAAAATGTTAGAGAATCAGAACTTACTTCTTTAATGTTTACAAAAAGATAAAAAGCACCATCAGGTTTTAAAACACTTAGTCCATCTACTTCGTTAAAAAGTTTTACTGCTTCATCACGACGTTTTTTGAACTCTAGTCGCATCATCTCAATATCTGCATCCGCACTTCCATCAAGCCCAGTAATTGCAGCATATTGCGTAATAGAGTTAATGTTTGATGTACTTTGAGATTGCAGTTTTTTTGTAGCTTGAATGAGTTCAGTATTTGCCGCAGCCATATAACCAAATCTCCAACCAGTCATTGCAACTGCTTTACTTAAACCATTAATCGTAATTGTTCTTTGGTACATATCTTCACTAATTGCTGCTGCTGATATAAAAGTTCCATCATAGACGAGTTTTTCATACATCTCATCACTTGCTACCATAACATCTGTGCCTTTTAGAACTTCTGCTAAAGCTGTAAGTTCCTCTTTTGAGTAAACAGAGCCTGTTGGGTTGGATGGAGTTGTAAGTACAAGCATTTTTGTTTTAGGTGTGATAGCTTCTTTTAATTGCTCAGGTGTAATTTTAAAACCACTCTCATCAAGTGTTTCTATTTCAACAACTGTTCCACCGCAATAGAGTACTAATTCAGGGTATGTAACCCAGTAAGGTGAAGGAATGATTACTTCATCTCCTGCTTGAATAGTCGCTGCAAATAGATTAAAAAGTGAGTGTTTTGCACCATTATTTGTAATGATTTGATTTGGAGCGTATGTAAGATTATTATCTCTTTTAAGCTTTGTGGCAATTGCTGCTTTGAGGGCTGGAATACCATCTACTGCAGTATATTTTGTATAGCCTTTATTTATTGCATCAATAGCAGACTCTTTTATCACTTGAGGTGTATCAAAGTCAGGTTCACCAGCTGAAAAGCTAAGAATATCTTTGCCTTGTGCTTTTAATTCTTGTGCAAGCGTTGAGATTGCAATTGTAATTGATTCAGATAGTGTGTTAATGCGGTTTGTTAGCATAAAACCCTCCAATAAAATATTGATGACATTATACTAAAATTATAATAGATATAAGTTTAGAATTGCAAAAAAATTAGCTCTTCATGGATGTAATAAACGATTCGTAAATCTCTTCAAGTTCTAAATCTTGCTCAAGTAAGTCTTTATTGTCTTCAACAAGAATATGTTCTAAAATTGCAACACGTTTGAGCATATATTCAAACATTTCTTTATTAATATCTGGAAGCATATTGTGCATGAATGGATCTGTACAACGACCTTTTTCAATAACATGTGCAGGAATGCCTATAGCTGTAGAGCAATCAGGTACAGCTTTTACAACTACAGAGTTTGCACCAATTTTTGCTTTTTCACCAACAACAATATTACCTAGTATTTTCGCTCCAGCACCTATTACAGCACCTCGTTTGATTGTTGGGTGACGTTTGCCAGGATTAAGGGAGACTCCACCGAGAGTTACACCTTGGTAGATTAAGACATCATCTTCTATAATTGTAGTCTCCCCAATGACCACACCTGTTCCATGGTCAATGAAAACACGTCTACCTATAGTTGCTGCTGGGTGTATATCTATATTTGTCATAATTTGTGTGAAGCCCATAATCATCCTAGCTAATCTTTTAAAGTTAGCTTTATGAAGTCTATGTGCTAATCTATACCAAGCGATAGCCCAAACACCTGGGTAATTAAATAAAAATTCTACTCTAGAATTGAGGGCAGGGTCATTGTTATAAGCATTTGTAAAATCTTCTTTTATATCAGAGTAAAGTCCCAAAGTTTTTTCCTAGTTAGTGGTTCGTAGATAACCGTTTTGATTTATAAAAGTCTCTAGTTTCGCAAGTGTATCACTTTTTTCTTGTTCTGTAATAAAATCACTTTTTTGCAAATCACTTTTAAGCTTGTTTAAAATTTCATCTTTGTCGTATCCTATTGATACAAGAATTTCTAAGATACTTTTAGACTCCTCTTCGTTGAGTATTTTATATCCATCTTCATTGATTTGAATGGTGTACTCATTTGGATGTGTAAAGAGGTTATGATTCATTCCAAGTGTTTCTTGATAGGCTCCTATATTAAAAAAGCCTAAGAAATAATCTTCATTGTCTAAATCTACGTCATGCAAAAACAGAGGTCTCTCAGCATCAAAACCTATCTCTCCATCACTATCGCACGTAATGTCCCAAAGTGATGCAGCACGAATAGGTTTTGTATGAAGATTATGCAGAGGCATAACAGGAAAATGCTGATTTAACCCCCAGTAATCAGGTAACGATTGGAAAATAGATGCATTAATAAGATAGCGTTCTTGTAGGCTTGCTTGAAGCACTTCTAGCTCATTTGTTGCAAATTGCGATTTTAAATAGAGAGATTTTTTTATAATATTATGTACCAAAATTTCTGCATTTGAGCGGTCTTGTAGATCAATGTACCCTAAATCAAAAAGTGTCAAAAGTGATTCCATGTGGTCAAGTGCATCGTGAAGGTACTCTATACAATTTTGCTGATTGAGTTGATTAGAAAGATATTTTAGCTCTTCTAAAAGAGGTGGATTAACTTTTTTAAAATTTAAAAGTCTCTCTTGATAATCTTGTGTAAAAAGTTCTAAAACAGGAGTAATAAGAACTGCATGGGATGCAACAATATATCTTCCAGATTCTGTAAAAATATCTGGGTGAGAAACATTTTTTGCATTCATAATCTCGCCGAGTAAAAAGATAACAGTACTTGAAAACTCTTCAATAGAGTAGTTTCTTGATTTTGCATGCGTATGTTGATCATACTCTACTGCTAATCCACCACCAATATTGATACTATTGAGTGAATCTGCTCCCATTTTTTTAAGTTCCGCATAGATATTTCCTGCCTCTCTTAAAGCACGTTTGAGTGGAGCAATATCAGACATTTGCGAACCAATATGGAAGTGAATCATAGAGAGGCTATTGAGCATATTTGCTTGTTCTAAAAGCATAATAGCTTCAATTATTTCTGTAGAGGTAAGTCCAAACTTCGCATCCATCCCTCCACTTTTTGCCCAAATACCACTTCCAGCACTATGTAGACGTACTCTAATACCAATATTTGGAATTTTAAGCCCGCACTCTTGTGCAACTTCAATGATGGTTTCAAGTTCACCAAGACCCTCAATAGTAATGATAATGTTATGTCCAGATTGTGCTGCCATAAACCCGAGTGTTATCATCTCTTTATCTTTAAAACCGTTGACTGTGATATGTGCACCATTTGGTGTTTTACTCATAGCTAAGATTAGTTCAGCTTTTGAACCTGCTTCAAGTCCGTAGTTATATCTTCTACCTTGTTGTGTTACGGCTTCAACTACCTGAGGAAATTGATTTACTTTAAGAGGAAAGACAGCATGAAAGCTACCTTTGTAGTCATTATGCTCTATTGCTTGGTCAAAATACTTATAAAGCGTTTTAATCTGCTTTTTTATGAGATGTGGAAAACGCAATATCATAGGTCCTCTTACATCATCTTCTCGTATAGCTTCTACTATTTTTAAAAGTGAAGGACTACTTTTATAGTTGAGTTTTACCTCTCCATCTTCAATAATAAAGTTATTGTTTGCCCAAATATCTAAACCAAATTTTTCCATGTGTAATTGACCTACTATATAAATTTTATAATGAAATTTTTGTCTATTTCAAAGTATAGCTAACTCTTAATACCTAAAGATTTCAGAGTTAGAATTCCTTCATTTCTATTGTATCTTCGTGTTTGTTTTCTAAGTCTTTAATTGTAAGCGTTTTGTTTTCTCTTTCGTTACTACCAATGATACAGAAATATCTCGCATTCGCTTTTTCTGCATTTTTGATATGATTTTTAAAGTTCTTTGGTTTGTAATCTATTATTACTTTATCTGTTTGTCTTTTCTTTTGAGCTAATTGGACAACAATATCTACACTCTCTTCATCCATAGCACCAAGATAATAACCCTTACGTGCGACTTCTGGCATGACTATAAGTTCAATAAGTCTCTCTATCCCCATAGCAAAACCAACAGCTGGTGTTGGCTTGCCATCTAAGAACTCTACAAGTCTATCATAGCGTCCACCACCGGCGATTGCACTCTGGCTTCCGATGTCATCACTTACAAACTCAAAGGCAGTTTTAGAGTAGTAATCAAGTCCACGTACAAGGTTTGTGTCAATTTCATACTCTATGCCATTGTCCTCAAGAATCTTTTTGAGTTTTGAAAAATCACTTTCACATGCATCACAAAGTGCATTTATAAGTTTTGGAGCATTTACGTAAAGAGCTTGACATTTCTCATTTTTACAATCTAAAACACGAATAGGGTTTGTCACTTTACGACGTTTACAATCTTCACAAATCTCATCTTCACAGCTCTCTATAAACGCCACCAAAGAGTCACGATACTGAGGCATACAGTTTTGATCACCTAGAGAGTTGAGTTGAAGTCTATAGCCAATTCCACAACGTTTTAAAATGTCGCTCACCATCATAATCATTGTCGCATCTTCATAGACACTATCCACTCCAAAACTCTCAACACCAAACTGGTGAAATTGTCTTAGACGTCCTTTTTGTGGTCTCTCATAACGAAACATTGGACCATGGTAGAAGTAGCGTTGTACTCCACCAGCTTTATCTAATTTTTTTTGTATAAATGCACGCACAACGCCTGCCGTTCCCTCAGGACGAAGACAGACATCATTTTCACCTTTGTCTATAAACTGATACATCTCTTTACCGACGATGTCACTAGACTCACCGACACTACGTTTGAAGAGTGCTGTCTCTTCGAGTAGAGGTGTCTCTATGAAGTGAAAACCATACTTTTGAGCTACGTCTGTAGCTGTGTTTATGAAGTATGTATATCGTTCATAATCCTCGCTTAAAATATCGTTCATACCACGCAGTGATTGAATCATTGGCATCCTTTATATCTCTTGAAAATTTATTGATTTTTATAAGTTTGAAAGGATACCATTTTTTACTATAGATTTTTATAAAGACAAATCTAAGCCTTTTGTAATCACTAAACTTCTATCAAAGTCAAGAGATACTACAATACGAAAAAATATAGAGGATTCCTTACATGCCTTTTGCATCACTTAAACTCTCACACGCTCTACTTCAGGCACTTCAAGAGAACTCTTTTTTAGAGCCTACACCCATTCAAAACAGAGTGATTCCACTTGTTCTTGATGGAAAAGATATTATCGCTCAAGCACAAACAGGAAGCGGGAAGAGTGCTGCTTTTGTTTTGCCAGTTTTGGAGTTGTGGCACAAGAGAAAAGGTGAGGGCAAAGCAAAAATAAAAGTGCTTGTTTTAACACCTACGCGAGAGCTCACACTCCAGATTGCAGATACGTTTACAAGCTTTTCAAAATATCTTGCACGTAAGCCTAAAGTTGTGAGTCTTATTGGTGGTGAGGGCATTGGGACACAACTCTATGATATTCAGCAAGGTTGCGACATTTTAGTGGCTACAAGCGGTCGTTTTTTAGATGTCTTAAGCAAGAAGCAGATGAACCTTTCGCATTTGGATTTTTTCATTTTAGATGAGGCAGATAAAATGCTTGATCTTGGTTTTTTAGAGGAGTTAGACTTAGTCTTACAATCGCTTCCAGCCAAACGTCAAAACCTTCTCTTCTCTGCTACATTTCCACCAAAGATGCAAAATATTGCTTCAAAAATAACTACGCACGTAACAGAGATAAAAATAGAAGAAGAGACCCCTGTAGTCGAAAATATCAACCAAAGAGTCATAGAGGTAAATCGTGAAAATCGTGGACCTCTTTTACGACATCTTTTAAAAGAGAATGCATGGGATTTAGTACTTGTATTTATGGCAAATAAACGTGCGACAGATAATATAGCTGAGAAATTTAGGAAGTATGGATTTGAAGCAGCTTCGTTTAATGGAGACCTAGATCAAGTTGCACGTAATGAAACTTTAGAGGCTTTTAAAAAGCAGAAGGTAAACGTGCTCTTTGCCACGGATATAGCGGCTCGAGGACTCGATATAGATAATGTTACGTGCGTAATTAATTATGACCTTCCACGCTCTGCTGCTGATTATATTCATAGAATAGGGCGAACCGCTAGAGCTGGGAAATCTGGGAGTGCTATAAGCTTTATAGATTACGAGAGTATGGAGCATTTTAAACTTATTGAGAAACGTTCAGAGATGAAACTTGTACGGGAGAGCATTGAGGGTTTTAAACTTATCGGAGAGGCTCCAAAAAAAGCCAAAGGCCCAGCCCCAGTAAAAGGCAAGGGCAAAAGTAAAAAAGATAAACTTAGAGAAAAAGCAGCTTCACAAAACAAAGCCTAGTAATTAATATATTCCCCATTTTTTACATCTTCACGAATTGCATCAAGCTTTTCTTGCAGGATGTCTACGAGCAATTTTGCAGCTTCGTGGTCGTTTGCTTCGGGAACATCCCAGTCAGTTATTTTCATATTTGCTTTAAAGAGTAACTCAAGTGCTGCTTGAATTTCCTCTTTTCTGCTTGAGAGTTCTTGTTGTATAGTGTCCATAATAGCTCCTTTTTAAAGTGTTAGTCTTTAAGCATTATAGCACTACTATCTCTTTACTTTTCTAGGCACCAGAATATTTATGTGTAAGTATCTCTTTGTAACTTTTCAAAATATCTTTTGGTTGTGTCCCATTTTTATAGACTTTGAGAATTTCTCGTATAAAATCAAGTGGATACTCTACAAAATGTCCTCTATCTAAGCGGATGATTTCAAAAAGGATAGCATACATCTCATCGAGTATTTCTTTGTCCTCTTGTGCTAATCTATCTAAATTTTTTTGTGCTTGAAGGAGTTTTTCATCATTAAATTCGCCCCGTTCATTCAAAGTTTTTCTAATTTTAACATACTCAACTAGACTTTTTTTGTTGACTATATAATCTGTAAATAATTCTATAAGTGTCATAAATTCCTCCTTTTTTTAGATTTTAACATACATTTATAGCATGGAAATAGCACTAGCATTATATCCTATTTTATTTGGGGATAAAATACATTACAGTCTCAAAAATCCCTTCCATATAGTGTCGTATGTATATTTTATACTCACTTTGTATTTTTAAAACCTTTTGTGGTACCTTATACCAATCTTCTGCCTTATGATAGACACATATAGCCAAAATGGGTTTATAGCGTTTTATGGTCTCTTTAGCACCTTCTATAGCATCTTGTTCAGCACCTTCAATGTCGAGTTTTATAAAGTCTACTTTCTCTTGTACAAGATTGTCTATTGTATCTACTTCTACACGTTCTTTGGCATCTATGCTGAGTGTTGAGAAAGATTTTTCTTCATTGAAAAAAAGCGTCTCTTTTTTGTTTGAAATACCACAAGTCAAAAACTCTATACCATCGTAATGACCAAGCTCACGTTTTGCGATGCGGATATTTTCAGCAATAGGCTCAATAAGATAGATTTTCTTAAAATCAGGATAGTTCTTTATAACTTCTGTAGTCGTGTCACCAACATAACCGCCACCATCTACAAAAGAGATGTTTTGTATGTCAGGAAGAAGCTCTTTATCAAAATATTGCGCTTCATGGTTGTTGGTAAAACCCTCCATAAATGCATAATCAAAAGAGATTTTAAAATTGATGAGTTTTGTAAAAATCTCTTTAGATTTTTTATCTGCTAAGAGCGTGTAAAGATTCTCATACTGCTCCTTGTTGTTTTTGTAGTCTTCTTTGAAATCCATAATGAAAGGAGGGGAGAGTAAATCAAACGCAGAGTATTTACAAAGAGCAAGATAGCTGATGTTTTGAAACCCCATAGCATCAAGTCTCTTTTTTACTTCAAGTGGACTTCCTGTAGCTGTCCATAGTATGAGCGCATCTTTGGGTACATCTTCTATACTTAAAATCTCTTTTTTTCGTGAGCGTTGCACACGTGTAAAGTCATCAATTATGCCATCGACTTTGACATGTTTTAAGACGGATTTTGTGAGTTTATTTATGCCGAGTATATATTTTTTAACGGGAGTTTGAGAGATAAAAAGTTCTACTAATTCTCTATCTTTTTGGTTAATGTAGTCTAAATTTATAAGCTTCATTTAGTTGATATTGTTTAATATTTCTTGGGTGATTTCCTCTCTGTTTTTTCTTGCATCAATCATAATTAGCTCGATACCAAGGAGCTTTGTAGCCTCTATGATAGCATCTTGAATTTTTAAAAGGTACTCACTTCCACGTAACTCAATTCCATCTAGTTCTTTTTGAGAGAGTCTATATTCGAGTTCCTCTTTTGTCAAACGTAAAAGAAAGACTTTATCAGGGTATATGCCACCTGTTGCAAAGTTGTTAAGAGTTACTAAATCTTCACTGTTTATTTCACCCTGTATGAGAGCATACGCAACTCCACTAATGGCACTTCTATCGGAAATAATCATTCCACCTAAGTTTGGTTCAATAACCTCTTTTATATGTTCTGCGCGATCTGCTAAAAAGAGTAGAAATTCTGCTTTTTTACTTTGCGCGCGAGCAGATAAAACTATTTCACGTATCTCTTTTCCTACAGCAGTTGCTCCTGGTTCTTTGGTGATTATAGCATCTGTATAACATGCTGACAAAGCAGCGATTTGTGTGCTTTTGCCTGCTGTGTCAATTCCCTCTATCGCAATGTACATTACTTCATACTTCCTATAATTTTTTGAACCTCTTTTGGTATTAAATGGTCTGTTCTGCCATTGAATTTTAAAAGATTTCTCACTATAGAAGAGCTTACAAAAGCGTGCTGTAGTTTTGGCATTAAGTATACTGTCTCAATATTTGCATCCAAGGAGTTGTTGAGATAACCGAGTTGAAGTTCGTACTCGAAATCACTCACAGCTCGTAAACCACGTATAAGTATAGTTGCTCCATGTGCTTTTGCAAGTTCAACTGTAAGTGTGTCAAATCCGACTACACGTACATTTTTTAAGTGTTGTACTGCCACAGAAATCATTTTAATTCTGTCATCAAGTGTAAACATTGGTTGCTTTTCATTGGAAATTGCAACTGCTATAATTACTTCATCAAAAAGCACTAAAGCTCTCTCTATAACATCAAAGTGTCCGTTTGTAATAGGGTCAAAAGTCCCAGGATAAAGTGCTATTTTTTTCAAATTTTATTCCCATCTCTTATAAAGGTTGTTTTCTATACCAAGCAAATCAAACCACTTACCAATAATAAAATCTTCCATCTCATCAAGTGTTTGTTGCTCGGAGTAATAAGCCATCACAGGTGGAGCGATTATAATGCCCAAAGTGGCTAATTTTTGCATGTTTTCTAAAGCAATAGCTGAAAATGGCATCTCTCGTGGTGCTAAGATGAGCTTCTTATGCTCTTTTATCATTACTGCGGCACAGCGTGTTATGAGGTTGTCTGAGATGCCACAAGCAATCTTTGCTAAAGTATTCATAGAGCACGGTGCTATAATCATAGCATCGACTCCAAAAGAGCCAGAGGCAATACTTGCGGAGATATTGAAGTTGTCATGCGTGATTACACTTTTCATCTCTTTGTCTAAAACTATTTGTGAGTTTTCAGACATAATGAAGTGCTTTTCTATAGTTTTTGGAAGAAGTTTAAGTGTTTTTAGCCCTAGATTTACTCCACTCGCTCCACTTGTTGCTACAACTACTTTTCGCATTTTTATCTCATCTCCGCTTTATTTTTACCTGTCACAACTACTTTTATCTTTGTTCCATCGCTTTTGACAACGCTTATATTTTCCCCATATCTACCGTTTTGAGAGGCTTCAGCCAAAAAAGATATTATAACTCTTCCATCAAGAAGTGTTACATTTACTTTTGAACCACGTCTAATTAAATAGAGTCCTACAACATCTCTTGAAGTAAGAACTCTACCAGCTTTGACTCGATGTTTTAATTCAAGTGTATGTGCTTCTATATTTTGAAGTGGCATAGCTCTAAATTTGTCCAGTATTATACTCTCTTTTTGTGTGTTTATATTTGAGAGCTCTGTGCTACGTTTCATCTCATCTCTTGCTTGAATAACCTCTACTTTTGCTCTTATAGTATAGTTAAAAAATATCTTTTTATTTTGAAGTGTTTCAAGAAATATTATTCCACTATTTTTTAAGTGTATGTCATCATCACTTCCTATTTCATAAAGTGCAGGGAGCTTTTCTATGTAAGAGCGTGGCTCTACAGAGATGTTTTGTATGGTGATGTTTGTATATTTATTTTCATAAAAATTTTGAACATAATTTTTGAGTTTTTCTACACTAATTGGACTCTTTTTACTAAACTGTATGTAGTTATGTTTAGGTGAAAAACTTGTATAGCCAAGATCTTGAAGTCTCTTGAGTAGATCTTCTTCTTTGATGCGTTTTGTATGCCTATTTGCATCTATGTCAAAAAGTTTTACATCTTTATTCGGATTAGAAACAACATCAGAGAGCATAACAAAATCATCTTTTACAAAGTAGTTACTCTCAAAGTGCTCGGCTACAAGCAGTGTGTAGCTAAAGAGGAGCAATAAAGAGAGTTTAAATATCATTGTATACTTTTTAAAAAGGTACTCATAAAACGCACACCAGCACCTGTTGCACCGTAAACATTACAATCCCAAGGTGTCTCAGTATACGCAGAACCCGCAATATCAAAGTGCAGCCACTTCTCTTTGTTTTTATCTAAAATAAATTTATCTAAGAAAAGTCCAGCAGTAATTGCACCACCAAAAGGTTTATTGGAAATATTACACACATCTGCTAATTCACTTTTAATCTGTTTTTCAAGATGTTTGTTAAATGGTAAAGATGCTGTAAGTTCGCCTGATGTTGCTGCTGCATCATAGATAGCGTGTTTGAGTCTGCTTGAGTGTCCCATAACACCTGTAGTATATTGACCAAGTGCTACCATGCAAGCACCTGTAAGTGTTGCAAAGTCAAACATATAATCAGCATTTACTTTATCTTGAGCATAATCTAAAACATCAGCTAATACCAAGCGTCCCTCGGCATCTGTATTTCTTACTTCTATCGTTTTGCCACTACGAGAAGTTAAAATATCATCTGGTTTATAGGCATCACCACCTATCATATTCTCAACTGCACCGATAAAGCCATGTACTTCAATATCTAGTTTAAGTTCGCTGACTGCTTTTAAGATACCAAGAACCGCACAAGCTCCTGCTTTATCCATCTTCATTGTCACCATGGAAGTTCCAGGTTTTAAGCTAAGTCCACCACTGTCATACGTCAATCCTTTTCCAATAAGTGAAATGACTTTTTTAGGATTTTTAGGTTTATAGACTAAGTGCATAAGTTGTGACTCGTGGCGTGATGCACGTCCAACAGCAAGCATTGCGTTACACTTCTCTTTTTTAAGCTCTTTTTCTCCTAAAATAGTACACTCTAGGTTGTTCTCTTTAGCAAGTTTTTTTGCTACATCGGCAAAGCTTGGTGGATTTAACTCTTCAGGAATTGTATTTACAATATCACGTGTAAAACACGTTGCATCTGCTACGATAACAGCGTCACTAAATGTTTTGATTGCATCTTTGTAATCCTCTTTTGTATAAACAAGAGAAAGTTTTTTGAGTGTGGTTCCTGTTTTTTTAGATTTGTAGTTTTCATAAGAGTAACCACCGAGAACAAAACCTTCTACATAAGCAAAAATAAGTTCTTTGTCATCTATAGCTACAGCTGCATTTTTATACTTTGTAGCTTTGAGTGTTTTTATAGCTACTGTAGCAGCACTTCTGATGTCATCAGCACTAAAACTATCTACGCCACAAACCAATACTCTTTTCTCATGTAAAAAGCATATAGAGTCCTGTTCTGCTTCAAATCCCGCAAGTTTTAAATCTGTTACGTGCGTTTGTTTTTTGAGTTGTGCTTTGGTAGTAAACTCTATGGTTATATCTGATTTTGTTTCAGAAAAATTTTTATTTAAAAGTTCAATTTTCATTCTCTTCCCAATTTTGTATAATATTTATGGATAATAGCTAAAAGAGTCTAAAGAGAAGTTTATTTATATGATGTAAAAGAGGGTCATAAAATAGTGAAAGATACTTCCAGCAAGGACAAAAAGATGCCAATACGCATGGTAGTATGGCTTGGAGTCATAGATGTAATAGTAGACACCAAGAGTATAAGAAAGCCCACCAGTCACAAGAAGATAAAATCCCATATCTGTAAGAGATTCTTTGACTGGTACTATAGCAACAACGATGCTCCAGCCCATAAGAAGGTATAAAATGAGCGATAGCACTTCAAAGCGTTTAGGATATTTAAACTTCATATAAATACCAAAAACAGCGCTAAGCCATACTCCAAAGGCAAGACTGTATCCAATAAGATTATGCAGAGTTACGAGTGTTACAGGTGTATATGTACCTGCAATTAAAATGTAGATGGAAGCATGATCAAAGGTCTGAAAGAGTCCCTTGATATTTTTATGCGTTATCGCATGGTAGAGGGTAGATGAGCCATACATAATGACTAAAGAAGTACCATAAATAGCGCTACTTATAACACTGATTATAGAATCACTAACACTTGCATACGCGACTAAAACAACTAAACCTATAACGCTTAAAAAAAGACCTAGACCATGCGTAATTGCATGCCATATCTCCTCGGCTAAGGTGAAATTATTTATAATAAACTCATTTAATCAAATTTCAAAATATCTTTTGCTTGCATCATATCTTTGTCCCCACGACCTGAAAGATTGACAATTACAAGTTTACCTTGAATATCTGGTATTTTTTTGAGATATGCAACAGCGTGTGCAGACTCAAAAGCAGGAATAATTCCTTCTTTACGTGAGAGCCATACAAAAGCATCCAATGCTTCCTGATCCGTTACATTATCATACGAGACCGATTTGTTGTCATTGTGAAAAGCGTGCTCTGGTCCAATCCCTGGGTAATCAAGTCCAGCAGAGATAGAGTGTGCTTCGAGTATTTGCCCATCTTCATCTTGAAGTAGATAAGACATCTGACCATGAAGTACACCAGGACGACCTTTTTTGAGTGAACAGCCATGTTTATCTGTTTCAATTCCAAGTCCACCTGCTTCAATTCCAATGCAAGTAACACTCTCATCTTCTAAGAAATGTTGAAATGTACCGATGGCATTTGAGCCTCCACCGATACATGCAAGAACATAATCTGGAAGACGATTTTCTTTTTCTAGTATCTGCGCACGTGCTTCCCAACCAATAATAGCTTGAAAATCTCTAACCATCATAGGGTAAGGATGCGGACCTGCAACTGTACCGATTATGTAGAATGTATCACGAGCATTTGTAACCCAGTGACGGATAGCATCATTCATAGCATCTTTGAGTGTTTTACTTCCACTCTCAACTGAATTGACTTTAGCACCAAGTAGTTTCATACGAAATACATTTAACTCTTGACGTGCTACATCTTTTGCACCCATAAATATTTCACACTCTAAATCTAGTAATGCACAAATTGTAGCAGTAGCAACACCATGTTGTCCTGCTCCCGTTTCAGCTATGATTTTTTTATAGCCAAGACGTTTAGCCATAAGCCCTTGCGCTATAACATTGTTTACTTTATGTGCACCCGTATGGTTTAAATCTTCACGTTTAAGGTAGACTTTTGCACCTAGTTCATTGGAAATGTTCTCTGCATAATAGAGTGGAGAAGGGCGACCAACATAATCTTTTAAGTAGTAATCCACCTCTTTCCAAAAATCTTCATTAAAACGAATACTCTCATACTCTTTTATAAGTTTTAAAAGTGCTGGCATAAGTGTTTCAGGGACATAACGTCCACCGAAAATACCAAAGTGACCATTTTCATCTGGATCGAATTTTGAAGCGCAGGGAATATACATTAATCAACCTCTATAAGTGAATATACTGGAGTTTTTTCTTCTAATTTTTTTACACCATCTAAGAAAGTAAGTGCTAAAACAAAGCATGCTTCAACACATTCTGCGCCTGCTTGTCTAATAAGTGTAGCAGCAGCATAAGCAGTACCACCAGTTGCAATTAAATCATCTATGAGTAAAACTCTTGCACCTTTTTCAGTTCCAAAGGCATCTATATGTATTTCAATCTCATCAAAACCATATTCAAGTGTATACTTTTCGCTTATTGTAGTGTAAGGGAGTTTGCCTTTTTTACGAACTGGCACAAAACCAAGACCTAGCATCTGCGCAAGTGCTGCACCAAAAATAAAACCACGCGCATCTATTCCAGCGATATAGTCTAGGTTGTACTCTTTGTATCTTGCATAGAGATGATTCATTAAAACGCCATACGCTTCTTTATTGTTTAACAGAGTTGTGATATCTTTAAAGATTATTCCCTCTTTAGGAAAATCTTTTATATCTCTAATTGAACTCTCAATTATTTTACGTTCTGTTGGACTTAAAATCATTATTTTTCCTTTTATAAAAGTGCGTCAATACGACCCTCAAGAGCTTTTATTTTACCGTTGAGTCTATCTGTTTCTTGTCTATGTTTTGAGTTACGTTGTTTGAGAACTTTAAGTTCGTTTCTAAGTTTATTTAACTCATCACTAAGAATATCTACGTTTCCAAGTGCACGTTGAAGTTGGATTTGGTACTTTCTTATAAGAATTTCTGCCTCTTGAAGTGTTAACTTCATCAAATCATTACTTCTTTGTTCTTTGTTTGTAATACTTTTAAAATAAAACATTTTTACAAACAACCAAACAGACACAACAGAGAGCGTAGTTAAAAGTGACCATTCCCAAAACATATAATTATCCTTCGATTTTTTCTATTCTTTGGCAGTGGCGACCACCATCGAAAGTTCCTGCTAACCAAGCGTCAAGTATAGACTCCGCTACACCTTTACCTACTATACGCTCACCAAAACATAAAATGTTTGCATCATTATGACCACGTGCAACTGTAGCAGTATATGCATCATGGCAGAGTGCAGCACGAATGCCAGCATGGCGGTTTGCTGCCATACTCATGCCAATGCCTGAACCACAGATGAGAATACCTTGTGCAGATGGGTCTGCTAAAACTGCTAGTGCTACTTTATGTGCATAGTCAGGATAATCTACTCTCTCTGTAGAAAATGGTCCTAAGTCAATTACTTCATGACCTTTTTCTTTGAGTAATTCTACAGTATAGTCCTTTAATTCAACTCCTGCATGGTCTGTACCTATGTAAAATTTCATTTTTTCTCCTTAGGATAATAGTAAGTTAAGTATAGTACTCACTGGTAAAAATAGAACGTATTCTTTTAGTGGTGTCATTAAAATGATTAGTACAATTATAATGCCATATCTTTCATTTTTGTAAAAAAACTCAGCCACTTCATTCATTTTGTATTTTAACGCAAGGTGCATTATAAAGTGTGCACCATCAAACTGTGGAATTGGGAGAAGGTTAAAAACTCCTAAGACAACATTTATGATAACTAATTGATACACAAGAATATAGGTAAAAACGTATAACAATGAATCAGCATTTGTTGGTGCTACCATTGCTACAAGCGCAACAGAAGCAAAGGCTGCCATTGTAAAATTATAAACTATTCCAGCTAAATCTACTTGCATCGCGGCATTGAAGCCACCTTTATTTATAACAGTAAAAGTATTTATAGGTACAGGTTTTGCCCAGCCAAATAAGAAACCACTATCTGCTCCAAAAAGCATAGGTAAAAAGTACATTGTTGCAGGTACGAGGATAGTACCAACCAAATCTATATGTGAGAGCGGGTTGATTGTGAGTCTTCCTGCATTTTTTGCAGTTGTGTCGCCATACATATAAGCAACCCAACCATGCATTATTTCATGTCCTATGATTGCAATAGCTAGAGCTAAAACTGCAGCAGCTATTTTAAGTATATCAAGAGAGTCCATCGTTACATATCTTTGTAAGAGATAATCTGTTTATCTCTCGCTTTTTCTAAGATCTCTGGTGTTTCTAAGTCTTGAGGAGTTTTCCCCATTCTTTCCCATCGGATTTGATACATCTGTTTACTCCACAATGCTTTACACTCTTGAGAATTTATGTCTATGTTTGGGCAAGCTCTTTGTAAATCTACGTGATCTACACCTTGTCCCATTCCATTTTCACCTTCTAAGACTTCTTGGTAACTTCGCATTTCCATACTAAAGTATACAAACCAAGGCGTACCTTCTAGGTTTGCATAAGGAACTGCACCCCAAACGCGACTATCACTTGAGTGGTCACGATTGTCTCCCATCATAAAGTACTCGTTTTCAGGAACTTTTATAGGTCCAAAATAGAAGATAAATTCATTTGCACCATAGTTGACTATAGAGTCATCATGTATGATGCCCTTATGTTTTTTCATGTAAGGGTTTTTGACCCAAAGTTTATCGTTATAAACTACAGTCTCAAAATCTTTATAGTTCTCTTTTATCCAGTCATCGCCTTCTTTGAAGTGCATAAAAAGATTTTTATTTGCTACAAAAAGTTCATCACCTGGAAGTCCTACACATCTTTTTACAAAGTGTGTTTCTGTTCTGTGTGGTGGTCTAAAAATGACAATGTCACCTCTGTTTGGTGTAGCACCGTCAATAAGTTTTAAATCATCACTCCATGGCATAATAGAGAGTTCAATAAAAGGAATGTGTGGCATAGGTATACCATAAGCGAATTTTTTTCCAAAAAGGTGATCACCTATGAGTAGGGAGTCTTTCATACTTCCGCTTGGTATTCTAAATGCCTGAGCAATGAAAAATATAACGAAAAGAACGATGACGATTGTTCCCGTCCATGAGTTTGAAAATTTATATATTTTATGTAGTTTTTCTTTCATTTATTTTTCACTTTTGTTTGCGTTTAGTTGTGCTGCTTTAAGTGTATTGCTTAAAAGCATAGCGATTGTCATAGGACCTACACCACCCGGCACAGGCGTAATGTAAGAGCATTTTTTACTGACATTAAGAAAGTCAACATCACCTACGAGTTTTCCAGATTCTGCTCTGTTTATACCAATGTCGATGATGATAGCTCCATCTTTGACCATATCTTCTTTTATAAGGTTGATAACACCAACACCAACGAGAATGACATCCGCTTGGAGCGTGTGACGTTTTAAATCATCTGTAAAGATGTGGCAAATCTCTACGGTTGCATCTGCATTGAGTAGAAGTGAAGCCATTGGTTTTCCAACAATGTTTGAAGCACCAACAACAACACAGTTTTTACCTTTTACGTCAATGTTGTATTCACGTAAGAGTTCCATCACACCAAGTGGAGTACAAGGAACAAAGCCATCAAGGTTTGTAACGAGACGACCAACATTGTAAGGATGAAAACCATCCACGTCTTTTGTAGGGTCTACAAGTTCTAGGATTTTTGTTGTGTCAATTTGTGGAGGAAGAGGGAGTTGTACCAAAATACCGTCGATATTAGGATTTTGATTCATCATCTTGATAGTATTTTCTATAGCTTCTTGAGAGATACTTACTGGCATCTCATGTGTGACAGAGTAAAATCCTACACGATCACAAGCTTTTTTCTTCATGCCTACGTATGCCGCACTCGCTGGGTCTTGACCAACTAAAATAACTGCTAGCCCTGGTGTTGAGCCTGTTTGTTCTTTTAGTTTTACTACATCATTTAAAACTTTTGCTTCTATTTTTTTTGAGAGTGCCGTACCATCAAGAATCTGCATTTAAACCTCTATAAATATTTTTGGATATTATAGCAATCAAATAATAATAGGTCGCTTTAAAGGATGTAATGTCCTTTTTAATGACAACCCTTATTCTCTCCTCTCTAAAGATTACATCGCAGATGTAATACTGTAAAACTTCTTAAGTTTTACAGAAAAATATAATACGCACGTAACACCAAATATAATACGCACGTAACACCAAATATAATACGCACGTAACACCAAATATAATACGCACGTAACACCAAATATAATACGCACGTA
>JBFHKA010000018.1:0-47047 GCA_041595535.1 Sulfurimonas sp. | reverse complement strand
TTATCACCTTTGTTAACAGTACCATTAAAGATACGGCTTATACCAATTTTACCAACATAGTTGTCATAATCGAGTGTGAAAACTTGAGATTGAAGTGGATTAGCAGCATCACCTTCTGGCTCAGGAATAGAGTTAATGATTGTGTCAAAAATACACTCAAAATTTCCATCCGGCTCTGACATATCTAATTTTGCAATACCGTTACGTGCAGCAGCATAAATGATTGGGAAATCTTGTTGATCATCTGTTGCATCCATTGCAGCAAAGAGGTCAAACATCTCATCAACAACACGCTCTGGATCAGCAGAAGGTTTGTCAATTTTATTGATTACAACGATTGGTTTTTTACCAAGTGCAAGCATTTTTTTAACAACGAATTTCGTTTGTGGCATAACACCCTCGTATGCATCAACAAGAACTAAAACACCATCTACCATTTTAAGAACACGCTCAACTTCTCCACCAAAGTCCGCGTGACCCGGAGTGTCAATAATGTTAATTTTATAGTCTTTGTAACGAATAGCTGTATTTTTAGATAGAATGGTAATACCACGCTCTTTTTCTAGTGCGTTACTGTCCATAGCTCTTTCATCATGTGCTTCATGTGAACCAAATGTACCAGACTGCTCTAGTAATCCATCAACCAGTGTAGTTTTACCGTGGTCAACGTGAGCGATAACGGCAATGTTTCTAATTTTTTGCATTAGGGGTTTCCTTGTAAAGTTTACTCAGTTTAAACTTAGATTAAATATTTTCGCGATTATACCAAAATAAATATGAGATACTTGTAAAATAAGTGATATACTTTTATAAACCTTCTTTATAAATCTAAAAATAAATTTAAGACAATAACTAGAAGTAAAAAATTCTTTTGTAAACCAAATGAAAATATGCAAATTATTTTCATTTATAAATATAAAAAATCTATTATATAGGTGAAAAATGATTGATTATCCAAATGAATTAAATATTATATTTGATAAACTAAATTATTTTTCTATAAAACCTATAATTGTTGGTGGCTATATTCGTGATTATTTACTAAAAAAATCCTCAAAAGATATAGACATTGAACTCTATGGCATAAGTTCTTACGAAAAACTTCAAAATATACTTCAAGAATTTGGAAATGTAAATACAGTAGGTAAAAGTTTTGGGGTTTGTAAATTGCAATACAGTGATTTAAGTGTAGACTTTTCTCTGCCAAGAATGGACTCTAAAATTGATGAAGGACACAAAGGTTTCAGTGTAACTACAGATACATCTCTTGACTACGAGACAGCTACAAGAAGACGAGATTTTACCATAAATGCCATCGGTTATGATGTGCTAGAAAAAAAGTTGCTAGACCCTTTTTTTGGCATAAAAGATTTGAGAGACAAAATGCTTCGTGCTGTAGACATTTCAAAGTTTGATGAAGATCCTCTTCGAGTGTTACGTGCGGTACAATTTAGCGCAAGATTTGCCTTTACATTAGAGCCTACTCTATTTGAAAAATGTAAAACTATGATTGAGGGTGGAGTCCTAGAAGAGCTTCCTTCTGAGAGAATTTTTGAAGAGATTAAAAAGTTTCTTCTAAAATCTAAAAAACCTTCTTTAGGTTTAGAACTACTAAAAAGACTTCATGGTTTTTTATATTTTAGTGAATTAAATGAACTCAATAAAGAAGATTATATGTACGCACGTAACACTCTTGATTGGTTTGCAAATAACACACAATTAGCTGAAAAAAATGCACTCAAATACTTTGTAGCTCTTCTGTGTTACTCCCTCAGTAAAGAGTCTCGTATTGCTTTTATTCAAAAATTGAGTTCAGAAAAAAAACTTTTAGAAGATGTTAATAACTTAATAGATTGTGCGAAAGATTTTGATTTTGAACACTTAGACAATTTTCATATATATCTACTAGCTACAAAAATAAATATAGAAGAATTTTGCTACTTTTTAAGAGCTGTTCATTTAGGAAATCTGGATGAAAAAATTAAATACTTACAAGAGAGTGCTTTGAAGCTAAAAGTCTTTACAAGCCCATTAAAACCACTTGTTCATGGAAAAGATTTAGTAAAACTAAAACTAAAACCATCAAAAGAATTCTCTACTATTTTAGATAAAACGTATGCGGCTCAAATGAGAGAAGTGTTTGAGACAAAAGACGAAGCTCTTGTCTGGGTCAAAAAAGAGTTCAACTTTTCTTAGTTATTCACAATTTTAGAACTATCTATTTCTATGACAGTATGAACATTTCCTCGAGGTTTAAAGTCTGCAGTCAGTTTAAGATACTTAGGTTTTATTTTTGCATATATAACATCATAAATCTCATTTGCAGAGTTCTCATGAGAGATATATCTAGCCATGAAAGAGTTAATATAAAGTTTTAATGCTTTGAGCTCTACAACAAATTTATCTGGCGTATACTCAATGTATATAGTAGCAAAGTCAGGATATCCACTTCTAGGACACAAAGCCATAAACTCTGGAAGCGTAACCTTTATGAGATACTCTTTATCGTTTTCATTTGGCCATATCTCTAAATCTTTTTTTACATCAAACTCTTTTATCTCTTTTTCGCCATATTTCATCTGTGTTTTTCCTTTTTATGCAAATGCTTTTAAATCTGAAAGCTCTTTACCTTGTATGTAATCTATTTCTAACTCTTTTGCCAAGGCTAAAAAGTTCTCTTCATCAATGTTCTTTATCCAACATTTAAAACCTTTTTCATGTGCCATATGTACAAATCCATTTATAATACTGCGGTTTTGTACTATTTTTGATTCGTTTGAATAGTAGGTGTCAAATCGAATAACATCTATATCTAATTCTCTTAAATATAAAAAGCTTGCATGCTGTGAACCTACGCGATCTATAGCAATTTTTACACCATTTTGTCTTAAAGAATTGAGTATGCTATTGTATCTGTTTGTAAAAGAGTAATACTCTTGTTCGTTGAGGACAAACATAAGCTGTGTATCTTTTGTCTCTTTTATAAGCTCTTTAATTTGTGCTAAAAATTTCTCATTTCTTAGTGATGAAGGAGATATATTGATAGCATATTTACTACTTCCTTCTTGTTTTGCATTGAGTAATATTTGCTCAACAATCATAAGGTCAAATTCAACACTCAAACCCAGTTTTTTTATAACTTTCATGTATGTTTTTGGGTGCAAAACTCTTTCATCTTTACTAACTAACCTAACAAAACACTCTTGAAATACTACTTTATCACCTTCTAAAACATCTTGTTTCATAATCTGCAAAGCTCTTGTGTTTATAGCTTCTATGACCATCAACTCTAATTCGCTTGGGTTTATATCTTCTTCCATATCTTTTATTTTGGAGTTTCTTTTTTTATCTTGTATTTCAAAAAGATTTTCAATCATATAATTGAGATCACGAGAGTAGCTCGTATCTATAATAGCACATGATAGTTTAACTTCTATGTCATCTACTTTAAACTCACTTGATTTAAGACACATAAGTTCTAAAAGCGTTGCATAGTTGTTTTTCAATCCATCTAGCCCAATAATAAAATCTCCACCTTTGATGTGTCCCATAGGAAAGTTTATGATTTTTTCATTTTCAAAATAGTTTCCAATCCATGAAGCTACAACTTCTAAAGATTTATCTCCATTTTTTAATCCGTACATACTATTTATGTCACCTAAATTGTCTATGCTGATAAGTATTAGACTATATTCTTTACCTTTTTGTATCTCTTTTTTTAAATACTCATAGAGATATTCACGTGAAAAGGTTTTTGTTATATGGTCTGTTATTTTTACTCTAAAGCCATTGTAAATAAGATAAAAAATGAAGTATATACTTATAGCAAGAAGCAAAAGTGCTTCAACATAAAATGAAGTATTAAGACTATCTTGATTAGATATAAAAGTATGTGTTATAAGAGCTACAACAAGAGCAAAAATGGGAAGTCCCATTCTAAGTGCTAACTTAAAACGGTATTCTCTCTCTTTTGTCTGTGGAAGTAACATATCTGTTTTGTTATACGTCTAAATGTTTTACATCTTTGGCGTGTGTCTCAATATAGTTACGGCGAGGTTCAACTTCATCACCCATAAAGAGTGTAAATGCATCCGATGCAACTTCGGCATCATCAATTGTTACTTGAAGTAGTACACGGTTTTCAGGTGTCATTGTAGTCTCCCAGAGTTGATCTGGATTCATCTCTCCAAGACCTTTATAACGTTGAATATAAGAACCCTTACGTGCGAATTCTTTAACATTCTCAAGTTCAACTAAAATGTCATCTTTAAAACTAATATTCCACTCTTTTATCTTGTTATAAATGTAATTAGCTTCAGTAAAATGTGGAGCCGTAAATAACTCATCATTGATAAGAAGCTCTTCCATACCACCCTCTGTTTGTACAAAAAGATGAATTTCATTCGCTTCTTCGTTAATTGTTTTAGTAAGAATATTATTGTCAATAGAGTTTAAAAACTCTTCAACTTTAACATAGAGTGTAGTAGCATCTAAAGAGATTAAATCAGGATTTTCTATAAAGTGACGAATAAGTTTTACTAGAGCATAACGGCGTTCTAGTGCAACTAATGAGCTTTCATAATGATCTACCATCTTAAAGAATGCTACTAAATCATTATGACCAAAACCATCCACTTCTAAAGATTCCACTCCATTATCAATTAAGAAATCATTCATCTCGCGATCATCTTTAAAATAAATCTCTTTTTTACCTTTTTTATAACGATAAAGTGGTGGTTGTGCTAAATAAAGATACCCTTTTTCAACAACATCACGGAAATGGCGGAAGAAGAAAGTAAGAAGTAATGTTTGTATATGAGAACCATCTACATCGGCATCGGTCATTATGATAATTTTATGGTAACGAAGCTTGTCTTCGTTATACTCTTCACCAATTCCACAACCCATTGCTGTAATCATATTTGTAATTTCTTCAGATTTAAGAATCTTGTCTAAACGTGCTTTTTCAACATTTAAAATCTTACCTTTTAGAGGCAAAATTGCTTGAAATACACGATCTCTACCCATTTTCGCTGAACCACCTGCAGAATCCCCTTCCACTAGGTAAAGCTCACAGATAGTTGCATCTTTACTTTGACAATCAGCAAGTTTACCAGGAAGAGTTCCAACACTCATAGAGTCTTTTCTACGTGTAAGTTCTCTAGCTTTTTTAGCAGCTTCACGTCCACGAGCAGCCATTAAAGATTTTGAAACAATTGCTTTAGCTTCTATTGGGTTTTCTTCGAAATATTTTGAAAGAAGTTCATAAGTTTGTTTTTGTACTAAAGGTCTAACATATGTATTTCCAAGTTTTCCTTTTGTTTGACCTTCAAATTGAGGTTCTGGTACACGAGCAGATACAATTGCAATAAGACCTTCACTTGCATCTTCGCCAGAAATTTTTACATCTTTCTCTTTTGCATTTCCATTTTGAGAATTATAATTTGATATTACACGTGTAAGACCTGCACGAAAACCTGCTTCGTGTGTACCACCATTTGGTGTACGAATATTATTTACAAATGATGCTAATTTTTCTTCATAAGAGTCATTATACATAAGAGCTATATCAAACTCTATATCTTCAATTTTTGCACTAAACGAATAAACTTGAGCAACAATCTCTTTTTTATTCATATCGGCTACATATTGAGCTATACCGCCTTCAAAATGATACTCTTCTTTTGTTCCTGTTCTTTCATCTGAAAATTTTATTGTGATGAATGGATTTAAATATGCTAACTCTTTAAATCTTTTTGCTAAATACTCATACTCAAAAGTAATAGTTTCTGTAAATATTGATGCATCTGGAAAAAATTCTATAGTTGTACCAGTTTTGCGAGTCGTTCCTGTTACTTCTAAAATTTGTTGTGGAAAACCCTTTTCAAATTTTTGTTCATGAATTTCACCATTTCTATAAATAGTCATGTGAAGATTTGCTGAAAGTGCA
Source organism: Sulfurimonas sp. (assembly GCA_041595535.1). Lineage (GTDB taxonomy): Bacteria > Campylobacterota > Campylobacteria > Campylobacterales > Sulfurimonadaceae > Sulfurimonas. Next base: position 41,097 of record JBFHKA010000018.1, on the reverse strand, counting down.
TTTACAACTGAAACACCAACACCATGAAGTCCACCAGATACTTTATAAGTATCTTTATCAAATTTACCACCAGCATGTAAAACCGTTAAAACGACTGTTGCAGCTGACATACCTTCAGTTGGGTGCATGTCTGTTGGAATACCACGACCATTATCAGAAACCTTACATGTTCCCTCTTTTGTAAGTGTTACAGAAATAGTATCACAATGACCAGCCATTGCCTCATCTATAGAGTTATCAATTACTTCATATACTAAGTGATGAAGCCCTCGGTGACCTGTATCACCAATGTACATCCCTGGTCTTTTTCTAACAGCTTCTAATCCCTTAAGGACTTTAATATTACTAGCACCGTAATTTTCCATTTATATCTCCATACAGCCAATTTGGCATAATTAGAGTTATTTTATCTAAATTAATCTAAAAAGAAGTTTGAAGAGGTTTTAAGTATGCTATTGTTATTTATATAACAATAGGCATCACTACAGTTTTGAAGTTTTCATCACTTAAGACGAAAGGAAGATTTCCTTCATTTAATCCTATTGTAAATTCTGATGAATTTATAGAATTTAAAAAATCAAGTAAGTATCTTGAATTAATAGCAATTGAGAATGGCGCAGAAAAACCTGTAGTGTGTGTTATTTCTGTTTTTGCTTCAATATTGTCATCACTTAAACTTTCAAAAGTTATAACATCATTTAAAAAAGTTATTTTTAAATCTGTTGAAATTGTAGTGATTTGTTTTATAGATTCTATCATTAAGGCTTTTGGTAAAATCAAAGAGTTAGCTATTTCTTTAGGAATAATACGTGAGTATTCAGGGAATTTACCATTGATTAATTTTGTAAAAAATGTGTATTGTTCTGAGTGAATAATTAAATTTGTATCATCATAGTAAAGTTCAATATTATCGAAAAAAAGTTTTTGTATTTCAACGATTGCTTTTTTAGGAATAATTATAGATAATTCATCTTTACTCATATTATTTACAGTTACTACAGCCAACCTTCTAGTATCTGTTGATGCAAAGTTGATAAACTCATTTTTAATATCTATAAGTGCACCATTGAGCTCAAATTTTGGATTGTTTGTATCTATCGCAGGTGTAATTCTTTTTAAAGATTCTATAAGAGTATGTGATTCTATAGATATTCTAGCTTTATTTTCATACGATGGAAATGCTGGAAATTCATTATAAGAGAAAGTTGGTAATTTAAAATTTGAGTGACCTTGAGAGATATGAAGCGTATCTTTTTTTACTTCTAAGTTTATTTTTTCATCTTTTAAGATTCTTACGATGTCTAAAAATTTTTTACCATTTGCAGTAATACTACCACTTTCAATGATGGAAACATTTGTCGTAGTTTCTAAAAAACCTATCTCATAATCAGTAGCTTTAATAGTAAGACTAGTATCAGTTGCATTTAAATATATGTGAGAAGTTATTTGAGAAGTATCTTTTTTTTCTAAAAAAGGTCCTGCATGGATAAGCATATTTTCGAGTACTGATTTTGATATGGTTATTATCATTGAATTTCCCTATATATTTATATAATTTTTAGTATGTAGTAGTAGGTGTATGTGAATAAGTGAAAATGTCATTTTATTCCCTACCAACAGACTTTTTTGATGTGATGAAGAGGATTTAACTCCTTCACATCTATTCACTTTTACAATTATATCTTTTTTTTCTTTCTTTGTATTCATAAATTATGACGCCGATGTTATTTTATTAGATAACTCTTCAATCTTTACTCTAAAATCTTCATCTTCTTTTATTAGCGTGTTAATCTTTTTAATAGTATGACTAATAGCTGTATGGTCTTGCATACCAAAGTATTGGGCAAGTTGGGGCATAGTATTTTGCGTAAGTTCACGACAGATATATATACATATACGTCTTGCGTAAACAATGTTTTTGCTTCTACCTTTAGAGCGAATTTCACTAGGTTTTATATTTAAGTCTTTTGCCACAACTTGTGTTATGGTTTCTAAAGTAAGATTTTCACGATTCTCTTTCATCTGGTCTTTAAGTACATTTTTTGTAAAAGCAAGATCAATATCTACATGCATAAGCTGTGAATAAGCATGAAGTTTAGAGAGAATACCTTCTATCTCACGGACATTACTATCTATAACAGTCGCTATATAATTGACAATATCTTTAGAGAGTTTTACTTTATTTATTTCACATTTTTTTTCAATAATAGCAATTTTTGTTTCAAGCTCTGGGGGTTGTATGTCTGCAACAAGTCCCCACTCAAAACGACTTTGAAGTCTTGCCTCAAGCCCACCAATTTTTTTAGGATGTTTGTCGGCTGTTAATATTATCTGTTTTCCAGCACCTTTTAGTGCTTCAAAAGTATGAAAAAATTCCTCCTGAATACCCTCTTTGTTACTTAAAAATTGAATATCATCAATAAGAAGTACATCACATTTACGATATTTTTCTTGAAATCTCTCCATAGTTTTATTTCTTACATGACGAATAAAATCATTTAAAAATTGCTCAACTGTAGTGTAGATAACTGTCTTACCTTGATTTTGAAAAACATTTCCAGCAGCTTGCATAAGGTGCGTTTTTCCTAGACCAACACCACCATATATAAAAAGGGGATTATAAACTTTACCTGCGTTTTCGCTTACACTTTTTACAGCTGCATAAGCAAATTGATTGGAGCCACCAACCATGAAGTTGTCAAATGAGTGTGAAGGATTAAGCATGGAATTACCTTGCTTTACTTCTACAGTTTTTTTTGTTTGTCTCTTTTCAAGCATATTTTTAAGTGTGATTTGCACAGTAACTTTAGCGTGTGTTTTTACTTCAAAAAGATGTTCTAATTTTTGAGTATATTTATTTTTAATCCAGTTGACCACTAGAGCGTTAGGAGCATAAAAGAGTGCAAAATCACTAGATGATTTTTTTATATCGTAGGATAGGTGTTTGATATATCTATTATATTCAAGTTCTGTTATCTCTTCTTTAAGTGCATCTAAAATTTCTTGACCTATATTCACATAAAACCTTATATTATTATTTGTATGTGAATAATAGCATGGTTATTTATAAAATTTGATTAATTAAATGTGAATAACTAATTTTTTATTATGTGAATAATTTAGATAACTTTCTATATAATTGAATAAATATGTATTTTTAGGATAGTAATGACAATATTAGGTATAGATCCTGGAACCAGAAATATGGGGTATGCGCTTATATCTTTAGATAAGGGGAAGATAGCTCTTATAGAAGCAGGGCTTATCAAAATGAAAGCAGAAGATTTACAGTTTCAAATACCTCAAATGGTTGAAGGACTCGATAGAATTTTCAAAAATCATGTCATAGATGAAGTTGCCATGGAAGATATCTTTTATGCACATAATCCAGCTACAACTATTAAGTTAGCACAATTTCGTGGAGCCATAATGCTCAAACTACTTCAAGAGTTTGGACAGTTTCATGAATATACTGCTTTGCAAGTAAAAAAAGCATTAACTGGAAAAGCTAAAGCGGGAAAAGAGCAGGTCAACTTCATGGTAAAACGTCTTTTAAATATAAAAAAAGAGATAAAACCACTTGACATATCCGACGCTATGGCAGTTGCCATTACGCATTCTCAGCGTGTAAATCTTAGGAAAGTTTAATGCGTAGTATAGGTCTCTTAGGTGCCATTTCTATAGGTATAGGAGGGATGGTTGGCGGAGGTATATTTGCTGTTTTAGGAGAGGCTGTTTCTTTAGCTCACAGTGCAACAATGTATGCATTTTTAATAGCAGGTATTGTTGCACTTTTAACTTCTTACTCTTACGCAAAACTCTCTGTAGTTTATCAAAGTCAAGGAGGAACAGTAACTTTTATTGATAAGGCATTTAATCATAATTTACTTTCTGGTTCCGCAAATCTAATGTTATGGTTTAGTTATTTAGTAACTATTTCACTCTATGCTGTAGCATTTGCTTCTTATGGATCAACTTTTTTTACAGAGACAAGCTCTCTTTTAAATCATTTTCTCATCTCTACAGCAATTATTCTTCCAGCAATTATAAATTTTGTTAGTGCCTCTTTTGTGAGTAAATCAGAGACAATAATTGTTGCTATAAAAGTGATACTTTTAGTAGTTGTTATTCTAAGTGGAGCTTCTTATGTAGATACTACAAGACTGGAACTTCCAAATACTTTTGAACCATTTTCAGTAGTTGTAGCTGGTATGATAATCTTCGTAGCTTATGAAGGTTTTGAGCTTATAGCAAATACAGCCCAAGAGATAAAAGAGGCTGAGAAGAATCTTCCTCGCGCTTTTTATAGTTCTGTAGTGTTGGTAATCATTCTTTACATTCTTATAGCCATTATATGCGTTGGTACAGTACCTGAAGCAGAAATTTTACAAGCAAAAGATTATGCGCTTGCTATTGCTGCTAAACCTGCTCTTGGTGAAGTTGGTTTTATTATAGTTGCTACTGCTGCATTACTTGCAACTTTTTCCGCTATAAATGCAACTATTTATGGAAATGCAAGACTTAGTTATATCATTGCAGTTGAAGGAGAATTACCAAATTTTCTCACAAAAGAAAAACGCGAGATTCCTTTTATGGGCATTGTTGTTACTCTAGGTCTTAGTTTGCTTTTATCAAATAGTATAGATTTAGATTCAATCGCCATCATAGGCAGTGCGAGTTTTTTACTTATTTTTTTTATAGTAAACCTGAGTGCTTTTAAACTAAGAAAAGAGATAAAAGCGAATGTTTTAGTCCTAATTCTATCTATAATTTTTACTTTTTTAGCACTACTAACATTACTGTTTCATACATACTACTCAAATCCAAAAGCTGTTATAATGTTTGCATCTTTTATGGTGATCTCTTTTATTTTTGAATTTTTATACGGAAGACTAGTGAGAGGGCATCTATTTCAACGCAAATATAAGGATTAACATTTGAAACTACTTATAGTATTTTGTTTAACTTCTTTAACTCTGTTTGCACAGATGAGCATTCAAGAAGCATGGCTACACACAGAACAAAAAAACAATGGAGTGAAAGCTTCAAGCTCCGATGTAACAAGAGCAGAACTAAAACGAGAGTCTGCTGAATCTATGTATCTTCCTAGTATATCTTTTACGGGGAGTTATACACACCTAAGTGAGCCAGTTAATATTGATATAAGTGGTTTTAGTAATGAGGCAAATGCTATTTTAAGTGCATTAGGTGCTACAAAAAGGGTTCCTTCTGAGTTAGACCTCTCTAAGCAAGATGTTTTTTTAGCTGATCTACATCTTCTTTGGCCACTATATACAGGTGGAAAGATAGATGCTGCTCAAGATATTTATGCCGCACAAGTAAGTGAAGCAAAAGCACTCCAAGAGATGAAAAAAGATATAGAGTTTTTAAAACTTGTGAAGTACTACTATGGAGTTGTTGTGAGTGAATCACTTTACAACACAAGGGTAGAAGCACAAAAAGCACTTCAAATCCATTATGAAAATGCAAAGCTTTTAAAAGAGCAGGGACAAATTGCGAATATAGAACTCTTAAATGCAGAGGTAAAGCTCGATGCCGCAAAGATAGAGACTACAAAAAGCAAACATAAACTTGAAATAGCTATATCAGCACTTAACTCTCTTACAAAACAAAATACACTTCCCTCTTCAAAACTTTTTGTTAATGAATATATAGGAGATGAAGAGCACTACAAAAGAGAGACACAAGAGAACTATGCAGGTTTAAAAGTTATGGATGCAAAGTCTCAAGAGAGTAATTCTCTCATATCTATAAAAGAGTCAAGTTGGTTTCCGCAGGTCGCAGCTTATGGAAATTACAATCTTTATAAAGACGATTCAGCGATTATGAGTACATTACCAACTTGGTTCGCTGGGGTAATGGTAAAATTCGATCTACTACAAAGAGAAGATAGAAATCAAGAGATACAAGCTGCAAAACTACTTAACTCCAAAGTAAAATATCTTAAAGAAGAAGCCTTAGAAAATCTTGCACTACTGGTAGAAAAAACATATAAAGAGATGATGGCAGACAAGGAGGAGTTTAACTCTTTAAACTCTTCCATAGCTTTAGCACAAGAAAATTATAAACTAAGAGATATTGCTTTTAAAGAGGGCTTATCAACTTCTGTTGAGCTTGTAGATGCGCAAATGTTTTTAATGGGTGCTAAAACAAAGCGGCTTAATGCTGCATACAATTATGTACAAAAAGTTTCACAGTTATGTGTTCTAAGTGGAGACAGAGAGAAGCTCTTTGAAATTATAAAAGTATCACAGGAGATAGAATGAATAAAATAGTTTTAGTAGCAGCTACATTTGTTAGCCTTGTCTTTTTTTGGGTTGTTTATACATTTTATGAAGCGTACCAGCCAAAACCTATAGTGCTTCAAGGCGAGATTGATGCACAGAGTTATAGTATATCTTCAAAGATTCCAGGACGCTTACGTGAAGTTTTTGTAAAAAAAGGTGATTTTTTAGAAGTTGGCGACAGGGCATTCTCTCTTTTTGCTCCAGAGGTTGAAGCAAAACTAAAACAAGCAGAGGCTGCACAAGCTGCCGCACAAGCACAAAAGACACAAGCTGACAATGGCGCAAGAGAGCAAGAGATACAAGCTTCTAAAGATCAATGGAGTAAGGCAAAAGCAGCAGAAGAATTAATGCACGTAACGTATATGCGTATAGAGAAACTTTATGAGCAGGGCGTTGTTTCACAGCAAAAACGAGATGAAGTTTTCACACAATATGAAGCGGCCAAATATACTTCAAATGCAGCAGCCCAAATGGCAAATATGGCAAAAGAGGGCGCGCGAGTTGAAGTAAAAGATGCAGCATCTGCTCAAGAGAGAGTCTATGCTGCAAAAGTAGATGAAGTCAATGCTTATATGGATGAGAGTATTCAGTACTCTTTTCATAGAGGTGAAGTCTCTCAAGTTCTTATTCACTCTGGTGAGCTTGCTCCAACTGGTTTTCCTGTTGTAAGTATTATTGATATGCAAGATTCATGGGCGAAGTTTGCTGTTCGGGAAGATTATCTCAAAGCGTTTAAAAAAGAGAAAATCTTTAAAGTAAAAATACCGGCATTGGGTAATAAAAAGTATGCGTTTAAAGTAACTAACATTGCAGTAATGGGAGATTTTGCAACTTGGAAAGCTACTGAGAGTGGAAAAGGTTTTGATATGAAAAGTTTTGAGGTTGAACTTAGAGCCACAGAACCTATAGAGGGTTTAAGAGTTGGGATGAGTGTTTTACTCGAACTGTAATGTTAGAAGCTCTTTTAAGCACGTTTAAAAATGAATTAGCAGAGATTAGAGGTTCGTACTATAAACTTCTGCTCTTAACGCTTTTTCCTCTCTTTGGTTTTAGCATTTTAATTGCCATCTTCTACAAAGGTGTTGCATTTGATATGCCAATAGCCGTTGTAGATAATGACAAAAGTGAATTTTCAAGAAAATTACTTACAAATATCGAAGCTTCCTCCACAGTCAAGATTGTACAAATGTTGCCAAACACTAAAGAGGCTATTGCCTTAGTAAAAGCCTCTAAGGTTTATGGTGTTGTAATTATTCCTGCACATTTTCAAAAAGATGTGCTTTTGTCTAAACAGCCAAAAGTAACTGCGATGATAAATACACAATATATTTTAATCGGTAAAATTTTAACCGTGTCTCTTCTTGAGAGTGTGACAAATAGCGCTGGAGAGATTGAGTATGTCAAAGATTTGATTCAGACGCAAAACAGTTCATCTGCCATAGATACTATTTCTCCTATCTCTTTGCAAATGACACCTTTTTTCAATACATATAAAAACTATTTTCTGTTTTTAGTCTCTGCACTTTTACCATCTATGTGGCAGATGTTTATTGTTATATCTACCACGGTAAGTTTTGGTACGCTCTTTAAAGCTAAAGAGGAAGAGAGGTTTTTTGAAGGAGGTTTTATGAAAACAAAAATCATAGGAAAACTTCTGCCTTACACACTCTTTTATACATCTTTAGGAGCACTGATTTTACTCTATATTTATGGAGTAGTTGGTTGGGCGTTTCAAGGCTCTTTTTTGATTACAATTTTTGCTATGTTTTTAACAGTCGTTGCCTATCAAGTTGTAGCACTTGTTCTTTTTACTACGGGCTTTGATTATGCTCGTTCACTGAGCTTAGGAGCTGTCTATACTGCTCCTGCATTTGCTTTTATAGGAGTTACTTTCCCAGTTTATAATATGAACTCCTTTGCTCTTTTTTGGAGAGATATGCTTCCTATTTCACACTATATGGAGTTTCAAATATCTCAAGCAAATTATGGAGCTAATGTTTTTTTTGAATTAGACAAGTTGGCAGTTATCCTTGCATTTTGGTTTCTTCTTATTCCTGTGTTTATGCGATTTCGTTTAAGGCTTCAAGCATGAACTTCTTTAGAGTTTTAAAAGCAGAGGCAAAACTTATTTTTAGTGACGTGGCTATTGTTCTGACTATTATAGGGGGTGTAATTTTATATGCCTTTTTGTATCCTCAACCTTATGCAGAGCAAAGTGTTAGTGCTCTAAGTGTTAGCATGGTTGATTTAGATAAGAGTGACATCTCTCGAGAAATAGCTTTTAAAATAAATGCTACACCGCAAGTAAATATAACAAGATATGACTTGAGTGAGAAAGCTGCAAAAGAGGCACTTATTGCTGGAGAGGTAAAAGCCATTATTGTCATTCCAAACAATTTTAAAAGAGATGTCGCGTTGAATGTTTCTCCTACTGTTGCAGTTGGAGCTGATAGTAGTTACTTTTTAATTTATGGTAGTGTTTTAGAGGGTGTTATGCGGTCTGTTTTAACACAAAGTGCAACACTGAAAATATCTAAGCTTCTCATCACTGGCACACCACTTTCCGGTGCAAAAGAGTCATATACACCGTACTCTTTAAACACTATTAATCTCTTTAATAAAGACAATAGCTACACACAGTATGTTATACCTGCGGTCTTTATTTTAATACTGCAACAGACTATACTTATAGGACTTGGAATCTTAGGTGGTGGAGTAAATGAAAGACTCGCACGTAACAAACAAAATGAGTATGAAGATAGAGACACTTTTCTCGTTATGAGCGCACGTTTTATAATCTTTGCATCTATATTTTTACTTCATATGCTCTTCTATTTTGGATTTGTTTTTAGCCTATTTCATATAACGCATATAGCGAAGATCTCTGATTTACTCAACTTTGGTTTTGCTTTTATAAGTGCTTCCATTTTTCTCGGAATCTTTTTAGGTTCCTTGTTTAACTCAAGAGAGATAGCGACCCCAACTGTTTTGTTCAGTTCGTTGCCCTTAGTTTTTAGTATAGGATTCATTTGGCCATTAGAGGCTATACCAGAAGTTGTACATTATCTTTCACTCCTTTTTCCTGTTACTCCTGGCATACAAGGTTTTTTAGGGCTAAATCAAATGGGTGCAAGTTTTGAGCAAGTGTTACCTCATTACGGTTTATTATGGGCGCAAGTAGTGATTTATGCATTTTTAGGATATTATTTCATAAATAAAAAAAGGAAAAAATATGCAAACAATTGACAATGCAACTATAGTTAAAAAAGCAAATATTTACTATGATGGAAAGGTTACAAGCAGAACAGTAAACTTAAGTGATGGCTCTACACAATCTTTAGGTATTATGCTTCCGGGTGAGTATACTTTTGGAACAAATGAGGCAGAAATTATGGAAATAATGAGTGGGGAACTAGATATAAAACTTCCAGGCGAAGAGTGGAAAACTCTTAACACACCTGAAACTTTCAATGTACCTGCAAACGCATCATTTGATTTAAAAATTAAAACTGTAACAGACTACTGCTGCTCATACATAAAATAGTTTCATCCTTCGTCTATGGGCTCAAAGCTCTCTTTAGGCTCTCCACAATCTGGACAAGTCCAATCTTCCGGTAAATCTTCAAAAGAGGTACCAGGAGCAATTCCACCCTCTTCATCACCGACTTTAGGATCATAGATATAGTCACATAAACTACATTGATATCTTCTCATAACGAACTCCTCTAAATAAATTTTTTTACAAGAGATGTGAGTGAACTCTCATCAAGTGCCCCAGAAATTCTTTCCATCTCTTTGCCATTTTTAAATACTATAAGCGTAGGAATGCTTCTTATGCCAAATCGCGCACCAAGGTGTTGTTCATTCTCTGTGTTTACTTTTGTAAAAAGTGTTTTTAGTGGAAATTTTGTAGCTGTTTTTTCAAAGACTGGTCCCATCATCTTACAAGGACCACACCAAGGTGCCCAGAAGTCAATAATAACAGGTATATCACTATTGACTACGACTTCATCAAAATTTACGCTGGTGAGCTCCACAGGCTTTGTATCGAGAAGAGAGTTTTTACATTTTCCGCAATTTGCTTTTTTGTAGCTCTCTTTTTGTGGTACATTGTTTACACTTAGACAGTGTGGGCATACAATTCTCATCTTAACTCCTATTCGCTATGAAATGTGTTAATTAAAAATTCTACTTTGTTCTAAAAGATTCTATGGTTTCCGCCATACCAAAATCTGGATGTTTTTTTGGTTCTAAAACAGTTTGCGCAAGTTTGTTATTATCATGGTTGATAATAATAGGTGCTAAAAAATTTACAGTTGACATTTCAAGTGGTTTTTGAATTACAAGTATATTGTACACACTTATTTTAGATGTATCGTTAATGTCTAAAAGAATTTTTATGTCTGTAGGAACAGTAAAAGAGTATTCTCTAAGTAAATAAGGATTTACAATTGTAAAAGATATGTTTTCATTTTGCGTATCTACCATTGTCGAGAAGAGTTCATCTATTTCATGTATTTCTACCATGGTCGTATTCTCAAAGCCTAATATTTCACCTCTAACTTCATAGTGCATAATTTATCCTTTAAAATTGCCCCTCTTTGTACTTTAAGCTATCAGCTAAAATATAACAAGAGGAAGTTAATATATCTGAAATATTATAGCACTCCGATAGCCCAAAAGCAAATTTATTCTCATCTTTTAAAAGAGTAATTCCTTCGCTCATATCTAAGAGAGAAAGATGCTTGTCTTGAACTAGTTTTGCATCGCTCACTCCGTTAAATTCTAACTCTATTGTTACCCAGTCAAAAGCCCTAGCATTATCTTGTGCTGCGAAAGTAAGTTTGATTGTAGTTGCCGAAATTATATCTAAGGAGCGAAACTCTGCATCTTTAAAATTATTAAAGCGTTGTAAAAAAGAGTTGAGCTCTTTGTAGAGTAGGGGTTTCATAGATAAAGACCTATTGACAACCAACACACTCCATACTTCTGTCTTCTACATCATGTGCCATCTCTGGTGATTGTGAACGTAGATAGTATGTAGATTTAAGACCAAGTTTCCATGCAAGCATATAAATTTCATTAAGGTACTTACCACTCGCCTTATCAAGTGTAATAAAGATATTGAGTGATTGCCCTTGATCTATCCATTTTTGACGAATAGCAGCTGCTTTAATAAGTACAGTTTGATTTAAATCATAAGCAGGTGTATAGTAGGACCACGTATCTGCTGATAAATTTGGTACAACAACAGGAATAAGTCCACTTAGGTTCTCTTCTGACCACTTGCGTTTAAATACTGGCTCAATTGCTTGTGTCGTTCCAGTAAGAATAGAGATAGAACTAGTAGGGGCCACAGCCATAAGGTACCCGTTTCTCATTCCTTGTTTTTTTACTTTCGCACGTAACTCATCCCACTCATACGTTGAAGCGAAAAGTCCACCACGGTCAACAAGGTTTCTTACCTCTGCATTTGCATGGTCTTGAGGCATAATCCCTCTGCTCCATTTACTTCCTTCATAATCAGGGTATATGCCTTTTTCTACAGCTAAATCTGAAGAAGCAGAGACTGTGTTATAGCAAATTGCTTCCATGATTTCATCTATCTTATCAAAATGTTCTTGACTTCCCCAGTTAATAGCATTTTCTGCTAACATCTGTGCTTCACCCATAACACCTAAACCTATTGAGCGACTTCTCATGTTAGTGCGTTTTACTTTTTCCACAGGGTAGAAGTTAAGGTCTATAACATTATCAAGACATCTTACAGCGATTGGTACAATTCTGTTAATATCCTCTTTGGTATTAATTCGAGATAGATTTACTGAAGCAAGGTTACAAACTGCAGTCGAACCATTGACTTTCTCTTTCTCAACTACATAAATAGGAAGTCCTCCAAGATAATCTAGGGCAGTTACTTTACTCGCAGGTTTAGTGATTCCACTATCAACTGTTACTAGCTCATCTTCTTCGTAAGATATGGTCTCACCATTTTCAAAAATGAATTTTGTTTTATAATGGTTTGGAGCTGTGTTTTGGAAAATTTCCGTACATAAGTTTGAACTACGTATAACACCAACATGGTCATTTGGATTTGCACGGTTAGCATTATCTTTAAAACATAAGAAAGGGGAACCTGTTTCAAAGTAAGATGTTAGTATCTTTTTCCATAGAGCTTTAGCTTTTACTCTCTCTTTGATTAAGCTCTCATCTTGTTCATACTCTTCATAACGTTTGTTAAACTCCTCTCCATAAAGCGTAGCGAGATCACGAACATCATAAGGGTCAAAAAGTGTCCAAATACCATCTTCTTGAACTCTTTGCATAAATTTATCGTTAAGCCACATCGCTGGAAATAAATCATGTGCACGACGACGCTCTTCACCAGAGTTTTTCTTTAAGTCTAAAAAGTCATTCACATCTATATGCCATGGTTCAAGATAAACAGCAATAGCACCTTTTCTTGTTCCGAGTTGGTCAACAGCGATCGCTATATCGTTTGTTATTTTAAGAAATGGTACAGTCCCGCCAGCTGCATTTTTATGTCCATCTATAAAGGAACCCATTGAACGAACTTGTGTCCAGTCCCAACCAATACCACCACCAAATTTAGAGAGCATAGCCATCTCTTGGTACGCATCAAAAATACCTTCAATATTATCAGGCGTAGAACCAATATAGCATGAACTTAGTTGGTGTCTTGTAGTTCTCGCATTTGACAGTGTTGGAGTAGCAAGCATAACTTCAAATTGGGAAATCATGTCATAAAATTTTATTGCCCATTCTTGGCGATTTTCTTCACGTTGTGCTAAAAACATTGCTATAGCCATAAACATATGTTGCGGAAGTTCCATAGGGTTTGATTTTCTATCTTTGATTAAGTATCTGTCGTAAAGTGTTTTAATACCAAGGTAGTTAAATTGTAAATCGCGCTCTGGCACCAAATGTTTTTCTAAATCATCTAAGTCATACATCTCTTTGAGACCTAGAAGTATGCGCCCCTCTTTCTCGCCTTTTTCAAAATACTTTTTAAGTGAACAATAACCTGTAAAACCGTTGACTTGGTGGTAGAGATTAAATAGGAAAAGACGTGAAGCGACGAATGTCCAGTTTGGAGCATCTATATCAATCTTGTCAACAGCTGTTTTGATAAGCGTCTCTTGAATCTCTTTTGAAGTAATTCCATCGCGGAAATGAATTTGTGCATCCACCTCTAGTTCGCTTTGTGAGACGTTAGACAACCCTTTAACAGCAGCAGATGTATATTTCTGTATTTTGCTAATATCTAGGGGCTCTGTTCTGCCGTTACGTTTTATAATTGTAATCATGAAGTTTCCTGTTTGCGTAAATATTTTTAGAAAAACATAGAGATGATTTTTCTCTAAAAACATTTAAAATTAATCTTGATTTTATCTAAGTATAGTTGATTTATAGTTTAAAGAGAGGAGAGATTTTTTAAAAAATCGTATATATGTAACATCTGAAAAATAGCATTATTTTTACTAATGTTTTGCATAACTTTTTAGTTATGCAAAAGGAGTATTATTTAAAAAACACGTTTAAAAATATTGTCAACATTCTTTGTATAATAGTCATAATTAAAGCATTCACGTATTTGTTCTTCGCTGAGTGAACTTCTAAGTTCTTCATCTGCTAAGAGGTGGTTGAGATAAAGTGATTCGCCTTGTTCATTTGTAGTGGGTTTGCCATGTTGAATCTCTTCCCAAACCTTCATTGCATTTCTTTGTACAATTCTATAAGCATCTTCACGAGACACACCTTGAAGTGGAAGCTCAAGTAAAACACGTTGCGAGAAAACAAGTCCACCTGTTAGGTTTAGGTTTCTCATCATGTTCTCAGGATATACAGTGAGGTTAGCTATAACATTATTCATACGATGAAGCATAAAATCAGTAGTAATAAATGCATCAGGTAGCCAAAATCTCTCAGTAGAAGAGTGGCTAATATCACGCTCATGCCACAGTGCAACATTTTCCATAGCTGGTATTGCATACGCTCTAATCATTCTAGCTAAACCTGTTATGTTTTCTGTTAGGATAGGATTGCGTTTATGTGGCATTGCAGATGAACCTTTTTGCCCTTTTGCAAAATATTCTTCACACTCATATACTTCTGTTCTTTGCCAGTGACGAACTTGAACCGCAAACTTCTCTATACTTGACGCCATTAATGCTAATGCAGTAGCTAGGCGAGCATAACGATCACGTTGTATAACTTGGTTAGATGCAGGAGCAGCTTTGAGTCCTAACTCCTCACAAGTATACTCTTCAAGTTCTAGTGGTGCATGGGCAAAGTTACCCATCGCTCCACTAACTTGACCTACACATATAACATCCATAGTTTGTTCAAGGTTTTCTAAATGTCTCTTCATCTCATCATACCAAACTGCTAACACAAGACCAAAAGTTATTGGCTCACCATGGATACCGTGTGAGCGTCCAACCATAAGAGTCATCTTGTGCTCCATCGCACGTTTTTTGATTGACTCCATAATCATCTTCACATCTTCTATAACTAACTCTAAAGAGTCTTTCATCTGAAGTGCTACAGCAGTATCAACTGTATCTGATGACGTCATACCATAGTGAAACCATCTTGATTCATCACCAAGAGTTTCTGATACAGATGTTGTAAACGCTATAAGGTCGTGACGAGTAACTGCTTCTATCTCATCAATGCGTTTAATATCAAATCCAGCGTTAGCTACAATTTTATCTGCATCTTCTTGAGGAATTTTCCCTAATCTAGCCCAAGCTTTTACAACTGCTTTTTCTACATCTAGCCAAGCTTGATATTTTGCTTGGTATGTCCATTTAGATGCCATCTCTTCTCTTGAATATCTGTCGATCATATATTAAACCCTTATCGTAATTATTATGCTAAAATTCGCATAATTAATGTAGCTGATTTTACAGAAATAATAGTAAAGAACTAATTAAATAGGAATTGAATTTGCCATTTGTAATAAAGAAAATGTATGCAGAGAAAAAACAAAAAGCTTTTCTCTTTTTGATTAATGAGTTGGGATACTCACATCAAGAGGCACAACGGTTTATTTCTAAAGGAAGAGTTTTAGTCAATGGGGAAAAGATGACTAAGTCGGCTGGGGAAGTTCAAGGAGAATTTGAGTTTATCTATTTTGAACCAATCACAAAAGGACTTGAGCCTACTTATATAGAAGATGAGTTTGTAGTTTTTGATAAACCAAGTGGTGTTCTTATTCACCCACAAACAAAAAAGACACCTTACTCCCTTATAGATGAATTAAAGTTTCAATTTGGTCGTGATGCTAACATAGCACATAGAATAGATCAAGAGACAAGTGGACTTGTTTTATGCGCACGTAACAAAAAAAGTGAGCGTGATATTAAGATGATGTTTCAGGAGAGAGATATGAAAAAAAAATATCTCGCAATGGTGCATGGTGAATTTAAAGATGAACTTTGTGTTGAAGCTCCTCTTCTGCGTTTTCAAGATGAGAGTGCAATAGTGAGGATGATTGTAAAAGTTGATGCGAGTGGTAAATTATCAAAAACAGATTTTAAGCCTCTTAAATATTTTCCTGAATTAAATATGACCTTAATAGAGTGCTCACCATATACTGGAAGACAACATCAAATTAGAGTACATCTGTTTCACGTGAAACATCCAATCGTTGGTGATCCAATATATGGACAGAGCGAAGAGATGTTTGTAAAGTACTTAGACAGAAAGTTAACACCTCAAGATAGAATAAATAATGGCGGAGCTAGTAGGCTTCTCTTGCATGCAAGTGAATTAGAATTTGAACTATATAATAAAATATATAATATCAAAAGTAAGATAGACTTTGAAAAGCTCTGCTTAGATAGCTTGAAGTGTGAATAACTTATTGATAAAATCACATAAACATCTTATAACATGTGTGATAAATAGTAGATATGCTGTAAAAGCCCTAAAATAGGTACTTTAAGCTAGATGGAAGTTTCTGCTTCAGCAAAGATTTATATAATAATTTTCTTAAATAATTTACAAATTTACAAATTTATTTTTATAATTTCTCAATAGTATTCACAACTTAGAACAATGTGTGAATACTACACATATCGTAAAAATTTATAAATTTGTAGAGAATGATAATATAATTTTAAGAGAGTAAATTAGTTTTTGAAATAATTTTGTGAGATTGGTTTGTTATCTTTGTATAAGATTAGTCAGGTATCATTACATCTATAAACGACCTCCCTGGTGTGTTGGTCGTTTACCTACTAAGGTTTAAACACCGTTATATCTTTTTATAATCTTTTTCACTCTATTTTTAAGTTTTCTTAGAGCATCTGTACTTGTTACACCATCAGAAGTCAGATTTTCAAAATCCTCTCCAAGTTGTGCTTTAGCAATCCAACCTATTTTGTTGTGGTACTTCATACCTACAAACTGTACATCACCAAAGTGACCTTTACATAATGAGTAGACTTCTTCTATTCTTTGGGCATCTGTTTTTTCGGACATTTTATCTCCTTTGTAATATGTGTGAAAATTTTATCATATTTTTGATTGCGATTAGATTAGACCTAAAGAGTCCCTTACTATTCATCTTCTTTTGTTGCAGCCCATAGAAAACCACCAACTCCAACTATAAACACAACTATAAGTATTATTACCTCTGATATATCAACTCCACTCATTACTATCTCCTTCAGTTTTTTCTTTCAATTGCCCACATGCAGCACTTATATCTATACCTTTTGAATCACGTATTGTACAAAGAAGACCATGTTTTACTAAGTACTCTTGGAATGCCACCATATTCTCTCTGCTTGGTCTACCATAATCACTACCCGGGTATGGATTAAAATAGATGAGATTTACTTTTGCTTTTATTCCTGTAAGTAGTTTTACAAGTTTTTTAGCAGAACCTATATCATCAT
The DNA here is from genome assembly GCA_041595535.1 of Sulfurimonas sp. GTDB lineage: Bacteria > Campylobacterota > Campylobacteria > Campylobacterales > Sulfurimonadaceae > Sulfurimonas. The sequence goes on along the minus strand of JBFHKA010000018.1, from coordinate 23,858 downwards.
TCTTATCCTTTATCACAAGGTACTCAAACATAACACGCTTACGTGTATCTATAGGAAAGCGTTTCACAGCCTCTATAATAGAGTTAATGTTATGCGCTTTATTCATGGGAATCAGCTCAGTTCGTAGCTCATCATCTACTGCATGAAGAGAGATAGCAATATGTACACCTAAGTCCATTTCACCAAGTTTATCTATCTTGTTACTCAAACCACTTGTAGAGACTGTTTGACGTTTTCCGCTTATGCATAATCCTTCATCTTCTTGAAAAATTTCTATAGCTTTTGTTAGGTTTGTTAGATTGTCAAGTGGTTCACCCATACCCATATATACTATGTTTATTTTACGATTGTGTTTGTGGTTGTTATCACGTTTGAGAGTTACCACTTGAGCGACTATCTCACCTGCACTTAAGTCTCTTGTAAAACCACCTTTGGCTGTTAGACAAAACGTACACCCTACTTTGCACCCAACTTGGGTAGAAACACAGATAGTGTATTTTGCTTCTTGAATGACTTCACCGTTACTATCAAGCTGTGCTTCTTTCATTTTAAGCCAAACAGCTTCCATTGTTTTACCATCTTGTAATTCTAAAAGATATTTAATGGTTCCATCAACTGATTCTTCTTTTTTTGCTATTGTTAGTGGATTGACTAGATAGCTCTTTTCTAACTCTTCTTTCATGCTATTAGGTATGTTTTTCATTTCATCAAAGCTTGAGGTATAGTGATGATAAAGCCAGCCATATATCTGCTTTGCACGAAAGGATGGTTTTACAATGTTTGCTAACTCTTGTAGCGTATAATCCATTAATGATGGTTTGATGATATTCATATTTTTGTTAGCTCTTTGATGCGTTTGTTTACATGAAGTGACAATAGTTCTTTCGCTTTTTTGTGGTTTTTAAGAAAATCTTCGTGTGCATTTTTATCTGTATAGTTGGTTATACAGAAGACTCCACCAGCAGGTATGCTAAATTCTTCTGCAATTTTTAGTACAGAGTAAAATTCCATATTTTCTAAACCAACACCAAGTTTTAAAAAATTTTTTGCTAACTCTTTGTTTGTTGTTATATAGTTAGAGGAATTTACTATAATGTCTTTTTCGTTAGTAGTGTTTGTGCTCACAACATTATCAAGTGGCGTATACGCATCATTACTTAAAAAAGCAAGCTCTATATTTGCAGCTGTTTTGCTCTCTATTATATCGAAGATATTGTGTTCCCCATAACTACCAGCACTCCCTATAAAGAGTAAAAATTCTGGCTTATCAAAAAGGCATAAACGTGTTAGATTCATTGCAGTTTCAATAAGTCCTACTCCCGTAGGTTGAGCAAAATCAAATTGTTCATTGTTTCCAGCACAAATTATCATGAAGCTATTCTTTTACAATCTAACTGGAATATTTTGGTCATGTAAATAATGCTTTAAGTCCATAATATCAATCTCTTTGTAGTGGAAGATACTAGCAGCTAGTGCAGCATCAGCACCATGCTCAAAAGCATCTTTAATGTGTTGCATAGTTCCTGCCCCACCACTTGCTATGACAGGAACATTGACAGCACGAGAAATTTGTTCAGTGATATTAAGTTCAAATCCCTCTTTTGTTCCATCAGTATCCATAGATGTTAGTAAAATTTCTCCCGAGCCTCTTTCAACCACTTCTTTCGCCCAAAGAAGAGCATCTATACCAGTATCTTCTCTTCCTCCACTTAAGTATACATGGTATTTATCTCCGTGTCGTTTCACATCAATAGCTGTTACTATACATTGTGAACCAAACCTTTTTGCACCTTCATCTATAAGTTCAGGTCTTAGTACTGCTGCAGAATTAACACTAACTTTGTCACAGCCCACATTGAGTAGTTTATAAATATCTTCTAGTTTTCGTATTCCACCACCTACAGTTAGGGGGATGAAGACTTCACGTGCAACTTGTGCAACAATATCAACTATAGTATCGCGTTTATCTGAAGTGGCTGTAATATCTAAAAATGTAAGTTCATCAGCACCTTCTTCATTGTAACGACGTGCAACTTCTACTGGATCGCCAGCATCTTTAAGACCAACGAAGTTGACACCTTTGACAACGCGTCCATCTTTCACATCTAAACAAGGGATGATTCTTTTTGCAAAATAGTTCATGGAGTAAAATATACCTTCTATTATATATAAGTGAATTATACTATTGTTTACTTATATTTAGTTAACAGACTTAACAGGAAATTTTAAAGCATGTTTCACGTGAAACAAATAAAAAATTGAATGTTGAAATATGTTATATCAAATAAATTAGATAAAAGACTTTATAATCGTTTAATATAGTTAGTACTATAATAATTAATTATAATTAATACTAGGAAGACAACATGACAAAAGAGGATGTTTTAGGGCATTTAAGAGCGGCAAAATCAGCTCATATTAAATGGGTTCAAAAAGCGAAACTACTTATAAACGGTGTGGATGTTCAGGAAGATAGTATACCCGTAGACTCTACGGAATGTAACTTTGGCAAATGGTTCTACTCAGATGGACAAATTTTGAATGCACTTTCTAATAATCCTCTTGAGTGTATGCAAACTATAGAGCGTCTACATTTTAATCTCCATGATACATATCTTATTATTTTTAATATCTATTTTTCTCAAGAGAAGAAGGGTGGATTCTTTGCAAAACTTTTTGGTGTAAAACGTAAAGTTTTGAGTCATGTTGAAGAGCAGTTAGCGCATGAGCATTATGATAAGATGGAAAGAATTTCTCATGAACTTTTGGATGAAATCAATAGACTTGAGCGTCGTTTAATCGCTGTACCAGAAGAGAAAATCAACTCTTTGGTTTAATCTAAATGCCCCAAAAGGTAACAAATATACGTTATTTTGGCAGCTGTTACCTTATTCTAAGTAAAAATGGTATAGAATCACACTATGAATATAGAAAGCGTTGTAGCAAAGAAGAAGTTTGGACAAAACTTTCTAAAAGATGAATCAGTTTTAAGAAAAATCGTCGAAGCGATGCCCAAGAATGAGAATAAACTCGTTGAGATTGGGCCTGGCTTAGGTGATTTAACTAAATTTTTAGTTGATGTCAGAAGTGTAGAAGCTTTTGAGGTAGATACCGACTTATGTAAATTATTACAAAGTATATTTAAAGAAGAGATTGCTACCAAGCGACTCCACATAAATTGTGGGGATGTTCTACAAGCTTGGAAGAGTGAACTTGTAAGTGAGCCGTATGATTTGGTGGCAAATTTGCCCTATTATATTGCAACGAACATTATATTGAAAGCACTCGCAGATCCAATGTGTAAAAATATACTTGTAATGGTACAGCTTGAAGTAGCAGAGAAGTTTTGTGCAAACTCAGGCGATAAAGTATTTGGTTCTTTGAGTGTTATAGCTCAAAGTACAGGAACGGCAGAGATTGTTCTCAAAGTTCCGCCAACTGCATTTGACCCTCAGCCCAAAGTAGACTCAGCAGTTTTTCTTATACAAAAAAATAGAGATAGAAACGATGAAGTTTTTGAGGAGATGCTCAGAGTTGCATTTAAGCAACCTCGAAAGACTCTCATGAAGAATCTCTCTGTAAAGTATGATAAAGATAGGCTTCAAGAGGCTTTTAAAGCTCAAGAACTTACATTAACAATTCGACCTCATCAACTTGACACTAAGGACTATCACCAACTCTATACATTAATAAAATAAGGAGTTTGGATGGCAGAAGAAAATCAGGAGAGTGTACAAAGTGCACCTCAAGAAACAAATACTAAACCAAATGCACGTAACAACAACAGAAGACCAAATGGCAATAACAACAGAAGACCAAATAGCAATCAAAATATACCCGCTGGTGAGAAGACTCAAAACCCTAAACCTGCTAATAGCAACAACAAAAACAAAAACAGAAATCGTAATCGTAAACAACCTACACCAATCGATGAGACTTTAAAAACTTTTACGATTAAAAATCAAGAGGCACACAAGCAAAGACTTAATCCTCATTACAAACTTGACTTGAATTCAAAAGCAAAAGTTCGTATTACTCCTCTTGGTGGACTTGGTGAAATAGGTGGAAATATTGCTGTTTTTGAAACAGAAAATGAAGCGATACTTATAGATGTTGGTATGAGCTTTCCTGATGAGACAATGCATGGCGTTGACATCTTGGTTCCTGATTTCTCATACTTACGAGAGATTAAACATAAAATCGTTGGTGTGATTATTACACATGCCCATGAAGATCATATTGGGGCAATGCCATATCTTTATAAAGAGATGCAGTTCCCTATTTATGGGACGCCACTTCCTCTAGCAATGATAGGAAATAAATTTGATGAGCATCACATAAAAGAGTTCAGAAAATATTTTAATCCAGTTGTAAAACGTGAAGTTTATAAAATAGGAAATGATTTTGAAATAGAGTGGATGCATATGACACACTCTATTATTGATTCATCTTCACTAGCAATTACAACAGAGGCTGGAACTATTATTCACACTGGAGATTTCAAGATAGATTATACTCCTGTTGATGGGTATACGGCAGACTTGCATAGACTTGCGCATTATGGGGAGAAAGGTGTTTTATGTCTTTTAAGTGATTCAACAAACTCTCACAATCCTATGCCAACTGGGTCTGAGCTCAGTGTTGGTCCAGCATTAGACAGAGTGTTTGGTAAAGCAGAAGGACGTATAATTCTTTCTACTTTTAGTTCTAACATTCATCGTGTACAACAAGCAATCCAGTATGGTATTAAGTATGGTCGTAAAGTATGTGTTATTGGGCGTTCAATGGAGCGTAATATTGAGATAGCTATGCAGTATGACTATGTGAAGTTTCCTAAAAATATTTTTGTGGATGCCGATGAAGTTGCAGGACTTAATGATAAAGAGGTACTTATAGTCACTACAGGTTCACAAGGTGAAGCAAATTCTGCACTTTTTAGGATGTCTATAGGTGAACACAGACATATAAAAATAAAACCAACAGATTTAATAATACTTTCATCTCGCCCAATTCCTGGAAATGAAGGTTCTATTTCTGGCATGTTAAACCATCTTCAACGAGCAGGTGCTAGAGTTGCGATGGATAAAGATATTCACGTTTCAGGTCATGCTTCTATAGAAGAGCAAAAACTTATGTTGCGTCTTGTGAATCCTAAGTTCTTTTTGCCAATTCATGGTGAGTACAATCATGTTATAAAACATAAAGAGACTGCTATGATGTGTGGTGTACCAGAGAGAAACATTTTACTTATGACAGATGGTGAACAGATAGAAGTCGCACCAAAATATATGAGAAAAGTAAAAACTGTAAAAACTGGTAAAACATATATAGATAATCAAAATAATCATCAAATTGATGATGATATTATTCTTGATCGTCAAAAGCTTGCAACAGATGGTGTAGTAATGCTTGTTGTTGAAGTAAGTGAGCAAGATTCAACGATGTTAACTAAACCTAAGGTAACGACTTTTGGTTTAGTTCCAGATCGTCAAGATAAAGCATTTGCAAAAGAGATGGAAGATGTACTAGAAGTCTTTTTAACAAATATCAAATCTGGACTTTTAGAAAATGGTCGCGCTTTAGAGAATGATATCCGTCAAGTTGTTAGAAAACATATTTTTCGTAAAATGAAAAAATATCCACTTATTGTTCCTCACGTTTTAGTACATTAAACTATACTCTATAAGATCTCTTATGAGGTCTGTAGATGATTCCCCTCAAATATCTCCACTTCTTAGGTAGAAGGTTTACGTTTAAAATTTGTTTGATATGATATAATTGTTAAAAATTTAAAGGCAAAAATTTGTCCAATAAACAAAATATAGAATTTGAAAATGCAGTACAATTGATGATGAAACACATTGGAGAAGATCCCTTACGTGAAGGGCTTTTGGAAACTCCAAAAAGAGTTAGAAAAGCGTATGAATTTATCTATGGCGGCTATAAAGAAGATCCAAAAGAGATTTTAAGCAAGGCCCTTTTTACGAGCAGTAACGATGAGATGGTTCTTATAAAAGACATTGAATTTTATTCTACTTGTGAACATCACCTTCTTCCTATTATAGGTCGTGTACATGTCGCCTATATTCCGGATGGAAAAGTAGTGGGACTATCAAAAATTCCTCGTGTTGTAAATGTTTTTGCTCGCCGTATGCAGATTCAAGAGCAACTTACCGAGCAAATAGCGGATGCTATTATGGATACAATAGAGCCAAAAGGTGTTGCTGTAGTTGTTGTTGCTCGTCATATGTGCATGGAGATGCGAGGTGTTGAGAAGATAAACTCAACAACTACATCTTCAGCACTTCGTGGACTTTTTAAAAAAGATGAAAAAACAAGAAGTGAGTTCTTCTCTCTCATCAACTCCCCATCTGGTACAAGATACTAAAGTATGCCTTTTAAATCCCTCAAGGAGAGACTCTCTTCCAATAACTATTCCGTAGCGTTCGGTGAGGTCGTAAAAATAAATGCGACCGTCATTACAGCTCGTGGATTAAATGCTAGTATTAGTGATATGGTGAGAATAGTCTCTAATGGGGGGAAACTAGAGACAGTAGGTATGGTTACAGAAATAGATGGCCCTACATTTTTTATAACTCCTTTTAGTTTTGTAGAGGGTTTTCGCTCAGGTGATAAAGTTTTTTTAGATTCAACAGGACTAAACATTCCAGTTGGTGATGCACTTTTAGGTCGCGTTGTTGATCCTTTTATGCGCCCTATTGATGAGAAGGGGGGCATTGCAAATACTAAGTTAGCACCTATTATAAAAGCTCCTATTGAAGCGATGAAACGTGGCATGATTGATGAAGTCTTTAGCGTAGGCGTAAAGAGTATAGATGGACTACTTACATGTGGAAAAGGGCAAAAGTTAGGTATTTTCGCAGGAAGCGGGGTAGGGAAGTCTACTCTTATGGGAATGATTGTTCGTGGTGCAGATGCTCCCATAAAAGTTGTAGCACTCATTGGTGAGCGTGGACGTGAAGTACCAGAGTTTATACAAAAAAATCTTGGAGGTGATCTGACAAATACTGTCATCATCGTTGCAACATCAGATGACTCACCACTTATGAGAAAGTATGGAGCTTTTGCTGCGATGAGTGTTGCTGAGTTTTTTAAAGATAAAGGTTTAGATGTCTTGTTTATAATGGACTCTGTTACACGTTTTGCAATGGCACAGCGTGAAATAGGACTTGCACTTGGTGAACCTCCAACTTCAAAAGGGTACCCACCCTCTTCTTTAACACTTCTTCCACAGCTCATGGAACGTGCAGGAAAAGAGGATGGTAAAGGTTCTATTACTGCCTTTTTCACAATCTTGATTGAAGGTGATGATATGAGTGACCCAATTGCTGATCAATCACGTTCTATTTTAGATGGGCACATAGTCCTCTCTCGCGAAATGACAGATTTTGGTATCTATCCTCCTGTTCACATTCTAAACTCTGCTTCTAGGGTAATGAATGACATTATTACGACAGAACACATGCATGCTGTTTTAAGGTTTAGAAGACTCTATACACTACTCAAAGAGAATGAGACACTCATTCGTATAGGTGCTTATTCTAAAGGAACAGACGCTGAACTTGATGAAGCAATAGAAAAAAAAGAAACAATGGAGAAGTTTATATCTCAGGATGCTATGGTAAAAGAAAATTTTGAGCAGACCTCTTTAGACCTTATTGCTTTAATGGCTACGCATTAACTTTAGTATTTTAAAAAATATTTGATAAAATTAAAAATGTTATAGAGCTTAAAATTGCGGCTACAGGTAGCGTTATTACCCATGCTAAGGCTATTGGCTTCATTAGAGCCCAGTTCGATTTATGGTTTACAATACCAATTCCCAACACTGCCCCAATTAAGATGTGTGTACTCGATACTGGTATCCCAAACATAGATGCTAAAAGAACAACACTTGCAGCAGATAATTCTGCAGAAAAACCAGAGGCAGGATGCATTTTAGTTAGATTTGTTCCAACAGTTTTAATAACCTCTTTTCCTATAAACCAAAGTCCAGCAATGAGTGCTACACCAAAGGTCAGCATTGCAATAGGCGGTACAGATGCAGAGGCATGAATACCTCCTGTTCGCAAGACATCTAAAATAGCTACAAAAGGTCCTATCGCATTTGCAATATCATTGGAACCATGACTAAATGCAAAACCAGATGCTGTAAAGACTTGCATCCAACTAAACATTAAAAATGTTGAATTCTCAAGTGATTTTCCTTTGAGGGTTTTTGCTAAGATATAAGTAGCCATCCAAACAGATGCTGCGACCATCATCATAATTAAGATTTTATTGAGTGAGGAAAATTCAAGGTGCATATTTTTAAGCCCTTTGAATATTAACATTGCAGAGATAATAACAGAACCAATGGCAGCAATAATAGGAACATAAGCCTGAAGTGCTTTGTGGGTTTGAAGGTTTTCTTTTTTTTCATCTAGTGCATGAAGTGTTTTGTGGTATTCTGTTTCAAAGTCATCTATATCAAAATCACTATCATCTTTCACATGGGCATCGCGAGCTAAAGCATTTGTGTATTGTGCTTGCTCTTTTTCACTAAGCCTTTCAAAATTATGTTTATGCTCTTTTTTATATGTTTTTTTCTCTTTTTTAATTTCTAGTAGTTCACTGTGTGCTTTGTCATTATAATCAAGAATATGTTTTTTAATAACAGAGTAAAGAGTATAGGATACAAGTCCACCAAGTAGTGGAGAGATAACCCATGAGAGAGCAATCGTAGCTATCTTATGCCACTGAACAAGTTCAAATGCTGTATCGCTACCACTAATAATTATGCCTGCAGTAATGGAGCTTCCAACTATACCACCGATGATGGAGTGTGTAGTAGAAACAGGGTAGCCTTTTTTAGTTGCTATAAGAAGCCAAATAGCGGCTGCTAAGAGAGCAGACATCATAATATAAACAAACTGCATAGGTTCAAGTGCTACATCTGATAAGTCAATAATTCCTTTTCTGATTGTATCTGTTACAGCACCACCCGCTATCATGGCTCCACTTACCTCAAATACAGCTGCAATAGCAAGGGCTTGAGGTATTGTGAGTGTTTTCGCTCCAACGCTTGTTCCAAAAGAGTTTGCTACATCATTACCACCGATATTAAAAGCCATAAAAAGACCAAAGATAGTTGCAAGAACAAAGATTGTTACTTGATTATTGTTCGTATAGTCCATTCCCCATACTAAAAAGTAAGTACTTATGCCCAGTAATAATAGACCAAAAAAAAGACTTATTTTTGGTACTTTTTGTATTCTTTGTATCATCTGTATTCCTTGTGATTGAAATACTACAAAAAACTGATTACATGGTGGAGATAAAAATGTTACAAATGGATTACAAATTAGTTGTTGATGATGAGTCCAGAGCGAAGCCAATGGTCTCTTGGTATGCTTTTTTCTTGATGAAGAGTAATGGCTAGTTTTGTGTGTGTCATTTTTTCATATGTTTTCATAAGAAAGCTAAGTTCACTGTCTATACCAAAAATATCTATATAAGAGTAGATGATGTTTTCTGCATTTTTGAAATTTCTTTTAGCGAGGAGGGCTTTTATTTTTGTGTGGAAACTTACACGTAAAAGATCTCCTGTTTTTTCTACTCTTGTTTCAACTTGTAGTAGTTCTTTGAGTGTACTTTTAATGCTTTTAACATCTCCTTTAAGAGCAAACTCTTCACATTGAGAAATGATTTTTGACCAATGTTTTTCAAGCATTTTTGTAAGCTGGAGTTTATCTAGGTTTTGTTGTGTGTCAATAATTTCATAACATACTTTAAAGTTATTTTGTTCATAATTCTCATTTAAGCGCTGAACTACTTTGCAGGTTTTATAGAGTTCTTTGAGTTCATCTTTTATTGTAGGCGTGTTTTGAAGTCTTTTTATCTCTTCTGTTGCATCTTCGAGTTTGTTTTCATTTATAAGAGTCTCTATATCTTGGAGTAAAGTTTGTGTAGAAGACTTCAGGGCTATATAGGTTGGTATTTGAGCAAAGATTTCATTGTTTTTAAGAATTTTTTCTATAGTGAGATAGTCTTTACTTTGAACTGCTTTAGAAAAATCAACAAAATCTTTATTGTGTGTTAAAACAAGTTTTAAAATTTGTCTTTTTGAAATGACTGTGGCATAAGGGGAAAGAATCTCTTTAGCAACATCTTCTCTACCTATAAGTATCTGTTTTTGTGCGAAGCTAAAGGCTTCTTTAAATGTCTCTTCCATCTTTTTAAACTGATGTGTACGTTTGAGTGCAGGATGTTTATCACACATCGCATAACAAAGAGCATATCTTTTTTCCATGTAAAGAGTTTTAAATCGATTGTAATGCTTGAAGGCACTAAATATTGAACTAATTTCATCTTTTTTGCTTGAGACATCTTGGAGTATTTCTGTTACCCTATGGGCTTCTTTTGCATTTGAGTTTATAAGTGCGTTTATAGCTTGTGTATAGAGATTTTCATAAAGGACTTCTATACGTTTATGCTCTCGTGTCCCCTGAAGCATAGGATCACTCTCTACAAGTTTGAATGCTTGATCTAAAGAGTTGTGAAGGATATGAGATTTTAGGTCTTCTACTGTTGGTAGTGTAATTTTAAGAAGTTCATCATTTTGTAAAACGACAAAGAGTTCGTTACGTGCATTAACTATGAGATGTTCTACTTTATCTGCAAAAATCAAATAATCTGAACTTACAACCTTCTCAAGTTGCGTATCAATGAGAATGAGCTTGTTCGAGTCTGCACTTACCATAATATGTTTACCGTTTGGCATGAGAAGAATATTTTTGATATTTGTAAATGGAGTGTTTATGTTTTTTACAGGCTTATGTTTTTTAAGTGTATGTATCTGTATAACACCATCTATATTACCACTTATAAGCGTGTCATCGTTTAAAAAACATAAAGCATTGATGCGCACTTTAGATGCCTCAATAGTAACTCTGTTAGAAAGGGAATTTAGTTTAATAAGTGTAATAGCCCCTCCATAGCCACTAGAAGCGACATATGAACCATGAGAAGCTAACGCACTAACATAGTTGTTTTTTATTCGTGTTCTATGTTTTATAGATGAGTATGGAAAGGAACAAAGACGTGAAAGTTGGGATCTTCCATCATATCTGTATTTCATTACTCTTCCACAATTTGTACCTGAGATAAGATAAGGGGAGTTAGGAACAAAAGATAAAATCTCTACAACTCCATCATTTGTACGAATTGTTTGCAAAATCATCTTATTTTCTAGATTGAGAATATAGATAACAGTTTCATTTGCAAATGCCAAAAGATTTTGCTCGAGAGAGAATGCCAAGGCTGTTGTTTTGTAACCTAGAAGTTCTATAGAGAGGTTTTTTGTGACACTACAATCTTGTACAGAGAAGAGTTTAACACCATGAAGTCTGGTGCTAAATGCAATCTTTTCATCTTTTAGAGAAGAGATTGCTGTTATTTCAGAGCGAGTTCTTAAGCATTCTTGTGGAATTAGCAAGCGGGTACATTACCACTGTCATTTCCATACATTTTGAAAAAATCAAAGTAGTGAGGAAGAAATTTTTCTTTAAGATCATCATCTTTTATCTTTGGGCACACAGATCTTAACTCTTTTGCTAGGTCACCTTTATTATAAATCTCTTCCCACTCTGCTACGGAGTGTCTATCTGCCATTGCTGCGCCATTCATGCCACAAGCATATTTGAGTTTTTTGAGATAGAGTCTTTGTCCTTTGTCTACATCTGCACTGAGCGTGACAGAACCTATACCTAGTAATACTATGCTTGTAATTAGAATTTTAGTAAGCTGTTTCATGATATTTTCCTTTGGGTCGATATAAGAAAATTCTACACTTTTATAACTTAATATATCTTGTGAATAAGAAGCTGGGGGAGGACTCTGCTATTAAATTTATTTTTTAGTATACTATAACTACAAGTTATCTTTCTGTTTTCTGGCATCTCAAAAATTGTTCCAAAGGCTATAAGTTCTATAGTTTGTGTTTCATGTTGATATTGTCGTACTTGAATTTTTGAGTGTGATTTTTCTGCTCCAAGCAATTTTATTTGTAAAACATCAGCATTTTCTAGGAGAAAAGTAGGTCGCAGGTTTGCCTCACCAAAAGGTTCGAATTCTTCGAGAATATGGAGAAGTTCTAAGTCTATATCTTTTGCACGTAACACACCGGTAAGTTGCTCTTTGGGCATAAAATTCTCGTTAGGAATTTGCATTGCACTCAAATTAATTGCTTTTGTGAAGTTAGGAATGTGTTCTGCTTTGAGTCTTAAACCAGCTGCCATCTTATGTCCACCAAATTTAGTTAAAAAAGAGAAGTTTTCCTTAATAAGTTCATATATATTTACATCGCCAATACTTCTTGCACTTCCTTTAGCGACACCATCTTTTATACTAAGAACTATTGCTGGTTTAGAAAACCTGTCTACAAGCCTTGAAGCAACTATTCCTATAACGCCCTCATGCCACTCCTCACCAGCGACAACAATAATCTTGTCATTTTCGTTTACAAAACGCATAGCCTCTTGTGTGGTTTGAGACTCTGTATCTTTTCTGAGTTTATTGAGTTGATCTAAAAGTTCAAATTTTTTAAACGCTATGTGTGTATCTTGTGCTGTGTAAAATTCTAGTGCAATAGAGGCATCTTCAAGGCGTCCTGCAGAGTTTAGACGTGGTGCAATTTGAAATGCAATATCTTCACTTGTTATGTTTGTTTTATTTAAAAAATCTCTAATTATTATTGATGCAGGTCTTGAAGATGTCATAAGGAGTTTGAGTCCCTCTTTAACAAGTGTACGATTAATGTCAATGAGTGGCATAACATCTGAAATAATTGCTATGGCAAGAATATCTAAAAACTGTTTCATCTCTATTTTTAAAGAGAGCTCTCTTTTTAGAAGTCCCAAAAGAAGCCAGGCAACTTGTGCTCCACATATCTCTTTAAATGGATACTCGCAACACTCCAACTTTGGATTTACAATAGCATAAGCATCAGGAAGAGTATCTGCTGGTGTGTGATGGTCTGTTATAATAAGCTCGATGCCTCTTTCTCTACATATTTTTGCAGCTTCTATAGCTGAAATACCATTGTCAACAGTTATAACAAGGTCTGCCTCAATCCGCTCCAGAACATTGGGAGAAACACCATACCCATCACGAAAACGATTTGGAATAATGACCTCAAGCGGATAAGGAATTTGTCGAAAAAAATCAACCATTATTGCACTAGAACTTACTCCATCAACATCATAATCTCCAACTAACATTATTTTTTTGTTAGTTTGTATTGCTTGTGCTATTTTCTTTGCTGCATGTGTAGCATTGTAGAGGAGAGCTGGGTCTGGAATATGTGAGAGTTTTTTTTCTTCTGAGGGGAAGCGCGATGAAAGCAACTCGTAAAGAGTCGCTTTGGTAAGTATTTGTTTATTCAACACTCAAACTTGCTTTTACAAAGGCAAGAATAGAAGGATTAGGTGTTTGCAAGCGAGAGGTAAACTCTGGGTGAAATTGAACACCTAAGAACCAAGGATGACCTTGTATTTCAACAGCTTCAATGAGTCCATTAGACTCACCAGTAACAAGCATACCAGCCTTTTCAAGTTGTTCTCTGTAAGCAGGATTTGCTTCGTAACGATGGCGATGTCTCTCATAAATCGTTTTTGCACCATTATAAGCTTCTCTGATGAGAGAGCCTTCTTTGGTATCACAAGGGTACTCGCCTAAACGTAAGGTTCCTCCCATTGGAGAAGTGTGTGTGCGAAGTTGCATACCACCACTCTGGTCTAAAAAGTTATCGATTAGATAAATCATAGGGTGTGATGTATTCTCATCAAACTCTATTGAATTTGCACCTTCGAGTCCTAAAACATTTCTTGCATATTCAACAAGTGTGAGTTGCATTCCAAGACAGATACCAAGGTAAGGCACTCTGTTTTCACGTGCATATTTAATAGCTTCTATTTTTCCTTCAATACCACGATTACCAAACCCCCCAGCAACTAAAACAGAATCACAGTCTGATAGGAGTGCTTTTGCTCCACGCTCTTCTATATGCTCTGAATCTACCCAATGGATCTCTACTCTTGTATCTAGATGTGCACCACAATGAATTAGAGATTCTGTAAGAGATTTGTACGCCTCTTTAAGTTCAAGATATTTTCCAACAAAGCCAACAACAGTTTTATTTTTAGGTTGTACAATTCTCTTAACAAGTGAGTCCCACTCTTCCATATCTGGATTTAGTTCACCTAGGTCTAACTCTTTGGCAATAGGTTTTAAAATATTTTGACGTAAAAATGTTACTGGAATGTCATAAATTGTTGCAGCATCAAGAGCTTCTATAACACTGTCTTGGCTTACGTCACAGCTCATTGCAAGTTTTTTCTTGAAGCCTTTAGGAAGTGCATTTTCACTTCTTGCAATAATCATTTGCGGTGTAATACCGATACGACGAAGCTCTTGAACGGAGTGCTGTGTTGGTTTAGATTTAAGTTCACCTGCAGCTTTAATGTAAGGGATCAGTGTTACATGAATAAAAAAAGTACCCTCTACTTCTTCATCATGTTTCATTTGACGAATTGCTTCCATGAACGGAAGTCCCTCGATGTCTCCAACAGTTCCTCCGAGTTCCACAACTAAAATATCGTGCCCCTCGCCAGCTTCTTTGATACGGCGTACAATCTCACCAACTATATGAGGAACAACTTGAATAGTTTGACCAAGATAACCACCTGCTCGCTCACGTTCAATAACGCTTGAGTAAACTTGACCCGTTGTAAAGTTTGCAGATTTATAAAAGGAAGTATCTAAAAAGCGCTCATAGTTTCCTATGTCAAGGTCTGTCTCAGCTCCATCTTTTGTAACAAAAACTTCACCATGTTCTAGTGGAGACATAGTTCCAGGGTCAACGTTTATATATGGGTCTATTTTCAACATACCAACTTCTTTACCAGAGTGCTTTAAAAGCGTACCAATACTAGCGGCCGTAATCCCTTTGCCGAGAGAGCTTAAAACTCCTCCAGTAACAAAAATGTATTTCGTCATTTAAAACTCCATATATAGTTTAATATTCGCGATTATAGTATATAATGCCTTATCAAATTATGAAAGATAAGAAATGGAAAATACACTTTTATATATCATTATAGCTCTTGGTATATCTATTGTTTTGAATATTTTCCTAAAAAAGTTAGGAATATCTCAAATCATAGGGTATATATTAACAGGAACCATAATCGTATATGCATTTGATTTAAGACATGTTAGTCACTCTAATACGCTTGAGATGGTAGGTGAGTTTGGTATTGTATTTTTAATGTTCACAATTGGGCTTGAAATATCTTTAGCAAAAATGGGTACTATGAAAAAAGAAATTTTTGGAAATGGTCTTATGCAGGTTATTTTTACATCTCTTTTGTTCTATAGTATTGCTCATTATGGACTTGGACTTGCTATTAAAACATCATTAATAATAGCATTAGCATTTGCTTTATCTTCTACTGCAGTTGTTTTAAGCTACCTTAAAAGTTCTAAAGAGATTTATAGACCTTACGGTCAAATATCCACAGGGATTTTAGTTTTTCAGGATATTGCAGTTATCCCTATCTTGATTCTTATTGGATTTATGAGTTCTGAAGGGCATGAATCTCTATTGGTAATTCTTAGCGATACACTTGTCAGTGCTCTTTTTATACTACTACTTCTTTTTGTAGTTGGAAAAAGATTAATGACATGGTTACTCCATTTTTCTGCCTCTTCAGAGGTCGAAGAGTTGTTTATGGGTTCTGTATTGTTCATTGTAGTCTCAGCATCTCTTCTTGCACATTACGTGGGATTTACTTATTCTCTTGGTGCTTTTATAGCTGGGATGATTATAGCCGAGACAAGGTATCACCATAAGGTTGAGGCAGATATAGCCCCATTTAAGGACATACTTCTTGGTACCTTTTTTGTTGTAGTGGGGATGAAGATTGATGTGATGATATTTATCAATAATCTTCCTTTTATAATAGGCACGTTTATTATTGTAGCCTTGCTTAAGAGTGCAATTATCTATGCTCTACTCAGAATTACATCAACACATAGACGCTCTTTAAAAGCGGCATTAGCTCTCTCTCAAGTAGGAGAGTTTTCGTTTGTTATTTTTGCATTGGCGAGTATGAATGGGTTAATAGATACAGAATTAGCGCAATTATCTGTTTTAGTTGTTATTTTTTCTATGATGGTTACACCATTTTTTATCTCAAAAATTGGTGCAATCGTTGCGTATCTTAGTGGCAAACAAGATGTGATTGAAGATATGTCGGCACTCTCAGCAAGGAAGAATCACGTCATTATTTGTGGGTATAGTGTAGTAGGTAAATTTGTTACACACTATTTGGATGATATAGGTGCTGAGTATGTTGTGATAGACAACTCTCATAAACATGTAAAAGAAGCTCTAAATGATGGACATGAAGCCTACTTAGGAGATGCATCCAAGAATTCTATTTTAGATGCTATGCATATTGATACAGCAGCGGCGGTAATTGTTACATTAGACAATGTAGAGAAAAAGCGATTAATTTGCGAGGCAATTTCGAAACATTCAGCAAATGTAAATCTTGTTGTGAAAGTTGTTTCTTTAGAGGAAAAAGAGAGTCTCAAAGACTTAAATATTACAGTTATGGTTGATGGAAAAGTTGAAGTAGCAAGAGTGCTAGTTGAGAGAACGATGAGCTGTCAACTAAAATATAGACATTAGACATTCTTATGTTAAAAGAGTATAACCAAAGATATGGGTAAAGGATATTAAGATGGGCTTTTCAATAAATGCTAATAGAAGTGCGATAGATACTAATTTACATTCCAATGCACGCAATAAAGGCGTGAATGACTCTGTTGGTAATTTCTCCTCAGCTTTGCTACTTATGATGCTTCCGGACTTAGTATAGCAAATCAATTATCGGCACAAGTTTCTGGTCTTGGTCAGGCGATTATGAATTCAAATGATAGTATAGGAATGATTTAGATTGCTGATGGTGATTTGGAAAATTATAATGACAATCTACAAAGAATATGTACATTGACTTTACGAGCATCAAATGGAACGCTTAACGATGATGACATAGCAAAAATGACAAAGTTCAATGGTATTAATCTTTTAGATGGCACAGGTAGCAGTAATGGAGATGGAACTTTTACTACCCAGAGTAGCTCTAACAAGGGTAATACTTTAAGTTTTTCAATCGCAGATACAAGGGTAGCTTCACTTGTTGGCACGATAGATGTAATGGCGGTAGGTGGAACATCTGCGGCATTAAACTCGATTGATAGTGCTGTGAACAGTGTTAATACTATTCGTGCTGAATTAGGTGCAGCACAAAATCAGCATGTAGCCAATATAAGTAGCATATCTCTTACACAGATTAATACAGCAGCGTCAGAGTCACAGATGAGAGATGTAGATTTTGCACTAGAGAGTATGAATTTTAGTAGAAAAAGTATAATGTCACAAGCAGGTTCATTTGCTCAAGTACAAGCAAATAGTGTAGCTGGAAATGTGCTCAACTTATTAAGATAAGCTTATCAATAAGCTTACTCTTAGTTGCCGCGTGAGCCAGGTTTTATAGCTTCGCTACCATCTTTACAAAGAGGGCACTCCTCTGGTGCATACATTTCAAATGTAAAGTCAGCTAGAGCAAAGAATGGAATATCTTGTGGAAGTTTACAGTTTGGTTGTGTAGTTACATCTGCACCTTCGCGTTTACAAAAACCACGATTAGCAAGGGCTGCGGCTCCAACAATTTCACCACCAAGCGATTTTACAACGGTTGCAGCTTCCATAGCAGAACCGCCAGTTGTGATAATATCTTCACATATAAGTACTTTCTCGCCTTGTTTTACTTCAAAACCACGACGAATACTCATCTCACCATTGACACGCTCAGCAAAAATAAAACGAACATCAAGAGCTTGTGCGAGAGCGAAGCCAGCGATAAGACCGCCAAGTGCAGGTGCACACACAGTATCTATCTCAAGACCACTCCCTTTTATTTGAACAGCTAAAGCATCTGCTAGAAGTTTTGCTGTTTTTGGATCTTCTAAAACTTTTGCAGATTGCAGATAAAACTGAGAGTGATTTCCACTACTTAGTTTAAAGTGTCCCTCTAAAAGAGCTTCTGCATCCATATATATCTTTTTGATGTCCATTTTAAACCTTTAGTATTTCTACTTCTTTATCTTTAAGTATTTTATCTACGTTAGTAATATATTTGTCTGTAATTTTCTGAATATTGTCTTGGGCAACTTTAGAATCGTCTACCGTGATTTCTTTGTCTTTTTCAAGTTTTTTAATTTTGTCATTAGCGTCACGTCTATCATTTCTAATAGAAACCTTTGCATTTTCACCCATCACTTTCATTTTTTTAACAGACTCTTGACGTTGTTCAACTGTCATTGGAGGGAAAAAGAGTTTGATTTGATCGCCATCATTGTTAGGATTAACACCAATATTTGCTGCTTTAATAGCACTGTCTATGAGGGACAAGAGATTCTTTTCCCATGGGTTAATAACGATTGTAGTCGCGTCAGTAGCTATAACTGAACCAACTTGGTCAAGAGGAGTAGGCGTACCATAGTAATCAATTTTGATGTTATCTAAAACAGAGACTAGAACTTTACCCGTTCTAAGTGTTTTAAAGTCTCTTTGCATATGTTCCATGCTTCCTTGCATTTTCGTTTCGCAATGTGCATAAATTTCGTTTAACATAATAAAAACTCCTTTTGTCTATTTTGTTGTATCAGTCGTTGTTGGTTTTGCTACTGGAGCTATAGGTGCAATAGGTGCAGTTGGCACTACCATCTCATCTACGACAGATTTTTGTGCTGCTTGCGAGTACATGTATCCCAAAGTTATTGTGTTAACAACAAATAAAAATCCAAGAACAAAAGTTGTCTTTGCTAAAAATGCATTTGGACCTTTTGCTCCAAATACAGATTCATTTGAACCACTATAAGCTCCAAGACCTATGCTTGAACTTTTTTGTAAAAGTACAGCAATAACCAAGATAATAACCAAAACAATTTGAACGATAAGTAGAAGACTAGTTGTCATAAACATTCCTAAAATAAAAGTGGCGAATTATATCTAAATTATCCTATATAATCAAAATTCAATGAAATATGGACAAAAGAGGGTATAATTTCATTAAAAATTAGAGGGTAAAATATATGAAAAACTTTAAAATTATTATTTTGATTTTACTAGCTTTAGTTTTATTATTACAGATGTTTTTATTTAAGAGTGATGAAGAAAAAGTATCTCAAAAGCCAACTGTAAGCGTAAGCACCTTCTCTCTTTATGACATCGTTAAACATGTTGCACAAGATAGTGTAAATATCATAAATATTTTACCTTTTGGTGTAGATCCTCATAGTTTTGAACCCACACCAAAACTTATGTCAGAAATTGAACAAAGTGCTCTTGTCCTTTATAGTGGTGCTGGCTTAGAACCTTGGATACATGGATTTTCTTTTAAAAATAAAGCTATTGATATGAGCCAATATGTGACCTTAAGAGAGTTGGACTCAGGTGAGCATGAGTCTCATGAGCATGATAACGACTATGATGGAGACAATAAAGTTGATCCACATTATTGGTTGGATTTCACAAATATGCAACGAGTAACGCTTGTGATAACAAAAAAATTGATAGAACTTAATCCAAAATATAAAAAACAGTATGAACAAAATAGTAAAAAGTATATTGAAATGCTCGAAAAATTAGACCAAAATTATAAAAATCAGCTCTTAGTATGTAAAGTGAAAAAGGTTATAGTTAACCACAATGCTATAGGCTATCTTTCGAGAAATTATTCGTTTGAAGTTGAGTCTTTAAGCGGTCTATCACCAGACGCACAGCCAAGTGCAAAAGACATTACAAGAATCATGCAACATATTCAAGAGGATGGTGTTAACACCATCTTTTTTGAAAACTTTGTTAGTAGTAGTGTTATAAAAAGTATTGCAAAAGACACAAACATACAGCTTGAAGTGTTTCAGTCTCTAGGTAACATTAGTGCAGATGAGGCAACTAAAAACCTTACTTATGAACAAATCATGTACGAGAATCTCGATAAGTTAAAAAAGGCTCTCCTTTGCAAATAAAGTTTAAAGTTCCTATCTTTGAGGTAAGAAATTTATATTTTAATGTACATGAACAGAAAGTCCTTTCAAATATATCGTTAGAAATTTTTGAGGGTGAATATATAGCTATCATTGGTCCTAATGGTGGAGGGAAAACAACACTAATCCGTATTTTGTTAGGTTTAAATAAGCCAACAAGTGGAGATGTAAAAATCTTCGGAAAAAAAATTAAAAATTTTAAAGAGTGGTACAAGATAGGTTATGTTCCTCAGCGAGCATCTTTAATTGATGAAAACTTCCCTGCAACAGTTGAGGATATAGTAAGTATGGGTAGAACTGCAAAACGCTCACTCTTTGCTACCAAGAGCCATGAAGATAGAGAAGCCATAGAAGATTCGATGCAAAAGATGGATGTTTTGAACCTTAGAGATAAGATGGTTGGAACGCTATCAGGTGGACAACGTCAACGGGTAATGATTGCGCGCGCACTTGCTTCAAACCCAAAAATTCTTATTTTAGATGAGCCAAATACAGGTGTAGATGCGATATCCCAACAACGTTTTTATACACTCTTAGCTAAGCTTAATAGAGAAGAAAATATTACTATCTTGTTTATAACACATGACATAGGTGTTATTGTAGATGATATTCAAAGACTCTTCACTATAAATCAAAAAGCGACTATCTGTAATAATCCAAAACAAGTCATTACGTGCAATGAGATGACAGAATTATATGGAGTAGACGCTCACCTAATCCACAACCATAAGCATGAGCATTAGTATGTTGGAAATATTAGAATATGATTTTATGCAAAGAGCTTTTATAGCAGGATTGTTTATAGCTATTTTGGCATCCATAAGTGGTTCTTTTATTGTGTTAAGACGTTATTCTCTTATGAGCGAAACATTGGCACACTCTGCTCTTGTTGGAGTAGCCGTTGGTTTAGTAGCTGGGTATAATCCACTTTGGGTAGCAGTACTTGTTGCAATTCTCTCAGCATGGCTTATAGAATATCTCAGAAGTTCATTTGCTCTCTATTCTGATGCAGTTTTGTCAATTTTACTTTCAGGTTCACTTGCAATTGCTGTCATTATTGTCTCTTTAGGAGGAGCGTTTAATAACTCACTCTTTTCATACCTTTTTGGTTCGATTCTCTCTGTAAGTTATGAGGATGTAATAACTATAGTTGTCTTTGGAACCTTTTCTTTAGGGTTCTTACTTCTTTTCTCAAAAGAGCTTTATTTTATTGCTTATGATGAAGAGGTTGCAAAAGCAAGCGGTATTAAAGTCATATTTTTAAATTATTTATTAGTGAGTGTTGTTGCCATAATTATTGCACTCAGTATACGCGTTGTTGGAAGTTTACTTATTGGTGCACTTATGGTTATACCAACTGTAAGTGCCCTCCAATACAGAGTAGGTTTTAGAAAGACAACTCTTATTTCTATCTTTTTTGCTCTTTTTAGTGTTGTTTTTGGTATGAGTGTTTCATTCTATTTTTCTTTACCGTCAGGGGCAACAATTGTTCTATGTATCATTTCGATATTTATTATTTCCTTAGTCTTAAATAAAAAATGAAGATAAGTTCTGAGTTCTCCAAACATGCTTTGGAGTACGAATCCAATAATAGTATACAGAATCTTGTTCTAAAAAAACTTCTTTCTTCTGTTCATACAAAACCGAAGAAAATTCTAGATTTAGGATGTGGAAGTGGAGCTCTTTGTAAGCAGATTAATTGGAAATATAAACATTTTACAGGTGTAGATTTTGCACCAAAAATGCTAGAGCTTCATCCAAAATCAAATAAGATAGAGTGTATCTATGGTGATTTTAATAATCAGATGCTCTTTGAAAATTTACTTACTAATCAATATGACTATATTTTTTCATCATCAGCACTTCAGTGGGCAGAAAACCTTGAAAAGACATTTGAGCATATTCAAAAGCTAGATGCACCTATTGCATTGGCAATATTTACTTCAAATACTTTTAAATCTTTAAATGAAACAGCAAAAATAGATTCTCTTTTAAAATCAAAAGAAGAGATTGAAAGTTTACAAAGACAATATTTTACTTCCGCACTATTTGAAGTGTCGCAGTATAAGTTAGAGTTTCAGAGTGTACGAGAAATGTTCTTATATATAAAACGTAGTGGCACAAGTGGTGCTAGAAATATACTAAGTTTTAAAGAGACGAAGCGGCTGATGCAGGAATATCCTCTAAACTACTTAGAGTTTGAAGTTGCTTTTATTACTTCTCGTTAAGCAGTATTTCTTTTTCTAAATCATAAAGTTCATAACGTGTATGCTTAAAATTTTCACTATATTTAGTATCATGAAGTTTAAAAAGTTCTTCTAAAACACGACACGATTCTTCTGCTCTTTTGAAGTTAGCAGTTAAAATATTTAGTATGCTTGTACGATAGAGTTCGCTTTTTATACTAGGACGAAGTACATCATTAATACTATCTCTATGTTTAAGTAGCTCTAGTGTGTTATCAATTTTTGTATTGTGTCTAAGTTGCTTGAGTTTAAGTGCAAGCTCTTTGTTGTTATCGCGGTATCGCATTATATCTTCTATGACACGAATGCCTTCTTTTAAGCGGTTGAGGTTTGCGTCAATCACCCGAAAAAGTTCAGGTGAAAGAGAGTTAGTCATCACTTCCAAATATACCAAATAGTTGTAGCAGTGAAGTAAAGATGTTTAAAAAGTCTAAGTAAAGAGCAATTGCTCCATCAATAGGCGTTTGATAAGCACCTCTCATAATATTTTGAGTATCATAGATAACTAAGATACTAAAAAGTATAACAACAGCTCCAGATATCATTACATGCATCATAGGATTTCCTAAGAAGATGTTTAGAATTGAAAAACCGATGATTACAAAAAGAGCAATCATGAGAGGTTTCCCATAGCCTGTAAAGTCTTTAGTTGTTTTGATAGCATAGAAACTCATTGCGCCAAACACAACTGCAGTCATTGCGAATGCATTCCCTACAATAACTCCGCCACCATTCATTCCTAAAGTGTAAGATAGTAAGGGTGCTAAAGTAATACCAGTCATAAACACAAAGGCAAACATAACAAGAAGGTTAATGCCTGGTTTGTTTTTAACAAATTGCAATCCAATCAAAAGGCCTATCTCTAAAAAGAAGAGTGGCCACATCATGCCAGCAATTGTATTTGCCAGTGGTACACCGACATAAGCACCGACAGCACCAGCCATCATTGAAGCAGCGAAAAGTTTATAAGTCTCTTTTACAAAAGAGATTATTTGCGAATCACTGCGATTCGCAGTTTCGTAAGCGTATGAGTTACCTCTTGCATAATCACGATCATATAGTCCCATATTGTATTTCCTTTTTTTATACCATATTATGTATAAATATTTAATTTTAAAGAATTCTATAACTAAAGAGTAAATAGACAGCAACATATTGGGTTTCTAAGACATAAGTGTAATAGGGAAGAGTGCTACATAGAATTAATTAAAATAAGTAAAACAAATCTAAAGTAAACATTTCAAAAAGAATTTGAAAATTTATGCTCATAACTATTGACATTAAAGCTCTAATCTCCTATAATTCCCGTCCACAAACAGAGAGAGACATCACAGAGATGTTTTAAAGAGGTTTGAGATCATTGAAAACTAAGCAAGTAATAGACTTAATAGAAACGAAATATTAAGTTGTTAAGTTACTTAGAAATAACTAATA
>JBFHKA010000017.1:0-48637 GCA_041595535.1 Sulfurimonas sp. | reverse complement strand
CTAGGGCATCAAGAAATAGTAAAAGTGCTACTGGAGGTACAATATTAAGTTCTAAAGCTGGTCGTACAATGGCTTTAAGATTAGGTAATGTATTATCTTCCATTAATGCTAATGGTATTAGAGAAACTCTACAAAATCAAAAAATAGACTATTCTAATTTAACAATCGATGAGTTAGAAAAAAATCTTCTTGAAAGCTTTTCTGATACTGCAAGTAATTCTGATATTGATGCAGCAAATAAAGCTATGTCGGAAGTCGTGATGGAACTATTTCAAGATATTGATAATCTTGATGAATTGGAAAGAAAAGTAATGAATATTGTAGAAACAGAAAATATCTTATGTTCTTTTTATGAAAAATATCTTTTTAAAAGATTTAAAAGAATGTTTGAGGAAAGTCTTATAAAAAAACATGGCATTGATCAGGCAATTAAGATAATGTCTAATGAAGAAAAAGCTCTTTCTGTCATGCTTAAAACATATCAATGTGATAAAAAACTTACTGCAATTGATTTTTCTACAAAAGATGGAGAGATTTTTATTCAAGTCATGTTAGAACAATTAACAGGACATTTGGAGGACTATAATAATGAATGAGTTAATAGTTAAATATGGGGAAAACAAAGAAAGAGATAAAAATGGCTTACTTCAAATGTATATTAAGAAACTTGATGATGGACAAGTTGTAAAAGCTAATTTTAATTATCTTAATTTATTTAAAGAAGAGCAATTATTTAATCCAACAAAGGAAAGTTTAGATTTTTTATATACAACTTTTTATATATACTTAACTGATATATTATTACCTAGAGAAAAAACATCTATTGATAATTGGTCAAGAGATATTAAATTAAATATACCTGTCTCTAATCCATCTTTATGGAATGCAAGTAAAGAAATACTTATTGAGGCTTTAAATTTTTTAACGGGTGATATTTGGGAATTTGAGTTCTATCAGTTAGATACTGATTATTTTCAAGTTGATACATTTGATGTTAATACATTTGGAGTAGAGCATATATGTCTTTTATCTGGTGGATTAGATTCATTGATTGGTGCAATTAATCTTATAAAAGAAGAAAATAATATTTTATTTATATCTCACTATGGAAATAAAGCAGCACGACAAGATTATCAAAGAAAGATTTTTGATAAATTAGAAAAAGAGAATAAAAATATTTATTTATCTCAATTTTATGTAAAACCTGACGGAGCATTTTTTCACAATAAAGATGAATCGAAAAATATATATGATATTAATCAACGTGCTAGATCAATACTATTTCTAGGGTTTCAAATTTTCAATGCAATCAACTTTAATATCGAAAAGATTATTGTTCCTGAAAATGGTTTAATAAGTATAAACTTACCTCTAAATGAATCTCGGGCTATATCAAATAGTACTAAAACAACTCATCCCTATTTTTTTGGAAAGCTTAAAGAGTTTATGAATAGTTTAGGGTTTAATATAAAAATTTTTAATCCTTATAAACATTGTACAAAAGGACAAATGCTAGATAATTGTAAAGATAAAGAATTAATGGAATCGCTATTGGAAGATACTATTTCTTGTTCTCATAATGCACATAGTAGATGGTGGGTTAGAAGCGATAAATTAAACTGTGGATACTGTGTGCCTTGTATGATAAGAAGGGCCTCTATTCATCACTATAATCCATCTTTAGATAATTATAACAGTTATGGAAATAATTTGGATGAAAATGAACTTGATCTAGATATACAAAATTTAGAGAAAGATACAGATTTATTGGCAATGATAAATTTTTTAAATAAAAATCTATCTAAAAAAGAACTTGAAAGAGAGTTATTATTAATCTCTAAAGTTGATGATAGAGAAAAAATTGTTGCAATGTTGGAAAATGGATATGAAGAAGTTAGAAAATTTATTGTTGAAAAAGCAGATGATAGAATAAAAGGAATGATAAACTGAATTTAGTAGATACACATTGTCACATAAATTTTTTTAACAATGCAGGTGAAGTTGCACTTGAATGTGAGAAAAGAAAAATTCATACAATTTATGTGACAACTTTACCATCTCAATTTGATGAGACATTTGAATACGTTAAGACATTAAAATATATTTATCCATCACTTGGATTCCATTGTTTAGAGAGTAATTATAATTTGAATGAAGAAAA
This sequence comes from Sulfurimonas sp., assembly GCA_041595535.1. Taxonomy (GTDB): domain Bacteria; phylum Campylobacterota; class Campylobacteria; order Campylobacterales; family Sulfurimonadaceae; genus Sulfurimonas. Next base: position 46,476 of record JBFHKA010000017.1, on the reverse strand, counting down.
AAAGTTATTTTTAAAAAATATTGATAAGACAAAGTTTATTGGTGAAGTAGGATTAGATTTTTCAAAACGAGCTAGCAAGTCAAAGATTGAACAATTAGAATTGTTTAAATTTGTCTTAGAATCAATACAAGGCAAAGAAAAAATTGTAAATTTACATAGTGCTAGTGCCGAAGATGATGTATTAGAAATGATTGTAAAGTATGATATAAAAAAAGCTATTTTTCATTGGTATAGCGGGAAAATTGGAACCTTAAAAAAAATTATGGATTATGGATATTATATCTCGATAAATGATACTATGTGTAAAAGTAAAAAAGGTCAAAACATCATATCTAAATTGCCAAAAAACAAAGTGTTAGTTGAAACTGATGCACCATTTATAGAAGGTGTATTACCTTATAAAAACTATTATGTGTATCAATATTTAAGTCATACGTGGAATATAAACCTTGAAGATGTTCAAATGCAAGTTTTGAGAAACTTCAAAGATTTAAATATTAGAGTAGTAAAAAAAAGTTTATTCGACTGATTATCTCAGTTTTAGACTTATTGAAAAAAGGTGTATAATCTAGCATGTTTAAAATATATACCGAAAAAATTAAAATATTTCGGTATATATTAAATATATGTTGAAATAATTAAAAATTACCCATAGCTTCAAACCTATGTGTAAAAAATCTCAAAATTTTTGCACGTAATGATAGTTATGTAAAAATACGCTAAAATCTTTACATACGAAATACTAGAAATCTATCCACATAGAGGTAAGTTGTAAACTATGTTCTCCCTAGCCCTAAAAAACATATTCTTCTACAAAAGTCGCTCCATTACTACCTTTGTGCTTACTTTTGTGGCTGCGCTTTTTTTCATTGTTTATGTGGCGCTTTTGGATGGTTCTCACAAGTCTATGCTTGAAAACTCTTTGAAAGTTTACACGGGTGCTATTGAGATATACAAAAAGGGTTATCGCGATATTGGCGGGAGTGAGTATCTCTTGCGAGATGTCAGCTCCATTGAGGCGAAGCTAGCACATATTGAGGGGATAAAGTCTTTTACTTCACGGTATGAAACCTACGGATTATTATCCGCACGTAACGACTCTTCTGCGGCTATGTTAGTTGGAGTAAACCCCACGAAAGAGGCACTTCAAAGCGAACTTAAAACCGCTCTAGTTTCAGGAGAATTTTTGAGTGAAAAATCTGGAAATTGTCTCTATATGGGTGTTGACTTGGCAAAAAAAATCCACACGAAACTAGGCGAGGAGTTAAGTTTTATAGGGAGTGCGAGCGACAACTCTTTTGCGGCAGACTTGTTATGTGTGTGCGGTCTTTTCAAAACTGGTTCATTTGAGTTTGACTCTTCGGGGGCGTTTTTGAGTAAGAGCTATTTTGACACTTTGATGCTCTCAAAAAACATGGCTTCATACATCACGGTAGATGTAGATGACTTAGAAAAAGTGGAGCAGGTAAAAGATGCCATAGAAGCAGTTTTGCCAGATGACCTAGAGGTACTAACGTGGAAAACACTCATGCACGCAATGGTGCAAGCGATGGAGGTCGATAGCATTTTTGGCTACATCTCTATGAGTCTCTTTTTTGTAGTTATTTTTTTCGTCATTATGATTTTTGCTTTTATAAATGTCAGCTCTCGTGTGCGAGAGTTTGGCACTTTGCGTTGTATAGGTTTGAGTAGCAGACAAATCACGCTTTTGCTCTTTTATGAGATATTTATACTCTCTAGCTTGGCGATTGTTTTGGCAGCACCTATGGGCGCGTATACGGCGTACTATTTTAGTCTGCACCCAATCATCATAGAGGGAATGAGCGAGACGTACAAAGAGTATGGCGTAGTTTCAGATGCTCTGCCTTTACGCTTTAGTCTTTTTACTATAAGTTGGAATGTTGGGGTGATTTATGTGCTCAATTTTTTAAGTGTCATCTACCCCATAAAGTACATCAACTCTTTTAAACCCATCGAGGCTATAAAACATGTATAGTCTCATAATCAAGCTCGCCTACAAAAACGCTTTTTTACGACTCTCTCGCACGCTTTTAGTTATGACTATGATAGCTGTGAGTATGAGCATGATGGTAAGTCTTGAGGGGCTTTACGATGGTATGACACTCTCTATGATAGACAAGTCAAAACGCAGTGACAGCGGAGAGATAAGCATCTATGCAAAAGGCTACCGTCTCTCAAAATCTCTTGCAGATAGCATCCCAAATGCAAGGAGCATAGTAGAGCAGTTACAAAAGAGTAAAGAGGTTACATCCGTAGTGTTACGTGCGAAAGCAGATGGGCTTTGTGCAACAGCTAGAAAGTCCTCATTTGCGACTGCTATAGGCATAGACTTAGAAGCGGAAGAGAGATTTGGAGCATTTGGAAATTTTTTAAAATCGGGCAAACTTGACCTGAGCAAACGTGGTGCTTTAGTCGGCTCAGAACTTGCAAAAACTTTGAAGCTAAAGATTGGCTCTAAGCTAATATTTTCCACGCAAGACAGTAGTGGCGAGATAAATGCGATAGCACTCAGAGTAAAAGGAATTGTTCAAACGAGCAATCTCACGCTTGACAACGCAAGCATCTTTGTAGATAAAAAGCTACTCACAAAGTTCTTGGGCATCAACCCCCAACAAGCAATGCAAATCGCCATAAGAACCGACTCAAAAACGCTTCAAAAAACACTACAAAATGAGTATAAAGATTTAGACATCAAGAGCTTTTTAGAACTCTACCCGATGATGAAACAGATGCAAGATATGATGATAATCTTTAACTCCATTACTTTTTTTATAGTAATGTTGGTCGTTTTCATTGGAATAATGGGCGTTATGTATGTCTCCATACTCGATAGAATCCGAGAGTTTGGCATCATGAAAAGTATAGGAATGTCCTACAAACTTATGAGAAGGCAAATATTTTTAGAGGCGGTTTTTGTGGGACTCTCTGGCTATATCATAGGTGCTATTTTAGGTTATATGGCACTTTACTACTTACAAAATTATGGCTTAGATATGAGTAAGTTTGCCGATGGGCTAGAGAGTTTTGGTTACTCAAGTACTATATTTGCAACGGTGAAAGTGAGCTACTTTACTTCTACATTTTTTGCCATCATTAGCTCTTCACTTTTGAGTGTACTTCTACCACTAAGAAAAATTAAAAAAATGAACTCCATTGAGGTTATAAAGGCTGAGATATGATTAGACTAGAAGCAGTAAATAAGTACTTTTACAAAGGCGAAGAGCGTGAGATTCATGCACTCAAAAACATAAACTTAGAGATACAAAAAGGGGAGTACACTCTTCTCACTGGTGCTTCTGGGTGTGGAAAAACAACACTACTCAATGCCATCGGCGCACTAGATTCTATACACAGCGGAAAGATTTATCTTGATGATGTGGAGATAAGTGCCTTGGATGAAGATGCGCGAACAGCTATACGTCTCAATGAGATGGGCTTTGTGTTTCAGGCGTATAACCTTGTACCTGTTTTAAACGTGGAGGAGAACATAGGTTTCATCATGAAGCTTCAGGGTTATAGCGATGAGGAAATTCGGCTAAGAGTCAGAGAAATTGCAGAGATTTTAGAGATAGACAACAAGCTCAAATCGCTCCCATCAAACCTAAGCGGAGGACAGCAACAACGTGTGGCAGTAGCGCGTGCAGTCGCTCCAAAACCAAAGATAATCTTAGCTGATGAACCAACAGCAAACCTAGACTCAAAAAACTCACAAAATCTTATGGATATGATGAAGTCTTTAAATGAAAAAGAGAACATAAGCATACTCTTTGCTTCGCATGATGAGCTTGTCTTAGAGAGTGTGAGACGTGTTGTGAAAATGAGCGATGGAGCGATAGTTGAGAGTTAAGTCAGTTCTATCATTTTTACTTGTTACGTGCGTATATTTATATGCCGATTTTTCTTACAAAATTGAGAACACAAACTTTACTATTTCCCAAGAGTCAGCCCTACCAAATAGCGATAAAACCTACCTTTACAACTATGACAGATTACGGTTACGTGCGGATTATACAAAGGGAGAATTTTTCTCTACTTTTATAGGTGATGGTGTGAACTATTACGGCGAGTCGTATATCAATTCTATTGACTACGCGTATGTGAAATTTCAAAAATCGGACACACCATTTCAAACCCAGAGTGAATATAAAAACTACCAAAATGGTGCAGCCTACGCAAAACTCTACAGACTCTATGGCGGGTATGAAGATAATGCAAACAGAGTCGTTGTGGGTCTGCAAAATATCTCTATGGGAGTTGGTCGTATCTGGAACCCGACAAACCTCTTTAACCCCATAAATTCTTACGCTCTTGAGCCTGATGAAACCTTTGGTGTAGCGGCAGTTTCTTACACAAGACATATCGCACGTAACGCTAATATAACAGCTGTAATTTCTCAAAAAGAAGACAGCTCTTTGAAGTACGCTCTTAAGTTCAAAGCTTTTCTAGACTTTGCAGATGTAGGGCTGAATGTCATAAGCTCCGATGAGACAACAATGATAGGGTATGAGATAGAGGGCAATCTTGGCGAGAGTGGGGTAGAGCTAAGAAGTGAGGGCGCATACATCAACAATGAAGTGGAGTTTTTTCAGGGCATAGTCGGAGCAGATTATGGTTTTGTAAATGGCATAACTTTAACCGCCGAAGCACTCTATAGCTCAAAGACTTTCTCTGAGGAGCAGATACTTTTACACTACAACTCGGAAATTTTCTCAAACCTAGTGCCTTCAAATTTTTACACTGCACTCTCACTCACGTACAGCTTCAACATCTATCTTGATGGCGCACTTCTTTACATAGAGGGCTTTGATGGCGACAAATCCAGATACATCGCACCAACACTCACCTACACACTCAACGACTACAACTCTTTTACACTCGGAGCAATGTCTCAAAACTCTAAAGAGACGTACTTCTTGAAATGGCAACTCTCTTTTTAAACTCTTTAATAGCCTCTTGTAATTGAGATATATTTTGAGTTTGTTGATTTTTTGCATATTTAAGTTCATGGTAGAGCGTGCTAATTTTTGAGAGTGACATGCCCAAAGTCTCTTCTGCTCTTTGTAAAAACACAAACATACTCTCACTCTCTTTTTTCTCTAAGTTATGTTTTTTTAAAAGCTTAAGAAGTTTTTGCATCTCACATACAAGAGGGTCTGCACAACTACTGAGTTTGATGCTAAAAAAGAGTAAAAAGCTAAGTAAAACGACACCTAAAATAGCTAAAATAAATTTCATAAGATAGAGCGTATCGCTGAGTAGTTTCTCTAAAATAGCCATCTGTTTGAGTCTGTTGTAGTCGAGTATGGCACTCTCTAGTGTGTACTTTATATACATGAAGTTTTTGTTGATTTTTTTAAAGAATGTACTCATTTGACTCTCTTGCTCAGCTGAGTTGAATTGTATATCTAAGTTTCTTGAAGCAGTTGCAGTTGGGTCAAATCGCACCCAACCTTGTTTTTTTATATAGAGTTCTACCCAAGCGTGTGCATCGGATTGTTTTACTATAAGGTAGTTGTTTATCATCTCCCTTTTTTCAGCTTGAAAACCAGTAACGACACGTGAAGGTATGCCAAGCATTCTAGCAGACTCTGCAAAAGCCGAAGCAAAATGCACACAGTAACCATTTTTGCTATCAAAAAGAAAAGAGTCTGTAAAATCTTCTAAATCACTTCCCTCTGGTTTGAGCGTATAAGAGAGATTTTGATCTTTAAAAAACTTCATAAGTTGATGCGCTTTTTGTATATCTGAGAGTTTAGAGACTCTTATGGATTTTATGGCTGCAAAGGTTTTCTCATTTTTCTTTTTATCCACTTTAAGTGTGTTTGAGTCATCCTTAGAAAAAATCTTGTACTTTTGTGTAGCTTGAAGTCTGTATCTTCTTTTATCGTAGATTGGTTTGTTGGCTTTGAGGGTGAAATCACTCTCTAGTGTTGCCTTACTTGGAGAAGCTGTTGGCATCTCAAGTGCATAAATCCACTCTTGGGCATGAGGATAGATGGTGAGGTCATATTTTATGGGATTGCTAAGAGCTACAAGTCGTTCAGGAGAATGTTGTGCAGTATCTGGAATCCACTCTAAGCCATTTTGTACACTCAGTGTTGAGCCTCTAAAGTATAAAGCATTTGCAAGAAGCGTTGGGTCATCAAAAGAGACTTCCATAACGGGTTTGTTTGAGAGTTTTATCTCTTTGGAAGTGACACGCATCTTGCCTGTGTAACCTATAGGCGCATACTCATCTGCCTTAAATCCAAACTGTGCCTTATCAAAAGAGATGCGAGGAAACGCTAAAAACATTATGAGAACCGCAGGGAGCGCGAGCAAAAAAAGTTTGGAAGTTAAGCGAAGAACATTGCCAAGCGGTGCGTCCATTCTACTCCAGATGAGCATAAGTGTAAAAACAAAGAGTGTAAACAGCGCATAAAAGAGCATAAAAAGTGAGTCAAAAAAGAAAAAACTTAGTAGCATTAAAAGTGCAGGAGAGATTTTAAGATACTTATTTACCTCTTGCGTGAGTCTCTGCAAACTTATCGCAAAAATAAGCATAGAACTTACAAAGGAGACAAAAAACTGCATTTTTGAGAAGTCAGAAAAGTTATAGTTATTAAAAAATGAGAGTAGAAGTAACAAAACTCCAATGCCCATCAGTATATAAACATTTTTAGGGTTTTTCTTTTTTTTGAGTATAAAAAATAGGGCGATAGCGACATAGATAAGCATAAAACCCTTCATCACAAAAAGATGTGGCACTATGGAGAGAATGAGTGCTATGTCTAGGAGCTTCTCGTGAGAGGGTGCTTTAGTATCTAGCAAGTGTTTCAAGGATTTCATCTATGCTCATTTTTTTAGAATCTAGTGTCTGATTTGCAATCTTTAGCGTAAACTCAAAATTGTGCTCTTCACACTCTAAAACCCAGAGTGTAAGTTGTGAGAGTTTTGCTTCTGTCTCACCATCTAAGCCATCAAAGCTAAAGTGAAGTTTTTGGCTCTGCTGTGTAAAGGTGAAGTTCTTACTCATAAGTGTGTTGTGTTTGGCTAAAGATGCCCAGTTGATATAAGAGAGGTTTTCTCCTTGGTTAAAGCGTTTAATCCCTTCAAACTCATCCATCTCACCATGAAAGGAACTATCGCTATTATATATTTCAAAAAGTGAGACTCCTAGTGGTTTTGGATAGATAAGGAGTTTTTTATCTAAGGCTATATATTTGTACTTTAGCTCATGTGGTAGAGGAAAATAGGAGTGGATTTTTATAGGAGCTAAGCTTGACTCTCCTCGAAGTTCAAATTTCTCTTGAAGCTCAATGGTGTGCGACTTATGTGCATCTATGGACTTTATGTGTTGTATCTGTTTATGGAATGTTATGTTTATGTCATAGGTACAAAAACTTGCATTGTTTTTTACTAGAAGCTTGTAGCTTGAAGTTGTTTGCGCAAAAAAGCGATCATGAGAAAGAAGTTTGAGTTCTAAAAAGTAGAGATTGAGCATACCAAAAAGTGAAGAACTCCCAGCAACAGCTACTAAAAAAAACATCACCAAAAAGACAATGTTGTAGTTGTGCATATAGGCTTGTACAAAGAGCGTGACAATCGCAGTAACTAAAAGAAAAAAGAGTTTAGTAGGACGATTTTTGACACTCTTAAGTATCGATATGTAGGTTTTGAGTGATTGCATCGACTATCTCTTCTGGACTCTTTCTCTCGCCTTTTGCGACTAAGCGGTGGCGTACTATGTAAGGTAAAATCTCTAAAACATCTGAGGGAATGACATACTCTCTCAAAGAGATAAGCGCCCAAGCTTTAGAGAGTTTTACAAGAGCAAGTGCAGCTCTCGTTGAGAGACCAGTTACATAAAGTCCACTCTCACGCGTGAAGTGTAAAATCTCTTGAATAAGGGTGAGAATATCTTCGCTTACGTGTATAGAGTCGTACTCTTTTTGTAAAACTATGATTTCATCTTTATCTAAGGATCTGAGCTCGTTGATAGGAAGCGTACTATTTTTTGAGAGTATAAGTCTCTCTGCTTCGGGTGTTGGGTAGCCTAAAGAAAAAGAGATTGCAAATCTATCGAGTTGCGAGGAGGGGAGCAGATAGGTTCCGACCTCTTCAAAAGGATTTTTTGTAGCTATAACAAAGAAGTGCTCTGGCAGTGCATAAGTTTTTGCGTCTATACTTACTTGCTTCTCCTCCATAGCTTCTAAAAGCGCACTCTGTGTTTTTGAAGAGGCGCGGTTTATCTCATCGGCAAGTAAAAACTCTGTAAAAACGGGTCCTTTTTTAAAACTAAAGCTAGCATCTTGCGTGTTATAAAAGTTTACTCCTATAATGTCTGAGGGGAGCAAGTCATTTGTAAACTGTATGCGAGTGTAGTCTAAACCTAAAACATGAGAAATAGTTTTTGCTAGAGTCGTTTTTCCGACACCTGGAATATCTTCAATAAGCATGTGAGACTTAGAGAGAAAAGTAGCCAAGGAGAGCTTTATCTGCTTCTCTTTACCGATGATGATTTTTTGCGTTTCATCTAAAACTTGTTGGATTAATAGTTCATAATTTTTCATAAAACCATTATAACACCTCTTCTGTTTAGTGTATATTAGTTAAAATTCTCATCTGCATCAAAGATGCAAGAAAAGGCAAAAAATGAATGAAATAATTCTGGCTCATATACTCCTAGACTATAATGGAACTTTAGCAAAGGACGGCATCTTAAAAGATGAAGTAAAAGTACTTCTACCTGATTTAAGTAAGCAATATAAAGTGCACGTAATCACAGCAGATACCTTTGGAAGTGTGCACGAACAACTCAAAGGGTTTGACGTAGTTGTTAAAGTCTTACAGAGTGCTAATCATACACTAGAAAAAGCGGAGTACGTAAAAAGTCTTGACGCAAAGCTTTGTGGAGCTGTAGGAAATGGCAACAATGATGCCATGATGCTTCAAACGGCAGAATTAGCAATCGCACTCATAGGAGATGAAGGGTGTGCAACACAAGCACTTATGCAGAGTGACATTGTTTGTAAATCTGTCAAAGATGCACTCGAACTCTTCTTATATAAAAAGAGACTTATAGCAACTCTTAGAAAATAAGTAAATATAATAGTAAAGATTATAATATCTATATAAAAACAGTTATTTTGTTACCAGTCTGTAATCATTTGGTGTCACAGATGCTATATTTAACAGATAATATCGCATAAAAGTTTACCTAAGGTGTCTATTATGAAGATATATCTAATGATAATTTTCTCACTTGTTTTTCTTGTAGAAGTAAGTGCAAACAGTGGAAATTGTGATGGCTTGGTCGTTGATGAAAGACTTCCAAATGTCATTTCATCTGATATGACACTTTCAGCTTCAAAGGTTTATGGTGTAGATAGAAGAGTAGTAGTTGAAAACAATGCTGTACTAACAATAGAACCTGGTACTACCATCGCAGGTTGTAGTCTCTTCTCGTATCTTATAATCGCAAGAGATTCTAAAATCATTGCTAAAGGGACAAAGTATAAACCAATTGTTTTTACTTCACAAATGGATTTGTTAGGATACTCTTCTGCTGGTAGCATTGGTGAATGGGGTGGGCTTGTCATAGCTGGTAATGCTTACACACACTATAAAGACAACAAGTATGAAGCAGATGAAAGTATCTCTTTTGGAAATGAAACACATGCGTATGATAATGAATCTTCAGGAATCTTAGAATATGTCCTCATTAAACACACTGGATACGAAGTAAAAAAAGATAGAGAGTTAAATGGTCTTTCTTTAGCTGGTGTTGGTGCTTCTACAGTGCTAAAAAATATTGCTATCATTGGCGGCAAAGATGATGGACTTGAAATCTGGGGAGGATGTGCAAATATCAATGGATTATATATTGATAATGTTTCAGATGACTCTGTAGACGTTGATTTAGGGTATCGTGGAGAGATTAAAAACGTTCTTGTAGTACAAAAGACAATAGATAGCGACAATAACCATGACTCATCTGCTATGGAGTTTGGAAATGATGAAAATCTCATAACGACAGATACAACAAATGCAACACTTCCAACTATACATAATCTAACTGCTTACATAAAAGGTGGTGGTCTCTACAACAAGTTTGATGCAGGTTTTAGATTTAATAATATTAAGATAATAAGCGATAAAAAGAGAGATAATGAGATGATTTACTTTAGAGGTAAAGATTCTTATACGACAGGAGCAAAATATCTTGATGGAGATGTATGTCTCTACAACACGCAAGTCACACAAAAGCTAAATGAACTCTTTGCTAAAACCAATAGTAAAAAACCACTAGAATCGTATACTGCATATAATTATTTTATTAAAAATCACAAACAGCTAGGAAAAGGTGAGTTCTTAGCATCAGATAGTTGTAAAGGTGTAAATGAAAGGATGATATGGAAAGGGAAAAAAGGCTCTTTGGCACCTCTAGAATAAAGACAATACTAGTATATTTTAGATAAAATACAAATAGTATCTCTAAGAGAGAAGGGACTTTATGAAAATTACAAAAGATATACTCGTTGAAATCGAGTACAAACTTTACGATGAAGAGAACAACCAGCTTAACCAAGAAGAAGAGGAGTTAATCTATCTTCATGGTGGATATGGACATGTATTTGAAGCGTTTGAAGATGCTCTTGAGGGCAAAGGTGTAGAGGATACTTTTAAAATAACACTGACACCGCAACAGGCTTTTGGCGAGTACAATGAAGCGTTACGTGTGAGAGAATTACTGAGTGATCTTCCAGAAGAGATAGCAGTTGGTATGGAGCTTGATGCTACAGAAGATGAGAGCCAAGAGCCTCTTATTTATGTTATTCAAGAGATAGAAGATGAGTATGCTACTTTAGATGCAAACCATCCACTTGCGGGTATTACACTTACTTTTGAAGGTAGAGTTGTAGAGTTGCAAGAGATGAGTGAATCCGAAATCAAAGAACTTTTGGAACATGAAGCACATGAGCACTAAAAATAGCGAGTTATAATCTCTAACTCGCTATACTTTTAAAAATATTAAATAGAGTATTTAGGAAATGTGTTTGTGAAAAATAGTAGTACTGCAATTGCAATAGGTGGTTTTGATGGGATGCACTTTGGGCATCAAGCACTTTTTGCACAACTTGGAGAAAATGGAACCATAGTCGTTATAGAAACAGGGTATGCTAATCTGACTCCAAAAACGGAACGTGAAAACTTTACGACGCATCCAATTATGTACATTGAGCTTGAGAGTATACGCCATCTTGATGGTGTTGGATTTGTGACATTTTTAAAAGAGACTTTTCCACAACTACAAAAAATCGTTGTCGGGTATGATTTTCATTTTGGAAAAGATAGAAAGTACTCCTTTGAAGATTTAAAAGCTCTTTTTGATGGAGAAGTTATAGTTGTGAGTGAGGTTTGCCATGATGGAGATTCAGTTCACTCGCATAAAATCCGTACAAAGCTTCAAATTGGCGATATTAAAGGTGCAAACAATTTTTTAGGGCACAATTATACTATTCGTGGTGAACACATTAGCGGGCAGGGTATAGGTGCAAAAGAGTTAGTAGCTACCATCAATTTGAAAACAAGAGGTTTTTTACTTCCAAAAGAGGGCGTTTATGCAACACTTACTCGCATAGATGATGAAGAACATTATCATCCATCTGTAAGTTTTGTAGGGCATCGTGTTACAACTGATGGCAGTTTTGCAGTAGAAACACACATACTCGATGGTGCTGTTACGTGCGATAAAAATGCAGCGATTAGTTTTGTCTCATTTATACGAAGTAATGAGAAGTTTGAGACACTAGAAGAGCTTAAAGCAGCGATAAAAAAAGATATAGCAAAAGCAAGTAAAGAGTTGAGGTTTTTGCAATTATAAAAGGTAAAAAATAATGAGTTTAGAACGTATATATTTAGAAGAGAGAGAACCAATTCACTTCAAATTTGATCAAAATAAAGAAGATTTTATTGTTGATGAGATAGGTATGACGTGGAAGGGAAATGGGAACTATACTATTGTCCGTGTACAAAAAGTAGAGATGACTACTTGGGATATGGTGGCAATATTTGCAGCATTTTTAAATATTAACGCTGAGAAGATAGGCTATGCAGGTCTTAAAGATAAACATGCAACGACTACACAGTATCTCTCTTTTGAGGCAAAGTATGAAAATGAACTTAAAAAATTTAAACACCCTCAAATTAAAATTCTTAGTACAACAAGGCATACGCACTCTATTCGTATGGGTGATTTAGAGGGAAACCGTTTTAAAATCAATCTTTTTGAAGTAGACCAAATTCAAGCGGGACAGATTGAGAAATTAGCTCGTAAATCTGAAAAAAATGGGCTTCCAAATTATTTTGGGTATCAGCGTTTTGGACGTGATGAAGACTCTATAAATCAAGCAAAAGAACTTATAGCGGGTGAGTTGCACATAGAAGATACAAAGGTGAAAAACTTTTTGATTTCTATCTATCAGAGCGTTTTGTTTAATGAGTGGCTTAACGAGCGAATTGTACTCTCGCGTGAGCAAAACAATGGAAAGTTTAAACTTCTTGAGGGTGATTTATATATCACTGAAGATGACAAACTTTTTACTCCAAAACAACCGCAGATAAAAGACTTTGAAGCACACAAAGTAGTTCCTACTGGACTCCTCTGTGGTCGTGGTGTATTTCGTTCACGTGACGCGGCCGGTGAGATAGAAGCCAAGTACGATGATGACTTTTTATATGAGAAAGGACTTCGCCGTCGTGCTATTGTTTTTCCAAAAGATATCAAGATGAGCTATAACAACAATTTTGATATTATGAACATAGCATTTACACTGCCAAAAGGCTCGTATGCAACAGTGTTTTTGGAAAATATAGCGAGTAAAATGTTTAAAGCAAAAAAGGTTAAAAAACCTACAAAGGGTAAGAACTAACTCTTACCACTGTTCCTCATCATCATTCACACCTGAGTCATCGTAAGGATCCATATGTATAAGTATATGAGCCTTTTTATCTGGAAAAATAGTTTTTATTTTTGCTTCGACTCTATCTGCAATGACATGTGCATCATACAAAGAGATACTTACATTAAATACAGCATGAACAGAGATGAAAATATGAGAACCAGACTCTCTTGTTTGGAGATTATGAAAGGCTTGAATAAAAGGTTCATTCTCTAAAATCTGTTCTATTTGTTGAATCTCTTTTGGAGATAGAGCAGCATCAAGCAACATAAGTATGCCTTCTTTAATGATAGGTACAGCAGAGTAAATCATGTAAAATGCAATACCCACACCTAAAATAGGGTCTACAAGTTGCTCTCCCGTATAGCTAATAACCCCAAGAGCAAAAAGTACAGCCCCATTTGAGAATAGGTCTGTTTTGTAATGCAAGGCATCCGCACGAATAACCATGTTGTTTGTTTTTTTTGCTACATAATTTAAAAAAGTAACTAAAAAAGCAGTAATGACTATGGAGACAAGCATTACTATAACACTCTCTCCTACATAGTTCATCTCTCTTGGGTGAATGATTTTTGAAAGTGCTTCATAAAGAATAAAGAGTGCAGAGAACGAGATAACTGTTCCTTCTATAACTGCTGCAAGTGGTTCTATCTTACTGCGTCCATAGTGAAATTGCTCATCAGGGTTTTTTTCTGCATTATGAAGTGCAAAGTAGTTAAAGAGTGAAACGGTAAGGTCTAAAAAACTATCAATTGCCGAAGCAAGTACAGCTATACTCCCACTTAAGAGACCCACAGCCATCTTTATAATCACAAGAATTGTAGCTACGGAGGTCGAGATTACAGTGGCTTTTTTTTCTAAACGCATGCGTTTCCTTAACTATTTATATTTAGATACAATTATAATCAAATAAATATATTATAGTGATTAAGATGAACCTTCAAGAGATAAGAACACAAAGAGAAAAATGGATGACGTGGAAAAATATAGCTCCACTTCGTCAAGCCCTAGAACAATTTCAAGACGTTACGTGCGAGTATGAGTTGGGCGATGTTGTAAAGGTAAATACAAGTGTAGATGAAACTACAATTTTGAGTACTGCAAAACTTCTAATGCCTTGGAGAAAGGGACCTTTTCAAGTAGGTCAGACCTATATAGATAGTGAATGGAGAAGTAATGTTAAATATAATCTTCTTCGACCCTATTTTGATTTAGAGAATAAGAGAGTTGCCGATATAGGGTGTAACAATGGCTACTATATGTTTAGAATGCTTGAGGACAATCCAAAGTTATTAGTTGGTTTTGATCCCTCTCCACTCTACAAGACACAGTTTGATTTTATTAATCATTTTGTAAAGAGTGAAATTGTTTATGAACTTCTTGGCGTTGAGCATTTAGAGTTTTATGAAGAGAAGTTTGACACCATTTTTTGTCTAGGCGTTTTATACCATAGAAGTGATCCTGTTGCAATGCTCAAGTCGCTCTATAAAGGTTTAGATGACAAAGGTGAAGTAATCCTCGATACGTTTTATATTGAGGGTGAAGAGGAGATGGCACTCTGCCCAGAGAGTTCCTACTCTAAAATACCAAATATCTATTTTGTGCCAACGATAAAGGCACTTAAAAATTGGTGTTTAAGAGCTGGTTTTAACTCGTTTGAAGTATTGCAGACATCTGTGACAGAGGCAGATGAGCAGAGAAAAACGGAGTGGATTGAAGGACAATCTTTAGAAGATTTTTTAGATCCAAACGATAGCACGAAAACAGTAGAGGGCTATCCAGCTCCAGCAAGAGTCTATGTAAGATTGATAAAGGATAAAAAGTAATGGCAAAAGTTAAAGATGTAGAGATGGATGAAGACGATTTAGCACTAGAAAGTCAGCATGAAGACGAGGGACAAGTTTTTATTAACACACATGAGAGAATCAACCAAGATTTATGTGGAGAAGTCATTAAATTTGAAGAGGGCTATGTAGAGCTAAGACTCACAACTACATCTGAGATGATTGCTGATGATTTAGGACTTATTCATGGTGGTTTCGTCTTTAGTAGTGCAGATTATGCTGCTATGCTTGCTGTTAATGAGCCAAATGTCGTGCTTGTGGCAAGTGATTGTCAATTTTTATCTCCTGTGAAATTCCATGACGAAGTTCACTTTGTAGCGCGTGTACGTCATAAAGAGG
Source organism: Sulfurimonas sp. (assembly GCA_041595535.1). GTDB lineage: Bacteria > Campylobacterota > Campylobacteria > Campylobacterales > Sulfurimonadaceae > Sulfurimonas. Next base: position 31,328 of record JBFHKA010000017.1, on the reverse strand, counting down.
GAAGAAAAAGAAATGTACATGTTGAAGCATTTGTTTTAGATATAAAAGTTTTTGAAGGTGAGTTCAAGACAGTGGTTACAGAAAAACACATACTTAAACTTCACCTTCTTGAAGAAGAAGATAAAGAGGCTATCTAAACGCAGTAAGTAGAAAAATTCCAAACTCTTTATGGGGTTTTTCGATTGTATTTATTTTTGCAAACTTTACATCTTTAAAACCACAGTTTTGTGCGATGTCACAAAGCTCTTTTTCATCAAACCCAAAATGAAATACTCCACTGTTATCTGAATGAAAGCTTCCATCTTCACTCTCTAAGTCAGCAATAGCAATAAAACCATTTTCATGTAAATTGTTATAGATTGTACGTAAAAATAGTTCTACATCTTCAACATGATGGAGTGTCATAGAACTTACTAAACCATGAAAACTCTGTGTTAAAGGTGTACGCACTATATCTTGATGAATTGGTTCTATAGATAGCTCTGGAGTATTTTTCTCTTGCACCTTTTCAAGCATCTTTATAGATGTGTCAACACCATATACTTTATGTACTCTTTTTGCTATTTCAAACCCTAGGAGTCCTGTTCCAACACCAAAGTCTACTATGTGCATATCTTGATGTAGATGCACTACTTTTTCTATTGCTTGTGCAATGACTAAAGTACCATTGACTCGCGTATCTGCACTGTCCCAGTTTTCTGCTCTTGTATCGAAGTGGCTCATAGTGTATTTATCCAGTATGTTAGATTCTTTTGTTCTTCTTTTATGGTAGTTGTACCACCATGTCCGGGGTAGATAGTTTTATCGAAATTTAAAAGTTTAAATTTTTCAAGTGACTTTTTCATATCTTCAGGGGATGAGTAAGGAAAATCTGTTCTGCCTATACTTCGTTCAAATATAAAATCTCCACTAAACATAGCATCGCCAATTTCTATAGTCGAAGATCCTGGAGTATGCCCAGGAAAATGGCGATATTTTACTTTGATACCATCAAAATTTAGTTCTTCATCTCTAGCAACTTCTCTATCGGGTGTAGAAGGTGAAAGACCTGGCATCCAGTCACTAGCAAGTAGAAATGGCACATCTTCTTTTGGAGTGTAGAGTTTTACTCCTAGCTCTTTTTGAAGCTCGGCATTGGACCAAACATGATCAAAATGCCCATGAGTATTTAAGATTGCTACTGGGTTTGTAATATTTTCTTTGACCCAAGCTGTTGCGCCCACTCCGGGGTCAATGATGAAATCTTTTCCTTCTGTCGTAACTATATAACAGTTGGTTTGGTAGAGACCCATCGGTTGTTTTTTAATAGTCATTATAATCTCTTTTTTAGTCGGATTATAGCATTATAACGTTATGAAATTTTATAAAGAATTAGAGTTAATACTTAAAGCTAAAAGACCAGAGCAAAAAATAGAGCAGTTTAAACTCTTTTATGAGAACTATAAACATGGAGACGTCTCTTTTGAGATAGAACATACTCCAGAGTTTTTTGAACTTCCATCTTATAGTGATGTATGCAGAGTTGTTCCTCCTCAAACAGTCCCAAAAAGGAGCAACCTTACAACAAGAGATGGGCAAATAAATCTTCTGCACGCAATAGTTCATATTGAGTACTCGGCAATAGACTTAGCCCTTGATGGGGCGTATAGATTTTTTGGACTTCCTAAACAGTATTATGACGATTGGCTAGAGGTTGCAGAGGATGAGATACGACATTTTTTGATGTTAGAGAGTCTCCTAAAAAAGTTGCACGTAACGTATGGCGACATAGAAGTTCACAATGCTCTTTTTGAAGCAAGTCAAAGAACCCAAACACTTCTCGAACGCATGGCAGTCGTACCGCGATACTTAGAAGCAAACGGGCTAGACGCAACACCTATGATACTCACAAAACTGCAAAAACTCCCAAAAAATGAGATGGTAGAAAAAATTATAGAAGCTCTTAATATCATCCTCGAAGAGGAGATAGAGCATGTCAAAAAAGGTGATGTCTGGTTTCATTACGCTTGTGAAAAAGAGGGCGTTGGTAGTGAAGTCTATTTTGACATCATAGATAAGTACTACCCGCAAGGTTTTCTACGACCAAAAAATCTCAATACAGAGGCAAGAAAAGAAGCAGGTTTTAGCTGTAAAGAATTAAACTTTATAGCCAAGGGTGAGGTTTGTCAATAAAGTAGCCTGCTTCGTCTCATTTGTTACTTATCTAAGATATAATTATTTTTGTTAAAGAATTTTAAAGGTTGAAATATTTCATGAGCAAATATTCCCAGATTACAGAGTATCTACAACACTTTTTAAATGATGAAGTTAGAAAGACTGGAATTCAAAAAGTTGTTGTGGGTTTGAGTGGTGGACTTGATTCTGCAGTTGTAGCAGTTTTGGCACAAAAAACTTTTGGAGAGAATCTGCTTTGCGTGAAGATGCCATCGCATTATTCATCCATGAGTTCTTTAGAAGATGCAGATGCTCTTTGCCAAGATTTTGGTATTAGAAGTGAGACCATCTCTATAGAACCAATGTTAAAAGCGTATGAAGATATGCATCCAGATATGGATAACCTTAGACGTGGGAACTTCTCTGCTCGCATGAGAATGGCAACACTTTTTGACATCTCAGCTCGCGAGAGTGCTCTAGTCTTAGGAACAAGTAATAAGAGTGAACTTATGCTTGGCTATGGAACACTTTATGGGGATTTAGCTTCGGCTGTAAATCCTATAGGTGATCTATATAAAAGTGAAGTATATGAGCTTGCTGAGTATCTAAATGTTACAAAAAGCATCATTAACAAAGCTCCATCAGCTGATTTATGGGATGGGCAGAGTGATGAGGCAGATTTGGGTTATACTTATGCACAACTTGACCATGCAATGAAACTTTATGTAGAGGAGCGAATTCCTCGTGAAGAGATAGTTGCTCAAGGCGTAGATAAAAAGATGTTAGATATGATAATTACGCGAATATTTCGCAACCATTTTAAAAGAAAAATGCCAGTTATCGCAAAACTTACATCACGTACTATAAATCATGATTTTAATTATCCAAGAGATATAACTTTATAAAGGCACATAATGAAAGCAACAGAAATACCATTTAATAAATATGAGAGTTCACGAGAGGCACACTCGAACGTGAGTGACGCTCTTGATGGAGAAGATATAAATCAGGTAGAACTTTTAGAAGAGGAGTTTTCTGAGTACGTTGGCTCGAAGTATGCACTTGCAACTTCACATGGTACATCTGCTTTACATTTAGCGATGTTGGCACTTGACCTTAAGCGAGGTGACAAAGTCATATGTTCTGTCAACGCACATCCAAATGTTCCTGAAGTTGTACGTCATTTTGATGCAGAACCTGTGTTTATAGACATAGAAGAAGGCACTTTTAATATTGATTTAAATAAATTAGAAACATACTTAGAAGACAACAAATCAAAAAAATTAAAAGCAGTTGTAATTACGCATCTTGGTGGAGTGACTACAGATTTACAGAGAGTCTACTCTATGGCGAAGATTTATAATGTGAAGATTGTTGAAGACGCTAGTGACGCACTAGGTGCTACATATAATGGTGATAAAATTGGTTCTACAGGAGCAGACATAGTCTGTTTTAATTTCTCTTCACACCTCAAAAAAAATATCTGTAATGGAGGAATGTTAGTAACAGATAAAGATGAGATTATAGAACGTGCACGTCTGCTTGCAAATCATGCAATAGTACGTGATGAGGATGCCCTAGAGTACATTTATGATGTTGTAGATATTGGAAATGATTATTCACTCAGTGAACTAAATGCAGCATATATTCGTGCACAAATCTTCGAGCAAGATAAAAATATTGCGCGTCAAAGAGAGATAGCAAGGATGTATAATGAAGCACTCACTGGAGTAGAGCATATTACAATTACAGAGACTTTAAATGATGAAAATCCATTTTCGCTTTATATTATAAAAATAGATAAAAATCGTGACTCTTTTGCTGTAGAGCTTCGTGATGTTGGAGTGGGAACAGGGCTACACTATATTCCACTACATCTTTTAACGTATTACAAAACAAAGTATTCGTTACGTGTAAATGATTTTCCTGTAGCACTTCGTTCATTTCAGCAGATTCTTTCGCTCCCAATCTATGCGAGTATGGATGATAAAACTGTAAAAACTGTTATAGAAAAAATTAAAAAAATTGCTAAAACAAGAGTTTAATTTTTACCTTGAAAAAATTGCTTGTATTTTGGGTTGAAGAGTATTTCTACAACCCAAATCTTCTTCAAAAAATCATTTCCCTTTTTCTACTTCCGCTCTCATGGCTCTATTGTGGTGTAATGTATGTACGTTTCAAAAGTAAAACAGCAGAAGATTTTGGTGTAAAAATCATTAGCGTTGGAAATTTAAGTGTTGGTGGAAGTGGAAAAACTCCTCTGGTTACAGCACTCGCTAGTCACTATGAAAATGTAGCCATTATTTTACGTGGGTATGGACGAGAGTCTCAAGGATTGTATGTTGTAAAGCAAGGAGATAAGATACTTCAAAGCGTAGCTGTAAGCGGCGATGAGGCGATGATATACGCATATAAACTTTCGCACGTAACAGTTATAGTAAGTGAAAATAGAAAAGAGGGAATTGTTAAAGCAAAAGAGCTAGGTGCACATGTGATATTTTTAGATGATGCCTATTCAAAACATGACATTTTAAAACTTGATTTGCTCATAGAAGTAGAAAGTAAAAATAGCTCTTGCCTCCCTGCAGGACCCTTTAGGGAACGTGTTTGGAGCGGAAAAAATATTGTGCACGTAACAGAAGGAATAGACTTTAAACGCAAGGTTACACTCAAAGAGCCAACAAAGAAAATGTCTCTAGTAACTGCCATAGCAAGACCACAACGCCTAGAACCATTTTTGCCAGAACTTGTGAGTAAAAACTACTTTGCCGACCATCATAACTACAAAAAGAAGGAGTTAGAAGATATTTTAAAAAGAGATGCTTCTGATTCACTTTTAGTGACATATAAAGATTATGTAAAGGTAAAAGATTTTGGATTGCCACTCTCCTTATTGGATTTAGAAGTAGAAGTTGCACCTGAGCTTATGCAACAAGTCGATTCGTTTATGAATTAATAATAGAAAATTTGCTAAAATAAAAAATTACTGTTGCGATAAGGAAAAAAGATTGCAGGCAAAAATAGAAACGGTTAAAACACTCCTAGAAGCACTCCCTTTTATAAAAGAGTTTTCAAATAAACGCGTTGTCATAAAATATGGTGGCTCAGCACAAACATCCCCACAATTAAAAGAGAAATTTGCAGAAGACATTCTTCTTATGTATCTTGTTGGAATTCGACCAATCATAGTGCATGGTGGTGGAAAAAGAATTAATGAGATGCTTGAATCTCTCAAAATTGAAACAAAATTTATTGATGGAGAACGTGTTACTACGAAAGAAGTTATGCATATCGTCGAGATGGTTTTAAGCGGAGAGATAAATAAAGAGATAGCTTCTTTGCTAAATTCTCATGGAGCAAAAGGCATAGGTATGAGTGGAAAAGATGCACATTTTATTACAGCTAAAGCAAGAGATTTCGCTAAGTGGGGACTTACAGGAGATATTGCACATGTTAAGGCAGAAGTGCTTTTAACACTCTTAGACGAAGGTTTTATTCCTGTTATCGCTCCTATAGCAGCAGGTGAAGAAATGGGGCATCCTGGGTTTAATATTAACGCAGACAGTTGTGCAGCAAAGATTGCCAAAGCAGTAGGTGCTAGTAAAATAGTTTTTTTAACAGATGCAGAAGGAGTTGTAGGCACAGATAAAAAGATGCTCTCAAGTTTAAATAGATCTGAAATAGAAGTACTCAAAGCAGATGGAACGATTCATGGCGGAATGATTTCAAAAGTTGATGCCTGTTTAGAAGCTATAGCTGGTGGTGTTGCAAAAGCGCACATCATTGATGGCAGATTAGAACACTCCATGTTACTTGAACTTTTTACTCTCAATGGTATTGGCACGCAGATAGTTCAAGAAAATTAATTTATGAAATATATTTTACAAATTTTTACTCTACTTCTACTCCTTGTGAGTGCTTCTTTAGCAAATGAGTACAGAGATATACAAGAAATATCTCTACAAAAGGATGAGCAAAAGAAAATTCTTGTAAAATACGACTCCTCTGAGAGACTTTTTAAATTTAGGTGGACTCTGTACAAAAATGGTGGGTTAGTTGTTTTTCGCTCTTACGATAGAAAGGTAGCGCAAAATATACTTTACTTAAACGGTAAAAATCAGAGCTTTAAGCTTGAGCTCACAGCAAGAGGGGCTGATTATTATGAAGTGCCATACATACTAGTTAAATTTAAAAAGTTTGATTATGAAAAGAATGAAGCAAAATTTGAACTATTTTTATCAGATAAGAAGATGAAAATAGGATTACAAGAACTCAAAAAGACAAAGTGAGAGAGATGCAAAGAGTAGAAGAAGAGATTACTAGACTTATTAAAGAGATAGATTACGAGGAAGTAACGCGTCTTTTTGGTATGTTAAGCGGTGGGAAAAGATTACGTGCAAAACTTATAATGAAAATAGCCTCTTCGCACGAAGAGGCACCTCTTTTAGCTGCAATAGTCGAGCTTATTCATGGAGCATCTCTTTTACATGATGATGTTATAGATGAAGCAATGACACGACGTGGCGCGGCATCTGTGAATGCGACTGATGGAAGCAAAAATGCTGTTATGTTAGGAGATATACTCTACTCAAAAGCATTTACTGAATTAGTCGCTTTTGACAAAGAAGTGGCTAAAACTATTGCTTCTTCAGTTACAGCACTCTCTAAAGGTGAGATGATGGATGTAAAAATGGCAGAGCATTTTAATACAGATGAAGAGAAATATCTTGATATGCTTTACCTCAAAACAGCTACACTCATAGAAGCTGCGGCAAAAGCTGCAGCATTACTTGCTGGTAAAGATGCTACAAAATATGCACTTTATGGAAAAAATCTTGGACTCTCTTTTCAAATCATTGATGATATTTTAGATATTACAGCAGATGAAGCAACACTTGGAAAACCGGCAATGAACGATTTTGTTGAGGGAAAATGTACACTTCCTTACATCTATCTCTATGAAGAGTTAGATACAAAAGATAGAGAAAAACTACTCTCTTTTCATGCAAAAAAATTAGATGTAGATGAGACACTTTGGCTTCAAGAAAAAATGCAAGAACATCAAAGTGTTGCAAAATCATTCAAACTTGCACAAAGCCTCTCAAATGAAGCGGCGCAAGCAATGAAAGAAGATGAAGCTCTCGTTGCTATTTTAGAAACTATGATACAAAGAAGTTATTAATGCACTACCTAAATATAAGTTTTACACATAAAAATTCTACTATGGAGATACGAGAAAAGCTCTCGTACCCAGATGATGAAAGTAAACGCGCATGTTTGTCTCTTCTTCTTGGTGATGATTCCATTGCAGAAGCGATATTAATCTCAACCTGTAATAGAATGGAAGTTCTTTGTAACTGTAGTGATATTCCAAAAGCAACAAAACATATTTTTACGATGCTAAGTCGTCGTTCAGGTGTAAGTGTAGAAGAGCTTGAAGGAAGAGCAGATGTGCTTGATGATAGTACGGCTATTCACCACCTTTTTAGTGTTGCTGCTTCTTTAGACTCTATGGTTATTGGAGAAACACAGATAGTAGGGCAACTCAAAGATGCGTTTAGATTTGCTTATGACAATCAATTTTGCGGTAAAAAATTAGCACGTGCTATGAAATCAGCATTTAAGTGTGCAGCTAAGGTCAGAAACACAACAGAAATCTCTTCTAAACCTGTGTCCATGGCAAGTGTTGCTGTGAATAAATTAAAGTCTTTAGTTCCAAATATTGAAGGAAAAAAAGCCTTAGTCATAGGTGTTGGTGATATGTCAGATATTACTTCAAAACATCTTGCTAGTGCAGGTGCTGATGTATACATCATGAATAGAACACAACACAAAGCAGAAGCTTTAGCTAGAGAGTGTGGTGGGAAAACAATACCTTTTAGTGAACTCGCAAGTGCTATAAATGAGTTTGAGATTTTATACACAGCAACCTCTTCGTATGAGCCTATTATTACTGATGCAATCATTGCTTCTTGTGATTTTGATAGATACTGGTTTGATTTAGCACTTCCTAGAGATATAAATTATCATAAAGGTGAGAGAATTAATCTTTATGTGATTGATGATTTAAAAGTTATAGTAGATGAAAATCTTTCATCACGTGAGGAGGCATCTCGTGCTGCGCATGGAATTATAGGGCGTGGAATTGTTGAATTTTTTGAATGGTTAAGTAACCAAGATGTTGAAGCTGTTATAAAAGAGTTGTATGTACGTGCAAATAAAGCTGCACAACAGGAAAGTGAACGTGTCATACAAGGTGGTTATATTCCAAAAGAGTATGAAACACAAGCTCAAAAAATGTGTGATCAAGCTTTAAAGAGATTTTTACATGATTTTACTGCAAAAATGCGTAGTGGAGTAGATAATGCGACTTCAGAATTGTTACAAGGAGCTATGGCTTCTATGATAAAAGATAAGGAATAAGAAAAACTATGAGAAGAAGTAAAGCCTTTATACCAACAGCTAAAGAAGCGCCATCTGATGCACAATTAGCAAGTCATATTTTTTTGTCACGTGGTGGATTTGTTTCACAAAATGCGGCTGGACTTTATAACTATATGCCACTCGCAAAAAGAGTTATTAAAAAAATAGAAAATATAATTAATGAAGAGATGGTACAAATAGGTGCACAAGAGGTTGAACTTAGTTTTGTAACACCAGCTTCACTCTGGGAAGAGAGTGGACGAATTGAAAAATTTGGAAAAGAGTTACTTCGTTTTCGTGATAGAAAAGAGAACCTTTTTGTTTTAGGTCCAACACATGAAGAGATGATGGTGGATTTAGTCCGTAATCGTGTAACATCCTACAAACAACTTCCGATTCATCTTTATCAGATCAAGACAAAGTTTCGTGATGAAGCAAGACCTCGTTTTGGTTTGATGCGTGGAAGAGAGTTCATTATGAAAGATGGCTACTCTTTTCATGCAAGTGAAGCAGATTTAGATAGAGAATTTGATGCAGTAGAAGCTGCATATAAAAGAATTCTAGTGCGTTTAGGACTTGAGTTTAGAGTTGTAGAAGCTGACAGTGGGGCAATAGGTGGAAGCGGTTCGAAAGAGCTTATGGTTCTTGCTGATAGTGGTGAAGATACTATTGCAGTCTGCTCAAAATGTGAATATGGTGCAAATATTGAAGCTGCGAAACGCTCTTCTCGCATTACAATTCCAGAAGCTCCAGTAGCAAATTTTAATAAGTTTCAAACTCCAGATATAAAAAGCATAGAGGAACTTGCAGAATTTTTTAAAATTGATGCATACTACACGATTAAGTGTGTTGCAAAAAAAGTTGTGTATGAAGATGCAAGTGAAATAGTTCTTTTCTTCCTTCGTGGCTGTGATGCTCTTCAAGAAGTGAAAGCTTTAAATGCGACAGATGCTTTAGACATTGTAGATGTGAGTGAAGAGGAGCTTCTTGAAGCTGGAATTGTTCCAGGTTTTATAGGACCACTTGACCAGACAAAAGCAAAACATGTCATTGATAGTGATTTACTTGATGCAAAAAACATGGTTTGTGGAGCAAACGAGTTGGATTATCACTTTGTTGGTGTAGATTTAAGTGTACTGAGCGAGGTTGCTTATTTTGCAGACATTGCAGAAGTAAATGAGGGAGATATATGCCCATATTGTGATGGAACACTCTCTTTTACTAAAGGTATTGAAGTAGGGCACATCTTTAAACTCGGTACAACTTATTCTGCTGCTTTAAAAGCAGAATTTTTAGATGAAAATGGCAAAGCACAAGCTTTTATAATGGGAACATACGGAATGGGTGTATCACGTTTAGTAGCAGCCATAGTAGAGCAACATCATGATGAGAGCGGATGTATATGGACAAAGGCGACAGCGCCATATATGATAAATGTGATGGTCTCAAACGTAAAAGACGAAGCACAAATGAGTCTTGGTGAAGAGCTTTATGAAAAACTTCAAAACGCAGGTGTAGAAGTAATGCTTGATGATGGAAAAGATCGTTTTGGATTTAAAATGAAAGATGCAGAACTTATAGGATTTCCATATACAGTCATTATAGGAAAAGAGTTACTAAATGGCGAAGTTCAAATATTTGATAGAAAAACAAAAGAGAAAAGCACTGTAAAAGTGGAAAATATTTTTCAAACCATTATGGAGCTTATATAAATGTTTTATTTTCTTCTCTATCTTTTTTTAGAAGTTATAGTCTCTGTTAATATCTCTTCAGCTATTGGCGGTTTAATGACATTTATAGAGATTATCTTAAGTGCTTTTATAGGAATTTCTATACTTGTAAACTTTAGAAAAACTCTTGTTGAAAATATGACTGCTGTTTCGTACAACTGTATAGACTTAGAGCAGTTTCAAAGGTTAAATCTTTTTACGCTCTTTGGAGCAATCTTGCTTATCCTCCCTGGCTTTTTGTCAGATATTATTGGAATTTTAATGCAGTTTAGTGTTGTTACGAGCATGATTGTTAACCGTTATAATGTAAAATCAGGAAGCTGTAATACTCCTACAGAACAAAATACTACAAGAAAGGATTCAGATGTCATCGATGTTGAAATTATTAGCGACAACTCTACTACTAAGTAGTGTCGCATTTGCGCAAAGCACGAGTGAAAAGGTTGAAGATTTTTTAAATGAGCAGTTTTCAGAGAACCCAAGATTACAATCTGTAAATGTAAAAGTTTCAGAAGTTTTGCCTCTTAAAGACTTAAAAGGCTGGGATGCTTATATTTTAGATGTTGAGGCAGTTCTCAAAGAGAAACCAAAAGATAAAATAAAACAGAAAATGGTTTGGTTCTCAGATGGTAACATAATTACAAAAGAACTTACAAATATGAATTCTGGTGAGAACTTAATTGAGACAGTAAAACCAGATGTAAAACCTGAGTATTACTCAAAAGCAAATCACATCTATGGAGATGTAAATGCAAAGCATAAAGTAATACTCTTCTCAGATCCATTATGCCCATTTTGTCGAGGATTTGTTCCTGGTGCTATAAAAGAGATGAAAAAAGAGCCTAAAAAATTTGCAATATATTATTATCATTTTCCTCTCCCTCGTATTCATCCTGCATCCGTTGTTTTGGTTCGTGCAGCAGTCGCAGCGGAGCAACAAGGATTTAAAGATGTAGTCTTAAAACTTTATAATGTAGAAGTAAATGCGCAAGAAAAAGATGTAAATAAGATTTTAGCTGCATTTAATAAAGCAGTTGGTTCAAAAATTACACAAAATGATTTAAACACTCCTGCTGTACAAAAGCAGATTGAATATGATTTAGATGTAGCAAATAATTTGATGGTAGCTGGTACACCAACACTTTATTTAGATAATAAATTAGACCCAACTAAGAAACAATATCAAAAGGTTAAATAGGTAATGACAAAACTTACAATTGCAACAAGGGTTTCAGATTTAGCACTCTGGCAAGCCTATCATATAAAAGATAGAATAGAGGCATCGTACCCTGATGTGAGTGTACAGCTCAATAAAATTGTGAGTAATGGAGATAAAGTTTTAGATAAACCTTTAGCCTTAATAGGTGGTAAAGGTCACTTCACAAAAGAGCTTGAGGATGCAATGCTAGCTGGAAATGCAGATATAGCAGTACATAGTCTAAAAGATGTTCCAACGTACATACCAGAAGGTTTGGAACTTGTGGCAGTAACACAGCGTCAAGACCAGAGTGATGTGTTTTTATCTCATAAGTATGCCACACTTGAAGATTTACCATTAGGTGCGGTTGTTGGGACGACAAGCCTTAGAAGAAGAATGCAACTTCTTCAAAAAAGACCTGATTTACAAGTAAAAGATTTACGCGGCAATGTAAATACTAGACTTAGAAAACTCTCTGAAGGTCAATACGATGCAATTATTCTAGCGTGGATAGGGCTTCATAGATTAGATTTACTCAAGGAAATTCCTTTTACACAAAAACTTTCACTTGATATGATGATTCCTCCAATGGGTCAAGCAGCTCTTGGTATAGAGATCGTAACAGGAAATGAAAAAGTACGAGAAATTGCGCTAAGTCTTAAAAATGAAGACACTTTTTTATGCACACAGATAGAACGTGACTTTATTTCTAAAATAGGAGCAGGGTGTTCAGCACCTGTTGCATGTAATGCTGTAAAAAGTGCAGATGAGATTACTTTTAGGGTAATGCTTGGTTTTCCTGATGGAACAAATGTGATGCAAGAAAAAGTTGTTGTACATGTAAACGAATCACAGAACATAGGCTCACAACTAGCACAAAAGATGATAGACAATGGTGCCTTAGAGTTATTAAATAATGCCCAGAAAGTTGCATTTAAAGATGAAATGCCACAAAGATTATAAGAGAAGAATGTAACTATGAAAAAAACTATAGCATTATTAAAAAAAAATGATGAATTAAGAGTCGTTGAGAGTGAACTAGATATTTATCTTGAAATACCTCATTTAGCTTATGCAGAAGTAAAGAAAGAGGATGGTGGCAAAGCAATACTCTTTACAAATGTTATAGATAAAAAAAATGGTAAAAAATTTGATGAACCAGTGCTTATGAATGTTTTTGGTTCTTATAAACGATGTGAACTTTTATTTGGTAGGACAATAGAGTCTGTTGCAGATGAAATTACAAATCTTCTTCACATGAAACCACCCGCAAGTTTTATGGATAAAATTTCAATGGCTAAAGAACTTTTTTCATTGAAAAATATCTTTCCAAAACGCTTAAAAGGTAAAGGTGCTTGTCAAGAAGTACAATATCTTGAAGAGGATGTAGACCTTGGAATGCTTCCTATTTTAACAACTTGGGAGCAAGATGGTGGACCCTTTATTACGATGGGGCAAGTCTATACACAAAGCCTCGATGGTGAACTAGTTAATCTTGGGATGTATAGATTACAAGTATATGATAAAAATCATCTTGGAATGCATTGGCAGATTCACAAAGATAGTTCTCACTTTTTTGATCAGTATCAAAAAGCTGGTAAAAAGATGCCTGTTACTGTAGCCGTTGGAGGAGACCCACTCTATACTTGGTGTGCAACTGCACCACTACCATACGGAGTGAATGAACTTTTGATGTATGGGCTTATCACTAAAACACCTGCACAGCTTGTAAAATCGCTTACCAACGAGCTTTATATACCAAAAGATGTAGATTATGTCATTGAAGGGTGGGTTGACCCTCATGAAGTAAAGATGGAAGGACCTTTCGGTGATCATACTGGGTACTATACTTTAGCAGAAGCATATCCAGTCATGAAAGTGAGTGCAATCACTATGAAAAAAGAGAGAACCTTTTTAGCGACTGTGGTTGGAAAGCCACCATTAGAAGATAAATATATGGGCTGGGCAACTGGAAAAATATTTTTCCCTCTTTTAAAAACTACGGTTCCTGATTTACTTGATTATCATATGCCAGAAAATGCAGGATTTCATAACTTAATACTTGCGAAGATGCAACCACTTTATAAAGGGCATGCAAAACAGTTTATGCATGCATTTTGGGGTGCAGGTCAGATGAGTTTTGTAAAACATGCAATTTTTGTAGATGATGGTGCTCCAAAACTCGAAAACTACGAAGCTTTTGCTACTTATGTACTTAATAGATTCACACCAAAGTCTATGTTTATTACAGAGGGAATCTTAGACGCACTTGATCACTCTTCTCCTGAGTCACTTGTAGGTGGCAAATTAGGCATTGATGCTACAGCTGCAAATAAGGTGGAACCACCACAACTCTTAGGTGATGCAGAGCTTCTTGCAAGAGTTAAAGAATTACTTCCTGAAACAGTTGCACTTCATCAATTTATGAGAAGAAGCAATAATCCAGTTACGGTTATAACACTTAATAAAAGTCGCAATATGAGAGAGTGTTTTGATGCTTTACTCTCACTCAGTACACATATTAGAATTGTAGTCTTTGTAGATGAAAAAGCAAATGATGTACTCAACCCTTACATGCTTATTTGGAGAGTTACAAATAATATGGATGCCTTGCGTGACGTTTTTGTTTCTGGACTTATGGTCGGAATTGATGGAACAAATAAAACTGTTGTAGATGGTTTTTCTAGAGAGTGGCCAGATGATGTGGATTGTACTCCAAGTGTTATTGCTACACTTAAAGAAAAATCCTTATGGGATTTAGATGAAAAGTTGTTACATAAGTTTCAATTATAGCAATTAGACTTTTGTTGATATTATATTTTAGTGACATAAGGAATCTATAATAATTTCTAATGTAATATAGAGCTAATAATTTAAACAAGGATATGTATGAAAAATATCGCTTTAATATTGCTATCATTATTTCTTTTTACTCTTTCTTCGTCTAATGCTGCTGTGTATAAAGGGCAGAAAATTTTTGTGAAGCAATGTGTAAAGTGCCATGATTCTGGACAGACTTTTGTTGCTTCATACAAGATGAAAGCATGGAAAAAATTAATGAAAAATCAAGGGGAACCTCTCGCTCAATTGCACTTGAAAAGTGAAAAAGCAAAAAAATCATGGACATATTTTGAAAGTAAGCAGTTTAGTAAAAAATCAAAACATCTTAAACAATTCCTTGTTGAATATGCTAAAGATAGTGGAAATGTACCTGCTTGTAATTAACAAAGACTTCTTCTAAACACCTCATGCCACTTTGATAAGTGGCAAAATTTCGATAAAATACAAAACTTTTAATAAAAATATGTCATCAATCAAGGAACTACTCTAATGGATAAAATGTGGTCAGGTCGCTTTAGTGCGAGTGCAGCTAACTTACTGGATAAATTTAATGCTTCAATTATGTTTGATAGAAAACTTTATCGCGAAGATATAGAGGGTTCAATAGCACATGCTACTATGCTAACAAAACAGGGCATTCTTACAGCAGATGAGTTATTACAAATCACTAAAGGTTTAAATCAAGTAAGAAATGAGATTGAATCGGGCGAGTTTGAATGGAAAATTTCTGATGAAGATTTACATATGGGAATTGAAAAACGTCTTACTGCCATTATTGGCGATACTGGTAAAAAATTACATACTGCAAGAAGTAGAAATGACCAAGTAGCTGTTGACTTTCGCCGTTATGTACTTCGTAAAAATGGTGAAATTGTAGAGGCTATTAAACTTTTAATGCAAGAGGTTCTTGTTGTAGCGCAGAAGCATACAGAGACTTTAATGCCGGGAATGACACACCTTCAACACGCACAGCCAATTAACTTCGCTTTTCACTTAGGTGCATATCTTTCAATGTTTAAACGTGATATAGAAAGGTTTGAGAGTTCATACGCACGTAACAACATCTCTCCCCTTGGTTGTGCCGCTCTGGCTGGGACTCCACACAATGTAGATCGTGGCATGACAGCAGAACTTCTTGGGTTTCATAGTGTGAGTGTAAACTGTTTAGATACAGTAAGTGACAGAGATTTTGCTTTAGAAATTTTGTTTAATATATCTACGATGATGATGCATATTTCACGCTTAAGTGAGGAACTTGTTATGTGGTCATCTTATGAATTTGGTTTTGTTGAGTTAAGTGATGAATACTCGACAGGTAGTTCTATTATGCCACAAAAGAAAAATCCAGATGTACCAGAGTTATTACGTGGAAAAACTGGTCGTGTATATGGCTCTTTAATGGGTCTTTTAACAGTAATGAAAGGTTTACCTCTAGCATATAACAAAGACACGCAAGAGGACAAAGAGGGCGTTTTTGATGCTGTAGAGACTGCTGAAATATCTTTAGAAATTTTAAAAGAGGCCATTAAAACGATGCAAGTAAAAGCACATAATATGGAAAAAGCATGTGCTATTGGACATTTAAGTGCTACAGATTTAGCGGATTATCTTGTTGAGAAATGCAATATCCCATTTCGTGAAGCACATTTTATAACTGGGCGTGCAGTTGCTAAAGGTGAAGAGTTACAGACTGATTTATCTAAAATAGAGTTTAAGTATCTCAAAGAAATTGATGCAAGAATAGAAGAGGATGTTATGGAATATTTAGCACTTCGTCACTCTATGAATGCAAGAACATCAGAGGGTGGAACGGCTACAACTAGAACACTAGAACAGTTAGAATATTTTAAAAATTATTTAGCAATTTAAAAGGAGAGAGAAATGAAAGTAACTGTATCACATAAAGAGGCTATGAAATTTGAAGCAAAAACTTCAAAAAGTAGTTTTATTATAGATTGTCCAACAATTTCTCCAGTAGAATATTTCTTATCTGGAATCATTACGTGCAGTGCTACAGATATTATTTTATTGCCTAAAAATCAAGGTAAGAGTGTAACAAATTTAGTTGTTGATGGAGAAGTTGTACGTGCAGAATCACATCCATGTAAATTTAATACTCTTCATTTAACATACAGTTTTAATTCAGATGCAGATGATATAACTGCTGCTCGTTGGGTTATGGCATCCTTAGAGACATATTGCTCTACTATCAACACAATTCGTGACACAACAGCAATCTCATACTCCATTACGCATAACGGAAAACTTATTCGCCAAAACGAGCAGATGATTTCTGGAGGTGGAACAAAAATAGATTTAGGCGAAATAGAGGCTTGTCCTAGTTAAAGATTATTTTTTGGGTCTGAATCGCTAAAGTGTAACCATGCAAGTTTGGCTCCACCAAGTACGTGAAAATGTAAATGTTTCACTTCTTGTCCGCCATTCTCACCAATATTCGTGATAACTCTATACCCACTTTTAGCGATTTTAACTTCTTGTGCAACCTCTTGTATGAAAGCACTCATTCCAGCCATTAATTCAGGGCTTACTTCATTAAAACTATCTACATGAACTTTAGGTATTGCTAATATATGTACAGGTGCTTTTGGATTTATATCATGAAAGGCTAAAAAATTATCATTTTCAAGTATGACATTTGATGGAATTTCTCTATTGACGATTTTACAAAATAAACACATTCTATTTCCTTGTTTTTGGGTTATTGTAGCATATAGTTTAGTAAATGAAGCTATTTATAAATTATATTCTACTATAATCAAATTAAAATTTTACGATGATGGAGACTCTATTTGAAAGAGTGGTACAATAAAATAAAAGAAGCACAAAGTGTGGATGCATTAGAAGAAATTCGCATCTCCGTATTTGGAAAAAAGGGAGTCTTAACAGAAGCATTTGTTGAGATGAAAACTGCCCCAAATGAGCAAAAAGCACAAATAGCTAAAGATTTAAATACACATAAATCAGCATTAATGAACGAATTTACGGCTAAAAAAATTGCACTTCAAACACAAGAATTGCAGGCGGCAATGGAAGCAGAAGCAATTGATGTCTCTATGTTTAGTACATCTAGCCAAGCTGGTGCGCTTCATCCAGTTATGGAGACAATGGATAGAATAGTAGAGTACTTTTCATCAATGAACTTTGCAGTAAAAACGGGACAAATGGTAGAAGATGATTTTAACAACTTTGAAGCACTTAACCTTCCAAAACATCATCCTGCACGCGATATGCAGGACACTTTTTATTTTAAAGATGAGATGCTTTTACGTACACACACTTCTCCTGTACAAATTAGAACTATGATGAGTACAAAGCCACCAATTCGTATGATTGCGCCTGGTGCAGTTTTCCGTCGTGATTACGATATTACTCATACTCCAATGTTTCATCAAGTTGAAGGTCTTTTAGTAGATGAAGAAGGTAAGGTCTCTTTTGCAAACTTGAAGTATATTATGGAAGATTTTTTAAAATTTATGTTTGGTGATATACAAGTACGTTTTAGACCAAGCTTTTTTCCTTTTACAGAACCATCTTCTGAAGTTGATATCTCTTGTGTTTTTTGTAAAGGAGATGGGTGTCGTGTGTGCTCTCATACAGGTTGGATAGAGATTTTAGGATGTGGTATAGTTGATCCGAACGTATTTAAAGCGGTGAATTATGAGAATGTAAGCGGTTATGCTTTTGGCTTAGGTGTAGAACGTATAGCTATGCTGATTCATCAAATTGGAGACCTTCGATCACTTTTTGAAGGCGATATAAAGTTACTGGAGCAATTTCAATGATAGTTACTAAATCGTGGTTAGATGAGTGGATAGATTTACATGGAATATCTACAGAAGAGCTCTCAAAAACCTTTAATTCTATAGGACTAGAAGTAGATAGAATTCACGAGTATAGAGTCCCAGCAAAAATAGTGTTTGGAAAAGTACTTGAATGTCAAAAGCACCCAGATGCTGATAAATTAAATATTTGTCAAGTAGATATAGGTACAAGTATAAGACAAATAGTTTGTGGTGCAGCAAATGTAAGAGCTGGATTGGATGTAGTTGTTGCAAGTATTGGTGCTGTTATGCCAAGTGGGCTTGTAATTAAACCTGTAAAATTACGTGGTGTTGAGTCTGAGGGGATGATTTGTTCTGCAACAGAGATAGGTTTACCCGATATTGGCAATGGAATTTTAGAGCTTGATGAGAGTATAGGCACTTATACTTTAGGACAAGAAGTAAGTGAAAATGCAGTCCTCAATGATGACTTAATTGAAATTGAACTGACTGCTAATAGAGGTGATTGTTTAAGTATTCGCGGTGTGGCGAGAGATTTAAGTGCTGCTTTGAATAGAAGCATGAAAGAGTATACTGTCACAGATAATGATGACAAACGTGGTATAGGAAGAATTCTATTCCTTTCTCATGAAAAAAACTTAGATGTAAATCTTAGATATAAGGCTGTTGATTTAAATGAATTAGTGCCACCTTTAGCTATAAAATTAAGGCTTGCTCAGATAGAAGAAAATCGTGAGACGAACGTTGAAGCAATGCTACTCTATGTAACACATAGTACAGGTGTAATTATTAGAGCGTACAATCATAGTTTCTTTTGTCATGATGATGAAAAAATGGCAAAAGCACATCTTTGTGAAGATGAGAATGGTTATGCTGTCATAAAATCTGATGAAATTGCTTCTGTAGTTGGTGTTATACAAAAAGATGCATCAAAAGTGACTGCAGATAAAGGAATTGTACTTTTAGAAGCGAGTTATATTCCGCCAGATATTATCTCAAAGCAGATGGCAGATTGTAAAATTGAAGCTGGTCCAATGTTTTATAAAACGTCTCGTGGAAGTGAGCCAGAGCTAGAAGGTGGTTTGTCTTATTGTATTGACTTAATTGAGCAGTATTCGACATCTTCTACATTTAGTGGTACTATAGAACTTTCTAATTCTTCAAAAGAGAAAACAGTAGTAGTAACCAAACAAGAGATTGATGATATTATTGGTACAAAACTCGATAAGCTTCTTATTACTAAAATTTTAAAAAATTTAGGTTTTGATACTTCTAAATCTTCTTCTGATAAATTTGCTATTTCTGTTCCAAAGTTTCGCCATGATGTTCTCAATAAGCAGGATGTGATTGAAGAGATTGTACGAATGGTTGGAATAGACAATATTCCATCTAAGCCATTTGTATTGAGTGAAAGTAACAGATTAGAAGATAACTATTTCGAGTATAAAAAACGTAGTATATATAGACACAGAGCAGCACAAAGTGGTTTTTTTGAAGCAGTTCATTTTATATTTGATGAAAAAAGAATTCTTAATTCTTATGGTTTTGAAACAACAAAAGAGGAACTTGAGTTACTCAACCCAATTGTACAAACTTTAGATACATTAAGACCAACACTTTTAACAAGACTTATAAAATCTGCATCAGAGAATCAAAAAAATGGGTACTCTTCTGTAAGACTTTTTGAGATAGGTTCTGTATTTACACCACTTAGAGAAGAATCTTTAAAAATGGCAATGCTATTTAGCGGGAATAAGGAGAACGAAAATCTTTCTAATGCAGGTAAACCAGCAAAAGTTGATTTTGGCTATTTTGTTCAAAAAGTTTCTGATGTACTTGGAAATATAGAACTTAGTGCATTTGTAACAAAACATACTCTATCACACCCTTATCAATCTGCGTCTATAAGTATAGATGGAGAAATTATTGGTGAATTATTTCGTTTAAATCCTAATGTTGAAGAAGAGTACGACTTAGACACAACATTTATGTGTGAAGTAGATTTTTCTAAACTATCATATGGACTAAAAACTGCACATAAAACATCAAAGTACCAAGTGTCTTTTAGGGATTTGAGTCTGTTAATGCCAAAAGATATGAGTTATGAAAAAGTGAAATCTGTAATTCAAAATGCTGAAATAAAAGAGTTGATTCGTTTTTATCCAGTAGATAAATATACAGATGAGAGTTTAGCAGATAAAATGAGTCTCTCCCTACGTTTTGTACTTCAATCAATGGAGAAAACACTTGAAGAAGAAGATATTACTTCTTCGATGGAGACTATTTTAAAAGTCTTACATACAGAATTGGATATTGGTCTGAGATGAGTAGTGTAGATGTAACACCTGCAAATTCTTTCTCTCTAAAGATAGATAACATTGCAGCAGATAAATCCATTTCTCATAGAAGTGTTATGTTTGCAATGCTTGCAGAGGGAACAAGCACAATAGAAAATTTTTTACGAGCAGAAGATACAATGAATTCTCTTGCTATAGTAGGACATTTAGGTGCTACTATAGAAGATGATGGAATGACTATTAAAGTTTCTTCTCACGGTATCAAAGAGAGTTTTGAAGTATTAGACTGTGGTAATTCAGGAACAGGAATACGACTCTTTTGTGGACTACTTAGTTCTGCAAATGGTCATTTTATATTGACTGGAGATAAATATCTTCGCTCTAGACCAATGAAGAGAGTTACTGTGCCTTTAAGAGATATTGGAGCACAGCTGGACGGTCGTAATGATGGAGATTTAGCACCATTAAGTATACGTGGAGCATCTTTGAAATCGTTTCAATATGAGAGTAAAATAGCTTCTGCACAAGTGAAGTCTTGCATGATTTTAGCTGCATTACGTGCAGATGGTATATGTACCTATACAGAACCAGAATTATCTCGTGATCACACGGAAAGAATGCTTCAAGGAATGGGAGCTGAAATAACAGTAGAAGGCTTAAAAACTACAATCTCTCCAATGCGTAAACTTCTCTCTCCTTTGACTATTAGAGTTCCTGCTGATCCATCAAGTGCTTTTTTCTTTGCGGTAGCAGCAGCTATTACGGAAGGTTCTGATATTTTGCTTGAAGGAGTTACTTTAAATCCTACACGTATAGAAGCTTTTAAAGTTTTAGAGAAAATGGGTGCAGATATTAGCTATGAACTTACTGATAATAAATATGAACCAATAGGAAATATTTATGTCAAATATGCTCCATTAAAAGGAGTGATTGTTGAAGATAATATTTCATGGCTTATTGATGAACTTCCAGCACTCTCTATTGCTATGGCATGTGCGAAAGGTGAGAGCTTAGTTAAAAATGCAGAGGAGTTACGTGTTAAAGAGTCAGATAGAATTTCAACAGTTGTTGAAGGACTAAAAGCTGCAAATATTGAAGTGAATGAGTACAAAGATGGGTACAAAATCATTGGTGGAACACTGAAAAAAGCCAAAGTAGACAGTGATGGAGATCATAGAATCGCTATGAGTTTTATTATTGCTGGATTAAAGAGTGGCATGGAAGTAACAGATTTAGAGTGTATAAATACATCTTTTCCGAACTTTTTTGAGCTTTTACAAAAGATAACAGTCATTAAATTAATAAAGTAGATAAATATGAAAATTGAACTTGCAGAAAATTATGGTTTTTGTTTTGGTGTAAAACGTGCAATAAAAATAGCAGAAGAGAATAAAAATTCCGTAACTTATGGACCTTTGATTCATAATTCAAAAGAGATAGAGCGACTTGATCGAGATTTTAAAGTTGGTTTGACTGAAGATTTTAGAACTTTTAAGCCTGGTGAAAAAGCAATTGTTCGAACACATGGAATACAAAAACAAGAGTTAGAAGAGCTTAAAGAGAGAGATGTTCAGGTTATAGATGCAACCTGTCCTTATGTGACAAAACCACAACAAATATGCCAAGAGATGAGTGAAGCTGGATACGATGTAATTATTTTTGGTGATGAGCAACATCCAGAGATTAAGGGTGTTAAGAGCTATGCAACGTATGGAGCAAGGGTTGTAAGCTCTACAAAAGAGCTAGAGGGTTTAAAAATCGGGGAGAGAGTAGCCTTAGTCGCGCAAACGACACGTAAAGTTGAAAACTATATGGACCTTGCAAATTACTTAATTCCTCGTCATAAAGAGGTGCGAGTATTTAACACAATATGTAATGCGACCTTTGAAAATCAAGATGCTATTCGACAACTCTCTAAAAAAGCGGATGTAATGATTATTATTGGTGGAAAAAACTCATCAAATACAAAGCAACTCTATAGCATATCTCAAGAAAACTGTGAGGATAGTTATCACATAGAAGATGAAAAAGAGTTAGACTTTTCTTGGTTTGAAAAGAAGAATTTTTGTGGAATTAGTGCAGGGGCATCAACCCCCGATTGGATTATAAAAAATGTTGTAGAATCAATAAAAAAAGGAATTTCTTCATAATCTAAACATATCTTTAATATCAATGTAACTATTTTTTAGTTATAATCACGATAATTTTTATGTAATAGAGGATAGGTAATGGCGTTCGATAACGAATCATTTGAAGAAGAAGAGAATTTTGCTGCAATGTTTGCAGAGAGTGAAAAGCAACAAGAGATTACTCACCGCATAGTTGAAGGTGAAATTGTTGAAATACAAGAAGACGAAAATAGAATGTTAGTCGGTGTTGGTGACAAATTAGAAGGTATAATAAGCCTAGATGAAGTTCGTGATGCTGATGGAACACTTAAGTTTGTAACTGGTGATAAAATCAAAGTTATGACTATGGGGTACTATAATGAGCGCCCTAAGCTTTCTTATAAAAAAGTTTTAGAGCAAGAAAAAACTATAGAATTTATTGAAGCAAATAAAGATAATTTCGAAGATGTTATTATTGAAGGTACTATCACTAAGAAAAATCGTGGTGGTTATGTTGTAGAAGCAGATGCAGTCTCTTTCTTTATGCCACGTTCATTAGCTGCATTTAAAGATAGCGATGAAGTAGTTGGTCGTAAGATTAAAGCACAAGTTGTTAAAATTGATCCAGCTGAAAACTCTATTATAGTTTCTCGTCGTAAACTTTTTAATGAAGAGCGCAAAAAGAAAAAAGAGATTATTGATCAGTTAATGGCAGATGATGTTGTTGTTGAAGGTACAATTAAAAAGATTACTAGCTACGGTATGTTTGTAGATGTTGGCGGTGTTGACGGTTTAGTACACTACAATGAGATTAGCTATAAAGGTCCAGTAAATCCATCAAAACTTTATAAAGATGGTGATGTTGTAACTGTTAAAGCTATTTCGTACGACAAAGATAAGCGACATCTTTCTCTTTCTATTAAAGCTGTAATGTCTGATCCTTGGGCAGAGGTTGAGAGTGAATTAGATGAAGGTGATACAATTACTGTAACTGTTTCAAATGTAGAGGCATATGGTGTATTTGTTGATTTAGGAAACGATATAGAAGGTTTCTTACATATCTCAGAAATCACTTGGGATAAAAATGTTAAAAATCCTAGTGATTATTTAACTGTAGGTCAAGAAATTGATGTTGAAGTAATTGAAATTAACTCTAAAACTCATAAGTTACGTGTATCACTCAAAAGACTTTTGCCAAAACCTTTTGATGAATTTATGAAAAACTACAATGAAGGTGATATTGTAACTGGAACAGTTACTTCACTTACTGATTTTGGTGCTTTTGTTCGTATTGCTGGTGTTGAAGGTCTATTACATAATCAAGATATTTCTTGGGATAAAAACACTAAAGCAAAAGATATTTTAAAATCAGGCGAAGAAGTTGAAGTAAAAATTGCAAAAATCAATCCAGAAGATCAAAAAATATCACTAAACCGTAAAACATTGTTAGAATCACCAATTGATAAATTTGCAACGACTCACAAAGTAAATTCGGTTGTACATGGAACTATTCGTGATGTAAAAGATTTTGGTGTGTTTGTTTCTTTAGAAGATGGTGTAGATGCTCTTATTCGTGATGAAGATTTAGCTCCTTTAGTAAAAGAAGAGTTAGAGATCGGTCAAGAGATTGAAGCAGCAATTGCAAATATTGATACAAAGCGAGATCGTATTCGTTTATCTGTTAAAAAATTAGATTATCTTAAAAATCAAGCTATGCTTGATGAGATTAATGATAATGAATCACACTCACTTGGTGATCTTATAAAAGATAAATTCAAGTAAGCATGTCATAAATGCAAAATATTTTAAAATGGTTTGCTCCTCTCTTAGCAGCAGGAGTAGCCATTTTTATTATTTTCTTTCTTCTCTCAATAAACTCTGATGAGAGTTATATAGAGAGTACGCCTTTGGCTTTAAAGAGTGAAGTTCTTCAAAAACAACCAGAAAAAAATTGGCTAAATCATTTTTCAGAATCTGAAAAACTAGGGTATCTTTATCCTATTAATGAAGTATATGTAAAGATAGATTTAAATGAAAAAATAACTAAAGTTATTACTTATAAGCTTTCCGCAAAACTTTTAGACCCTTATCAACTTTTTTGTTTGAAAGAGGAACTTAAACAACATGGACTAAAGTATTATCTTGAAAAAGATAAAGCAGGTGTAAATTTACTTATTTATTCACAGAATGTAGATAAATTAAATTCTTTAGTTAATGTACTAAAAAATTATAAAATTTTGGCAACAATTAAGCCATATAAAGAGGATTATTAAAATGAAAAAATATACTATAGTTGTGTGTGATCATATTCATGAAGCTGGTCTTAAAATGCTTGAAAATGATGAAAACGTCAATTTTATAATGGCGGCTGATGTTGATAAAAAAGAGCTTGTAGAAACTATAATTCCAAAAGCTGATGTTGCTATTACTAGAAGTTCTACAGATGTAGATGCATTTTTTATTGAACATGCAACAAATATGAAAGCAATTGTTCGTGCTGGTGTTGGTGTAGATAATGTTGATATAGAAGGATGTTCTAAAGAAGGTATTATTGTTATGAATGTACCTACAGCAAACACAATTGCTGCAGTTGAACTTACTATGGCTCATATGCTCTCTTGTATGAGAATGTTTCCATACTCTCACAATGATTTAAAACTAGATAGAATCTGGAAACGTGAAAAATGGTACGGCTATGAGATGAAAGGGAAAAAGCTAGGTGTTATTGGTTTTGGTAACATTGGTTCTCGTGTAGCAAAACGTGCTAAATCTTTTGAGATGGATATAGTTGCATACGATCCATATATTCATCCAAGTAAAGTAACTGATTGTGATATGACCTACACTAAAAATTTTGATGACATTTTAGCATGTGACATTATCACAATTCACACTCCAAAAAACCAAGAGACTATTGGGATGATTGATGAAGCAGAGATTGCTAAAATGAAAGATGGTGTGGTTTTAATCAACTGTGCACGTGGTGGTCTTTACAATGAAGAAGCACTCTACAACAATCTTAAATCAGGAAAAGTTCGTTTTGCAGGTATAGATGTTTTTAACAAAGAACCAGCAGTTAACAATCCATTGCTAGATTTAGATAATGTAACTGTTTCTCCTCACTTAGGGGCAAACACTTATGAATCACAGTATAACATTGGTACGCAAGCTGCACAAAATGCTATTGAAGCTGCCAAAGGAATCTCATTTGCTCATGCAATGAATTTACCAATAGATGAGACTAAAATACCTTCGTATGTTAAGCCTTTCTTAGAGATGGGGCAAAAAATAGGTTTCTTAGCTTCTCAGATAAATAAATCTCAAATAATAGCTATAAAAGTAAGTGGACAAGGTGACATAGCTAATTATGTAGATTCTCTTTCTACATTTGTTGCTGTTGGTGCAATGAGTCATAATAGTGGTGATACTATTAACTATGTAAATGCAGAGTTTGTAGCAAAAGAGAAGGGTATTAAAATAGAATCAGAAGCTCTTACGGACTCTTCTGTATTTAAAAATCTCATTACAGTGAAATTAACTACTTCAGAAGGTACAACAACTATAAGTGCTACAATTTTTGATGATGCCGTAAAACGTATAGTTGCGATTGATGGTTTTGATATTGAAGTAGCACTCAAAGGCGATATGATACTATTCAAAAATAGTGATGTTCCAGGTGTTATTGGAAGTATCGGTTCTACATTAGCAAAAAACAATGTAAATATTGCAGATTTTTCACTTGCTAGAAATAATAAATCAGAAGCATTAGCAGTTATTTTAGTAGATAATGCGGTAGATGAAAAAACATTAACTGAACTTGCTTCACTTGAAGCGTGTATCAATGTAAATTACGCAAGACTCTAGTCTCTTTCTTTAATGTCCCTTCTTTTAAAGGGGCATCCTACTTCTATATACTGCTCGTCATAAATCCTCAAAACTTTTTAGTTCATGTATAACTTCTAATTGACGATTGGCTATGTATTTATTTAAAAGAGTGCTGTTTTGACTGTCTAAGTGGCATAAGAACACCACTTCATACTCATGATTTATCTTTTCTATTTTGTATATAGTAGCATCACAATTTAATAACTCAAACACTTTATTAATTTCTAATTCAACAGATATAGAGACAATCAATCCTACATCCAAGTTTCTTTTTCTTTCTAATCTCACAGCAATATATTCATGGTTAACATTCATTAGAGTTCCAATGTAAATAGAACCTGATAGAATAATACGAACTTCTGTATTTACAGTAGCACTTATTCTAAATATTTTGCGGTCTAAAGGCAAATGTTTAGGTGCCTTAAATTTATAAATTGAAACAGAATTTGTAATTTTATTTATAGTATCGATGGATGCTTTTATATGCCCAATAGAAGGGAGTTCTAAGTAAATTATTTTTGATATATTTGCTACTTTGAGTTCTTTTTTTGACAATAATAGTTCAATACTTGATTTATGTACTTTAAGTATTTTATGTTCTGCCGAAATTGGAATATCTTGATAATAAAGTGTTGTTTTAACCTTTTGCATATCTTTTAAAATAGTGATATAGACTTCTTCTTGAGCAATAGGATTATAAAGCTCAATATTTAAAAAATCAGTACTTACATATTCTTGTGCAGATTTTTTTACAATTTCTAGTAAATCAAATGCCCGTTCTTTGACACTCTCTAAGGATTCATTATGATCAAAAGAGGTTAAAGAAACTGTTATATCATCATGGTCTTTATATAAACGAATGTATAATTCATTACACCAATCATAACAATCTTGAGCAGACAAATAAGGAATCGCAATACCAAATTTATTACTTTGTATATGAGCAACTATCATCTCCTCAGATACAGCTGATTTAAGTAAATTTACTATCTCTAATAAAACCTTAGGATTTTCTAAATTTCCTACTTCGATTACTAAAAATGCCATTTCATACTTTCCTGAATTGCTTTTACTTTGTTCACTCAGTATCAAGCTTTCTTGCATTGCACTTGTATAAAAACCTGTCAATGGGTCATATTCTAAAGTTTTTCTTATTTTTATTTCCTCTTCAATATGTGTATCAATATTATGTAAGGCAATTAGATATTGTAGAGGTTCAGAATTTGGTAGTGTAGTTATGCGACCACTATATTTAAAATCTCTATTGTATTTATGATGAAATATATCTGTTTTAAAAGCTTTATTTGATTTCATAACATCATCTATCCAATCAGTATTATTTTTAAAATTATATTTTTTTGATGCACATTCAAAATTTTTCATAAAGGAAAAATCAAAATTATTTAACCTATAAAGCTCTTTTAGATTTTCAACACCTATCATTTCAAAAAATGGTTTATTCGCCATAATAATATGCCCACTCTGAATAATAATTATTTTAGTGTTGATAAAATTGATGATTTTAAGAACTTGATTAAATTTTTTTTGTTGTACTTTAGACTCTTCAATAAGTTTAAGTTTACGTTCATAATATTCTGTAAAGATTTCTAAAACTCCAGATAAGTTTGCATCAAATATGGTTGCAATCTCATCCATCATTTCTACTTCATCCTTAACAAGAGAATTTTTAAACAAGTAACTTACTAAGGTTCTTCTTAGTCCCATACATACGTCAAATACATTTTTAGGTGTGATTTCTTTTTGTAACAAAAAAGCGACTAGTTTACTCATTATAGGACAGTTGCCAGCTTCCTTATCTTCTCGCACTACAGAAATAAAATACTCTATAATTGGAACAGCATAAGATTTTTGAAATTTTTTAGCAGAGATATTTTGTGCTTTAAATACCGAGAGAACGGTATTTAAGAGAACCCATTCTTGGGCTATTTGATAACGATTGTTTTCTAAAAAAGAGACGACTGAAAGAAGTTGAGGAGCAAACATTTTTTTCATTTTACTAAAATACTCCTCTAAATTTTAATTATTATATCATATCTATATAATAACTCTACCCCCTCAAAAAGAGGGGACAATAAAAAAACTTTTTAAGGTGCTTAATCTATCTCCCTTGTAAATACATAAGTAGTATTTATGTATGTTCCAACAACTATATTATCACCATCTATTGCAACAGAATTTCCAAAATTCATTGAATTAGAATCATTCACTAGGATTTGTACCTGTGTGACATCATTTGGTGTGTCAGAATTTATTTTAAACACGTATGCACTTCCTGCATCAACGAAAGCAGTGTCTTTTGTTTTAGCTCCAACAACTATATAATTACCACTGATAGCTACAGAATTTCCAAAATAATCAGAAAACATGACATCGCTCGCTTCAAGTTTTGCTAACTCAGTCACGCTAGAATCATCCACTGCTTTTTTAAATAGATATACATTTCCTGCTTGAGTTAGTGTTGTACTTTTTTGATATGCTCCAACAACTATATAATCGCCATCTATTGCAACAGAATTTCCAAAATAGTCTGTAGTATTAGCATCACTCGCTTGTAGTTTTGCTAATTGTGTCACACCAGAATCATCCACTGCTTTTTTAAAGAGGTACGCACTCCCTTGTTGAGTAGTCACATATGGTGTATCTCCATCTTCAGTCTGTGCTCCAACAACTATATAATCACCATTGATTGCAACAGATAAACCAAAGTAATCACCAACATGTATATCATCTGATTGGAGTTTTACTAACTCTGTCACACCAGAATCATCCACTGCTTTTTTAAATAGATAAGCTTTGTTTGCTATAGTCCCCACAACTATATAATCACCATCTATCGCGACGGAGTATCCAAAATGGTCATCAGCTACTGGATCACTTGCTTGGAGTTTTGCCAACTGTGTTACATCATTAAGTGCATCAGAATTTCTTTTAAACACATATACGCTTCCTGCATTAGTTTTTACAGTATCTTTATCTTCTGCCCCTATAACTATATAGTCACCACTGATTGCTACAGATTTTCCAAAATGGTCATCAGTTTCAGGATCGCTTGCCTGAAATTGAGCTATTTCTGTTATGTCATTATTAAAGTCTTTTTTGTAGAGGTAAGCTTTCCCTGAATTGTCGTATGCTCCAACAACTATATAGTCACCATCTATTGCAACAGTATTTTCATAGTAATGCCCATTTTGAAGTTTTGCTATATCAAAAAATATTTTATCTTTAACAGATATATTCATATCTATACTCTTTGTTTCTCCACTCTCAGACTCAAAAAGTACACTAATACTATAGTTGTTATCAACATTTGTATCTGTAGGAGATTCGTAGTCTGGTGTAGATATAAAGCTCAAGTTATTATCATTCATTGTAAAACTACTAGCATCAGCACCACTTAAAGTATATGAAATAGAGCTACCATCAAAAGCAACTACATTAAAGCTATATACAGGTGTAACTTCTCTTTCAAAATAAGAGATGGTTTCATTAGGCGCATTATATAGATATATACTATTTGATGGTTCAAAATCAAATACATATGCACTTCCTGCTTTATCTCCATACGTGTCTTCGAATAAGGCTCCAGCAACTATAAAATTACCATTTATTGCAACAGACCATCCAAAATAATCTGAAGACTCAACATCATTTGATATGATTCTTTTTATTTGCGTTACATCATTCTGCGTGTCAGAGTTTCTTCTAAATACATATGCACCTCCTCCAGAACTTACTTCATAGCTATAGCTGTATGCTCCAACAACTATAAAATCACCATCTATCGCAACAGAATATCCAAAATTAGTAAGAGCTTGTGGAGAAACTGAACTTTGGAGTTTCGCTATTCGTGTTACATCATTCTGCATGTCAGAGTTTCTTTTAAACAGATATGCACTGACAACACCGGATGCTCCAACAACTATATAATCACCATTGATTGCAACAGAACGTCCAAAAAAATCACCAGTTTTTGTATCACTTCCTGCTTGAAGTTTTGCTAATTGTGTTACACTAGAATCATTTGCTGCCTTTTTAAACACGTATGCGCTTCCTTCAGCAGTGCCATTCGTCTGAGCTCCAATAACTATGTAATTAGCATTTATTGATACAGACGATCCAAAACGATCTTCAGCCCTAGCATCACTTGCTTGGAGTTTTGCTAACTGTGTCACGTCATTTGATGTATCAGAGTTTCTTCTAAACACATATGCACTTCCTGCATTGGTTCCAGAAGTATCATCCATATAAGCTCCAACAACTATATAATTACCATCTATCGCAACAGACCATCCAAAATTGTCAAATTGCACTGAAGAAGCAGGTAAAATTTTTGCTATTTGTGTTACATCAGAATCATTAGCAGCTTTTTTAAACAGATAAACACTTCCTGTATTTCGTTGCATTACATCAGAATAATTTGCATCACCATTTGCAGCTCCAACTACTATATAATCACCACTAATTGCTACAGATGATCCAAAATAGTCATTATCACTTGGATCGTTTGGTAGGATTATTGCTATTTGTGTTAAAGAGCCATTTGCACCTTTTTTGTAGAGATAAACACTTCCTCTACTTGTAGAATCTTTTTTTGCTCCAACAACTATATAATCGCCATCAATTGCAACAGTATTTCCAAACTCACTACCAGTTGTCGCATTACTCGCTTGAATTTTTGCTATTTGAGAGGGGTTGCATATGTCTGCAATAGCAATTGTAATTGCTTTAGATGTAGTATGTAAACCATCATTTGCATTTGCAGTGATTGTATAAGAAGACTTTGTTTCATAATCAGGTGCTACATTGAAGCTTACTACTCCAGTAGAGCTATTTACTGTAAAGCTTGCTGCATCAGTACCAGTTAGTGT
>JBFHKA010000016.1:0-48890 GCA_041595535.1 Sulfurimonas sp. | reverse complement strand
TTCGTTTCTATTAAGTCTATTACTTGCTTAGTTTTCAATGATCTCAAACCTCTTTAAAACATCTCTGTGATGTCTCTCTCTGTTTGTGGACGGGAATTATAGGAGGATATTGCTTAGAAGCCGCTTAATGTTATTGGGCTTTACAAAGTTTTTACATAATAGTGCGTTTTTATTCTTAAACTGATGCTATCCAGCCACCACCAATAAGTTTATCATCATCATAAAAGACAGCTGCTTGACCTACGGCAACACCAAAAACACTCTCGTGAAGTTCAATATAAGCTTTATTGTTTTCAATTTTAACACTACAGGCAACTGCAGTTGTTCTATATCGTAATTTAACACTTGTCTCAAACTCTTTTACATCATGAAACATGTTTAAATTATCTAACACCACACTCGTACAAGATAATTCTTCTTTCTTACCCACAACAATTTGATTTTTTTCTGGAATAATAGATAGTACAAAATGAGGATCATGGGCACCTTTAACTGTAAATCCCTTTCTTTTTCCTATCGTGTAATGCATATAACCTTTGTGTTCGCCAACAATATTACCTTTACTATCTAATACTTCTCCTTGATTATCTACATTCACATACTCTTTTAATAAGTCTGTATATGTAGTTTCAACAAAACATATTTCACTAGATTCTGCTTGAGAAGAGAAGGATTCAAGACCATCGATAGATGCTGCTAATCGTTTAATGTCACTTTTTTTTCTGTTACCAAGTGGAAAAAGTAGTCTAGGTAAAATTTCTTTATTAACATAAAATAAAAAGTAACTTTGATCTTTAGTATCATCTTCTGCTTGATAAAAATATTTACCATCTGTTTTAATATAATGCCCTGTTGCTAGATACTCAGCACCTATTTTATCAGCATATTTTATCATCTCTCCAAACTTCATTGTTCTATTGCATAGTGCACATGGATTTGGCGTTTCACCCTTTTCGTATGTACTAATAAATGGCTGAAATACATTTTTTTTGAACTCGTCTTGTAAATCTAAGACATGCAATTTTATACCAACAAAATCTGCTGCTTTTTGAGCACGTGTTAAATGAATCTCATGATAACCTGGTTTTGAATGGAGTTTCATATATAAACCCTCTACTTCATAGCCCTCTTCTTTAAGTAAAAGCGTTGTTATCGTGGAGTCAACACCACCACTCATTCCAACTAAAACTTTTTTACCGTTTAACATCTTTATTCCTACGATTATTTATTTAAGCTACACATTGATTTATAATATTCTGTATCTTCTAAGCCAACTTCTTCAAGCACTTTAATCTGATCTATTAGTGAACTTTCTATTTCTCTTGCTACCATATCCAAATCATCTGTAACCCTAATAGCTTCTAAGTCACTTGCATCTATTAGAGAATCTCTAACGAGTCTATCTCTAATAAACTCAATTAATGGTTGATAAAATTCACTGCCGATAACGAAAATCTTTATACCAGTAACTTTTTTAGTTTGCACGAGAGTTAACGCTTCAAAAAGTTCATCAAGGGTTCCAAAGCCACCAGGGAAAATAACATACGCCATTGAATACTTTACAAGCATTACCTTTCTTGAAAAGAAATAATCAAAACTGAGCTCTTTTGTTGTATAGGGATTTGCAATTTGCTCCAAAGGAAGATCAATATTAAGTCCTACAGATTCGACTTCTGTTTTATATGCACCTCTATTAGCAGCTTCCATTATTCCTGGACCACCACCAGTCATAATATTAAAGCCTTTAGCTGATAAATTAGCTGAAAGTGCTAAAGCTTGTTGATAGTACTTATTTTTCTCATTTACCCTTGCACTACCAAATATAGTAACAGTAGGTCCTAAATCACCTAACTCATCAAAACCTTTGACAAAATCAGCCAATATTTTAAAAACACTCCAAACATCTGCTGATTTAATATCTTTAATATATTTTTTAGTTAAGGTATTGTTTTTTTTGTTCACTTTACGCCTTAAGCTGTGTTAGACGCTCTTTTTTTGTTCCAATCGATGTTATTTGAACACCAAAGTTACCGTCAACTATAACGACCTCACCTTGTGCAATAACATGATTATCTACAAGAATTTCTAAAGGGTCATTTGCAAGTTGATTTAACTCAATGACAGAACCAATATCCATATTTAAAACATCTTTCAAGAGCATTCTTTTTTTTCCTATTCGTACACGAACAGGTAATTTTACGTCCATAATAAGTGCAATATTACTCATCTCTTCACTGCTTAAACTTGGACGTGACTCTACACTACTATTACTATATGTTTCTGTTGAAGTAGATTTTTCAGCTAGAGGGTTTTTAGAACCAAAAAGTACTTTTTCTAAATGCTCATCTATAATAAACATTAAGCGAGACTTTAA
Organism: Sulfurimonas sp.; assembly: GCA_041595535.1. GTDB lineage: Bacteria > Campylobacterota > Campylobacteria > Campylobacterales > Sulfurimonadaceae > Sulfurimonas. Next base: position 46,516 of record JBFHKA010000016.1, on the reverse strand, counting down.
AGAATCCATGGAAAAAGCATAAATATACATTTTTGTATATAAATCAAGACTTACTTCTGCATCATCTTTTACAAATTCAATACTATCTATAGCAAAAGAGAGAACAGGCAACTCTTTTTGTCCAGACAAACTATTGGAAATTGCTCCAAAAATATTAGAAACTATCTCTTTAGATGCATCTAAATCATCATCAGTAATCTCTTCCCTATCACTTACTTCTTCTCCCATCATCATGTCTGATAAAGAAGCTGAAAGATTTGTAGGTAAGGCAACCATTGCATTACTCTCAATGTCACCTGATATTTTTATTTTTACAATTACAATAGGTGGAACAATATTTGATATAATGCTTAATTCTTGTTCTTCTTTTAAGGTAATCTCAGGAGCCATCCCCACAAGTGCTTCTATAGTCCCAACAGTTTCGTCTACAAATAATTTCATAAAGTCACTCATTTATCTACTCCTCATCATCGTCATCTCTAGTGTCTTGGTTGATAATATCTTTGACTCCAGAAATTTTATCATGTCTCTGTTTCTCAAAGCTTTCTAATGCACGTTTTACTGCATCTTTTTCCGTCTCTATAATCTCTGTTACTTGTATAGATTTCCTAAAACGGCGAAGTCCTATTTCTCCATGAAATCTCTCTTTACCATCTACAGCAACGGTAACAATGTCGTTTGCAGCACTTGACAATCTAATGACATCTCCAATTTTTAAATCAAGAATATCTCCCATAGTCAAATCTGCATCGCCTAAATTTGCTTCAACATCTACTTTGGCACCACCAAGAAGGACTTGGAGTTCTGTATTTCTACTTTTTTTAGAGCTTGTTTCATTAAGCATTAAATCACGACTTGCCAATTTAGGTAGAACTGGTTCAAGAGATATAACAGGATAGCATATATTCATCATTCCTGAGCTATGCCCAATGATGATTTCCATAACGACCATAACAACAATCTCATTTTGTGCAACAATCTGAACAACATTTGGACTTGACTCTTTAGACTCAACTGTAGGATAAATATCCATGACCGGTCCCCAAGCTTCTTTGAGTGTACTCATCATAACTCGTAGTATTGTTTCAAAAAGGCTTAACTCAATATCTGAAAACTCACGGCTAGCATCAAAAGGTTCACCTTTTCCACCAAGAAGTCTATCAAGCATCGGAAAAGCGATAGATGGATTAATCTCTATTACACCACTTCCTTCTAAAGGTTTTACAGAAAAAACATTAAAACTTGTAGGATTAGGAAGAGACATAAGGAATTCTCCATATGTCATTTGATCCACTGAGTGGAGTTGTATTTCAACTATTGAACGCATTATAGAAGAAATTTGTGATGCCAAACTTCTTGCCATCTTATCATGAACACCACGAAACGCACGTAACTGTTCTTTTGAAACCCTATTTGGTCTTTTAAAATCGTAGAGCGTTACTTGTCTTTGGGGTAATAAATGATCATCATTGCCTGATAAGACATCTTCTCCTTCATCATCTACGACATCTAAAAGAGCATCTATCTCTTCTTGGGAAAGTATATCTGCCATCTTACTCTCCTATACTCTCTTTAATTTTTTGAATCACAGATTTATGAATTTGAGAAATTCTAGATTCTGTAATGTCTAAAACTTCACTAATCTCTTTAAGCGTTAACTCTTCAAAATAGTAAAGTTGTATAACCATCTGCTCACGTTCTTTACACGATGCAAGAATTTTTTTGATGACTTCTATCAACTCATCTTTTTCAACTTGAGCTAGTGCGGCACCCTCATCTCCAACTTGAAGCTGATCATGCAAAGGCATGACAGTATAAATACTTGATGCTACTCTTGCTTCATGTATTTTCTCAATACTCTCATCAAGTCTTAATGCCAACTCTTCATCTGATGGCTCATTATCATGTGTGAGGAGATACTCCTCTACAATATAATCAATAGCTTTAACCAATTTCCTATTTGCACGACTTAAGATATCTAAACTTCTTAAATAATCCAACATAGCACCATAAACTCTCTTTTTTGCATATCCCCAAAAAGAATCATTTTGTGCTTCATCATATCTACGTGCAAGCTTTATTAGCTCTTCTGTACCAATTGCAGAGAGATCTGAAAAATCTATAGAACTTGGAAGTCTCTCTTTTAGTCGAAATGCCATAGCTTTGACTGCAGGAAGGTATTGAATTGCGAGTTCATCTTCTTGATGTCGCAGATCTTGAACATAAATGTTAGGAATCATGATGTTTGCCCAGAAAACTCTTCAGAGTTCATTTTAATTGCAATATCTGTCATTTTACAAACTGAGTCAATTAATTTTTCGCGTTTATTTATTTCTTTAACAAACATATCTAACTCTTTTTCATGTGTATCTTTCGGGAAAAAATAGGCTTTGGCTGTTAATGTTCTGTAGTAAAAAGCAATAATTACATGGGAAAAAAGATAAAAAAAGACAGTAATAAAAAATGTATATACAAAGAGTCCCTCAGCATCAAAAGACTTTAAAATTCCAAAGATGATACCAACAAAAAATCCCTGAACAGTAAAAAAATATACAAAATTCTCACCTAACATACACTTCCCCAAACTTTAATCAAAAATGTTCCATCAATCTTTTAAAGAGGCCTGACAAACCGCTCTCGTTTGATGAAACTAGCACATTTCGTTCCAGCTTAGAAGCTATCTTTGCAATAATTGCCTCTAAATCTTTACTTGGTTGTGATGTAGGATATTGAGCACAAAAGAGTGCTCTTTGTTTCACAGAAGAAGAAACTTTTACATCACTATTAATTTTTCCCATATATTGCAAATTGAGATTACCTTTAATATTTGTACTTGCAACTTTTTTAATTTTTTCAAAAACCCCAATAGCTTCTTTTTCACTTTTGACTTGATTCATAATCATACTTATATCATCTCGCAATGTAGCTATAGTTTTTATAGTTGCATAGGCATCTGTAATGGCTGCTGGATCAGGAACTGTCACAACAACAACATCGTCTGCCGCATTTAAAAACATCTGAATATGTTCTCCGATTCCTGCACCAGTATCTATAATCATAACATCAAGTTTATCTAAAACTTGCGCTTCTTCCATAAAACGTTCAAAAAGTGCCATATCAGAGTATTTTAGTATCTCATCACCACTCTCTCCAGGAATAAGAATAAGGTTACGTGTGATAGGAATCAAAATATCTGCGACTGTCGCTTCTCCTTTGAGAACATGTAAAATATTTTTTTTAATTTTAACATTGAACATGACATCAAGATTTGCTAAGCCTATGTCTGCATCAAATATACCGACGTTCAAGCCTTTTTGGGAAAGAGCGTATGCAAGATTGGAACTAATTGTACTCTTTCCTACACCACCTTTTCCACTTGTAATGGCTATAAAACGTGTTTTTTTTGACTTTTTATTTGTATTTGTAGCAACAAGTTCTTTAAGCTTTTCAGCTTGATTGCCCATCATACTTTACTCCTATTAAATCCATGGAGTAAACACTCAATCAAAAAATCACTACTTGCACACACTAAATCTTCTGGGACTTCTTGACCAACAGAAAAGTAACTTATTGGTTTTTTTGTTTCATAAGAGAGTGAAAAAATATTTCCAAAGCCCATAGTCTCATCAAGTTTTGTAAACATCAAAGTATCAACACCTAATGTCGAAAAATTTTCATATGTTACTTTCAAATCCTCATATTTGATGGAACTTGGCATTACTAAGACCACATCAACATTATACTCTGTAGTATTAGCATTTAAGCACTCATATATTTTTTCTATTTTCCCTTTATCGTAAGGGCTAGAACCCATCGTGTCAATGAGAATATAATCACAATATTTTAAAGAATTTAAGGCACTCGCAAACTCTGGTGGATCTACAACTGTCTCTATTCCAAGTTTCATCATTCTTGCATACTGCATGAGTTGCTCAACTGCGCCAATTCTATACGTATCTAAAACTACGAGACCAACTTTATACTTTTTTTGCATTAAAAACGAGTACCGTGCTGCAAGTTTTGCAATAGATGTAGTCTTACCAACACCCGTTGGACCTACAAGCATAATGACCTTTTTTACACCAACATCAGGAGTGCTTTCTCTTCTTATTGGTACCATTTTTCTAAGTATTGTTTGAAAATAACGCTTAACTGTCGTAGAATTTTCTCGCATCTTAGCCGGCATATGTTCAAGTGTAATCTGCATGAGCATATCTAAATGCTCTTTATTCATTCCGCTTTGTGATGCGAGGCGATAAATTTCAGCAAACTCAGATGGAATCTTAGATTCTAAATCTGGTGCTTTTTCATCCCAAAACATATTTTGAATTATTTTTACTTTATCTGTTAGTTTATTTATCTCATCACGTATCTCTTTAAGCTCTTTTGGCTCAGAAAAAGCTTCAGGAGATTGTCTAGTTTTTATTGGATATTGTTCGCTATATTCATCAAAAGGGTCTGTTACATTTGAGATTTGAGAAATTTGTTTCGCTGCATTTGAAATATCAAAAAGCACATCTTTACTCTCCTGCATCAAAGGTTGCTGAGAAGAGAGAGGTCTTGATGCTTTTTTATATGTAGAAGGTATCATGTTTTCATCTATACCGATGACAATCTCATAAAGTCCCTCTTTACCTAGAGCTTTTTTACGGACTTCTCTTGTCTCAATAAGCATACCCTCATCACCAATTTCCATTTTAGCTTTTTTAAGTGCCTCAGATGGGGAACGACCTGTGAAAGTTAATATTTTCATATTTTCAAGCCTGAGAGTGGAATGACTACACTCTGTCTCTCTTGCCAAGAGGCATGAGGAAGAGTAAGTTTTTTAGTGTTTAAAACTCTATTTTCAAAAAATATAATATCCAAATCTAGAGTCCTTGGGGCATTCGCAAAAGTTCTTTTTCTGCCAAATCTTTTTTCTAATCGCATTACATGGTCTAAGAAAGTTATAGGTTGCATGGATGTTTTAAGAACAACTATTGAATTAAAAAAATCATCCTGATTCACAAAACCAAAAGGAGGATTTTTTAAAATCAACGCACTCTGCATAAGATCAACTTTCTTATCTCTTCTGAATGTAAAAAAAAGGTGTTCAAACCTTCGCTTAACATCTCCAACATTTCCACCAATTCCTACTGTTACTTCATAACGTTTAGAACTTTTTTGTTTTGAAATATAAGGAAAACGCAAGCCTTTTAATGTTGTTAATTTGTCACTAAGGTTGCGTTTTATATACATATTTACTTTGCTTGTTGTGCTTGTTGCGCTTTTAAATGAGCCTCTTGAGCAGCTTGTATTTCGTTTATAATTTGAAGCATACCCATCATCGCTAAATGATAGCCAAAAGGACCAAAACCAACTACAGAAGATGCACAAACAGGTGCTATCATATTAGTTTTTCTAAACTCCTCTCGTCTATGAATATTGGAGATATGTACTTCGATTGTAGGAATATTTACAGCTGAAATTGCATCACGAATAGCTATAGAAGTATGTGTGTATGCAGCTGGGTTAATAATAATACCATGTGCTTCACCATAACATTCTTGAATTCTATCTACTATTTCACCCTCTAGGTTACTTTGAAAAAATTCTATTTCAATACCATTTTGTGTTGCAACATCTTTCATTTGTGCATGAATTTGTTCTAACTTCATTGGACCGTAAATATTTTGTTCACGGATTCCTAACATGTTTAAATTGGGACCCTGGATTACTACTATTTTCATTCTATACCTTTTTCAAATCTTTTGATTCTTATTCTATCAAAATAAATATTAAAAAAAAGTAGCTTAGGTTAGAAATTTAAAACTTAATGTAACTTACTTTCAACTAATTTTTCGCAATCTTTTATCATATCATATAAGTCCATCTCTCTACCAGATATTGTACAAACATTCTTTCCAGTAGCATCTATGAAAATAAAACTCTCATTTTCATGGTAATCTTGACACATATAAGAAGAAAACACAACATATATTGCATCTTGTAATGCAGGGAGTTTTTGAACTATACCTTTGAATTTTTCACCCTCTTTATTGAGTTCTTTTATAGTTAATATTTCTTTTTGCAAACTATTTTTAAGGACGGTTTGAAGATGAACTAATTCTTCTTCAAGGTTTTCAAATTTAACATGACATTTTATCATTATACACCTCCTATAGGAATACGGTAACTCTCCTCAATTTGAAACAGTATATAAGATTAATAATCTTGTTTTGCTTAAAAAATAAAATTATTTCTTACTTAAAAGAGTGTATAATCCATTTCAAAATTTTACATATTAAAGAATGAAAAAATGCAAATTATTACACCTCACTTTATATTTTTTAAAGATAAAATCTCTACAAATCTCTCAGTTGCATTTGATGACACAATCAAAAAGATAGCTCCGTTTGAGGAACTTATAGAGGAATTTCCTAATGCTAAAGTAACTACTTTAAGAGAAAATTCACTCCTTATGCCTGGACTTATCAATGCCCATGTTCATATAGAATTTTCTGCAAATAAAACTGAACTAAGTTATGGAGACTTTATGGGCTGGCTCTATAGTGTTATAGAGAACCGTGAAGACCTTATAGGTGGCTGTAATGCAGAGTGTATGCAAAAAGCGTGTGATGATATGCTTAGCAATGGTATTACAACTTTTGGAGCAATTAGCTCTCATGGATTAGATCTTGATGTTTGTGCAAATGCAAAACAAAATGTTGTCTACTTTAATGAACTTATCGGCTCACAAGCAAATATGGCAGATGCCTTATTTACGGACTTTATTTCACGTTTAGATGCTTCTAAGAGTATCGCACGTAAGGGTTTTTATCCAGCTGTTGCAATCCACTCACCTTACTCTGTTCATCCTGTTCTTATTAAAAAAGCTATGGAAATAGTAAAGAGTGAAAAACTCAAACTTACAGCTCATTTTATGGAGAGTCAAGCAGAACGTGATTGGTTAGACAATAGCGAGGGAGATTTTAAAGATTTCTTTCATAATCTTCTCAAACAAAGTAGTAATGTTTGTGATGCAAATGAGTTCCTTGAATTCTTCGATGAGTATGAAACTCTTTTAACACATGCGGTACAAACAAATGCGTCTGAGCGAGAGCAAATAGCAAAAGCGAAACATACTATCATACACTGCCCCATTTCTAACAGACTCTTAGGAAATGCTACACTCAACATTAAAGAGTTAAATGATGAAAACATACGCTGGATTGTTGCAACGGATGGACTGAGTTCAAACTATAAACTCGACCTTTTTGAAGAGATGAAAATGTCACTTTTTATGCATGCTAATGCTCCACTTCTAAGTTTTGCTAATGCTCTTATAAAAGGAGTGACTATTAACGCAGCAGAAGCACTTGGCATAAATGCAGGAGAAATTGCAGAAGGAAAGAATGCAGATATGATAGTTTTGGATTTAGACAAAGCACCAACAGAAGAACTTGCAATACATTTAATACTTCATAGGTATAATATCTCTAAAGTTTACATTCATGGTAAACTAGAAAAGGAAAACTAACATGGAATTTATAAAAAAACTTTTTTTGCCTATAACGGTAACAGTGAAGTTCATCCAAGATCACTTCAAAGCGATGATATTTTTGCTTATCTTATTTTTACTTTTTGCACCAGCAGGCAAGCAAGATTTAACGCCTAACAATCTCACAGAAATTCATCTTGTTGGTCCAATTATGGAAGTCTCAGAAGTTTTGGAACAAATACAAAATGCAACAAACGACACTGCTATCAAAGGAGTACTTTTTGTAGTTGACTCTCCAGGTGGAGCAGTTTCACCTTCTATTGAACTTGCGTATGCAATTAAACGATTAAAAGCGAAAAAGCCTGTTGTCGTTTACGCACAAGGTACTATCGCAAGTGGAAGCTATTATGCAAGTATCTGGGCAAATGAGATTGTTGCAAATCCAGGCTCTATGGTTGGAAGTATTGGTGTAATTATGCAAGGTGCTGATTTAAGCGGTGTTATGGAAAAAATTGGTATTAAAACACAAGTTGTAAAAGCAGGTCGTTATAAACAAATAGGTACACCAGATAGACAATGGACGGACTTTGAAGTCAATGAACTAAACAAAGTCATTCAAGGAACATACGATATGTTTTCTAAAGATGTTGCAGATGCGAGAGGACTAGATTATTCAAAACGTGACACGTATGCAAATGCACATATATTTACTGCCTCCCAAGCAAAAACTGTAGGCTTAGTAGACTCTTTAGGTGTGAAATATGATGCCCAAGCAAGAGTAGTACAATTAAGTAAAGTTACAAATCCTATCTGGAACCAAGAGGATAAATTCGATAAATTTATGAAAAAGCTCTCAGCTGCTTCTGCCGTTACACTCCATACATATTTTCCAAGTATGGTCTTAAAGTAAGAAAGTTTTATAACTCTCTTACTTGCACAACTTCTTCTAAGTTTTCAAAAATTCTCTGCACTCTCTCTTGCCACAACTCACCAAAAAACTTTACTTCTTGAGCTGTAGCTTCTCCAGAACCTAATTTCTGCATAAGATATTTCAGTTGAGGATTTGGCTCAATTACTGTGTAATTGTAAGTTACATCTACACTTTTCCCTGTATCTACGCGTGTAAATCGAGCTGAGGATTCTATGTCACTATTAAAATACATTAAAGAGTGACGTGCAAATGCTCCTTGTAAACCTTTAAAGCCACTCTTGTCTGTTGCCCCAGTAATGTGAGTAATAACATTACCTATAACTCCAGCCACACCCTCTTCAAGTGTCTCTGCAAATTCTACTTTTATATTTCCACGTAATGCTCGTGTGTTAGGATAGAGAACTTTTAATGCTTCACTAGCCATAATATAGGCACCAGCTACAGTAGGACAACTATGCCCAGCAGCTTTAACAACTTCAAGATAACTAATCTCATACTCACCATTTTCAAATGCACCCAACACTAGTGAGAGCTGATCTTTTAACTTTATGCTCTCAATAGTGTCAAAAAAACTAGGATAGTTCATATTTATATCTCCTTTTTATGAATAACTTTTGCTGTTATGACTACTATATCACTTTGAGCTTCAAAAACATCATCTTGGTTCAAAGAAGCAATATCTATCACTTTTGCATTTTTAGAAATCTGTGCAAAGCCTTTTTTATTCTTATATTTTGGATGATTAGACTCAAACATTTTTTGTAAATTTTGGAGCTGTTGTTGTGTTGCACGTAACGAACTTTCAACTGCTTGAGGTAGCCTCGTTTGCATCTGCTGTAGCTCTCTTGTAAAACTTTGAAATTTGAACTGAATACTTTGTTGATAATTCTCTCTAACCTGCTTTATCTCTTGAAGTTTTTGTGCGAGTTTTTTCTCTACAGAATGTTGCACGTAAGAGAGTTTTAAATGCTCTAATTGTTGTGATGCATTATGTATTTTTTGTCTGAGTTGCTGTGAAAGCTGTGCCTCTATAGCATCGAGTGACTGATAAAGCTCATTTGTATCGGGAAGTATCATCTGCATTGCAGCACTTGGAGTGGGTGCACGTAAATCTGCCACAAAATCACTAATGAGCCAATCTATCTCATGTCCAACTGCCGAGACAATAGGAGTTTTTGCATGAAAGATAGCATCTGCAAGTAGTTCTTCATTAAAAGCCCACAAATCTTCTATGCTTCCACCACCTCTACCGACAACAATTACATCATATTTTTTTGTATCTGCGACTACTATGGCATCTGCTATCTCTTGTGCCGCACTTGCACCTTGAACAAGAACATCATAAATATCTAGCTCCAAGAATCTGTATCTACTATTAGCCACACGTAACATATCTTGAAGAGCTGCACCTGTTGCAGAAGTGATAAGAGCAATTTTTTTTGGAAATTTTGGAAGTGGCTTTTTTCGTTCAGGATTAAAGTAATCCTGAGCTGAGAGTTTCTCTTTGAGTTGCTCATATGCCAAAGCTAAAGCACCATGTCCAGCTGGTTCAATACTAAAGCAGTTTATCTGGTACTCACCTCGTGGTTTATAGAGTGTAATAGCTCCATCTAAGATGACTTTCAAGCCCTCTTTGAGTTGAAATTTCAAGTTTGCTGCATTGCCTTTAAACATTACAGCTTTAAGAGTTGAACTACTGTCTTTAAGAGTAAAGTAAATATGTCCTGAATTATGAAAGGTGATACGCGAAAGTTCCCCCTCAACAAGTACACGGTTAAAACTACTCTCTAAAAGTGTTTTAATCTGCTCATTAAGTGAAGAGACACTTAAAGTGTATGAACCTTCACTAAAGTGCATAAGTCCTACTTTTTACGTGCTATAAGGAGCGTAGATATATCCATAGAGAAACTTTTTGTATAGAGCATCTCAAAACCAGCATTGACTAACTCGTTTTGCATATTTTCAACAGTTGAAAAATCTCCAATCGAGTTAGGAAGATACTCGTATGCTTCTAAGTTTTTAGAGATGAAACCACCCACTTTTGGAAGAATTTTATGCATATAAAAGTCTCTAATTTTTCCAAGAAGTGATGGGTTTTCATTTTTCATAAACTCCAATATAACAACTAAGCCATCTTTTTTTAGAACACGGTTAAACTCCACTAATGCCGCTTCACGCTCTACTACATTTCTGATTCCATATGTGATACTCAAAATATCTGCAGTAGCATCTTTAAGTGGAATCTCTGTAGCCTTGCTTATATGATAGTTAAACTTAGGATATTTTTTACGAGCAACATCAACCATTCCAGTCGATGGATCAACTCCAACAATTTCACCTACGGCAATTCCAGATTTTTCGGCTCTCTCTTTCCAAAAGTCCATCATATCACCTGTTCCACATGCAACATCTACAATCTTGTCTATAGAGTCTTTTGCATTATATCCATATGCCAAATCACAAGCTTTTCTTCTCCAGCTCTTATCAACACCCATACTCATAACACGATTTGCGGTATCGTATGTTGGCGCTATATCATCAAACATTGAAACTATTTTTTCTTGCTTTTGATTATTTTTTTTACCGTTGCTACTCAAATTTCTATCCTTTTCATCCACATAATTATATCTTGGTCTTCTTTTTCTAGATTTAAAATTTCAAATTCTGCATTAAGATTCTCAAAACCACTTTTTCCACCAAAGCGAGGTGCTACATAACATAGATAGTAATCTACATAATCACGTGAGAGTTCAAACATGGTACTGCTCCCTTCAATCATGATATTTTTATAGTTATCTAAGCGTGAAAAATTCTCTTCTATAAAAACTTCTCTACCTTGTACATGAAATAAAGGAATCGTTTTATCAAAATCTTTTTGTCGTGATACTATCAAAACATCAGGTGCTTTTCCATCTACTAGCCTTGCATCTAATGTAGGTCTATCCACTCGTACTGTATTTCCACCTATTACTAATAAATCGCATACATCTCTCATTATGTGCACATTTTTTCTTGCGTTTAAGGAGCTAATATTTCCATCATCTGTTGTACCATTTAAGCGTTGTGCCCACTTAAAAAAAACAAATCTACTCTGAAGTGATTTATTAAAAGGGTATAGCAGATCATCACACTCTTTTTTAAGAAGTTCACTCACAACCTCGCAACCATTTTTTGCCAAAATCATGTTCCCATTTTCTGCAATTTTGTTGCCATCATACGACCCAACATAAACTTTTTTTATCCCTAATTGGCTTATAAGTGATGCACATGAAGGAGTTTTACCAACATGAGAGCACGGCTCAAGTGTAGTATAAAGAAAGATATCTGTAAAAATATTGTTATGATGATTTAAGAGATAGGTATGAATTGCAGCTGAATGAGTGAGATGTGTAATTTCTTCATCTTGTGTCAGTTTATAATATGCGGACTTAAGAGCATTGACCTCTGCATGAGGTTCTCCAGCTTTATGATGCGCTTCTACGGCTAGCAACTCACCATTTGCACCTACAACTGTACAACCAACTGCAGGATTTGGATATGTGAAACCTTGATACTTCCAAGCCTCTTTGAGGGCTAGGTTCATAAAAAAGTTATGATGTATTACCATTCAAAGTAAGTTTTAGCTTTACTTATTTCGTTTAATTCAACTTCTACAGTTTCATCTTCTGTTGCAACTGAGATTTTAGAACCTTCTACTTTTGCTAAAACACCTCTTACTTTTTCTTTGTTAGTACACAGAAGAGAAACTTTTTCACCCAAAGACATTTTAAACTGAGCCAAAGTTGAAAGCTTTCGCTCTATTCCAGCACTTCCAACTTCAAGTCTATATTCACCTGAAACAGGAGGTGTTACATCTAAAAGAGGAGAAATAAGATGTGTAAGCTCTACGCACTCATCAAGACTTACATTTTTACGTTTTCCATCTACTGTATCATTTGAGATAACACTGATTCTATAAATAGTTTCATCGTTTTCGTTTACGATAGTTGCATCATAAAGTTCTAAGTTTACTGATTGTACAAGTGACTTAATATCGCTCTCAAGACTCATTGTTACTATCCTTTGCTATTTTTTTAAATAACTCTTCTATATTTTGAACTTTTTTCAACTGTTCATCAAACTCAAATGTAAATTTAGGACAACGAAACCAACCTTGATCTTTCAAACAATATGTCTCAACAATTGGTCGAGCCTTATTTAAAAGTTTAAGATATTCACGTTTTTCCTGTTCTGTATACTCATAAGGGTTGATATAGACTTTTGCATCACTTTTTCCACGAGAACAAACAACTTCAATAATATCTAAATCATGCAGTCTTTTATCGTTCATAGAACCAAGTGCTTGAGGAATCAACTCCAAAAGAACTGACTCCGTACGTTTAAGTTTTATCTGTGCTTCTGTCATCTATAAAGATACTTTTTGCTCAACTTTTTTGAATGTCTCAAGTATATCTCCTGGAACAACATCGTCATAACCATTGATAACAACACCACATTCATAACCATTACCAACTTCTTCAACATCATCTTTGAAACGTTTAAGTGATACAAGACTACCCTCATATGTAACCACACCGTTACGGATAACACGAACCATACCACCACGTACAAGTTTACCATCGACAACAACACATCCTGCAACCATACCTTTAGGTATTTTAAATACTTCACGTACTTCTGCTTGACCTGTATTTTCTTCTGTATATTTTGGAGCCATCATACCTGTAAGCATTCCAGTAATATCATCCAAAAGTTGATAAATAATAGAGTATGTTTTAATCTCAACATTTTTTTGTTTAGCACTTGCTTTTACTGAACCAGTTGGACGTACGTTAAATCCAAGAAGCACACAGTTTTCTGAGTTACTTACAAGTTCAACATCATTCTCTGTAATTCCACCTACGCCAGCACTTATAACATTTACTTTTACTTCTTCATTTCTTAAATCCATCAATGCTGTTCTAATCGCTTCAAGAGAGCCATGAACGTCTGTTTTAAGTACAACTTTAAGAGATTTGAGTCTTCCTTCAGCAATCATAGATGTCATATCTTCTAAAGTAGATTTAGTACTACGTGAGAGTTCTTTATGTCTATCATACTCATGACGTTTAAGAGCGTATGCTTTAGCCTCTTTTTCAGAAGCCATTGCACTCATAAGTTCACCAGAACTAGGAACTTCATTCAGTCCTGCAATAACTGCCGTATGACTTGGAAGAAGTGCTTTGATTTGCTTATTGTTTTCATCTATCATCGCTTTTACACGCCCATAAGAACTTCCACAAACTACATAATCACCAACTCTGAGTGTACCATTTTGAACGATTACTGTTGCAACTGGTCCACGACCTTTTTCTAGAGAAGACTCAACTACAGCAGCTCTTGCCATAGCATTGACATTTGCTTTTAATTCTAAAACATCTGCGGTCAAAAGAATTGTTTCAAGTAGTTCATCAATACCTAAACCAGATTTTGCCGAAACAGGAATAAATTCTATATCCCCACCCCAATCAATTGCGGTTAAACCATTTTCAGCCATTTGACCTTTAACCATATCTGGTTGGGCAGTCTCTTTATCCATTTTATTAAGCGCAACTATAACTGGAGCACCTGACTCTTTAGCAAGTTTAATAACCTCTAAAGTTTGTGGTTTTACACCATCATCTGCCGCAACAACTATGATAATAATATCTGTTACATCTGTACCACGTTGACGCATAGCACTAAATGCAGCGTGTCCTGGAGTATCTAAGAAAGTAATTGCACGTCCGTGTTGCTCAATCGTATATGCACCAATATGCTGTGTAATTCCACCCGCTTCACCTTCAGTTACTTTTGCCTTACGAATAGCATCAAGAAGTGATGTTTTACCATGATCAACGTGACCCATAATTGTAATAACAGGTGGACGCTCTGATGCATCTGGATCTTCTTCAATATCTTCAACTTCTTGTGTAAACTCATTTTTAGGGTCAATAATTGTTACTTCTACACCAAACTCTTCAGAGAGAATTTCTATTTCATCATTTCCTAAGAAGTCATTCTTTGTCATCATCATACCAAGGTCAAAAAGAACTTTAATAATCTCTGACATTGGACGATTAAGAGCTTCAGCAAATTCGTATACACGAATATCTTCTGGAATTTCTACATGTGTAACAACTTCATCAGTAGGTTTGTCTTTTGTATATTTTTTTCTTGTATCTTTTCTTACATTACGAGTACGAGGCGTAGCTTTTTTGTTTGCATTTCTTCCTATAGGTTTAGGAGCTTTGGGTTTTCTTGGTTCTTCTGGAACTAGTGGAGCTCTTTCCGTAGCATTCAAATCAAGTAAAACTATTTGATCATCCATATCCATAGATACTTCACTGAGTGAACCACCAAAAATATCTATTTTTACACCTTGCTCTTTTTTACTAGTATGCGCTTGTTTTGAAATGGCTTTTTTCTTGTGAGCTAGCTCTTCTAAAACCTCTGCACTCATTTTTCCATATGATGATACAGGTGCTTGTTTTTGTGGAGCTACAAACTCTTCCTTAACTTCGACAACTGGTTTTTTCTTTTTAACTATCTTTAGACCAGATTTTTTCACAGGTACTACTGTAACTTTTTCAACTGTTTTTAAACTACTCTCTTGACTTTCATCTGCAGTCTCAACCACTTTAGTTTCACTCTTTAACTCAGGAGTAGACAGCTGTTTTTCTTTAATTGGTGTATTCTCTTTTTTAACTGGAACAACACTCTCAATTTTCTCTGCTTTAGGAGTTTCTTCTTTTGTAGGAGTATCACTTTTCACTGGTGTTGCTTCAGGAGTAGTTATCTCATTATCTCCACCATTCATTATATAATTTGCTAGTTCTTCAGCTTGTTCCATCGTAACAACACTCTGCGCGGACTTTACTTCAAGACCCATCTTTTTTGCTTTATCTAGGACATCTTTAGATGCTATTCCTAGCTCTTTTGCAATTTCGTGTACTCTAACTTTTTCTATCATCAGTGATGATCTCCTTTAGTTTATTCATAAGTTTCTCTTTATCTGCACTTTTACAGTAACGCATGAGTGCTTTAGAGATTTTTTTATCTTCTTGTAGACAAGTTTTACAAAAATAAAAACTTCTACCAAGTTTTTTAAATGGACTCAAATCTCCATCGCTACATTGAAGGCGCAACAGATTCATCTGAATATCTCGGTTTCGACATGAAACACACATTCTTGTTGGTTGATAAAAAATTTTCGCCATTATATCTAAATCTTGCTTTATTTAATAGGCTTTATCGCTCTATTAACAATCCCGTATTATCAAAATTAAGTACTTTTACTACAAAGTCCGGAAATTTTTGAGAAAATTTGTTTGCCAACATTGCTGAATCATCATCGTATGCCAAAGAAAAAAATGTTGAGCCACTTCCGGAGAGTGTACTCATAAGTGCGCCACTCTCATATGCGACTTTCTGCACTGCAAAAAGTTCTGGCAGAGTTTTCATCCTTGCTTTTTGATGAAACCTATCTTGTGTTGCTAATTTTAACATTTCCCAATCTTCATTAAAAAATGCAGCTACCGTAACTGCTGTATGAGAAAGATTATAAACTGCATTTTCTTTAGAGTACGATTTCGGCAATATTGTCCTTGATTTAGATGTATTCATCTGTTTATTTGGTATAACTACAACCGCTTTTAAATACTCTGGCAGATGTTTTCTCTGAGAAAATACTTTATTTTTTTCAATAGTAGCTGCATTAAATCCACCCATAACTGCCGGTGTAATATTATCAGGATGTGATTCATATACGAGAGCATGGTTGAGGATTCTACGTTTTGAAACTCTAATACCAGCTGCTTCATGAGCTGAGGCTATTGCACTTACAATAACAGCAGAAGAGCTTCCAAGCCCTCTTGACATTGGAATTTGATTCTCAAAAGTAAATTTAAAATTTTGAGGCTTTTTTGTTAAACGATTATAATGTTCGTTAAAAATACTAATGAAAAGGTTATTCCCCTTTAATCTAGGGTTGTTTTCTCCCTCTCCTCGTATACTAACACTGAAAAATCTTGATGGATGAAATTCTACTTGGTTTCGTAAATCTACTGCAAGTCCTAAAGAGTCAAATCCTGGCCCAAGGTTTGCAGAAGTTGCAGGTACACTTATTATCACGTTTTATTTTCCTATTGACCAACTGCACCTATCATATAAAGGGGTGTTGATGTTGTAGTAAACTCATTATACTCAAGTACTTCAGGAAGTCTAAAAACTGACTCTGGTGCTATTTCTAATTTTTGAGTTTTTATTTCTGATGAAATTTTAACAAAGTACAACTTTGCTATCGCTTTTATTGGCTGATTGTTATTGAATTTGAACGCATCTGTTGCAAAAAGTGGTATATTTTTTAACACACTCAAAGATTTTAAGAAAATATACGCCACTTTTATAGCCATGAAACTTCCCGGACCATTCACATATAACAATTTTTCTACGTTGTACAGCTTAAAAAGGTTTTGGTATATTTTTGGAAGTACATCAGAACTTTTTTCAAAAGATTCTATCTTTTGTATAAGTTTGTTATTCTCATAAACTCCTATTTGTATAGGAGAACCTAGAGAAAGAAGAAGAATATCTACTTTTTTAAGCATATGCTTTTTCTAACTCTCTTGTTTTTTCTCCAACAAGTTCAACAATCTCATAATTTTGAGGGTCTTTTAAAAGTTCCAAGGTAAGCTTATGATTTAAATCATGACTTCCTGCCATTGCTTCATAATTACCTATAAAATTCATGCCAATGAGGCTCATATCTCCAATAGCATCAAGAATTTTATGTCTTACGAACTCATCGGAAAATCGTAAACCTTCAGGATTTAATATTTTTTTATCATCCAATACTATTGCATTTTCAAGCGAACCGCCAAGTGCTAGTCCTTTAGAACGAAGGTATTGTACTTCGTGTAAGAAACCAAAAGTTCTTGCCCTTGCTATCTCGTTTTTATAACTCTCTTTTGTAAATTTTAAAACATACTCTTGCGTCTGAATTACTGGATGTGGAAATTTAATAGTAAAATCATAGTTCAAATCAGGTGAAGGAGAGAGTTTTACATATTTTTCACCCTCTTTTACTTCAACTTCTTTTGTGATTTTCATAACTTTTTTTGGAATATCTAGATCAGCAATTCCCGCTTCATCCAATAGCATACAGAAACTTGCACTACTTCCATCCATGACAGGAACTTCATCCGCATCAACTATAACACGTAAGTTATCAATACCATAAGCATAAACTGCAGAGAGCAGATGCTCAATAGTTGATATGACATACCCATCTTTACCTATCACTGTTGCCATTTTTGTATCTACAACATTTTCTGGAATGAGTGGAATAGAAACATCTACATCACTTCTATAAAAAACGATGCCACTGTTTGATTCTAATGGCTCTAATTTTAATCGCACAGGAGAGCCTTTATGAAGACCTATTCCTACAAGTTCAACACTTTTTTTAATAGTTGTTTGGTACATATTAGCGTCCCTTTTAGCCCTTATCTATGATATGTTTAGCACTTTTAATAACATCATTGATATTTAATTTTATCCACTCTGTGTCCATCCACTCTTGTGGGCGAACTTCTATACCTTGCACTAAAACACCAAAATGCAAGTGATCACCCATAGCATAACCAGTTTTTCCAGTATTTGCAATAGTCTCATTTTTAACAATACTGCTACCACTACTTACTTTGACACCTGAGCAGTGTCCATAAAGTGTATAAAGACCTAAACCATGATAAATCATTGGCATATTTCCATATAAACCATTATAGTCAGTAAAGACAACTTCCCCACTATTTTGTGGTTTAATTGCAGCCATAGCATTGCTCGCTAAATCCAAGCCCAAATGGTATGATTGACTTATATACTTTCCATCATAATAATATTTTCTATGATCACCAAACTGAGCAACAACTTGTGCATTTTTTAGAGGATACATTTTATTCATCTGAAAATCTTTAATCTCTTCATCTTTAACTTTGGATGAGAGTTCGTGAATCAAAGCTTCATTTTTTGCACGTACATCTTCATTGATAATTTTGAATTGTTCGAGAGAGTTGTCTACTCCTTGTGTCTCAGCAAACTCTTCAGCCAACTCAGCGATTTTACCTTTTAAGAATTTATCAGTTATTGTAATATTGGATACTTTATAATCCTTTTCTTTAAGATATAAAGGAACATATGCTTTTGATACATTTCCAGCTAAATCTGTTGCAACTACAGTCGCTTTAAAACCATCATCTGTAACGGGCCATGCTAAAAGTGAGATAAAATAACCCTTTTTATAAAAAGGTTGTGGCTTGAATTTTTTGTCATGGTTGCCTTCAATATATACATCTTCAAGATTTTCATCATTTAATTTAAAAATAACCAAAGCGGAGCCACCACGAGATATTTTATAGGAATTGCTTACTACGCTAAGAGAAGGACGTTTTGTATCAACAACCATACTAAATGATTTTCGCACACTATTGCCTTGTGTATAATTCCATTTACTATTATCTTGTGCTTCTATTACTACTTCTATTTGCTTATCTTTCATAGTATAAGCACGTCTTGGAGGCTCAACTTCTAAATCAATAGACAACTTAGGAGTAATTAATTTCTCATATTGTAATTCTACATCTCCTTCCTTACTTCTTAAAAAGACTTTGTAAGCGACAATCCCACTCTCATCTTCTATCTTAATCTTCAATGGCTTTTTCAAATTCCAATAGCCATTGTTTTGCATTGTAACAGTTGGAGCAACTCTTTCAAACATAGAAGAGAAATAAACAAATACTCCAATTCCCATCACTAATATTATTATAAAAATCAACCCAAATGAAGAGCTTTTGCCTCTATTTCTCAAATCTTATTTCCTCTTGTATTATTTTATTTTCTTCATCACTTTTTATCAAAACAACTTTTCTTACATTGACAAGAGTAAGCAACTCTTTCATAATGTTACGTGCGTCTTTTAAAGTAGCACCTGTTGTTTTAAAATCTTCATCACATATATAAACATTTACAACACTCGCTTCATCTACTAAAAGCATCTTTTTAAAAAGAGTGGCTTTTAATCTAAAAACTGAAAGAGGCACGTTATAAGCGAGAAAACTCTGGCAAAGTTGATACTCTGCTTGGAGTTCAATTAATCTATTTACGGTAGCAAAAACCATGCCATCGAGTTGTAAACTTTGAAGATTTTCATACTTTTTTAAAAGTCCTGCATAAAGTGCTGTTGCCATTTTTTTATTTATTTTTACACTATGTGCATCTAAGTAATGAACGTATCCAATAGTATCACTACTTATCTCGATAATTAAATCTGTAGATGATGGTATTGATTTTCGAAGCTTATCATACCAAGGTAAAAATGAAAAATTATTTTCAATATCTTCACTCGCACAGAGCGAAACTTTTTTATGCTGCGTAAGAAGATAGGTATACATCGCACTTGCATTTGCAAAGGATGTATTCCCTGCTTTTAGTGTAATATGTTGCGCAGATGATATATCTTCAATAGGTAGCATAAATTCTTTTCTTTTTAAAATTATATACTATTTCCTATTCATCTTGTAAACATAAGCAAGCACCTCAGCAACTGCTCCAAAAAGTGTTTCAGGAATTGCACGATCAAGTTCAACTTCATTATATAAACTTCTTGCCAAAGGAGGATTTTGAACTATATGAACATTGCTCTCTCTTGCTATTTTTTTTATCTGTTGCGCTATAACGTTCATCCCTTTTGCTACGACAATAGGTGCTCGTGACTTTGTTTCATCATATTTTATAGCTACAGCGTAATGTGTTGGATTGGTTATAACAACATCTGCATTTGGAACTTCTGCCATCATCCTTTTTCTAGCGGCTTGCATCTGGATTTGACGTATTTTTGATTTAATAAGAGGATCTCCCTCCATGTTTTTCATCTCGTCTTTTATCTCTTGTTTTGACATTTTAAGTCCATCAAAGTACTGCTTTCTCACGATGACAAGATCTATCATTGCAAAAATAAAGATGATAAAAAGCATAACAGCTGCAATTATAAGCATCTTATCTTCAAGCCAGCGCATTTGATCGCCTAAACCAAAAAGTGCAACTGTAGGGAGTTCTAAAATAAAATAGAAGAAAAAAACAAAACCTATTCCAAGTGTTGTAAAAGATTTAAAGGTAACCTTTACACCCTCTATAAGTTTTTTCATAGAGAATAGGTTTGCTGTTCCTTTTATAGGGTCAATTTTTGAAAACTTAGGGACAATAGCATCGGTAGTAAACAAAAAACCAAACTGTGAAAGTGCTGCAATGATTCCTGAGATAGCAACTGCTATGGCGAGTGGCATCACAATAAGTAAAAACTCTTTTATAGTCATAAATGCAATATCAACCATCGCGCTTCTATTTATCTCTTGCCCAACCAAAGAAAAATAATATTTTATCAATACGACCATGTGCTCAGACATAAAAGGAAAGAGTAATAAAATAGATAAAATCGCTACAAAAAGAGTTATGACGCCCGAGGTGTCTTGGGATTTTGGAACATTTCCCTCTTTTCTGGCATCCTCTATCTTTTTGGCGGTGGGTTCCTCCGTCTTTTCCTGATCATCAGCCATGTTTTAGCCTGCTAATCCATTTTCATTGAAATGTCTATCCAGTTTGCTTGATGAATAAGCGAACCACTACTAATTGCATCTACTCCTGTTTTAGCATAAGATTCTATAGTCTCCAAAGAGATGTTTCCACTTGCTTCTAAAAGAATATGAGGGAAATTTGCATCTCTAAATGCAACCACTTCTTGAATCTGTTCAGGAGTCATATTATCACACATTACAATATCACACATTGCAGACATTGCCTCTTGAGCAATCTCTAAAGTCTCAGCTTCAACTTCTATTTTTGCAGTAAAAGGAATAGTGTTACGTGCGTTTTTTATATAAGCCTTTAGATTTTGAATTGTCTTAAGATGTGTATCTTTTATCATTAAAGAGTCATCTAAACCCATTCTATGATTGACTGCTCCACCTGTTCTAGTTGCATACTTTTCAAACACACGTAACAGAGGTCTTGTTTTTCTAGTATCGAGTAGTTTCACACCATAAGGTTCTAAAATTTGTACATATTTTTGTGTGAGTGTTGCGATGGAACTTGCATGTAAAAGCATATCTAAAATTGTACGTTCACATCGTAACAATGTATGAGAATTTGCCCTAAGCATAGCGATTTCATCGCCAACTAAAAAACGTTGCGTGTCACTTTTAAACCAAGTAATTTCTATGCCTTCTAACTCTGCTAATACATCAATATATTTTACACCAGCAACAATGCCTTGACTCTTTGCAATAATCTTTGCACTTGCTTCTACAGCTGGTTCTACTAGAGCATAAAGATCTCCACGTCCGACATCTTCTGCTAAAGCTTCAATTACAAATTTTTTTATCATAATGCCAACATTCTCTCTAAAGCTATTTTCGCCCAATGACGTGTATTTTCATCTACAAAGATTTCATTGATTGGTTCGCCATCATCTATTGCTTTGAGTGTCAAATAAACATCTTCTAGTGTTGTCTCATTCATAGTTGGGCATTCTGGTTTTGTTGCACTTAAAATATAGGTGTTGTTTGGACGCAAACGATTTACCATGTTAAACTCTGTTCCAACAGCCACTTTTTGCTCAGCAGGCAGCTCTGTTATATATTTTATAAGCTGAGAAGTCGAACCTACAAAGTCGCTCGCTTGACAAACTGTTGGGTCACACTCTGGATGTGTCGCTATCAATATTCCTGGATATTTTTTTCTATAAAACTCTATATCTTCTACACTAAAGAGTTGATGAACAGAACAAAAACCATCATAACATAAGATGTCACACTCAAGAGGGTTTCCTTCTTGATTGATAACCATAGATTTCAATCCCATCTGATTTGCAATGTTTTGCCCTAAACATCTATCTGGAACAAAAAGAATCTTTTTACCCTCTTTGAGTGCTGTAGTAATAATCTGTTTCGCATTTGCACTTGTACAAACCATGCCACCCATTTCGCCAACTTTTGCCTTTACTTCTGCATTTGAGTTAATGTATGTAATAGGAAGTATATTTTCGCTGTTTATTCCATTGTCATTTAAGTATTTTACTGATGCATCAAAGTAGAGAGAATCTATCATTTTAGCCATTGCACAACAAGCAATCTTTGGCATAACTACGCGCTTTTCTGGAGAGAGAACTTTCACACTTTGTCCCATAAAACCCACACCACAAAAGAGAACAAATTTTGCAGTATCTGTCTTGGTTTTCATCGCCAGCTCAAGAGAGTCACCTGTAATGTCAGCAATTTCAAAAACTTCATCGCGTTGGTAAAAATGTGCAACAACAGTAACATCCAATTTAGTTTTTAATTCATTAATTTTTTCTTTTAATTCTTCATTCGTATATTGCACAAAATATCCTCAATAGTATAATTATTGTAATTATAACCAAAAATTTTATATGCTTATAAATATATTCTGTGTAAAATACTTCCACTTAAACTCTTCAAGGAATTTTATGGAATTTTTATTTAATACAAATATACAATTTTTTATACTCGCATACCTCGTAGGTGGAATTCCTTTTGGTCTCATTCTTGCCAACAAATTTGCAGGCGTTAATATTAAGACAAGTGGAAGTGGAAGTATTGGTGCTACAAATGTGTTACGTGTAGTAAAACAAACCAATCCAGTACTTGCTAAAAAACTAGGTATTGCAACACTTGTGCTTGATGCAATCAAAGGTGTTGTTGTCTTAGCTATTGCCTATTTTGTTGGACTTACAGAAGCAACACTTTGGGGAGTAGCAGTTCTAGCTGTTCTTGGTCACTGTTTCTCTCCTTACTTAAACTTCGAAGGTGGAAAAGGCATTGCGACGGGCATGGGAGTTATGATGTTTATGCTTCCTTATGAAACACTTATTGCACTTGCTGTATGGGCAGGATTAGCAAAAACACTTAAAATTTCATCTATCTCTTCACTTACTGCTGTTTTAGCACTTCTTATTGCAAGTTTTATTATTCACCCAGATATGCCACATGCGCCTGTTGTATTTATTGTAGCTGTCCTCTATTACAAACATATTCCAAATATTATTCGTCTTTTTAAAGGTGAAGAGCAACGTGTTGTCTAATGAATATACATATTGAAGATCTAAAATTTCAAGCAATTCTAGGAATTTTAGATTTTGAAAGAGTCACTCCACAAGATATTATTGTCAATGTAGAGATAACTTATGTGTACAAGGATGCATTTATCAATTACGCTGATGTTGCATCACTTATTCAATCTACAATGGTAGAATCAAAATTTTTACTTATTGAAGACTCTCTAGAAACTTTATCGCAAAAACTTAAAAGTAGTTTTCCAACCATTAATACCTTGAATATAAAAATCACAAAACCTTCCATTCTTGAAGAATGTCGTGTCAGTGTTAGTAATCAATACAACTTCATTTCTTAAGTAAAACTTCACTTTTTTTTAAAGAAAATTGAAAAAAACTTTAAACTAAACTAAAATTATGCTATCATTTCGCCAAAATATTTACATACAGGAAAACATTAATGCGCATTCTTATCATTGAAGATGAAGTTACATTAAACAAAATGCTCGCAGAAGGACTCAAAGAGTTTGGTTACCAAAGTGATGTTGTTGAAACACTTAAAGATGGTGAATACTATTTAGATATTCGTAACTATGATTTAGTTCTTATGGACTGGATGCTTCCAGATGGAAATTCAGTTGACATTATTGGTGACATCAAAACAAATACGCCTAAAACTGTTGTTGTTGTTCTCTCTGCAAGAGACGATAACGAAAGTGAAATTGAAGCTCTTAGAAGTGGTGCTGATGATTACATCAGAAAACCTTTTGATTTTGATGTTTTAATCGCTCGTATTGAAGCCCGCTTACGTTTTGGTGGAAGCAATATCATTGAAATTGAAGATTTAATTATCAATCCTGAAGAAGAAAAAATCACTTATAAAGAGCAAGAGATAGAACTTAAAGGGAAACCTTTTGAAGTACTTACTCACTTAGCACGTCACCGTGATCAAATTGTTTCAAAAGAGCAACTTCTTGATGCTATCTGGGAAGAGCCTGAACTTGTAACTCCAAATGTAATTGAAGTTGCGATAAATCAAATTCGACAAAAAATGGATAAACCACTAGGAATCACTACGATAGAAACTGTTCGTCGTCGTGGTTATAGATTTTGTTTTCCAAAAGAAATAAACTAGTCCTTTAACCTTTAAAATGTTATAATCCTGCTATCAAAATTGATAGTGGGAGTTCCTTATGTTATCGAAAAAAAGTATAAGAAAAAGCTTTCTTATTCAACTCATTTTCTCTTCTGCTTCTCTCATTTTTTTATTTTCAACACTTCTATATTTTTACATTGAAAAGTCTATTTATGATGAAAAAAAATCTGAACTTATGCGCTATGCAGATAACATTACATCCAATCAATCTGTTTTTCAACTTGATGATGGTTCCCCTGAAAATTTCTTCTCTGTAAGCGTAGAAATCATCTATTTAAAAGCGCAAAATGCAGAAGTAGATATTTATGAAACAACAAAATATAAACACACCTATCTCACTCTAATTTTTCCATTTAATGTTGAAGACACAAGTTACTTAAAAATCACAAAAGAGATTACACCTACTATTAAGCTCCTCAACAAAATTATGAACTATATTTATATCATCAATATTGCAGGATTTTTGCTTGTCATCATCTATGCAGTTACACTCTCAAAAATGCTTGTTCGACCTGTTGAAACACTCACATCCAAACTCTCAAATATGAATGAACATCTCATAAAACCTATTTTAGTAGAAGAGCTACCACTCGAGTTTGAACCACTTGGTCTTACAATCAACCACTTAATTTCTAGAATTCAGAACTTTGTAAAATACCAAAAAGAGCTTTTTATAGGTACCGCACATGAGTTAAAAACTCCTCTTGCTGTCATCAAATTAAAAAACCAAGTCACACTTATTAAAAAACGCTCTCCAGAGGAGTATATAGATGCTTTAAAGACGACGAATAAGACAATCGATGAGATGAACATCATAGTCTCAAATATCTTAAATATCGGTCGTCAAGAAGGTGCACAATTAGATAAACCAGTTAAAGTTGACATCATAGCTATTCTCAAACAAAAAGCAGATGATTTTAAACTCTTAGCAGAGAATGAAGGGAAACAACTTCACATGCATTTTGAGCCAGATGGCTTTATGGCAACACTTCAAGTAAGTTTACTGAACCAAATCATACAAAATTTTCTGCAAAATGCTCTCAAGTTCACACCAAAAGAGAAATCTGTAACACTCAAAAGTTCTCAAGATAATTTTGGACTTCTTATAGAAGTTATTGATGAGGGGTGTGGAATTGATGAAAGTGTTGATTTATTTGCCCCATTTAAACGACAAGGAAATAAATCTGGAGTAGGACTTGGTCTCTTTCTTGCAAAAAGTGCAGCAGATGCATTAGGAGCAAAGATTAAGGTTAAGAATAGAGAGGATGGAATAGATGGAACGGTAGCTTCTTTACAACTAAATTCAAAACTTTCTTGCATCTTGCCTATAAAAAGTTAGGTTTCAAAAATAATAAAGCTTTATTTTGTTATAAATCGGGCAAGAAAATATAAACGCTTGAATATAAGGTATTTAAATATGGCTCTAATTATAGATGACGAATGTATAGCATGTGATGCTTGTCGCGAAGAGTGTCCAACAATAGCAATTGAAGAGGGTGACCCGATTTACTTTATTGACCCAGATCGTTGTACGGAATGTGTTGGAATTTACGATGAGCCAGCCTGCATTTCTGTATGCCCAGTTGATTGTATCATTCCAGATAAAGATAATGTTGAGTCTATCGCAGAACTCCAATTTAAATATAAAAATTTAGATTTAGAAGAGTAGCTTGGCAAAGCGAGTAAGTGTCATAGATATTGGTTCTAACTCAGTTAGAATGGTTATCTATGAAAAAACATCTCGTTATGCATTCCATCTCCTCCATGAAGAAAAAAGTAGAGTACGTATCTCTGAAAATGCGTACAAGCATGATGGAGAACTTCAAGAAATTCCTATGCAGAGAACTTTTGCTGCACTTAAAGAGTTTCTTGAAATCTCACAATCATTTAAAACAAGAAAAACACTTTGTGTTGCAACTTCTGCTCTCCGTGATGCCCCCAATAGAAATATATTTATTAAAAAAGTCCGAGAGCAACTCCATCTAAACATCAAAGTAATTAGTGGCGAAAAAGAGGCTTACTATGGTGCAGTAGCCTGTGCTAATCTTCTGCCAAAACAATCGCTAGCTCTTAGCATAGATATAGGTGGCGGATCTACAGAGTTTGCCAGTATTGAAGGCGATAGCGTCTCAAATACACTCTCTCTTAAGCTAGGAACCGTACGATTAAAAGAACTCTATTTTGATAACAACGATATAGCAGGTGCTACAAAATATATTGACAAGCAACTCGAGCAACTGCAACTCCAAAACATTGATACACTCATAGGAATTGGTGGTACCTTCCGAGCAATTTCAAGTGCCTTGATGGAGAGAATGTGCTACCCACTCAATAAAATCCATGCCTATACCTGTCCTATAGAAATTTTTAAAAGCTATACAGCAAAAGTTTTAAAAGCAGATGAAGAAGGGCTTAAAGCTCTTGGGATAAAAAACAATCGACTCGATGTTATGAAACCAGGGACACTCATAATCCAAAGAATAATAAAAAAATTAAAAATATCCAATATTATAACAAGTGGTGTTGGAGTACGAGAGGGTGTTTATTTAGGAGATCTTCTACGCAATTCGAAGCATAAATTTCCTTTCAATTACAATACATCTGTACGTTATCTAATAGATTCACATATACAAGATAAGGATTTCTCAAATCAATTAAATCTTATTAGTAAAAAACTATTTGATGTTACAAAAGAGCACTTTAGCCTTCAAGAACAATATAGATATGACCTAGCAATAGCTGCAAAACTCTATCCTTCAGGAAGTAGTGTGCATTTTTACTCTAAAAATCGACATACATACTATCTCATTCAAAGTGCTTTAGAGTATGGTTTTACACATAAAAATATAACCCTCATAGCAACACTTACAAAATATGCAAAGAAAAAACTTCCAGCATCTTCTCATCTTGAAAAATATGCACAGTTACTCCCTGATGTTAAAACGACAAACACTCTTAGTTACCTTCTTTCACTAAGTATTGCTCTGCTAAGTCACAGACCGAGAAATATAGATTTTGAAATGAGTTTTAAAGATGGTGTTCTTAACATAGAGTCCAAAAATGAACTCTATCTTGCAAAAAATGCAGTCAGTAACCTAGAGTGTAATAACAAAGAGTTTCAAGTTTTATTTAACGCTTAAAATCTTTGTCCCATCGTAAACTCAAAGCTTGATGTTTTATCACCAGCTTGTTCATTCAGTGGATTAGCAAACATTAACTGAATTGGTCCAACTGGAGAGAACCATTCTAACCCTAGTCCATAACCAGCCCGTGAGAGTGTTTTTGTTTGTAAATTTTGTGTCATAGTATCCGTGATAACTCCCCCATCTAAAAATGTTACAAGACGCATTTTTGCTTTTGGAACAAGAGGAAAACTCAACTCCACAGAGTTTGAGAATGTAGCTGTACCACCAATTCTTCGTATTCCATCCGTTGCTGTTGCATCGCTAATAGTTGGAGAGAGAGAATACGATTCATACCCTCGAACACTCCCAATACCACCCATATAGAATTTTTCTGCAAGTGGCACGTAACCATTATCTATAACTGTATAAAATCTTGCTTTATACCTAAAAATAGCATCAAAGCCCAGCCATTCTTCTAGTCCAGTATATTTTGAAAAATTAGTTCTACTTTTTAGATAGTCTGCTTCTGCACCTACACCTGTTTTTTCAAAACTTTGTGAAAGAGTAAACCCTTTACGTGGAAGATAGTAATCATCTGTATTATCCCAACTTGCACTTATAGTAATACCACTTTTTGTATAGTCTTGAAAGTAAAAAGTATCAAGTACTGATGCATTAACATCTTCAAATGAATAAGCGTTGTTTGAATAACCGTAGCCTATATACCCACTAATATGTCGAGAGAATCTATGCCCAGCTCCAAGAGATACACCATCTGTAAAAACAGAGTAATAATTATATTTATAATAAGAGTGATACACAGAGAAATTTCCACTAAAATCACTATCGTTAAGTCGTGGATTAGCGATATTAAAAGAATAGTTCTCTGTTGTTTGTGATTTTTCAGCTTTAACACCAACATTAATTCCAGAGCCCCACACATTTCTATCATTCACACCTAAACTGAGTAAAATACCACCATAGCTTCCATATCCACCACCAATTTGAATATTTCCTGTAGGTGCTTCTTTTACCTTTACAACCAAGTCCATTGTTTGGTTATCAATTCTTTTTTCCTCTATTGTATTTCCATCAAAAAAACCAAGACGTCCAAGAGCAGAGCGTGAATCTGTTAAATCTGTTAAAGAGTACATATCTCCAGGACCTAAATAGAGTTCACGACGGATTACCCTATCAAGTGTTCGCGTATTTCCTGAGATTACTACATTTCGTATTTTTACCTTATCACCTGGCATAATTTTGAAAACTACTTCAACTGTATGGTTTTCTTTATTTTTCTTTAAATCAGGAACGACCTGAACAAAGGCATAACTTAAATCTGCTATGAGAGTTTTAATTTTTGAAGCATCATCTCTAAAAGTTTTTATGTTAAATACATCACCATCTTTTAAAGATACAATCTCTTCAATTTTTTTATTATCTATAACTTGAACTACTTGATTGATAGAAACTTTACTAATTGAATAAACTTCACCCTCTTCTACTTGATAACTCATATCTGCAGTATAGTGGTCAAAGTTTACACGAGTAAATGGTTGTTGTACTAAGGCATCTAAATAGCCATTTTGCATATAAAAATCACGTATACGAAGATTATCATACTCTAAATCCTTTAATGACATTTTTCCATCATTACGCCCCCAAAACCAACCCATAAATTGGTGCTCTTTATTGGCTATAACATCATTAAAATCATCACTATCAAGTCCATAAACTCCAGAGTAATCAAGCTTTTTTATTATAATTTCTTCACCTTCATTTACAATAAAAGTAACTTTAATACTTCCATTTTCAAGATACTCTTTATCAATCTCTACAACACTATCTATTTTTCCCTCTTGTGAGATTGCGTCTATGATTCTTTTCTTGGCAGCCTCTAACGTTTTTTCATTATAGAGTGTCCCTTTCTTAATTTGAATTACAGAATCTTTAACCTCATCATCACTCTCTTTCCAACCTTTTAACTCTACTTGAGAAATAATAGCTTTTTCTTTAAAGTAAAATGTTAAAACGCCATTATCAAACTCAGCCCAAACATCATTAAAATATCCTTGAGCAAAATATTTTTTTACAGCTTTATCTACTATTTCATGATTGATGTCTTCCCCAACATCAAATGTCAGCATTCTGAGTGCTACAGGTTTTGATATATGTACCATACCGTCGTAATTAATTGACTTTACAACCTGTGCATAAATATTTGTTGTAAGGAGTAATAATAAAGTTGCTAAAAATATTTTCATTCACATTCCATATATAAAATAAGAAATGATTCTACCCATTATGAGGTTAACATTAGGTAAAGCACAGCTAAAATAGTTAAAGTTACATCTTTTTTTTCATAAAATCTTTTTTTTTATTCTTCTCAATTTTAAATTAAGTTATAATGAGAATATTATATTACTTGTTTAAGGTATCGTTTGAATAAAAACAATTTTCACAAATATTTTCTACTCTACTTTATCCTCTTTGGCATCATTATATCTTCTCTTGGGGCGGTTATAAGTTATGAGTTTCAAATGAATGAAGTCCATCAAGACACTCAAAAAAAAGCACTTGAAACCTTTGATGTCAAAACAAACATTGTATTAAAACCTGCACTAGAGAATATGGACAATATAGTCAAGGCTCTTGGATTAAACAAAACTGTACAAAATTGTATGCGAACATATGACACCTCATACAAAAAAGAACTTGAACAGATTTTTTTAGCCATAGCCACTTCACAAAAAAATATTATGCAAGCACGCATCTTAAATAGGGATGGTAAGGAGATTATCAGAGTTGATCGAATGAATGAACATTCTGCTCCATTTATTGTGGAAAAATCAAAATTACAAGATAAAAGTAATCGAGACTATTTTCAGATAGTCTCTAAGATGAAGAGCCAAAATATATGGCATTCAAAACTAGATTTAAACATAGAAAATGGAAACGTAGAAATACCATACAGACCAACTATAAGAATCGCTCTACCACTTTTTAATGAAAAAAATTTTGCTGGTATGGTCATTATTAATCTTCTCACAAATGATTTGTTTACCTCCCTTAAAACATCAACTATGTTTGATATTTATATTATAGATAAAGAGAACAACTATATTTTACACCCGAATGATGCATTCTCATTTAACAAATACAAAAAGATACAAAGAGCACTTTATGAAGATTTTTCAGATAATTCAAAAAGTAATGAAGTTTTCACATACTCTATCAAGCATATTTTGAATAATGCTGACAATGCAACTATGATTTTAAAAACAAAAGAAGACTATAAATCAAACTTAATTCAAGAAAAGATTCACACAATGTCGATTGTTTTTCTCTTAACGATTTTTCTAAGTTTTTTCATCGCTATTGTAATTGCAAAAAAACCTAAAGAACTTCAAGTAGCTCTTGTGAATGCACATAAAAAACTTCGTGAATTTGCTGAGATTATTGATAAATATGTCATAACAGCAACAACAAAAACTGATACCACCATAGTAGATATAAGTTCTGCTTTTGCAAGCACAAGTGGCTATACAAAAGAAGAGCTTATTGGAAAACAGATGAATACTGTTTATAGTAAAGAACAAGACAAAGCACTCTTTAATGACTTATGGAACACTGTTTCAAGGGGTAAAACATGGAATGGAATTTTACTCAATGAAAAAAAAGATGGAACAAATTTTTGGCTAGAACAACACATAATTCCTAAAATGTCAGCCAATAATCAAATAGAATCCTATATGGCAGTAGGCATTGATATTTCTGCAAAAGTAGAATTGGAAAAACTAGCTTCCTATGATAAGTTAACCAATATTTTCAATAGACGTATGATTGATGAGTTTATGACAGTACAATTGGAATCACACATAAGACATGCGCAAAAATTGTCTATCATTATGATAGATATTGATCACTTTAAATTAGTCAATGACACCTATGGACATCAAATCGGAGATATGGTACTCGCAGAATCAACAAAGATAATTTCTAGCAGTTTAAGAAAATCAGACATCTTTGGACGATATGGGGGAGAAGAGTTCATAATAATTTGTTCCCAAACTTCTCAAGAAGATGCGTTTACATTGGCTGAAAAATTAAGACTCAACATAGAAAAATATAATTTTCAAACAGTTGGTAAAAAGACTATCAGCTTAGGTGTAGCAAGTATGCAAGAGAACGACATTCCGGAATCATTAATCAAAAAAGCAGATGAAGCACTTTATAGTGCAAAAAATCAAGGTAGAAATAGAACTATTATTTTCTAAGCTGTAAAATATAAAATGAATCTTAGGTAAATTTAGTATAATTTCACAAATTAATTTTAAAGATATGATATGAATATAGCAATTATTGGGTTAGGACTTATGGGTGGCTCATTGGCTCTGAGTTTAAAAAACAAAAAGTATGTAAAAAGCATCATAGGGTATGACCATAATAGCGTTCATACAGAGACTGCACTTAAACTCAACCTTGTAGATAAGATTGGCACATTTAATGAGGTAAAAGCGTGTGATGTTATTTTTCTAGCAATACCCGTTAATGGTATTATAGCTGCGTTTAATGAGCTTAAAGATGTCTCTGCTGACACGACCATAATCGACCTAGGAAGTACGAAAGAAAAAATCGTTACGTGCGTACCTACAAAGATAAGAAAAAATTTTGTCGCAGCACACCCAATGACAGGAACAGAGAACTCTGGACCAACTGCAGCTATTGAAGGTTTATATGAAAATCAAGTCGTTGTACTTTGTGATTTAGAAGAGAGTGGAGAACTTCAAAGAGATATTGCAAAAAAAATCTTTAAATCTCTTAATATGAAAAAATATTTTATGCGTGCTTCTGAGCATGATAGACATGCTGCATTCATCTCACACATGCCACACGTAATATCTTACTCTATAGCAAATACGGTTATGAATCAAGAAAACAAACACAATATTTTAGCACTTGCCGCAGGTGGGTTTCGCTCTATGAGTAGACTTGCAAAAAGCTCTCCAAATATGTGGGAAGATGTCTTTAAACAAAATAAAAAAAACTTACTAGAAGCGGTAAGCCTTTTTGAAGAGGAGTTAAGCAACCTCAAAAAAGCCATCCAAAATGACGAATGGGAAAAAGTACATCAAAATATGGCAGATGGAAATAGACTGCACGATATTTTAGACTAAGAGATAGCATACTTTTTAATAATCTCTCCTAACATTTTTTTATCTATAGTCTGTTTTGTTGTGGAGTAAATATTTTCCTCTAACATATCTATTATTTTTGCCACATCAGGATCTGCTTTAAAAGGTAATAGCTTTACTAAAAGTAGCTTCTCATCTTTTATATTGAAGCTTTTGTCTTTTGTAAAAAGTTTTCTTGGATTTAGTAGCATAATAACTACACCAAAGACTATACCAACTACAAAAGCAACAAAAATCCAGCCTAAACTCATTTGAGACTCTATCTCTTTGTCTTGATTTTCTACTTTTGGTGTTTCATCTCTTGTAATTTTGAGTTCGCTCTTTGGTGAATCGTTATTTACTTTTACATCTATTTTTTGCGTTGTAATTTTTTCTACTTTACCTGTTGTAGTATTAAAAAACACAAGACTAAAGGGAGGAATTGTAAAGTCTCTATCAGAGACAAACACAAGTTTTTGCGACAATTTATTTTTATCTATTTGTATCTTCTCATCGAAAACATTTACATCTTTATTGTAGGGTTTAAAACTTTTAATATCTTCTAAATTTCCAGAACCCACGACTTGAATCGTTACATTGACTGCTTCGTTCTGATTTATCTCTGTTTTATCAGCAACTGCACTAATCTTAAAATCACCTATAAGAGTCGCTCCATTTGGCAATGGTTTTGCATGGATGTTAAGTGCATCAGAAAAGTATGTCCTCCATTTTACATTTGGAGAAAAAGAACCCCATACATCTCGTGTATTATGTCTTGTAGCTATTTGAAGTTGTGCAGGTACTATAGTGAGGTTTCCATCTCTTTGTGCGGACAGAGTATAATGTACCTTGGTAATAAGAAATTCTCCATCATCAGAACGAATAGGCTCACTTTTACTCTTAACCCAAAAGCCTTTAAAATCAGGTGCTTCAAACTGGCTATCTACCGCTTGTGCATCACGCTTTTGTTTTAAAACAAGTGTCAATTCAAAAGGCTCTCCAACATAAAGTTCTTTTTTTGATGGTTCTAAAACAAGAGAGAAATCTGGGTTCACATCTTCACTCGCTTTTTTTACACGTAACGAAATAGCATTGGACTTTTCTACCTTGCCATCTACTTTAACTTCAACAGGTGCAATCTCACAAGATTTTTGTGGCATGAACTGATAACTTAATGTATATTTCTTTTCATATCCACCATTTACCATCTCAATATTTGTAGAGGAAGCTGTTGAAACTATTTTATTACCGCATATATCGTTTATGAGTGGTTTTTCCATCTCATTCCCGCTCATAGTAACTCTATACGTTACAAGTTCTCCACTAAAAACAGGATTTGCATCCAGTGATGCTTTGACACCTGCAAAAAGCGCTGTATGAAATAAAAATAATAGTAATAGTTTCTTACCAAGGTTTTTCATTTGGATTCTCTCTTAAGGAATTTTTTTCATTTAATTTATATAAATATGTACTTTGTTGTTGATTGAGTCGATTCATCCATTTGGATTCTTCTGCATCACTCATCTGATTTTCTTGTGTCATCTGCTGTTGTGCAGGTGATGTTTTATTGTCATCTTTACCCAACTCTTCTAGTTTATCCTCTTTAGCCTTTTCTTTGTTTTGTTCTTTGGTTTCATTGTTTTCTTGGCTATTGTTGTTTTGGGCTTTATCTTCTTCTTTATCTTTTTCTTCTTGAGCCTTATCTTTTGACTTCATATCATCTTTTTGTGACTTGTCATCTTTATTATCAGAGTTGTTTTTGGAGCTATTTTGGTCTTTGTTTTGCTCCTTGTCTTGCTTTTGATTTTGCTCTTTACTTTGGTTGTTGTCTTCGTTCTTATTTTGGTCTTGGTTTTGTTCTTTGCTTTGGTTGTTGTCTTCATTTTTGTTTTGATCTTTATTCTGGTCTTTATTTTTTTGCTTATCTTGTTCTTTTTGCTTTTGCAAAGCTTTTTTCACAGCTTCAAGATTCTCGTGTACTTCTTTATCCTCTTGAAGTTTTAAAGACTCCGTATAAGCTTCTACAGCTTTTTTAAGACTCTCTTGTGTTGCTTGCTTTACATAGGAATTTCCTAAGTTAGCAAAATTTTTTGCACGACTTGTTTTATCATCAAAAGTTGCTCGATTATAAGAATCTATTGCTTCTTTGTATTTACCTTGTTTATAGAGTGCATTTCCTGCATTGTAGTAACTCTCACCTTTACTTGAACTCTTGCCATACTGTTCATAAAGCTTTGCACTTGTGTTAAAATCTTTTGCCATATATGCTTTGTGTGCCGCATCAAGCTCCATAAAATCAAATATACCAGCATGTAAACTAGGTGTATTAAAAAGTAGTAAAGCTAAAATAAATAGAGATGGAACGTGCACCGTTTCACGCTTACTCATAGAGCTAGTTGCAATGATTAAAAGAAGAAGTGCTAAACCGACTGGAAAGTAAAAAAGAGGTATAAATCTCGCTATTTCCTGAGATTTCAGCTCTTTTTTCTCACTATGAGCCTCAATCTCTTTGAGCATTGTCGCTATATCTTCATTGGAGTTGACACTCTCAATAAAAACACCACCTGTTTTGGTTGCAAGCTTTGCTATGTCTTGATTTAGTTTTGAGACAATGATGTCTCCATTTTGTTTTATGAACTCTCCATTTTTGCGTTTTATAGGCGCACCTTTTTGTGTTCCTAGACCTAAAATAAACACCGCTATATGTTTCTCATTGGCAAAGGCGATTTCTCGAGAAAAATCACTCTCATCACCACCATCACTTAAAAGTAGTAAATATTTTTTTGAATCATTTTTTATACTTTTATCGACGACTTCTAACATGGAAAGAAGATCAGTTCCTTTCTCTGTAATGGAGTCTGTACTCAGCTGACGAAGTAAAAAACTTACTGCTTCATGGTCAAAACTCAAAGGAGAAACAAGGTAAGAGTTTTTTGCAAATGCAATCACACCTATGCGTTCATTTGGAGCTAAATGCAGAAGCTCTAAAGCCTTCTGTTTTGCAAGTTTTAAACGATTAGGATAGACATCCTCAGCTAACATAGAGTCTGATATATCTAGTGCTATCATAATGTCTGAACTTTTTGCTTTTACTTCGATTTTACCCTCTTCTATAATAGGACCAGCAAGAGCAATAATGAGTAAAAAACCTATGAGAAAAAAAATAGCATTACGCGATTTTAGTGTGAGTGTATTTGCGCTTACACGAAGTTTTGCCATGACCTCTTTACTAAAGAAAGTAGCTTGAGATTCTTTTTGTGTAAGCAGTAAAGCAAATAAGATAAAAAGAGGTGGAAGCATATAGTATAAAAATTCTGGATGCAAAAAACTCATTAGTTCCCTCCTCTCTTATTTCTCAAATATATATAAAGCATTAACGATAAAAGAGCTACAAATAACGGATACACGTAATAGTATTTCAGGTATGTAAAACTCTCGTTTTTAATCTCTGATTTTTCAAGTTCATCTATCTTCTTATATATCTCTGCAAGCTCTCTTGCACTCGATGCTCCAAAGGCAACTCCACCTGTCTCTTTAGCAATTTTCATAAGCACAGCACTGTTGTACTCATTAGGCAAACCTATGCCAATAGGGTAAACTTTTACTCCCTCTTTTTTTGCCATTTCCAAAGCAACATCAAGAGGAATTTTATCTATACCTTCGGTTGAGTATCCATCTGTTAGTAAGATAGCTACTTTTGATTTTGCTTTGCTCGTTTTTAAAAGATTTACTCCTTGTGCAAGCGCTTCATAAAGTGCAGTATATTTTCCAGCCATTCCAACCTGAAGTTGCGACACAATA
This sequence comes from Sulfurimonas sp., assembly GCA_041595535.1. Taxonomy (GTDB): domain Bacteria; phylum Campylobacterota; class Campylobacteria; order Campylobacterales; family Sulfurimonadaceae; genus Sulfurimonas. The sequence goes on along the minus strand of JBFHKA010000016.1, from coordinate 9,707 downwards.
CGACTTAAAATATGTTCATCGTATGTAAGAGGTGAAGCTATAAAAGAGTATGCCCCAAATACGACAAGACCCATATTATCATTTTCTCTTTTCTTTATAAAATCTTGTACAATGAGTTTTACAACGCGAAAACGACTTATGCCAGGATTTTGCTCATCAAAATTTCTTGCTTGCATAGATTCTGAAGCATCAAGAATGAGTGCTATCTCGTGTCCATGTTTTGGTTCAAGCTCATAAGGCTCGTCCTTTACTGGCGACATAAGCGAAAATATAAGCATAGTAATCCCTACCCACTTTAAAAAGAAAAGTAGCTTTGAAGCAGAGACACTTTTGTTCATAAATTGTTGTGCATGAGGGAAGTAGAGTGAAGGGAGTTTCATCCTACAAAGTGTTTCGCACGTAACGAAAAAAAAGATAAGAAAAAATAATCTTGGAAATTCGAAATAAAGGCCATCAAACATCTATCATACCTCTATATAAATTCATATAGTGTATAGTCTCATCATCAATAGATGCAACCTCTTTTTTGTACTTATACTGTTCTAGTTTCTCAACTAAGTTACTATATGCATGATGATGTCGTTGGCTATCATCTTTAAAGGTAGCACCATACAAAGTAATGGCATACGCTGCACTTTTACTTTTAGAGAAATCTACTGCATTTAAAAGTTTAAAATGCTCTTTTCTTAGATTAAATCTATTTCTATTTTTAAACCATTTAAAAAGCAGATAGAGTAAACCCATCAGCACTACAACAACTATAGCACTCACACCTAAAAAATAGTAAAAAGAGTACTCATGAATCTCAATGAGTGGCTTGATGTCATGAATTGGAATGTCATAATTCTCTTGCATGGCTATCTCTCCTCAAAAAGTCTACGAAGTGCTACACCGACATTTGCATCTGTGTAGACTTTAGTAAATCGAATTTGATGTTTTCTAAGGGTAGCATAAAGAGCTCTATCATGAGCATGAACTCTTAAAGCATAATTTTTTACACTACTCGTGTTAAAATCACCTTCTAAAACTCTCCCACTCTCAGGATCCATCAAAGAACTAAAACCCATCTGTGGAGGTTTCTCTTCAAAATGATCACGTACTATAACAGCAACAACTTCATGTTTTTTTGCTAAGAGTTTAAAATCAGGAATTTCAAAAAAATCGCCAACTATCAAAACAAGTGATTTTCTCTTAAGCCTTTTAAAGAGTGAATCTGCTAAAAATTTAAAATCTACTTTTTGATTTAAAGCATTGAACTCTAAAATATTTTCAACACTTTTTTGAATCTGATGGAGTTTTTTACTCGGTTTTGCATAAGAAATCATTTTGTCTGTATAGATGTATGAACTCAATAAGTCACCATTTTTGAGTGTTGAGTAAGAGAGTTGCGCGACAACTTCTGCTATAACATCCTGCTTAAAGCGTTTTGAGCCAAAATGAACACTCCCATTTAAAATTGAAACGATTACAACATTTAGCTCACGTTCTTCACGAAAAATCTTTATAAAAGGTTTCTGCATTTTTGCAGTAATATTCCAGTCAATATGACGAATGTCATCTCCTGGCATATATTCACGTAACTCTATAAAGTCATAGCCTTCTCCAACAAAAATGGAAGGATTATTTCCCACCATTTCAGAGAAGACTTGACGACGAGCACAGACTAAGATTTTTTGTAGTTTACTCAAAATGACGACCTATGGAATTTTTACTGTTTCTAGCACTTTTTGAATAATCTCATCTGTAGTTACACCCTCAGCTTCGGCTTCATAAGAGAGAACTATACGGTGTCTCATTAATTCTTTTGCAATATATGCAACATCTACAGGTGTTACAAAATCTTTTCCACGCATAAATGCCATGGCTTTTACAGCTTTGAACATATCTATACTTACACGTGGTGATGCTCCAAATTGTATAAACTCTTTTAGAGACTCTAAGCCATACTCACTAGGGTTACGTGTAGCATTGACAAGCTCTATCATATACTCTTCAACCTCTGCGTCTACGTGCACATTTTTTATTGCTTGTTTAAGCTCATCTAGGTCACTTGGTGTTAAGACAGCATTAATAGATTCAAACTTTCCACTTGACATTCTTCTAGCAATTTCAAGCTCTTCTACTTTAGAGTTATAATCTACGACTAGTTTTAGCATAAATCTGTCAAGCTGGGCTTCTGGAAGTTGATACACTCCCTCTTGTTCAACTGGATTTTGTGTAGCCATAACAAAAAATGGAAGATCTAACTTAAAAGTTGCATCACCTAATGTCACTTGTTTTTCTTGCATTACTTCAAGAAGAGCAGATTGTACTTTTGCTGGTGCGCGATTTATTTCATCAGCGAGAAGAAGGTTCGTAAATATAGGACCTTTTTTAATTTTAAATTGATTGTTTTGTGGGTCATATATCTCTGCACCTAAAATGTCTGAAGGAAGTAAATCTGGAGTAAATTGTGCACGTTTAAAGTTAAGTCCTAATGCTTTACTTAGAGCGTTTACTGTTGTAGTTTTTGCAAGTCCTGGCACACCTTCTATAAGAATATGCCCTTCACATAAAAGAGCAATAAGAAGTGAATCTATCATCTTCTCTTGTCCTACGACTACTTTTGAAACTTCATTTTTGACACGTTGGATTTTACTTATCATTACTAAGCCACCTCAATTGATTTTTAGTAGCGTTAGTATAGTACTGGGAAGTAAATACTTGCTAAATATCTAGCCCTATTATTTTACCTATGCCCTCTTTTTGAACAAGCGCACTTAATTTGACTGCTACATTCTGTTTTGCTATCTCAAATCCTTGTGAGGATTGCCCTACAATATTGAGTGTATTAGAACCTATAACTGCACCTTTCATGTCTTTAGTAACAAAGGTCACACTGGTTCTTGCAAGTGAAAACCCATACGATGATGCCTTCTGTATTTTTGATACAATAAAGAGATTAAAATGCGTGTTTCCTTCTCCTTTTTGTAGTTTGAATTTTTTTTCACTCAAACCTTTTGCTATAGGTGCTTCTAAATTAATTGCATTCGTATCTGTATCAATTGAAAAAGTGATACTACGAAGAGTAGTTTCATACTTTGTATCTACTCTTTGCTTCTTTTGTAGATATAAACTTCCATCAAAATTAGGCACTAAAACATTCATAACAATAAGAGTATTTGGAAGATTAAGTAAAGACTCTTTTGTTTTTTTATAGAAACTAAGTTGTTTTAACGCATTTGAACTGCTAATGCTATCCTCATTTTGTTCAATGAGTTTAAAATTTTGTTCTATCTCTTGTTTCATACTTTGAAAAAGTTTTTGTTTGTTTGAACGTACTAAAACTGCGTACTTTTTAAAACCAAAAGATTCTGCTTGAAGTAGTTCGTAATTACTTATGCGTATCTCTTGAGTATTGCTTTGTGTATCACTCACATAAATTCCATCCGAACTGCTTACCCTTCCCTCTTTTACAACCGTTTTAGCACTATATGTAGAAGATATGAAAACACTAAGTGTTGAAGCCATTTGTGCAAGAGCATTCGCAATTGCTTCTTGCTTATCTTTTCCATCTCCTACTGCATAAAGATCACTTTGATTTGATTGAGGTGGATTTATGTACCATGAGGGAAGCTGTTTTGGCTCCGCAGCAACAACTTGTTTTTGAGAACCACAACCTACGCAAGAGAAAAGTACCAATCCAAAAAGAACTGCTCCTATAACTTTAAGTAAACTTTCTCTCATCGTGCTAATTGTTCCCTTGTTTTTTGTCGTTTGTCTATTAGACTATTAATTCTTACAACTGCATTATTAATCTCTTCGACTGGTTCTACCATCAAATTGTCTGCATAAGAGTAGTACTCCTTTGCCTCTTCATACTTTCCTTCTGCCTCTTTTATAACACCTAAATTATAAAATGCAACATAACTCTTTGAATCTGTTGCATCAATTAAGTCAGTTAAAAATCGCTCAGCTTTATCATATCTACCTTGTTCTATATATTTTAAAGAAACTTTTAAAAGTTCCTCTTGTTTATCTGTATAATCTAAATCTGGTTCTTCAAGTAAAACAACTTCAAAATGTTTATAGTGTGGTGTTAATCTATAAGTAAACTCATTCGCCATCACTTGAGAAAGATTTTGAGCAGCCATTTCCATTGAAGGTAAAGCTCTTGAATCATCCAAACAGTGTGCATAAACATTCTGTTTATTGAGCGTATTTGCATAAAGAATATCTCCCTTTTGTACATCAACGACCTTAACTTCTGCTGAGAGACCAACAGCTCTTTTTAAACATCTGACTTTGTAATAAACTAATTCTGAACACTTCTTATCTGCACATTTTGCCCGTGTTTCGTAGTAAGAGCTGTCTTGAGAAGTTGGAGAGGAAACACTACCAGAGATGATTGCTTGTGCACCAATTAAATTCCCGACTTCTACAGCAGTATTTTGCTCTACAAGACCACTATTTTGAATTTTTTGCTCTTTAATAATTTTATCAAAATCATTACGGCTTACCATTGTAAAGTAGTTTTTTCCATCTATTTTAAAACTTCCTAAACTTGCTTCTATTTTGTTTGAGAGACCTACCCTATCATTTTGAAAATTTGTAACTGTTATTTTTTTCGTGTATGCAACTCTATCTACTTCTGCGGGTTCTAATGCTTTTATTTGCACTTTTTGTGAACAACCTACCATTAAAAATAAAAAAAAGCCACTCACACAGAAAAGTACTGCTTTTTGCATCTCATCCCTTTTCTAAAAATTGTGACTATTTTAGTTTAAATATATTTAACGACTTATTAATTTTTTCTTTTGCTGTAGAAGAGATACACTTTTGTAAATTTGTATCTCTTTTTCTTGACTTATCAAAGTGATTTGTCTATAATTCCCATCCGCAAACAAAGATGTTTGTTTTTCTAAATTTTTGTCTCGTTAGCTCAGCTGGTAGAGCACGTCACTTTTAATGATGTGGCCGATGGTTCGAATCCATCACGGGACACCATTCTTTTTATAATTTGTGGCCCCGTCGTCTAGCGGTCAGGATCCATGGTTTTCATCCATGTTACAGGAGTTCAATTCTCCTCGGGGTCACCACATTATTTTTTAATCATACTCACTTTAAATATAAATTGTAATTTTTACCTAAAATCAATTAAGCACTTCTTCATTCATTTCATGTTTGCAACTATAAAACCTCAATTAAATCAATTTTTACCAATCAACTTATGTTTAATATTAAAAAACAAAAACAACTTACAACAAAAACAACTTACAACAAAAAAAACATCTTAAAACATTTTATGTTAATTTATTTTTAAAGAAAGGTGTGATAGTATATCGAATGATAAAATAGATAGAAAATATTATATTCTATTTGTAACATCAAAAATTATTAAGGAATAGATAATGAGAATAAGAAACACACTAATATCGTTAGCAGCAGCAACTGCTTTAGTTGCTACAATGACTGGATGTGGAGGTGATAGTAATAGTACTAGTACAAGTAATACTGGTCCAATAGCACAACATATAACTAATCCAAAAGGTTCAGTAAGTGGTTTAGTACAAGATACAAATGGTAACCCTATAGCAGGAGCTACAATTTATCTTGCTGGTGTAACAACTACAACTGATGCAGGTGGACAATATCGTTTTAATGACATACCAGTTACAAATACACAATCAAGTGCAGCGGCAACAGGGCATCAAGCTCTTTCTATTACAATAGTTCCACCAACTGGATATATAGGTGCGACAGTTACAGTTACACCTATGGCACAATTAGATAATGCTGAAAATAACTCTACAAATGCAGTTGAGACATTTATTGATGGGTATATTGCTTCTGCAGGTGTAGCAGTTTTACCAGAGACAAACTCCATAGTTACAGGTACTTTACGTGATTCTTCTACTGGTGAAAGATTAGCAAATCAAGAAGTAGATTTTGAATTTACCAGTGGTGGTACATCTAGTGTTCCACAAGAGCAAACTCAAGATGGAGTAACTACTTCGTATGCTGTAAGTACTTATAAAGTGTCTACAGGAGTTGATGGTACTTTCTCATTTAGCTCACTTCCAAGTGATTCTTATTTTAAAGTATTAGTCCCAGGATATAATGTTTCAAGAACATTCTCTTCTACTGATGAAGATCAAATTGCACTTGGAAATGTAACTGCAACAAAAATTACAGCATTAGATACAATCAATCCATTTGTTGTTAAGGTAAATGGAGTTATTGCAAATGGTGCACGTGCTATGTTAGATGATGACACACGTGATACTTTCGTTGTAAATTTTTCTGAAACATTAGATGCTTCTAAATTAGAATTAGCAGGAAATTCTGTTCTAGTGTATGCAGGAGCACCAGGTAAATTATCTGCTGTTAGTTTTTCAGCGAGTATTGATAGTGTTAATAAAACAATTACTGTGACAACACCTGTAACTCTGAACGATGGTGATCATGTTGATATTCTTTTCTTGAATGCAGATGTTGCGGATACATCAGGGAATACATTAGCATTAACAAGCTCAATTGCATATGACTCAGTTGTTAGTAACTATACAAAACTTCAACTGCAAATATTTGAAGAAGCAAATACAAATGCCCCTGCTGTAACCACTTATTCTCAATTAAGTAGTGATGATTTAGGTCAAGATGATGATGAAGCAGTACAAGCAAAATCAAATGTATTTATGGATGTTCTTGATGAAACAGCAGGTTTCCAACAATTAAATAGTGCAGATGATGATGATGGTGTAAGTGGTGCAGATACAGCTGAAAGACTAAATGCTTTAGCACAAGCTCTTGGAGCAACAGGTGTTACAGTTGGACAATCTCGTGTAAGATTTACACCTAGTGGTGCTTATGCTTATTTAGTACAAGTAACAGATAAGTCTGGAGTAGCAAAAGTTCAATCAAATGTACTAAGTCTTACTGATGCTATTACAACAAATGTAGATACTGTAAACAGTACAGACTTTGGTGGTACTGCAACTGCTTCAATTATGGTAACAGATACACAACCTGTTGAAATATTCCTTTCTAATGTCGCACCAACAGACATTGTGACTATTACACCAGTTGATTCTCTATATTATAGTGGTACTCCATCTAGTATTACTCTTAATGATACCGTAGCACCAACTACAATTTTACAAAAATCTTATTTTGCAGGCACTGTAACATCAGATGAAAATAGTTCAGGTACTGTTGTTCATTTTGGTGATGGTGGTGAACTTGCTGATTCAAATGGTGCATTAACTGTTGGTACACCATATTTAGTGATAAACAACTCACTTTTAGATAATGAAGATGCTTCTGGTGAAAATGTTTCTACTGGTGTAAACCCAGATAAAACATTAAAAACTGAGCTTTACAACCTAGGTGTTGTTAGTACAACAGGACATATTTATCTCGATGGACTACATGCATACGACGCACAAGCAATCGCAGCATTTAACCAAAATTCTACACTAGCTAGAAAAATGGGTGTCGCTTTTTCTGAAGATATAGAAACTATGGGTACACCAACATTTACTGGTACTACAACATTAAATGGTTGGACTATTAGTAACGATGTAATTATAAATGTTTCTGGGCAAACTGTAAATGCAGATTTAATCGATATGGATGTATCTAATGTATTTACATTAGCAAATACAGATCATTTAAGCACAATTAGCTATACAGGAATTACTGATAAAGCAGCTAATGTTGCAACTACTGCAACAAATGCGACGGTTGTTGTAAAAGATGAAATGGCTCCTGTGGTACTTACAGCTACATATACAGAATCAACTGGAAATGTTGTTATCACATTTAATGAACCAATTGCACTTACTGACACAGCAGTTGCTCCAGCAGTAAATAGCGTAGTAACAATTGCAGGTGTAAGTGCAACATATAATGCAAGTGCAACAACTAATCAATGGAGTTTAAGTTCTGGGAATACTGTACTTACAATTCCAGAAGCTGCCTTCAGTGCTCCTATAAATCAACGTTCATTCTGGGCAGCTGGTACAACTTTTGCATATCCTAATAATAACTATGGACTAGGGGCTTTAGCAAATATTGCACATCAATTCTTAGATTTTAGTGCGATTTCTGATACTCGTGGAAATAGCTGGGATTCATATGCTACAAAAACTGGTGCACGTGCAGTAGAAAATCCTACTTTTGCAACTGCTGAAATTGATTCAGTATTTGGTGCAGCAGCAACTCCAACATTTGGTACTACTGACACAACTGTAAACACTCAGTCTGTAACATGGGCATTATCACACCCAGTAAGAGTTGATAATGGAGCAGATATTTTCTTTGGTATAACACCAACAGCTACTGGTTATGTACTAGATGGAAATTCAGCAACAGACTTAACAAAAATTCAAGCTGCATTTGAAGGAGTGATTGACCCTACTGGTGCTAATACATCAGTTGCAATAAAAAACTCTGTAGCTAATCCAACGTCGTTAATTTTATCTAATGATAGAAAAACATTAACTCTTAGATTTCAAACTGTTACTGATTTAACAAGTGCAGCCGGTGATATAATTCGCCTCAACACAAGTACTATTACATCAGATGGTGATACTGATCAATCCCTTTCTGGAAATGGTTTACGAGCAATTGCTCAATAATTTTTTACTAATTTCTTAGCGCTATAATGCGCTGAGATTAACTTAATAATATTCTCTAATAATCTGTTAATTTACCAAGTTTTCACAAATACTATACTCAAATCTCATACTTTCATATTTCAAAGACCAACCTAAAAATGATAGGGAAGAAATAGAATAAATCCAACATCTTAATCTAAAATAAAAACCAAAATTTGATACTTTTAAAATAGCATATAGTACCAAAGTACTATTGTTTTTCTCTATTGAAATGTAATACTATACTAGCATATAAAACTTTAGGGGTTTACTATGTCTATTAAAATTGGTTATGTTCAAAAGATAAGTGGTGAGTTTAAAGCAATAAGTCCAGATGGTAGCCAGAGAGTTCTTGCTATTGGTGATCCTATATATCAAGGCGATACTATTGAGGGTAATGGTAGCTCCAAGAATTCTATTTTAGTCGCACTTGAAGATACATCAGCTCAAAATGAAATACTATTGGCAGGCAATGAAACATTACTTTTTGATACTTCTTTTTTAGCAAAAGGTTTTGAAGATGAAGAAGTCACACTTAATGATGATAACTATTTTAGTCACATCGTTAACAGTGTTACTGATGGAAATCTACTTGGAGATATTGATACAGAAGCTGACAGGGATAAAGCATCAGACATTCCAGATGAGAGTGATGATATTGAACTAGCGTTTAATACTCGTACAGGCAAAGAAGAAGATGTTAATTCAAATGTAACAGACAAAGAAAATAACACTCAAGCTGGTGCTGATACTGCAGTTCCACACACATTTGAAGATACTTTTGCGACAAGAGAAGGAAGTCTAGTTGATATAAATTCTGGTCTTTATTCTACTCCTTTTTTTCCACAGGCGTCAACCAACACAAAAGAATTTAACTTTTTACAAGAGACTTCAGAAAACGTAATACCAGAAAATAAACCACTTTTAGCAACTGTAACTATCTCAGGAGACACAGCTGTATGGGAAGGAAATACTGCAACATATACAGTTACAACTGATACTTTATCATCTGCTCCTATCTCTGTAGTTGTTCAAACAACACAAGCAACTCTAAATCCAGCAACAGGT
>JBFHKA010000015.1:0-52820 GCA_041595535.1 Sulfurimonas sp. | reverse complement strand
AATCCAGTTGGAAGAGTTTGGAAACAAGAAGAACTTGAAGCTATTTTAGACGTTTGTTTAGAGCACGAGATAGTAGTCTTTAGTGATGAGATTCATTCCGATTTAATTTATGCACGTAACAAACATATTCCCTTCGCAACTCTAAATGAAACAGCAAAAAAAATAGCTGTTACAGCCCTTGGTGTAGGCAAAACTTTTAACATGGCAGGTTTTGCAATGAGTAGTGTAGTTGTGCAAAATGAAGCGTTACGTGCGAAATATAAAAAGGCATACGATAGAGTCCATTTTGCACAAGGCAATGTTTTGTCTCATGTTGCATTTGAGTCTGCATATAGAGAAGGACAAGTCTGGTTAGAAGAGTTAAAAGTACATCTTTATAAAAACTACAAGCTCTTAGAAAAGCTCTCTTTAGAGTATAAAGAGTTTATAAAAATCACACCTATAGAAGCAACATATTTAGCGTGGTTAGATTGTAGAGGTATGAATCTTAGAGATAAAGAGTTACGAGATTTTTTTATACAAGAAGCTAAACTCGGTCTTAATGCAGGCATTAGTTTTGGCAGAGAAGGAAGTGGTTTTATGAGGTTGAATTTTGCGCTTTCATCTGCTAAAATGTCAGAGATAATTCAGAGATTGCAAAATGCTTTACAAAGTAGAAGGAAACAACTTGAGTCGAATTAATTGGGATGAATATAAAGAGCACAAAAAGTACAGTGTCAAAGATGATAACTTTGAGATACTTTTAGAATTTATGAAAAGCTACTACAACTTAACAAATCCAAGTGATATGTATGAGATGTTAGCAGAAGATGACATTGCACAGATGATGCTTGAAAAGCGTGAAATCAGTGATGCAGAAGACTTAGAAAACTTTCTTTTTAAAATTTAGTGAGTGATTTAAAAAAAATAGCCTCTTTTATAGATGAACATCATGTAATGAGTCTGGCTACATCTTTTGAAGATGAACTCAGTGTATGTAGCCTTTTTTATGTCTATGATGAAGAGAGCCTCTCCTTTATAGTCGCTAGTAGTGACGAAACAACACATATACAACATATAAAAAACAACTCTAAAATAGCTGGAAATATACTCCTTGAAACACAGAGTGTAGGAAAAATTCAAGGTTTGCAATTTCAAGGAGAGTTTCTTGAACTCCATGAAAGTAGCTTAAAAGTAAAGTACTTTAAGAAGTTCCCCTACGCGTTAGCGTTAAACCCACAATTATGGCAGATAAAAGTCAATTTTTTTAAAATGACTGATAATAGACTTGGGTTTGGAAAAAAAATTATTTGGAAACAGCCTTCTCTTTAAACATAGAACAATCTACTCCACTACTTTGAAAAACTAAAAGTGAGGGTATTTGAGGTGATTTAAATCCATACGCCTTACATCCATGAGGACGCGAAGCTTCCCATGTAACAAAATAGTATTCGCATCTTCTGCAGTTTATTCTTTTCATAATCGTTATTATAGCCCTCAGTTTTTAAGAAGTTGTAATAATAGACTCAGACCGAAGGGAGGATTTGCTCTCTTATTATGACTTCTTAAAAATATCCTTATTCATTTAAGTAGGGAATTCTATCATATTGGGTAAAATAAACAAATAAATTTATAAATAAAAGAGAGCTTCTTATGGATAAAATACTACTAATGTTCCAACTTCAAAATCAGCTAAATGACGCCACAAATGGAGAAGCGTGGCCACAGGGAATAACTAAAAATGGAAGAGTTATTAACTGGAGACGCTGTATCTATATGGAGTGTGCTGAGATGATAGATAGTTTCTCTTGGAAACATTGGAAGAGCCTTAATCAAGAAGCAGACTGGGACAATTTACAAATAGAAGTAGTAGATGTCTGGCATTTTATCATGAGTTTAGCTATAGAGAATTACTCTATAGAGCTTAAAGGTGGTATTGAAGATTTAGCTATTAATGTCGCTGAGTTTCCAACATTTTCTATAATTGATAAAGAGAGTGAACTCTTTGAGACACAAGAAAAAGTAATAGAAAAAGTCGAAAATATTATGGCACTAGTACTAAGTAAAGAGCCATTAGAACTTGAAGCACTTATCTCAGAATTTTTTGATCTTGTTGTAATGAGTGGCTTAGACTTAAGTACTTTATACCGTCTTTATGTTGGAAAAAATATTTTAAATCAGCTTCGCCAAGATAATGGGTATAAAGAGGGAACCTATATAAAAGAGTGGGATGGACAAGAGGATAATGTTGTTATGAAACGTATCTGGGAAGAGAACTCCGACATAAAACCTGATGAACTGTATAAAGAGCTAACTAAACTATATTTACAACTGCAATAAGGTGATTTTTTGGGTGCAGCTCTTTTAGAAATTTCAAATCTCTCTTTTGGATATACAAAAGAGAACTTACTTTTTGAAAATCTATCATTTACTTTGCAAAGAGGAGAACTTAAAGCAATAGTAGGTGAGAGTGGTGCTGGAAAAAGTACTCTCTTTGAACTTATTTTAAACAATCTAAAACCTCTGCAAGGCACTCTTAGTGTGAGCAGATGTTCACAAGTCTTTCAAGACCCTTATAGCTCCTTTCACCCTAGTTATACACTTCTAAGTCAAATCAAAGATATTGTTGCAATAGATGAGCTAGAGCATTATTTAAAGAGCATAAACCTTGAGTATGAACTCCTTCTTAAACTTCCACATGAACTCTCTGGTGGACAGCTTCAACGTGCCTCTATTCTTCGTGCAATGCTTATGAAACCAGATATACTACTTTTAGATGAACCAACATCTGCACTTGATAATGTTATTCAGTTAGAGGTGATGGAAATGCTTATGAAGCATCTCGATAGAATGGGAATGCTTTTAATTACACACGATGTAGAGCTTGCATCTTGGTGTGCTGATGAAGTTATTACGCTCTAAATAGAGAGTGAATGAGGTAATATCCACTTCCTGCCATAAAAATAGTGCCAAATAAGTTGAGTGACATATTTGCGACTGCAAGAGTTATACTGCCTCCATTAAGAAGTAAGAAACTCTCCATAGCAAAAGTTGAGTATGTAGTAAGTGCACCCAAAATTCCCGTTGAGAGAAAAGATTTCATGTGTACAGAAAAAGCTGTTGTATACATAAAATAGGCAAAAAGACAGCCCATAATAAAGCTTCCTAAGAGATTAACTCCTAGTGTACCAAAGGGTAAATCATGAGGAAGTTTATGTGAAATTACGCCATTTAAATATGCACGTAACACAGCTCCTATGAAGCCTCCACTACCTATTGCTAGAATTGTTTGCCAGCTCATCATCATATACCTTCTGCATCTTTTTTTGTAAATTTCCGAGCCAATCTTTATCGTCTTTATTTGCTATGAATGCATCTAAAAAAACTACTTTAATATTTTTAGGCATGTAGTAAAATTTTTTAATGTCATAACACGATGCAGCATCCACAAGAACGACGGGTTGTACTTTAAGCTGATATTTATCGGCTATCACTTTTGCACCAGATTTAAATGGAAGCATTTTTCCAAAACGAGAGCGTGTGCCTTCTGGAAACATTGTAATAACTCTGTTTTTTCCAAGTCTATCTTTAGCCGCACGTAACAGTTTCACAAGAGATGTTTTACTCTCACGTTCCACCTCAATATCTTCTGGAAGACTCATAGCAAGCCCAAAGAAAGGAACATCAAAAAGAGCCTTTTTTGCTACCCATGCAAGGTCTTTTTTTGTCGTTGTTTCCATTATGCCTATATCTAAATCACTTTGATGATTAATGAGAAACATCTGAACATCAGGATCTTCTTTTCCAATGACTGTAGTAGAGAAAAAAGTTGTAACTCTAATAAACCATGATGCAATTTTACGTGCATAAGGTCGAGGTAGTATAGGATACATAACAATAGAAAATGTCAGTGCTGCAAAGATAATTATTGTTGCAAAGAACCAATTAATATGTGCAAATATCTTCATTTTTAATCCAACCAATTTTTTCATTTTGAAGTTTAACTTTTATAAACTTTTTTGTATTTCCCTCTTTTAATAGAGTTAACTGTGAGTCTGTTGTCTCAAATATAGTACCATTTTCAACAGGTAAAAGATGAATTTGTGTTCCTTCTTTTATGCATATTTGTTGTTCTGGCATAGCCAAAAATGCTATGTATGCTAGAGGAATTATAAGAAAAACAAGATAAATATATTTCCTTCTAAAAAGGAGAAAAATAAATAAAAGAGCAGAGATTGCAGCTGCAATAAGCATTTTAACTCTTTCATGAGACTGGTCTTTTGGCTTTAAATCACTTTGTGTTGTAACACTGTCATCCTCGACAATTATAGGAATATTAAGCATAGAGAAACTGTTGTTTAAGAGATTAAAATAGGAAAAAGAGAAGTTCTCCAATTTTTTATCAAGAACAACGAAGTATGTAATTTTAGAATTATCATAAGAGTTCTGAATAGACTCTGAGCCTTGTTTATAAACATTGGAAAAATGCATAGCCTCAATATCACAATTTGTTGCAGAAGCTACAAAAACGACAATATTATGTTTATCATCATAACTTGTAGTTTTATACTCATCAAGACTCAACGAATTTGCTATTATATTTGAAAAGTTTGTTTTTGGATTGAGTGTAATTATATTGAGTTGTTCTCCAAGAATTGTGCTTGTGTCGAACTCTTGAGATGCTACAAGTGAAGCTTCTACATCAGGAAGTCTTGCAAATTTCTCTGTACTTAAAAAATGAAAAGTGTCATAGAAATATTTTCCTCTTTTTTCACGGATAGGGGTTTCATCTAAAATTTTTAAACCACTTGCGTTTGAAAAAGTATACGCTATATCTTCAAACTCTTTAACCGTAGAGAGTGACTTTATAGTCACAGGAAAAATCTCACCTTGTACTACTCTTTGTGGTAATTCTTCATAATTAAAGTATATTACCTTATTTGCAAAAAGCGAAGTAAGTAGAGCAAAAGTGAGTAAAAGTAATCGAATCACGACTCAAGAAATCCTTGAAGCATCTTTACCCCATCATCAGAACCAAGCAATTTTTCCATTGCACGTTCTGGGTGAGGCATAAGACCAAAAACATTTTTTTCTTTATTGCATATACCTGCAATAGAATCAACACTTCCATTAGGATTTTGCGATTTTCCAGTTGCATCACTATATGTTAAAAGAACTTGATTATTTGCATAAAGATCTTCTAACCCAGCTGCATCAATATAGTAGTTTCCATCATGGTGTGCTATAGGAATATTTACAACATCATTTTTATTTAATTTTTCTAAAAAAACATTATCAGTGTTTTGAACACATAGATGATGATGCTTGGAGATGAAGTGTAAACCTTCATTACGTTTAAGTGCGCCTGGAAGCAGTCCAGATTCAGTTAAAACTTGAAAACCATTACAGATACCTAAAACTTTTCCACCTTTGCTAGCATAGGTTTTTACTGCTTTCATTACAGGTGAAAATTTTGCAATCGCACCACTTCTAAGATAATCTCCATAAGAG
Source organism: Sulfurimonas sp. (assembly GCA_041595535.1). Classification (GTDB taxonomy): domain Bacteria; phylum Campylobacterota; class Campylobacteria; order Campylobacterales; family Sulfurimonadaceae; genus Sulfurimonas. Next base: position 47,330 of record JBFHKA010000015.1, on the reverse strand, counting down.
AATCCACCTGCTACCACAAGTAAATCTGTGTCAGCAGGAATTGATTCAGACTTATGCCATACTATTTCAGTAGTAGCTCCAAGCTTTTCAAAAGCGTATTGTGTGTCATATTCACAATTTGTTCCTGGAAACTGAAGAATGGAAACTTTCATTATACGAGCTCTATTGCATAATCTTCAATAACAGTGTTTGCAAGAATCTCTTCACACATCTTTGTTACATCTTTCATCGCTTGTTCTTTATCTTGCGTGTCAAGTTGTAAAACTATCTGTTTACCTACACGAACATTACTCACACCTTCAAAGTGAAGAGACTCTAGTGCATGGTGAACTGCTTTTCCTTGAGAATCTAAAACACCTGCTTTAAGAGATACGTTTACTATTGCTTTTATCATGAAATTATTTCCCTAAAATTCTATTTAAAACTTGCTCGTAAGCTACTGTTAAACCACCAAGACCTTGACGGAATCTATCTTTATCCATTTTCTCACCACTTGTAACATCCCAGAAACGGCAGTTGTCTGGAGAAATTTCGTCAATGAGAATTATATTTCCAGATATATCTTTTCCAAACTCTAGTTTAAAATCTACTAAGTTTAAACCTTTTTCAAAGAAGTATGGTTTTAAAATATCATTAATTTGTCTTGCCATACGACGGATTTTATCTAACTCATCTTGATATTCAACCAAGCCTAAGATTAAAGCATGTTGGTCGTTAAGTTTTGGATCTCCTAAAGCATCATTTTTATAATCAAACTCTACTAATGTAAATGGAAGAACTGTACCATCTTTTATGCCTAAATTACGAGAAAGACTTCCTGTAGCGATATTGCGAACAATAACTTCTATAAGAATAACATCCACTTTTTTATGAAGCATGTGATTGTCATCTAACATTTTTACAAAGTGAGTTTGAATTCCATTTGCCTCAAGCAGTTTAAAAAGTTCTGTTGAAATTTTGTTATTAAGTGCGCCTTTTCCTGCTTCACTTGATTTTTTTTCGCCATTAAAAGCTGTTAAATCATCTTTGAATTCTGAAATCACTAAATTTTCATCATCCGTTAAAAAAAGCTTTTTAGCTTTTCCTTCATAAAGTAATTCTCTCTTTTGCATGTAATCTTTTATCCTTTTATTATAACTAGAGCTTTTATAATATCTACAGCCTCTTTAAGCTGAATATCTTTATCTAGCATTGTTGGTGTAATTATATCTTTATTTGCTTTTTTGTTTTCTTTATCATCACTATTTTCTTGCTTTGGATCAACTTTTTTGAGTTCTTCTTTGAGATGCTTCTTCAAATCAGCTTCTTTGATACTAAACCCATTTGTGTGCGTAGTCACTTCACCTGGAGCAACTTCAATATCTGGTTTTACACCAACTGCTTGAATCGTTCTTCCACTTGGAAGATAGTATCTTGCAATTGTAAGTTTGATTGCTTCTGTTTCTGTGATAGGAAGTACTACTTGCACACTTCCTTTTCCAAAAGTATTTTCTCCAACTAAAACGGCACGTTTATGGTCTTGTAATGCTCCACTTACAATTTCAGAAGCACTCGCACTCCCTCCATTTATAAGGACAACCATCGGTACTTTAGTGATGGTTGTGCTTGATTTTGCAGAGTAAGTTTTTGTTTCTACCTCTTTACGTCCTTTTTGAGAAACTATTTTTCCACTATCTACAAAGAGGTCAACTAAATCAACAGCTTGGTCTAACAATCCACCAGGATTATTTCGTAAATCTAAAATAATTCCTTTTGTTGTTGCTTTTCTCTTGTTGATTTCTTTAGTTACATCTTGAGCAACTTTTTTATCAAAACTTGCAACTCTGATGTATAAAATAGTGTCATTGATGACTTTTGCATGTACAGATTCAATAGTGATATTCCCACGCACAATGTGAATATCAAGAGGTTTAGCCTCTCCTTTTCTGACTATGGTAATGTCTATTGGGTCTCCTACTTTTCCACGCATAAGAGAGACAGCCTCATCAATCGTCATGTTCAGAGTAGATTTGTCATCTATTTTTAAAATGATGTCCCCAGCTTTGAGTCCAGCTTTGTCCGCTGGTGTACCATCAATAGGTGAAATGACTGTAAGTGCTCCGTCTTTCATACCGACAGTGATACCAAGACCACCAAATTCACCATTTGTTTGTACTTTGAGTTGCTTGTAATCTTTTTGTGTAAGATAATTAGAATGTGCATCAAGATTTTTCATCATGCCATCGAGTGCTTTATCCATAAGTTCTTCAATTGTAATGTCATCCACATTGTATTGCTCAACAATACTAATAACTTTTGTAAACTTTGCAAGTGACTGAAGGCGCGATGCTTCTGCATCTTTCATCGAAACATCAGCAAAGAGTGTTGAAGAAAGCAGTAGAGCCAAAGAAATGGCTACAGTAGTAAAGCCTAGAGTGATAAATTTTTTGTTTTTCATGATGCGCCTAGAGTTTAATTTAGAGCGGATATTATACCTATTCTTCTTAAACGCTAGTTTAAACAAGAGATTTATTTTATTTATATATAATACAAAAATATTTGCATACCTTTAGGGAGAAAAACTTTGAGCAATAATGTGATTTTAATTGGTTTTATGGGTGTAGGAAAAGGGAGTGTAGCACGTGAAGTTGTGAAATGCTCTGACTACATAGCCATAGACACAGATGATTTAATAGAGAGTATGGAAAATAAAAAAATTAAAGATATTTTTGAAACTCAGGGAGAAGAATATTTTAGAAATTTAGAAAAAAGTGTAGCGTCTTGGCTAGAGACAAATGTTAAAAATACCCTTATATCTACAGGTGGTGGTTTTTACAGACAGGAAAATTTAAAAAAAATAGGTATAATTGTGCTACTTGATTCTCCATTTGAAAAAATAATAAAGAGAATTAAAAAACATCCAAATGCAAAAAATAAACTGAAAAAACGACCGCTTTTAAAAGACCTCAAAAAAGCAAAACAGCTCTATGATGAGCGCCGTCCAGAGTATTTAAAGTTGGCTGATGTTATTGTTGATGTGACCGAAAAAACAGCACAAGAGTGTGCTAAAGAACTCTTAGAAAAGGTGAATAATCATGTATAAGATACTGTTCGTAATAACGCTATTTATGACAACTTCATTAATGGCAAATGAGAAGATACATTGGGCAAATGACTTTAAGAGTGGAATAGAACAAGCACAAAAAGAGAAAAAACCTGTGTTATTTGTATTTTCACGCCACACTTGTAAATACTGTGTTATACTAGAAGAGACTACCTTTGCTAATGCAAAAGTCATTAATGGCTTAAACAAAGATTTTGTCTCAATCGTAGCATATAGTGATGAAAATGATGCTATGCCAAGAGAATTATGGAGACCAGGTACACCTACTATTTGGTTTTTAAAATCAGATGGTGAGCCAATGTTCCAGCCTTTAATGGGTGCTGTAGATGAACAAAATTTTCTCAAAGCGATGAGCATTGTAAAAATAGAATTTGATAAAACAAAAAAGTGAGTAGATAAAATATGATATTTATACAATCAAATGATGTAGATTTTAGTGCAAATTTTCAAGAACTTTTAGGGCGTGGAAAGATGGATATGGCCCATGTAAGTACTATTGTTGGAAATATTATTGCTGAGATACGAGCAGATAAAAATAGTGCACTTAAAAATCACATAGCAAAGTTTGATAATTGGACACCAACAAGTGATGCAGATTTACAAATTTCTGTAGAGTCAATGGAAAAAGCATATGCAGCGTTAGATTCTAAATTAAAAGAAGCTCTGCACTTAGCATATGATAGAATCAAAGTGTACCATGAGAAGCAAAAACCAAAATCTTGGTTTGATGATGAGCCAAATGGAACTATCTTAGGTCAAAGAGTAACAGCAGTCGATAGCGCAGGTCTTTATATTCCAGGTGGTAAAGCTGCTTACCCTTCTTCTTTACTCATGAATGTTATTCCTGCACAAGTAGCTGGTGTAAAAAATATAGTAGTCTGTACGCCTACACCAGATAATGAGCCAAATTCACTTTTACTTGCAGCATGCCATCTTTGTGGCGTTACACAAGTTTACAAAGTTGGGGGAGCAACTGCTATTGCAGCAATGGCGTATGGAACGGAGACAATTCCAAAAGTAGATGTGATTACAGGTCCTGGAAATATTTTTGTTGCTACTGCCAAGAAGATGGTGTTTGGCGATGTAAATATAGACATGATTGCTGGACCAAGTGAAATTGGTATTTTAGCAGATGAGAGTGCAAATCCAAATCATTTAGCGATAGATATGCTCTCTCAAGCAGAGCATGATGAAATGGCAAGTTCTATTTTAATTACACCATCACAAAAGTTAGCAGATGAAGTAAAAATAGAGATTGACAATTGGCTAGTAAAACTTCCTCGTGAGAAGATTGCACGAAAATCTATAGAAGAGCGGGGTGCAATTATTGTCACGCAATCCATGCAAGAAGCTATAGATTTAATGAACGATATTGCTCCTGAACACTTAGAAGTTGCGACAAATTCTCCTTTTGAATTGTTACCGCTTATTAAACATGCAGGTGCAATTTTCTTGGGACATTATACACCTGAAGCTATAGGAGATTATGTAGCAGGTCCAAATCATACTTTGCCAACAGGTGGAACTGCGAAGTTTTACTCTCCTCTTGGAGTTGAACATTTTATGAAAAAGACATCCATTATTTCATTTTCAAAACAAGCAATAAATGAAATTGGGGAAGAGTGTGCACTCTTAGCAAAAACAGAAGGTTTAACTGCACACGAAGAGTCTGTTCGCGTTCGACTAGGTTAATTTTTTCTTTTCTTATATGATTTATAAAGTCTAGTAATCATAACTATTCTTTATAAATCCAAAAATACTCACTCAGATATAATCATCACAAAATAATCACTAATTTATAACTTATTTAAGAATACTTAGCTAGTATAGTTGAAGTAAAAAAAGCTCAAAGTATCGTATATAAGGGCTTCTTTTAATATAAATCAGACATAGTTATATAACTTTAAATTAGCCGTTAAAGGCAAAAGGAGAATATATGCAATTAGGTTTCCTAGTTGATTTACACCTGTGTATGGGTTGTAAAGGATGTGAGATCGCATGTAAGGTGGAAAATGAAGTTCCACTTAGTACATGGAGGCTTCGTGTTAAGTATGTAGATGTGGGAACTTTTCCTCAAACGAAAAGAACGTTTACTCCATTAAGATGTAATCATTGTGAGAATGCTCCATGTGAGAGAATTTGTCCAGTAAGCGCACTTCATTATATTGATAATGGAATTGTAGATATAGATAAAGAGAGATGTATTGGCTGTGCGGGTTGTGTTATGGCATGTCCATATGGTGCGATTTATATTGACCCAGAAACGCAAACAGCTGATAAATGTACATATTGTGCACACCGTATCGCTTCGTCCATGATGCCTGCGTGTGTTGTTGCATGTCCTGTTGAAGCAAACATTTTTGGTGACTTAGAAGATCCAACTTCAAATATTTCTAAATATATTCAAGAACACCAAGGTAATGTTGCCGTACGTAAACCTGAAAAAGGAACAAACCCTCACCATTTCTATGTAGGTGGTGGCAATGTTAACCTTAATCCGTTAGCTTCAAAAAGAGAAGAGGGTTACAACTTATTCAATAAAATTACACATCTTCCACTAGGAGGGCACCACTAATGGTACATGAAACTTTAGCGGCAACGAATGCCATAGTAACTTTGGACGTAGCTTTACCAGAAGTTTTCTGGGGTTGGTTCGTTACAATGAATATGTGGGCGAAAAGTATAGGTACTGGTTTAGTCTTTATGCTTTTCCTTTTACTCAAAAGAAGTTCAAGTGAGATGGCAGGACTGAGAACTCCTGTATTGATTGTTTCATTTATTATGATGAATGTATTTTTATTGTTTACACTTGCTGATTTACATCAAAAATTGAGAATGTGGCATATATTTTTCTATCCTCATTGGACATCAGCTATTACTGTTGGTGCGTGGATGGCTACTGTTTTTGTTGCTTTAGAGTCTTTAATGATTGCAGTAATGTTACTCAAGAAAAATACAGAACTTTTTGATAAATTACTCTTCTGGGTAACACTTCTTGCAATACCTGTTACACTTTATACTGCAGGAATTATGGCTGAAGCGACAGCAAGAGAGTTATGGCAAATGCCAACTGAATCGGCGCAGATGATTTTAGCAGCAACACTTTCAGGTGCAGCTATGATGATTTTACTTGGCGGTTCAAAACTGAGTGAAGATACACAAAGATTTTTCGGTGCAATTTTAGGATTGAGTGCATTAATGGCATTTATTCTTTATATGTCAGAGTACATCTTTGGTGCAATGAAAGCAGAAGAAGTGGCGGCTGTACTAGCGTATGTAAAAGGTGATGGAGAGTATGCAACAATGTTCTGGATAGGACAATGGGTAGCTTATATTTTACCGATGCTTTTTGTGGTACTTAGTAGAGTAAGCAGAAGTGAATCGATTTTAAAACTTGCAGCTATTTTAGCGATAGCAGGTTTGTGGATAGTCAAACACGTTTGGCTGGTAATTCCACAATTATTACCATTAAGTTAAGGAGAAAATATAAATGTATTTACAAAGTAGAAGAACATTCTTAAAAGGTGCTGCATTTAGCGTTGCTGGTGTTGCAATCGCTAAAGGTGTGTTTAGTACAGATGCTGTTGCAGAATCTGTTGCAGAGTCAAAATTTACAAATACACCAGATTCTCTCTCTTTTTATCCTGATCAAAAAGAGTGGGATAACTTTGCTGAACTTGATGGAACAGATTGGAAACGTGGTGGTATTGAACGTCATGGTGTAAGATCGGCTGAAAATCCTGATGGTATTCAAGTAAATAACTATATGCTTGTTCCTACAGTTTGTTCAAACTGTGAGGCAGGCTGTGGTCTTACTGCATGGGTCAATAAAGAGACTATGACAGTTAGAAAGTATATGGGTAACCCACTCCACACAGGTTCTCGTGGACGTAACTGTGCAAAAGGGTATGCTGTAACTTCACAAATGTACGATCCAGACCGTATTCCATTCCCATTAAAAAGAGCTCCTGGCTCTAAACGTGGAGAAGGAAAATGGGTTCGTGTAACTTGGGATGAGGCTATGGGTGCAATTGGTAAAAAAATGCACGATACTCTAAAAGTTGGCGACGAAATTTCTAAAAAATCTATTATGTACCATGTTGGTCGTCCAAACGAAAATGGTTTTGGTCACCGTGTACCTCACTCAATGGGGATTGATGGTTTTAACTCTCATACAAACATCTGTTCTGCAGGTGCTCGTCAAGGTTCAATACAGTGGGCAAATGATGATAGAAACTCTCCAGATTGGGGAAATGCTGATTTGATATTTTTACAATCATCTCACGCTGCAGATGCAGGTCACTACTTTCAACAATCAGCTGGTCTTATAGCTGATGCTCGTAAACGCGGTGCAAAAATGATTGTAATTGATCCTCGTATGTCTAACTCTGCAGGTATGTCTGATCTTTGGATTCCTGCATGGCCAGGTACTGAAGCTGCTCTTTATCTTTATCTTGCAAATCGTGTATTAAACGAAAAAGATAAAAATGGCGATGACTATGTTGCACATGAATTTGTAAAAGAGTGGGTAAACTGGGATCGTCTTATGGACAACAAAGAGTATCTTAAGAAAATGGTAGGTTTCGGGTACATCTCTAAAATGCCTAAAGGCGATAGCTATGAAGATTTTATTAAATTAGCAAAAGAGCTTTATGCACCCTATTCAAAAGAGTATGTTATCAAAGAGTGTAAACTTGAAGGCATGGAAGATAAGCTAGACGCTTTATGGGAAATGTATATTGATGCAGGTGCTAAAATAGCTACTTATTTATGGCGTGCAGGACCGATTGGACACCGTGGTGGTTGGATGAATACACGTGCAGGTTTCTTGACTTTAGCACTTCGTGGAGCACTACGTGGTGATATTGGTGGTACTTCATGGCACCATTGGCATGAGATTTCTGTTGCTGGTAAAGGCGATAAAGCTACTGTTGCTGGTGAGAGACCTGGAAAAGTAGATGTATGGAATGAGATTGCTTGGCCACCAGAGTACCCACTTTCATCTTATGAGATGAGTCATCTTATGCCTCACCTTCTTATGGATACAGAGTGGCAAAAAAAATGGCAGGCTAAAGGGCTAAATGTTCCTACAAAACTTGCTGTTTGGATGCCTCGTATGTACAATCCTGTGTGGATTAATCCAGATGGTTTTAGATGGATTGAAGCATTAAAAGATGAGTCTAAAATAGAGCTCTCATTTAATCTTTCTCCAACTTGGTCTGAGACAAACTGGTATTGTGATTATATTTTACCTACAGGTCTTGCAGGTGAGAGAAATGACCAACAATCAACTCCATCAAAACCAGAACAAAGAATTGAGTTCCGTCAAGCTGTTTTAAGAGTAGCAGCAGAAAAAATGGGTTGGAAAGCGAAAAATCCAGCGCGTGCTACACTTGAAGCGCACATGAAATATGGGCTAGGTGAGATTTGGGAAGAGACAGAATTCTGGGCAAATATCATGGTACATCATGTTGACCCTGATGGAAGTTTAGGTATTCGTAAATACTGGGCATCTAAAAATGATCCATCTCGTGCGGTTACTGTAGCTGAGTATTTTGATGCTGCATTAAGTCTTCTTCCAAGACTTAACGAGACTGCACAAAGAATGTATAAAGGTGAAGAGTTTCCTGTTTACAGCTACATGAGAGATCATGGTGCTTGGACTGAGAAAACAAATGTTTACAAACCTCAAGAAGAAGAGCTTGAATTTGATGGTAAAAACTATATTTCTGAGGGTAAAAAATATCCAAAAGAAAGCGTTAAAAAAGATAAATTTGGCACATTTTGGGTTGAAAATGATGGTGTTAAGAAATCTATTGGTATCGAAATCAATGGGGAACTACATGAAGGATTCCATACATTAAGTAAAAAACTTGAGTTCTTCTCAGAGTGGTTTGCAGAGTGGAAATGGCCGGAATATGCTATTCCTATTTATCCAAGAAATGAGGGTGAACTTAAAAAAATGGAGCATGTAGTTACTCAAGTGCACCATAGTATGATGAAAGGTGACAATGAGTTTGCATTAAATACAGTGTTCCGTTTACCATATAATATTCACACTCGTTCAGTTAACTCTAAACACCTTATGGAAATTTCTCAAAACCATAATCCTGTTTGGATTTATACTAAAGATGCAGAGAAACTTGGACTTAAACGTGGTGATTCTATTCGTGTTACTATTACAGATACTGTCTCAGGACTTGAAAGTGGCTACTTCGTAGCTATGGCTGTTCCTACTGAAGCTACTCGTCCTGGTGTTCTAGCGTGTTCACACCATGCTGGCCGTTGGAAATTAAAAGACTCAGTAAATATTCCTGGGTTTGAGAATGCTCTTGGTATTATGGGCGTAGGTGCTCCTAGATATGACATGACAAATGATGGAAAAATAGGTACTCTTAAACCTGCAGCAGGCATTCATGCTCGACATGATATATGGCAGTTTAAAGAATATAACAAAGACCTAGATAATATTTGGTGGGATGGATTAAGTGGTTCATGGCAAAATGCTGTGGCACCAGCGCATCCAGATCCAATTGCGGGTAATCATGCATGGCATCAAAAAGTTATAATCGAAAAAGCAAAAGCTGATGATAAAATTGGTGATATAGTTGTGAACTATGAAAATAACTTTAAAGTATATCAAGCATGGAGAGATGAACTTACTCGTCCACTAAACTCGAGTGATAAACTACGTCGTCCTCAACACATTAAACGTCCAGCAGTGCCGCTTTCTAATAAAGCTTACGCTGTAGATATTAAAGACGTATAATTATTCTATTAAAGCCCACTTCAAGTGGTGCTTTAATATACTTCTAAAACAATCAATCCAAAGGTACATTATAAAATGCAAGATAATCTTAAAACAGAGCAGTTAGCACGTGTAAATATTTATGCTCTAGTCTCCAGAATATTAATGAATGAAGTTGATGAAACGCTACTAAAATTAATTGTAGAAGATGAAAATGTTTTATCTTTTTTCCCATCATTTGAAAAATGGGATAAAAGAAAAAACATGAGTAACAAAGATTTAATTGAAAAACAGTTAAATGTTGATTTTACTAACCTTTTCTTGCTTCATTTAATCCCGTATGAATCTTTTTATATAAGAGAAGATCAGCAGATGGAAACTGGAGGTGACAATCCGGTTCAAGTACTTTATAATGATTTTGACTTTAGAGTTGAGTTGGATGAAGCGCGTGTTATGAGTGCTGATCATATAGGTGTGGAATTAGAGTTTATGTATAAACTTTGCGATGCTGAATATAAAGCATTAGAAGATAGTGCATATGATATAGCAGCTGAGATAGCAGAGATTCAGTACAACTTTTTAAAAGATCATTTACTAGAGTGGGCTCCGATGTTTTTACTGAATGTAAAATCAGAAGCTGGAACGGCTCTTTATTTTGATGCTGCGGATTTGGCATTAGAATTTATGCTAAGTGATTTTGAATATCTTTCAGCGTTACGTGCGAGTGGATATGAGTATCCAAAAGGAGATGCATAATGGATATTAAAGACTTAAATGAACTTAGAAGTGAATTTGAAGAATTGCAAAGAAATAGCGTACGTTCGGATTGTGCAGATGGCAGTTGTGTAAGTGATGAGGAGAATCGTGAAGATTATCCAGATTATTTAGTTGCTATATATAAAGAGGTTATGCCTCCTATAAAGAGTGGAATATATTTTTCACGCTGGGATTTAAAAGCTATGGCCTCTGAACTTGATGAACACTTTGCTCTTGACGTTAGAGAAAGAATGTTTAATAAATTTATGCAGTGGGTAGCAACACCTGATGATATGAAACAAGTCATGGAGCAATTCTTTAAAAATATAGATATGAAGTGTGAACTTTATAGAGAGTACTCTGAACGCTATCCTTCAAGCAAGGCTATATTTGATGCAAAGATTAAAAAAGCAGAAAATACTAAAAAATATTTAGATAAAGTATTTATAGAATTTTTTAATTAGATTTAATTGTCCCCACCAATGATGTCATAATCTAATTGATACTTATCATTGGACTCCTCTTTATAATTTGATAAAAAGGTGGTAAGTGCATCCATCTCTTTATCATTTAAATTTTTTGCAAAACCAAACATCACTTGTTGTATCTGTTTAGTAGATCGTCCAGCTCTGAATTCTTTTAGTTTATAGAGTAAAAACTTTTTAGAACGATTCGCTAGTTTTGGGTAACTTCCACTTCCTTCAGCATATGTTCCATGGCAGTTACTGCATCCTCTATCGTTATACAAAGCCTTTCCCACTTCATAATTGTTACTTGAGCCAAAAAGAGTGAGTGATACGATTAAAGTTAGAAATATAACTTTCATTTTAGACTCTCTAATATTTCTTTTTTAATGCTTTTAAAACTTTTTTCATGAGACTCTTTGTAAAGAAGATTTTCAAGGTCACAATAACTTTTTTCTAAGTTATGTTTAGCATAATTATTTATGAGTATTAAAAGCAGTTCTTTTGGAGTTTTAGATTTTTTGATGTCATCAAATTTTTCTTTTTTATATACTAATCTTAGTTGTCTAGGCATTATTTTTGCGGTTATAAATCCACTTATAAAAATAGAGATATAGACAAAAAACTTTATGATGCCCTCAAAGTCATAAGTGTCAGTTGGGTATTCTTGCTTATCTATAAGAGTTTCGCTAGAAGTTGAATCTACTTTTATGTTATAGGGTTCTAATTGTATTGTATAGTATTGCTTTTGTTTTGCAGAGTAACAGTGTATCTGCTTTGCTTTTATTGAAAAATTCTTATCTCCTACGAGTGCATAGTTAAATTCTTTGTGTAGTAAATATCCATCTTTTGTTGCTTTGTTATAATGCTCTGTAACATCTTTAAATATACTGATTCCATCAATCTTATCAATCAAATCTATATCTGTTTTATCGTATCCTGTGCCTTTTAAATAGTATGTTACGTGCAAACTTTCATAAGCCTTTATCTGGTCGTTTTTTAGTTTAGAAATTATTGTAAAATCACCTACTAATTGTGTGTTGTTTTTAATATCTTCTGTGTGTAGGATTATAGGTTTAAGTTTTACTTTTGTGTCAATTGTGTCAATCCATTTTACGTTATCACGACTTCCACGGTAAACTTGTGCAACTGCTTCATCACTTGCTACTTTTATTGTGAAATCAAAATCTACTTTTATATTCCCGCTTCTTAATGGGAAGAGTAAGTAGGTAAATGTTGTTCTTTTATTGTGGTACGAGAGATCTTCTTCTGTTTTATTCATCAATTCTATCTTATAGTCATCTGATTTTTTTGGTTCCAAAAAGAAAAACATAACATTTGAATGATTTTTTTGAGTGGCTTGAAACGTTACTTCTACAGCTTCTTTAACAACCACACTCTCTTTATTTGTAGTGAGAGAGTAAGTCGCTAGATTTGTATCTGCAAAAGATAAAATTTCTAAAAAAACTAATAAATATATCTTACCAAGGGTGTTTTTCATTTGTGTATCCTTTGTTGATAAGCTCATATGCTTTGTATCCTATTTTATATTGAGAATTACTTGTTGTGTTGCTTTTTTTGAGACTCTCTTTAGAACTTTTTTTACCCTCTTTTGCAGAGCCATTACTACTATCTCCTGATTTTTGATTTGAAGATGATGCACCACTTTTACTTTCATCTTTCTTACTATCTGTTTGTTTAGATGCCTTTGTTGATTCAGATGCACTTTTTTTAGGAAGCAAGTCTGATACATCTTTTTTTTGTTGCAGGTTTAGTTTGTAGAGTAGTATAAGGTTATCAAAACTCTCTTTATCAAAGCCGAGGGCTAGTGCTTGCTGATAGTATATTTTGGCTCTGTCATATTTTTTTAACTCCACAGCACAATTTCCCATGTTATAAAAAAGTTTCTGTTTTATAGTTCTGTTTGTTGATTTGATTTTTGAAAAAGTTTGCATTGCTTTTTTGTATTGCGCTGCTTTGTAGTAAGCAACACCAAGATTATAATAGCTCTCAACACTTGGGGTAATACTCTCAAACTCTTGAGCCGAGCTTAGGTACGCCTTTGTATTAAAATAGATGTTTGCCTTATGTAAGTGATAAAAATCCAAAATACTCGCGTGTGAAGTAGGAGGTAAAGCAGATAAAAAAAGTAAGATAGAGAGCTGATGTATTTTTGTAACAGCAGTAAAAAAAAGAGCTATTGCAAATAGTAAAGGTATCCAAAACAATTCTCTATGGCTTTGAGCATTTATGTTTGTATGTTCACTTTCTATTGTATCGTGCTGTAAATCTGAAATTAAGTCTCTAACTACTGACTCTTGAGTAGAGTCTAATTTGTAGTATTTTCCTCCACTCTTTTGTGCAAAAAGTTTTAGAATAGGATTGACTCTTGAAATAACAAGATTGTTGTTTTCATCTTTTAATGTTTGTGTGTCTTTTGTTAAAATTGTTCCTTCTTTGGAACCTGTTGCCACTATATAAGGCACAATATTGTTTTTCTTACTTAAAGAGAGTAGCTGTTTTAAATCATTTTCTTCTCCACCGTCACTAAAAATGATAAGATATTTCTTCTCATAGGAGGTTTTAGAAATAGTTTTTAAAAGTTCATAAAGTGAAGTTCCCTTTGTCAAAATAAACTCTGGATTTAAGACATCAAGCGCCATAAAACTAATGCGCCTATCTGTTGTTGGCGGAGATATTAGCATAGTGTTTGAAGTAAAAGCAAAGATGCTAAACCTATCTTTTGGAAGTTCTATTAAGAGCTCTTTTATGTTTTGTTTAGCAACTTCATAGCGAGTTGGTTTTAAGTCATCTGCTTGCATCGAGTATGATGCATCAATAGCGATGATAAAATCGTGTGCATCAAATTTTTGATCTTCAAACTTGTCTGAACTAGTAGGATATGCTAGTGCAAGAAGCATGAAAGAGAGTGCAAAATAGAGGAGTTTTAGCTGCCTATTTTTAGAAGCATCATCTGATTTTTTTTCTGATTTATAAAAAATATATAAGGGAATGAAAAAAAATAAAAACCAAGGATAGATAAAAGTCATAATACTTTCTTACGACTTTGAATAAGCATAAAAAGAAGTAAAGCTGTAGCCAAAAGAAGAGGATACATAAAGAGTGAATGTTTATTTAAATAGTGTTGTGAGCGAATTGCACTAGGCTCTAGTGAGTCTATTTCTTTGTAAACACTCTCTAGCATCTCACTATTTTGAGCATCAAATGCTTTAGCATTGGAATCTTTCGCAATTCTCTTTAAGAGTTGTTCATCGTAGCTAATTTTCTTCCCTATACCAATCGTATATATGCGTACATTTTTTTCTTTAGCACTTTTTACTGCATCTTTAACGGAAATAGCACCACTATTCGAAAAACCATCTGTTATAAGAATAATGACTTTCTTTTTGGCTTCTCCTTTATCTAAAATTTTTAGAGCATTGTCAATTCCTTCTCCTATGGCGGTACTGTCTCCTGCAATTCCAACATCGAAAAAGTCAAGTAAGAATGTAATGCTTTTCATATCATAGGTGAGGGGAATAGCAGAAAAAGCATAACTTCCAAAGATAGTTACTCCAATATTGTCATCATATCTTTGGGATATAAATTTTTTTATAATATCTTTAAGGAGTTCCAATTTTGTTTTGTCCGAATTTTCTTTATCAAAGTTACTATCACCCATTGAACCACTTGTATCGAGTGCAAAAATGAGATCTCTACCTTTTTTTTTATTGGATGACTTTTGATCGTATATAATAGGATTTGCTAAGCTCGTTATTAAAAGAGCTAATATAAGTGAATAAAAAAGTTTCTCTTTATGTAGTAAACTAGTAGAAGTCAAAAAAAGATTTAGATGTGGAAATATGATTTTTTTTGGACTAAAAGGACATTTATATATACAGATAATAAGAAGCAATAAAATAAATGCAAAAGGATAGGTAAACTCAAAATTACTCAATTAATCTCCAACCCATAGCATTCTAAGCCAAAGTCCAATTGTACTTGTATAACCCACTTCACTAAAAACTAATTCTCCATTTTTATCATACATGAATGTTGTAGGAAATGCAGAAATTGCAAATTTATCTGCTAAAAATCCATCTTTATCATTTATTACTTTGAAGTTTAATTTATTTTCTTTAAGAAAATCTTTTATCTCTTCATTAGTGCCAGACTTTACAGCAATTGTAATAACTTTATATCTTTGAGATAATCTTTGTATGTTTGAAGCTTCAAGTTTACAAGTTGGGCACCAAGTTGCCCAAATGTGGACAATAGTTGCTTCTCCAATCTTTGTTCTATAAGAAGAACCATCTATAAGTTTGGCTTGAATATTTGGAAGTGACTCTTTATTGAGATTTGAACTCTTGTAGTAACTGAGTAGATTAGCAAAGATAGTTAAGACGACTAAAAATAGGAGGAGTTCTTTAAAATAGTGTTTCATTTTTTTCAACATTTTAAACTTCTTTGTTAGATTTATTTTGTTTAACTCTATTGTAATAATAAACAGTTACAATAGAGGTTAAAAAATGCAAGGAGAGCTAAAAATGTTCAAAGTTATAACTTTAATAGTCGCAACTATACTCTTTACAGGTTGTATGAGTGAGTCAGCACCAAAATCACAAACTATGGTGAAGCAACCAGCACCTATGTTTCAAACTGTACAACCTGAACAAGCAACGTTGGTGCAAGATGCTGAGCATAAACACTCATGCGCACGCTGTGGAATGAACCTTGTAAAGTTTTATAAAACAAGTCATACAGCAATCTATAATGACAAACCTATACAATACTGCTCTCTTCACTGTCTTGCTGAGCATTTAAGTGAAGGTGTTGAATTGAAAAATCCAAAAGTTGTTGATGTTACTACATTAAAATTACTACCTGTTTTAGATGTTTACTATGTTGTAGGAAGTTCCATGAAAGGTACTATGACAAGAGTGAGTAAATATGCTTTTGGTACTTTGAGTGAAGCACAAAAATTTCAAGAACAATATGGTGGGAAAATAATGGACTTTAATGGTGCACTAGAAGTTGCTAAAGAGGACTTTTAACTCTTTAGTAAGTTCCCAAGATAATTCCCCATTCAATTAAATTTTACCATCCTTTAGATATAATCCATTTTTAAAACTAAATTTCAGGATTGCGCTGTGAGCCAACAACTACCAGATATAGAGCAACAATTAGCTAATCATAAATTATCTCAAGCAGATTACACACATATAAAAGAGATTCTAAAACGTGAACCAAACCTCGTAGAATTAGGTGTTTTCTCCGCAATGTGGAGTGAACATTGCTCGTATAAATCATCTAAAGTGCATCTGAATGGTTTTCCAACAAAGGCTCCGTGGGTTATTCAGGGTCCTGGAGAGAATGCAGGTGTAATTGATATTGGCGATGGGTATGCAGCCGTATTTAAAATGGAATCACACAATCATCCGTCATTTATAGAACCTTACCAAGGTGCTGCGACAGGTGTGGGTGGAATCATGCGTGATGTTTTTACAATGGGTGCAAGACCAGTTGCAAATTTAAACGCACTACGTTTTGGAAATGTACTTAACAACGATGCCGTCTCTAAGCATCAACGCTATTTAGTACGTGGTGTCACAGAAGGTATTGGTGGCTATGGTAACTGTATGGGTGTACCAACAATAGGTGGTGAGACAAGTTTTGATGAATGCTACAATGGAAATATCCTTGTGAATGCATTTACACTTGGAATCGCAAAATCAGATGAGATTTTTTATGGAAAAGCTGAGGGAATTGGAAATCCTGTAATGTACGTTGGTGCAAAAACAGGTAGAGATGGACTTGGTGGAGCTGTTATGAGTTCTGACAGTTTTACTGAAGAGAGCAAATCATTGCGCCCAACAGTTCAAGTAGGTGACCCATTTACTGAAAAACTTTTACTTGAAGCGTGTTTAGAGCTTTTCAAAACAGATCATGTTATTGGTATTCAAGATATGGGTGCTGCCGGTCTTACTTCATCTTCATTTGAGATGGCTGGTCGTTCAGGCTCAGGTATGATTATGCACCTTGACAGAGTTCCGGCTCGTGAGGAGAATATGACTCCGTATGATTTTATGCTCAGTGAATCACAAGAACGTATGCTTTTATGTGCAAAAAAAGGTTCAGAACAAGCCATTATAGATATATTTGAAAAATGGGATTTGGATGCTGCTGTAGTTGGTGAAGTAACAGCAACTGGAAATATGGAACTATTCTGGCACGGAGAAAAAGTAGCTGAAGTGCCAGTTGACCCAGTAAGTGAAGAAGCACCAATTCTTAATCGTCCTATGTCTAAGCCAGCTTATTTAGCATCATTAGCATCTGTAACAATAGATGATTTTGATAAAGTAGATAATCAAACTGCATTTGAGACACTTACAAAGTCTATGGAAGTTGTAGATAAATCTTGGATATATACACAATATGACTCAATGGTGCAAACTAACACGATAAAAAAAGGTGGAATGCTTGACGCTTCAGTTATCCGTGTAAAAGAGAATGGCAAAGCTTTAGCTATGTCAGCAGATTGTAATGTACGCTATTGTTATATTGACCCTAAGGGTGGTGGAGCTGCTGCTGTTATAGAGTCTGGTCGTAATGTTGCTATGAGTGGAGCACGTCCTTTAGCAATTACAGATTGTCTAAACTATGGTAATCCAGAAAACCCTGAAGTTATGTGGCAGTTTGGACAAGGGTGTCTTGGTATTAAAGAGGCATGTGCTGAGCTTACAACTCCAGTAATTGGTGGAAATGTTTCACTCTATAATGAGACAAACGGTGTGTCAGTTTTTCCAACGCCATCCATTGCAACAGTAGGTGTAAATGATGATGAAAACAATGTTTTAATGTCGAGTTTTCAATCTGAGGGAAATGCTCTTTATCTAGTAGGTGAGAGTAAATCAGAGTTTGGTGGGTCTCTTTATATGAAAGAAATTTGTCATACTGTTGCAGGTGTACTTCCTGAGATAAACTATAAAAATGAACTTGCTCTTTGGGAATTAGTAATTGAGGGTAATAAAAAACATCTGCTAGAGTGTGCTAAAGATGCAAGTAGTGGTGGTGTTGCTATAGCACTTGCTAAAATGGCAGCTACTTCAGGTCTTGGCTGTGATGTTGAAATGAGTATAGAGGATGAGAGAGATATATTCGCTGAATCTATGAGTCGTGCAATTATTGAAGTAAAACCTCAAAACTGTGAAGCTTTTGAAGCTATGCTTGATGAATCAATGGCAGTTGAAAAAATTGGAACTGTAGGTGGTGATGTTATTAAAGTGAATGATGTAGTAATGAGTATAATGCAATTACAAGATAATTACTTTAATACATTCAAACGTGTTATAGAACAAGATATATAAAGGATAGGAATGATAAAAAATATACTTGCATTTATTGGATTAATTGTAGTTGTCATATTGGTTGGAGCATATGTTAAGTTTGGTGCTCAAGTTACAAAATTAGATGCAGGAGCAATGCCTGCGTACATGAAAATGTTTAACACTGTTTTAGAAACAGGTGATCCTGCACATGCAATGATGTTAGAGTATGAAGTAGATGAAGATGTTGATAATGATGCAGTTGGTGAGTCTATTCATGCGTTAGCTGAAGAGTATAACATGCGTATCACGGGTGATATTAAAATGTATACTAAAGATGATGCTGCACCAGATGAAGTAAAACATGCTAGAATTTTTTCACTCTGTAGTCTTCATATTGCAAAGGTGTTTTTAAATCATTCTCGTTATTTTGGTGGGTTTATGCCATGTAGAGTTATGCTTATAGAGTATGGAAATGGAAAAAGATACCTAGTAACTATGGATTTAGAACTTGCAATTTACGGTGGGCAATCACTTGGCAAAGAGATGCTAGACCTTGCTAATTTAGTGCAAAAAGCTATGACTGAAATTCCAGCTCGTGCTGCAAAAGGTGATTTTTAATCACTAAACTCTTAAGAGAGAAAAGACAAAAGTACTTTATCAAGTTCTTTTGTCTTGCTCGTTACTTCTTCAATACTTTTATAATTAAATCCAAATCTATCGTGAGTAATTACACTTTCGTCTTTGTTGTCAAGTAAACCATCTATGGCTTTAGTTATAAATTCATATGCCATAAGTCTATCTTTTACAGTAGGATTACCACCCCGTTGTATATGCCCAAGTACACTTACTCGTGCTTCAATCCCTATGCTCTCTTCAAACCAGTTAGCTATCTCTTGAGACTTCTGTTTTATTCCCTCAGAGACTATAGCTATAAAGTATCTACGTCCATTTTTAATCTGGAATTTAAATGACTTTTCATACTCTTTTAGGTTATAGGAAAGTTCAGGAATAAGACAGAGTTCTGAGCCTGATGTGAGATGTGTCATGAGTGCTAAATATCCACAATCTCTTCCCATAGTTTCAATTATAAAAGCTCTATGAAAAGAAGCAGCAGTATCTCTAATTGCATCTACAGATGTTTTAATAATATTTAAAGCACTATCTACACCCAAGCAGTAATCTGTACCATGTATATCATTATCTATAGTAGAGGGTACACCACAAAATCGTATACTATGTTCAAGATAAAATTGATGGAGACCTCGAAAAGAGCCATCACCCCCTAAAACGATAAGCATTGTAATATTGTGTTTATCTAAGTTCTCTTTTGCAATTTTCCTGTATTTTGCATCCATAAACCTTTTACTTCTGCTACTTCCTATTTTTGTTCCGCCACGATTAATAATTCCAGCGACATCACAATAGTTGGCTTCTTTAATTTTGTTATCAATCAAACCTTCATAGCCATCATAGACAAAAAAAGGTTTTAAATTTCTTTTATATGAATATTCTACAAAGTGTTTTATTGCCGGGTTCATGCCTGAAACATCGCCTCCTGAGCATAATATAGCTATGTTTAACAAAATAAACTCCCAATAAGAAAATATCTTTATATATTATACTAATTATAAGGTAGTATTTATATTAGAGACTGTAATATTGACGAAATAAATTTATAAAAAGGGGCATATATGAAAATACTTCGTATATTTTTAGCTTTATCTATCATAGCTTCATTAGCGTTTGCCGAGGGTAAAGATTTAGCAGTTCAACTTGGTCTGAATGCTAGTTCAAAAGCAATTAAGCAGTGGGAGAAAGTTTTTAGCAAAGATAGTAAAATGCAAAAGCTTGGCATCGATAAACTTTCAGATGCAGATAAAGAGACTCTAAAAAAATATTTAACGAGCCATGCGGCAGATTCTGATCATCCAGAAGCGGCAGGTATGTAATGAAAAGGAATACTATGAATAAAATAATTAAGCTAAGTTTAGTAGCTTCAGTGGTTGCATTTTCTTTAAATGCTGCAGATACAAATGCAGAATTGCTAAAAAAAATGGATGCAATGCAAAAACAGATAAATAAACTTCAAGATGTACAGTCAGATAAGAATGATGAGCTTGACGAGAGAATAGACACAGTTGAAACTGCTACCTTAACAGATAAAATAGATTTTGGATTAGAGTTTAGAACGAGAGTTGATGGCTATAATAGTAAAGATGCAGCTGGGAATGAAAGTGGTGATAATAATATTTGGTCTAATCGTTTAAGACTTAATATGGGTGCTAAAATAACTAAAGATATGAAGTTTACTGGTCGTTTGACAATGTATAAAAATTGGTCTGATTCAAATATTAACGCATTTTCAGGTATGGATCCAATGCAAGGTCGTCGTCCGAATGATAGTGGCTTATTTGTAGAACGTGCGTATGTAGATTGGACTGTGTTAGATGCAAAGGTACCTATCGTTTTAACGATTGGTCGCCAACCAAGTTCTGATGGTCCATCACACCAGTTTAAAGATAATACAGTTCGTAAATCAACATATTCAGCACTTAGTTTTGATGGTGCAGCAGATGGAATCGTTGCAACGATTCCATTTAACAAACTTACTGGAATTGACAATATGGCTCTTAGAATAGGCTATGGGAAAGGGTATCAAGATAGCTCAAACATGAGTTATGTTGGTAATCCAGCAGGTATTTCTGATTCTAATGTACTTGGTGCATTTTTTGATACAGGTTTAGGGCTCGATGGATCACTTTTGCAGGTGAGTGTAGTACAAGCTACAGATATGGTTTCTAATACAAATAATGGGGTTGCTTCAACAAATGCCAATATTGGGGATATGCTACTTTATACTGCAATGGTAGAATTTACAAACTTGGCAAATACTAATGTTGATTTATTTGCTCACTTCGCAGTTTCACAAGCGAGTCCTAATGGTGTTGTTGTAGCACAATATGGTATGGGTAATGTTGGTTTGTTAACAAATACTGCTGGTGATACAGAACAGAAGAATGGTTCTGCATACTGGTTAGGGACAAGATATACAGTGCCATTTAAAGCAATAAATAATCCTCGTATAGGGCTAGAATACAATCATGGAAGTAAAAACTGGTTCAGTTTTACACAAGGCTCTAATGATTTAACAAACAAACTTGCAACTCGTGGTGCAGCTACAGAAGTCTATTACATTCAGCCAATTAATCGCTATGCACATTTACGTTTAGGTGCTACGATGCTTGATTACGAATATACTGGTTCTGGTTATCAAATTGGTGCACCAATGTTAATCTCAAATATGGGCGCAGGAATGACAGATAAACTTACAAACTACTACTTGTTATTTAATGTAGCGTATTAAGAGAAGGAATAAGATGAACTTTCTAAATGGTTTAACAATCAAAGTAAAAATCCAAAATATAGTTTTTTGGGGGCTTTTCTTTCTAGCTTTAATTACTTTTATAAGTTTTAATGCATTCAATGTATCAAAAGGGCAATTTGAACAGCTTAAATCAAAACAGATTCATCTTATTTCTCTATCGAATGATATTAGTGAAGCTATTGCTTCATTGCAAAATGTGTTTTTAACTGCTGCATCTTCTCAGTTAAAATTAGAGAGTAACTATAAAGAGAAAAACATACAAATTCAAAAAGAGATGAAAGTCTCTATTGAAGAGTTGAAGAAGTTATCTTTAGCACCGGAATTCAAGCAACTCAAAACAGTGGTACAAAATATTGAACTTAGAACAAAAGCTTTAGGGACGATAGGTGTTGGGATGGTAGGTGACTTTACAGATGAAGATGCAGATACAGATGACAAAGTAGATGCAATAAGCTCATATAATTCAGTAGCATTAAAAGCAAGAGATGAGCTTCAGCAACTCGTTACACTTTCAGAAGAGTCCTTAAATGAACATATGGCACTTTTTGCAGACGATTTAAGTCAATACCAAATTCAAGTACTTGTTATAGCTTTAATTGCTTTTATTTTACAAGTGTTTCTTGGAATTCTTTTTGGAAGTTTGATTCAAAAATCTATAAATGGACTGCAGTTAAGTGTAGAAGGGATTGATGAGAAAAAAGATTTTACATTTGTTCAAAATGATTTAGGCAAAGATGAAGTTTCTCAAGTGTATAAAAGTCTAAATAATCTTATTTCTTCAACTGCGGATGTCATTATAGAATCTAAAAATAGTGCTAATAATAATCAAGCAATAGTAGATAAAGTAGAATCAAAATTTTTAGAGATATCACGAGCTGTTGATAAAACATCTGAAATCATCACTGCAACAACACAATATGGAGAAGAAACAGTACTTCTTGTTAAAGAGGCAACACATGATGCTGATGAAGTTAGAGCAGATATTAATAGAGTAGGTGAAATACTTGATACTGCCAGTAAAAATATTGTAAAAATGATTGAAGAAGTCGGTAATAATGCGGAAGTTGAGATGGAATTGGTAGATGATTTATCGCGTTTAAGTAATGATGCACAGCAAATTACAAATGTTCTAACAGTTATTGGAGATATAGCAGACCAAACAAATTTACTTGCATTAAATGCAGCGATCGAAGCAGCGCGCGCTGGTGAACATGGACGAGGATTTGCAGTCGTTGCGGATGAGGTAAGAAAATTAGCTGAGAGAACACAAAAAAGTTTAGGAGAAATTAATGCCACTGTAAGTGTGATTGTTCAGTCTATCAATGATGTAAGTAATAAAATGGATAATAATGCGACTAATATTCAAAAAATTACAGATATTTCATCCGATGCTAAAGAACAGATTGAACTTACTGTTGCAACAATGAACACAACGTCTAAAGCTATGTATATCTCTTTAGATGCACTCTTTAAGACAGGAGATAGCACAAATTACATTATCGCTAAGATAGGAGAGATACGTAAAGAAGTGAACAAAAATGTTGAGCATACAGAGAGTATTTCAAATGAAATTAAATCACTCTCAAAGAATGCATTAACGTTGAGTGAAAAGTTATCTCAATTTAGAACTTAGGCAGTTAGTAAGTTCTAGGTTTCTTTCATTATTACATAATATACTTTTAGATAAAATTTCAATATTATTTTAGAGTAAGGCATACAATGAAAAGAGCGTTAGTAAGTGTAAGTGATAAAAGTGGTGTAGTTGATTTTTGTAAATCATTAGTTCGTAACGGGTATGAGATTATCTCAACTGGTGGAACATACAAAATGTTAAAAGAAAATAATGTAAATGCAATCGAAATTGATGAAGTTACAAAGTTTCCTGAATGTTTTGAAGGCCGCGTTAAAACACTTAACCCTTATGTTCATGGTGGTATTTTACACCGTCGTGATAAACAATCTCATTTAGTTCAGGCAAAAGAACTTGGAGTTGAAGCTATAGATTTAGTATGTGTAAATCTTTATCCATTTAAAGAGACTATTGAGCGTACAGATGATTTTGATGATATTATAGAAAACATTGATATTGGTGGCCCGGCAATGGTTCGTTCTGCTGCAAAAAACTTTGATTCTGTGATTATCGTAACTGATGTGAAAGATTATGATAGTGTTATTGATGCAATAGAGAATGAAAAAAATACAAAAGAGTTCCGTCGCAGTTTTATGATAAAAGCGTATGAGCATACTGCTGCGTATGATTCAATGATTGCGAACTATATGAATGAGCGTTTTAACGGTGGTTTTGGTGAGAAACAATTTGTAGTAGGAAATAAAGTAATGGATACTCGCTATGGTGAAAACCCTCACCAAAAAGGTGCATTGTATGAGTTTGACAAACACTACTCGAATAACTTCAAAACACTTAAAGGTGAAGCTAGTTTTAACAACTTAAATGATTTAAGTGGTGCTGTGAAAATTGCATCAGCTTTTGGCGAAGAGAATGCTGTATGTATTACAAAACATGGTAACCCATGTGGATTTGCGATTCGTGACAACCTTCTTGACGCATATGTTGAGGCATTAAAGTGTGATCCTGTTTCTGCATATGGTGGGGTTGTCGCTGTTAATGGAATTGTTAATAAAGAACTTGCAGAAAAAATGAATGAGATATTTATAGAAGTAATTATCGCTGGTCGTATTACCGAAGAAGCTCAAGAAGTTTTTGCAACTAAAAAGAAAATTAAACTTTTTGAAATGGGAACTGATAAATTAATTCTTGCAAATGACAAAAAAGATTTCAAACATATTGATGGTGGATTCGTCTTTCAAGATGCTGATAGAGTTGGTGAAGATGAAGTTAAAAATGCAAAACTAGTAAGTAAAAAAGCTGCTGACGCTCAAGATATGAAAGATTTAGAGATAGCTTATAAAGTAGCTTCACTTACAAAATCAAACTGTGTAGTTTATGTAAAAGGCTCTGCAATGGTAGCTGTAGGTATGGGTATGACTTCTCGCGTTGATGCGAGTCAATGTGCACTCAAAAAAGCAAAAGAGATGGGTCTTGATGTGGCAGGTGCTGCACTAGCAAGTGAAGCATTCTTTCCTTTCCGTGATAGCATTGATGCCGCAGCTGCAGCGGGTGTGAAGAATGTAATTGAGCCTGGTGGAAGTATCAGAGATGAAGAAATAATTGATGCAGCTAATGAGTTTGGAATGAGTCTATATTTCTCAGAAGTGCGCCACTTCTTACACTAAAATCAAAATAGCAACGTACTTTCTACGTTGCTTCTTTCGTCATGCACACTAGTGTACTTCCTTATGCAGCCCTTGAAATTACATTACTCTTTTGATTTTTTAACTTATCTTTTTTTTAATAGTAAACTTGATTGACATACACTCAACTCTTATGATATAATCCAACTTAAATAAATTTTAATACGATATTAGGATAAAAAATGAGTAAATCATTATATGAAACACTAGAAGTTTCAGAAAATGCAACAGAAGCAGAGATAAAAAAAGCATATAGAAAATTAGCACGTCAATATCATCCTGACGTCAATAAAGATGCAGGTGCAGAAGATAAATTTAAAGAGATTAATGCTGCATATGAAATCTTAAGTGATAAGCAGAAAAAGCAACAATATGACATGCATGGAGATTCCATGTTTGGAGGACAAAACTTTCATGATTTTTCTCGTAGTCAAAGCCGTGGTGGCGCAAGTATGGAGGATATACTTAGAGAGATGTTCTCTGGCGCTGGAGGTTTTGGAGGCGGTTTTAGTGGCAGCAGTGGATTTAGTAGTGGAGGAGGTTTCAGTGGAGGAGGTTTTCATCAAGAACCTAACTTAGATATTGAGACAAGTGTCACTATTCCTTTTGTTGTTTCTATTTTAGGTGGTTCTCATTCAGTCTCAGTCAATGGAGATAGATTTGACATTAAGATTCCAGCTGGAGTGAACAGTGGAGAGAAAATGCGTGTCAAAGGAAAAGGTCATGCACAAGGTGGACGCGCAGGTGATTTGTTTTTAAAAATAACCGTAGCTTCAAATCCTGAGTATGTCAGAGAAGATAATGATCTTGTAAAAAGTTTCGATGTGCCACTTTATGCAGCACTTTTTGGAGACAAAATCTCGATTCAGACTCTTGAGAAAGAGATAAAGCTCAAAGTACCACAAAACACAAAAAATGGACAACGCTTTCGTGTAAAAGAGATGGGAGCAATGAACCGTAAAACAAAAGTACGTGGGGATTTGTACCTTAAAGCGAATATTGTTTTACCAAAACTAGAAGAGCTAGATGAGGATTTAGTTACATTCATGAAAGAAAAACTTCCAAAGGAGTAGCAAATGATTCACCAGTATGACGAACCAGTTTACTTAATAAGTATAGTTGCAAAAATTTTAGATATTCATCCTCAGACACTTCGTCAATATGAGAGAGAAAATCTTATTTGTCCATCACGTTCAAATGGACGTATACGACTCTACTCCCAAAGAGATATAGATAAAATAAAACTTATTTTAAGACTGACTCGTGATTTAGGTGTAAATTTAGCGGGGGTAGATATTATTTTACGTCTTAAAGACAATGTGGACGCTATGGAAAAAGATATAGCAGAACTTCGCCATGAGGTACAAAAAGCGAAAAATTCTCATTCTGTGTCACCAGATAAAGCACTTGTGACAACAAAGTCTATTTATGAGATGATTATATTTAAAAAGTAAAAACTTACTCTTTTAATCTCTCTATCTTCGCTCCAACACCTTGGAGTTTTTTCTCTAGGGCATCATAGCCTCTATCGAGGTGATATATACGATGTATATTTGTCTCTCCCTCAGCTACAAGAGCTGCTAAAACAAGTGCACTAGAAGCACGCAAATCTGTTGCCATTACATCTGTTCCACTTAGTTGCGTTTTTCCACTCACTGTTGCAGTATGACCATTGAGGGTTATATCTGCACCCATACGTTGCAATTCGCTCACATGCATAAATCTGTTCTCAAAAAGACGCTCTTCAATAATAGAGACACCATTTGCTTGAGTTGCTAAGGCTAAGAATTGTGCTTGCATATCTGTAGGAAAAGCAGGATACTCTTGAGTAACTATCTTAACAGATTTAATCACTTGTGATGGATGAATAGTGATAGTGTCACTTGTAATTGTAAAAGTACTTCCCATCTCTTCAAGTTTAGCTAAAACAGCACCTAAATGTTTTGGTTCAACGTTTGTAAGTGTAAGCTCAGATTTTGTGATTGCTCCAGCGCAGAGATATGTCCCCGCTTCAATTCTATCTGGAATAATTGAAAACTCATTTATATCAATGAGTTTTCCAGAAGTTCCTGATATGGTTAAAATAGCACTTCCGATACCATCAATTTTGACGCCACTATTGTTAAGGACTTCACAGAGTTGGACTACTTCAGGTTCTCTTGCAGCATTTGTTATTGTTGTTGTTCCATGTGCAAGAGCCGCAGCCATTACGATGTTTGCAGTTCCGGTAACCGTGATTTTATCAAAGATTATTTCAGCCCCTTTGAGTCCGTTTGGTGCTGTTGCTTCAACATAACCCGCTTTTATGTTGATGATTGCACCCATCATCTCTAAGGCTTTAAGATGTAAATCAATAGGGCGTTGTCCTATGGCACAACCACCAGGTAAAGAGACTTCACAATGCCCAAATCTTGCAAGTATAGGACCAAGAACTAAGATGGAAGCACGCATAGTTTTTACAATGTCATACGTTGCTTTTGTTTCATGCATAGTAGTTGTGTCTACCTCTACTCTATCTTCTAAAAATTCACATTGTGAACCAAGGTTAGAGAGGAGTTTTAAAAGAGTATTTATATCAGCTACATGTGGAAGATTCTTGATACTAACTCTATTTTTTGCAAGTATTGTCATTGCTATGAGGGGAAGAGATGCATTTTTTGCACCAGAAATTTTTATTGTTCCATGAAGGGCATCAATGCCTTGTGTTTTTAGATAATCCATAAGTCTCTTTAATTAAAATACATTTCTTGTATTATACCTCAATTATCTACTCAATACTCTTTTAAGAACGTGATAAAGTCATTTTTTGAAATTGGTTTTGTATAAAAATAACCCTGAAGTAAATCACATTTTAGCTGTTTTAAAAGTGTTACGTGCGTTTGTGTCTCAACACCTTCTGCTACTGTTTTCATACCTAAAGAGTGTGCCATTGAAATAATAGTCTGAGCAATAACTTTATCTTCATCACTCTCTGCAATATCTATAATAAAGGATTTGTCTATTTTTAGGGTATCTATAGGAAACTTCTTCAAGTAAGCTAAAGAGGAATGCCCAGTTCCAAAATCATCAATAGCTATAGAAACACCAAGTTCTTTGAGCTCTGTTAGTATTCTAAATGTTGTAGGCATATTCGCCATAGATATAGATTCTGTAATCTCAAACTCAACTTGGGAACCATCTACGTTAAATTTGCTTAACATGGATGCTACAAATGGGACAAGATTGATGTCTTGAAATTGCCTTGCTGAAAGATTAATAGCTACTTTTAGATTGTTAAATCCAAATTCATTCCATTCTTGAACTTGTTTGATAGATGCTTCAATGATAATATTTCCCAATTCTACCATCAATCCAGTACTCTCAGCCATATAGATGAAATCATCAGGAAAAATAAGCCCTTTTGTGGGATGTCTCCATCTCACGAGAGCTTCTGCGCCAGAGATTTTTTGAGTGAGTGATTCTATTTTCGGTTGATAAAAGACTTCTATTTCTGTCTTTCGTTTTACTGCAGTCGTGAGATCTTGTTCCAGATTTAACTGTTTGTCTACAAAATTTCCCATACTTTGAGAGTAAATTTTATATTTATTTCTTCCCTCATTTTTTGCTTCATACATTGCCGTATCAGCATTTCGTATAAGCTCATCACTTGTAGTTCCATGCTCAGGATATATAGCGACGCCAATACTTGAGGTAATATAGAGTCCATGTGTCCCGATATCATGTTTACTCTCAAGTGTTTGTTGAATCTTTGAGGCTATATTTGATGCCGTGTCAATATCTTTTATAATAGGTAGAAGAATGACAAACTCATCACCACCTAATCGAGAGAGTGTATCTGATTCTCTAAGTTGTGTTTTTAGTAGAGAGGCAATATAAGCGAGAAGCTCATCTCCAACACTATGCCCAAGCGTATCGTTTATAAGTTTAAAGTGATCAAGGTCTAAAAATATGACAGCAAGTAAATCTTGTGTTCGTTTTGCATTTTGAATTGCTTTTGTCATTCTGTCTTTGAGTAATGTTCTGTTTGCCAGACCAGTTAATCCATCAAAGTATGCTAGTTTTTCTATGGTTTTTTGGTTCTTAATATCGTTAGTAATATCCATACTTACACCAGTAATACGCATAGAACCATTCTGCTTTTTACGAACTTTTCCATTACTTTTAATGTAGATTTTTTTGCCATTGTGTAAAATCACTGCATACTCTAAGTCAAATTGAGAGCCACGTCTAATAGCGTTTTGAATCTCTTTGTATACTCTCATATAGTCATCTTTACAAATGAGACTCAAAAAATCTTGCCATGTTAAAATAGTATGGAGTTTTATACCAAGAATTCTATAGTACTCATCACTTAAAATAAGCGATTTGTCTTCAAAGTTATAATCCCAACTTCCAACTTTTGCCATACGTTGTGCATCTTTGAGGTGTATTTGACTTTGAAAGAGTTTTTTATTAAGTTCTTTGGATGCATTTAAAAATCTTGTAATATTTTCAATCATAATATTTGCTGATTGTGAAATAGACGAGATTTCATCTCCAATAGAGATCTTGAGATTGAGTTTTTTAGGTTGATTAGGATTAAAAGCCTTAAGAGCAGCATCTAAAACAGATAAATTTTTAAGAGATTTATAGAGGATAGAAGCAAGAAATAGGTTAGAAATGGAGAAAATAAATATTCCAAAAAAGAGCCATTGGTAGAATTTTTTCATATAACTCTCATAAGAATCTTTTGAATAGATAAGCTTAAGTTCCCCTATAGTTTTATCTGTTGCTGGATCTAGAAGAGTACTTTTATGAAGTAAATTATCTTGTTCTAAGCTAGAGATAGAATCTATATCCTTGGTGAAAATTAGCTTATCATTAGTAGTGTAGTTATTTATTTTAATGGCTAATATATTTTTATTTTCTAGTGCTTTGTTAGAGATTTCAGTAATAGCTTCACGAAAACCATAACTCAAGTTTAAAGCAATAGAAGGCTTAATATTGTTGACAATAATACGCACCTTCTCATTTTCTAAATCTAGGTAGGCAGCACTAAAAATATATTTTGTTACAAAACCAATAAAAAGCACAAAGAGTGTAGAGAAAAAAAGAATATGAACAATGGTTTTAACGGTAATAGAATTGAAATTAAGTCCCATTTTACGCCATATAAACCATAGATTTATTTAAACCTCGTATTCTAAAATTATCAATAGATGAACCTGGCTCATGAATAAATATACTTGAAATATCTAAGAGTACAGGTCTGAATGCTATTTTTTGCATTTTAATTGCTTCTAAATTTAAAATGGGTTTTATCTTTTTAGAGATATTTACTGAAATCATTACACCATATTTTAAGTCATCACTTAAATAAGAGAAGGTCAATGCACTATTATTTTTGGCTTGTTGAATAGAGTGTTTAATGTTCTTTTCATCGGATGGAAATAGATAATAAATATTTGCATCAGTTTTGCTTACATCTGAATAAGGCACAAGTTGACAGGCAATTTTGTAAGATTGTACTCCATCTTTATAGCGTGTATCTATGTTCTGTTTAAGTGACTCTGCTGTAGCGTATTCGCTCTTTTGGTACATAATAGCAATGATTAAAGTGTTGTTTTTTATCTTCTCATTAAATTTATAATCCATCATAAATATTTTAGGCAAAAGTGTTGCATGTATTTTTAGCAAAGATTCGTTAATACTTACACCAAAGAGGGTACTCATAAAAAGCAATAAAAGTAAAAATGACTTCATTAAAACTCTAAAGATGCTTGTATCATAAAGCTTCTTCCACCATCATAAAAATCGTTGCCAACTGCATTTTTTGGTAAAGCATAGTATGTGCCTTTGTCAAAGAGGTCTTTGATAATAAGAGATAGCGTTACATCTTTGTACTGATATGAAACAGTCTGGTCAAAGATAATGCTTGAGGGCATTTTATCTCTTGTATCAGTTCCAAAGCGTTTAGTACTTGAGACATATTTAAGAAGAGAGCCAAAACGAATACCTGAACTCATTTCATAGAGAAGAGAAGTTGAAGCGAGTATATTTGCAATATCTGGAAGTGCAACGCCATCGTTGTCTTTAGCATCTATATAGCTAGCTATTAGATTTATTTCAGTTTGATAATTAAAAGCATAGATGTATTCTGCTTCTGTCCCATAGAAGTTGTTTTTAGAGTTTTGAATGTATTTTCCAGAGCTATTTCTTGTAATCATATTTGAAATTTGTGTAGCATAAAAATTGACTCTTAGTATGTTGTTTTGGTTCTGTTTAAAAATGACTCCAGCCTCTATAGAGTTAGAGTTTTCTGCATCAAGAGTTGTACTCATATCCGCTCTTGAAGTTAATTCAACCCAAGATGGTGCACGAAATGAGACAGAGTATAAAGCTTTAAGACGTAGTTTTTCTGTAAGTCTATAGACTAAACCTAATGTTGGAGAAAAACTCTCACCAAAGTCGGAGTAATCATCATAACGAAGACCAGCAGATAAATCAAAGCTTTGGTTAAATGTGTATTTATCGTTTAGATATAAAGAGAACACATCTCTTTTTGAATTAGGGTCAGAGATGTCTGGACCGGATGAAATTGTGCTCTTTAAAGTTCTTGCTGATTCAAATTTACTTCCAAAGAGAAGTTCATTATTAGAAATGAATCTTGATACTAAATCTACTTGTGCATAGTAAGAGTTTTCTTGATATTTTAAGTCTACTGCTCCAATGACTTTATGATTGTCCTCAATCTCTTGCGCATACTGGGTATATCCAGCTAATAGTTTAATCTCGTTGTCTTTGCCAAGGTCGTTTTTATAAGAGAGTTGTGCAAAAAGAGAACCGTTGTCATTAAAAAATTTATCTCTATCTCTATCAAGCATCTCATAAGGTGGGGAGATAACTCCGTAAGCATTTCCGATTTCCGATTTTTTGACTCTTGCACTAAGAGCAAAGTGCTCATCTTTAACATTAATGCCAACAGAGAAGTCTTGAAGATGTCTATCTGTATCGTCAATCTTTTTCTCATTTTGTTGATAGTATCCATCAAGTGTAAGTGTAAATTCTCCCATATGTGTGGAAACTAAAGCACCTCCCTTGAAGTTTTCGTAAGTACCACCTGATACAAAGACCATGTTCTTAGTGCTTGTATCTGAACTTTTTGTAATAATATTTATAACACCACTAATAGCGCCTGAGCCATAAAGAACTGAACCAGCACCACGAATTACCTCAATTCTATCAATCATTTCTATAGGAAAATCTAAATACTGATAGATGGAGCCACGATAGGAGTTGTTGATGGTAATACCATCAACCATGAGTTTTACTTCGCCTTTTTGGGAAACACCACGAAAAATGACAACAGGAACACCACTCGCTTCTTTGCTTAGTTGAACACCAGGAACTTGTGCAAGGGCTTCAAAAACATTTTCAATCCCAAGAGCTTGAAGTTTATCGCTATGTAAGACAGTGACAAAGGAGGGGGAATCATCAATGTTGAGTTTAGTTTTTGTGGCTATTTCACTTACCTCTTCTAGGCTATCTAAGAAGGTGTCTTCAAAATTTATCTCTTCCTGTGAAAAAAGCAAAGAGCCAAGAAGCATTAAGGCAAGTAAATATTTCATTGTATCCCCTAAGAAAAAGAGTAAGTTGTTAATTTATAGCTTTGCATTGTATCAGTTTTTAAATTAAATTTTCTTTCTTTTGATATACTTTAATATGAGAATGAAGGAGGGAGAAGATGAGTTCAGCTTTAGATAGACTAAAAAATCTGACAAATAAGATTTCTGGATATGAAACGGCTCGAAAAGAGAACTTGAAAATTTTAAGTTCTCTTTTTGTTGAACTAGGAATACTCAAGAAAGTAAAAAGTTTTGAAGAGCTTTTTGACTTTAAAGCTATCAACCTTTCTGGTGCTTCTCTCTTGAGTGAAAATTTAGGCGAAATCAAAGAGGGTAAGTACTTACAAATTCTTGCAATTAGCTATGATAAAACAGCAACAGTTAAAAGTAAAAACATCTCTTTAGCATACTTTGGAAGGGCTGAAAGTGTGGATACTGTCTTAAAAGATAAGGTGGTAGAGTTTATCATACGTTACAGATTTGAAAAGAGTTTTATTACCCTAGAACACTACCATACAATGCTTCTTCCTTATAACGCACGTAATGAGTAAATTTTATATACATTTATGGTTCTTTTGGGCTTTACGAGTAACCATAAGTAGTCTTTTTTTTGCTGTAGTGTTTGCAGTGGGGATTACACTTTTTTTCTATTTAAAACAAGGAATGGTTGAGATAAATGCTGAGGTACTAACAGCACTTAGAGATATTTTCATTTTCTGGTTTGGTATAGTTTGGAATCTCACACTGCTTCTAGCACTTTTTAGAAGTATAAAAGGAATTTTCAACAAGTGCTATGGCGGGTATATGCTTCGCTTATTGCCTTGTTCTAAAGAGACTCAAAATGCATTTATAGAAGATGTAGGTTATGGAGATTTAGTAAAAGTTTGGAGGAAGTGGTTTATGCTCCTTATTTGGCTTGTTGCCTCAGAGATGATTATTGCCTTAGCATTTACATACATTTTTACCTCTTATAGTGGACTTTTTGAGTGGTTTAGTATTTATGTACTTTATGCTTTTGTGTTAGCTGGAGGCTTTGTTTCTTTTATGATTTTGGGAAGTAGATGCAAGCAGAGTAGGATTGTGAAGTGTTAATATTTTTAGATGTTGAGACGACAGGGTTAGAGCAGAGTGATACAATCTGCTCTATTGGAATAATTAGTGAAACAGAAAATGAAACGAAAAGTCACTATGTCCTTGTAAATGAAGGAAAAAAAATTCCTCCAAAAGCTTCAAGTATTCATCATATAACAAATGAGATGATTCAAGGCAAAAGTAGGTTTATAGAGAGTGAAATATATGCGTTTTTACAAGCGCATAATTTTATGCACGTAACACTAGTTTCTCATAACAGTCCTTTTGATTTACAAAAACTCTCTTTGGCTGGTTTAGAGTGGAAAGGAGGCTTTATAGATACGCTTCGAGTGACTAAGCATCTTATCCCTGAATGTGAACTTTTTTCACTTCAAGTATTACGTTATGAGTTAAAACTTTATAAACAAGAAGTTAAAGTAGCAAAAGAGTGTGGAATTAAAGATGCTTTAGTTGCACATAATGCATTGAGTGATGCTCTTGTTGTAAAACAGCTTTTTGAGTATCTTCGTAGCATGGCGACAAAAGAGGAAATGATGGAACTTAGCGTACAAAAAGTTCTCTTAGAAAAGATATATTTTGGCAAATACAGTGGAAAGTACCTAGAAGAGATAGCACTCAATGACAGAGGTTACTTAGAATGGATGCTTAAAACATCTGATTTAGATGAAGATTTGAAATACTCAATAGAGTACTATTTACAAGGATGAATATGAAAATTGCAGTTGAATGTCAGTCACCACTCTTACAAAAATCATTGGAACTTTTTTTAGGAAAATATTTAACAAGTACAAAAAAATGTGACATAGTGATTCGTGATGAAGAGTGTTTAAATGATGAGCGATGCTTCTATATATCGAGTGATAAAAATGCAGATTTAGTAAAACCATTTTCAAAATCTCAACTTATTTTAGCCTTAGAAAAACGTTATGCATTAACACATTTAAAAGAGAGTGTAGAAGAGGACTTGGATGCTCCAATAGAATTTGAGATTTTAGAAAAACGCATAGAATTTTTAACAAAAGAGTACCAAGAAAATATATTACGTGCGGTGAAAGCTTTTTATGAAAAATAGCAATAAAAGATTAAGTAAAAAAATTATATCTGGAAAATTTAAAGGACGTGTTTTAGCACTTCCTTCTAAAGATACAACACGAAGTTCTAAAACAATTGTGTTGGAATCTTTTTTTAATACACTACAGTTTAGTATTGTAGACGCGAACTTTGTTGAGGTTTTTTCAGGAAGTGGCTCTATAGGACTCGAAGCACTGAGTAGAGGAGCTAAAAAAATCTTTTTCATGGAAAAAGATAGAGATGCTCTTGGAACTTTAAAAGCAAATATAGCACTTACAGATCCTTCACGCTGTGAAGTATTTGGCGGAGACAGTTTTGAAAATATTCATGCAGTAGTGAGTCGACTCAAAAAAATGAATGAAGATGCATATTTTTATGTAGATCCTCCTTTTAGTATTCGTGAGGGTATGGAAGATATTTATGATAAGACAATGTCACTTATAGCTTCATTACCAGAAGAAAATGTAAAAATGATTATTGTAGAACATATGACTGGGTTAGAAATACCACAAAAACTCGGAAATTACACTCTCATTAAATCTAAAAAATTTGGAAATACATCACTTACATACTTGAGTTGCCAAGAGATGGAATAATTATTGCTGTTCTTATTATTACAATAAGGAATATGCATGAAATTATTTTTACTATTTTTACTTTTACTCTCAACACTACAAGCAACGAAAATTACAGATGTTGCAAGTATTGTTGGTGTTCGTGAAAATCAGATTATCGGGTATTCCTTAGTTGTTGGTCTTCAAAAAACAGGAGATGGAACAACTTCTAGATTTACACTCCAATCTATCGCTAATATGTTAAAAGCTATGAATATAGATATGCAACCCATTGACATCAAATCTAAAAATGTTGCAGCTGTTGTTGTAACAGCCACGATGAAGCCTTTTGCAAGACAAGGAGATATGTTTGATGTAGTTGTATCTTCCATAGGAGATGCGAAATCTTTAGAAGGTGGAACTCTACTTATGACTCCTTTAAAAGGGGTTGATGGAAAGATTTACGCACTCGCTCAAGGAAGTGTAAGTATTGGTGGACGAAATGAAAGAGGTGCTGGTGCAGCTTCACATCCAACTACTGGTACAGTCTTTGATGGTGGATTTATTGAACGTGAAATTCCCATAGATATGTACCATAAAGAGTATGCGACACTTTCACTTAAAGAGTCAGGTTTTAAAAATGCAGTTGCAATTCAAAAAGCTGTTAATGGGTATTATAACACTCAGGTTGCAGTTGCTATGGACTCAAGAAGTATAAAACTTCAACGACCAGCAAATCGCTCTATGGTTGAATTTCTAGCGGAAGTTCAAGAAATAGATGTAAATTATGAACCTGAAAATAAAATTATTATTAATGAGCGAACAGGGACTATAGTAGCTGGAGTTGATATACAGCTTAAACCTATAATCTTAACGCATGGCGATATAACAATTAAAATAGTTGAGCAAGCAGTACCATCGCAACCAGCTGGAGCTATGAAGATTGACCAAAACCTCGTTATAGGACTCAATGAAAATGAGATTTATACAAAAGAGGGAACAACTACAGTTGCAAATCTTGTTCGTTCTCTTCAAAAATTAGGAGCCACTCCTAAAGATATAATCTCAATTTTAGAAGCGATGAAGAGTGCTGGAAGTATCTCAGCTGACTTAAAGGTGATGTGATGAATGATACTATGAATGTGATGAATGCAAAAATTCAAATGGCAATGCAACAGAATACTCTTCCAAAAATTGATAAGAGTTTAGAAGATAAAGCACTCCGAGAGCAAACAGATGCATTTGAGTCCGTAATTATAAAAATGTTGATGGATAGTGCAATGAAAGATGAAAAAAATATTTTTTCCAATGAGAATGATCCTGGAGATAAAATATATAAGTCAATGTATAGGGATGAGTTAAGTAAAGCAAGTGCAGGAAGTTTTGGTTTTTCTGAGATGCTTTATGACTATTTAAGTAGAAAAAAATCATAAATTTATAGAGATAAGCTCTTTAGAAAATGAGAGTTTTGTCGATATGTTTGTATACGAAAATATTAAGCAAGATGCTTAAAGGATAAATGATGATTTCTCAATTAAATAGTTCAGCCCTGAGAGGTGCTTATTCAAGTAGTTTAGGTGAGCCTAAAGAGACAAAAATGGCTTCAACTACAGATAAAGCTTTCTCGGCTGAGAAAACAAAAGCAGAACAATTAAAAGAGTCGATTGACTCTGGAACATATAGGGTGAATTTACAAGCCGTTGCTGAAAAAATGGCTCAAGATTTGCTTTAGGATGTTATAAACTAAACTAAAGGGTTGATTATTATGTTGTCACATCACTTACAAAATGCTTTAATAGACTTAAATGACTTAATAGAAATTACAGAGTCGGACATTAAAGACATAAAAGTTGCTCAACATGACCCGCAATTTCAAAGATTATCGCTTAAAGATGAAAAACTTAAAAGTTTTGAAGCAAAAAAAGCGATGATTGATTATGAAATATCTTCTCTTATGACGTCAAACCCTGATGTAGAATTACCACAACTTCTTAATGATGAACAGCATACATTGTTAGAAGATTTAAAAGTTAAGCTTAACAGATTAAGAGAAGTCAATAAGGAGTACGCAAAATTTGTACTCACAGTAAGTAATTTATATAATACTTTTTTAGAAAGATTAGTGCCAACAGAGATGCAAGGCTATAACAAAGTTGCATCTAAAGAGTCTACAATCTTAAAAGTGAGAGTGTAACATGTCAAATATGTTCAATACGCTAGGCATTGGGTATAGTGGTTTAAGTGCTGCACAAGTGGGCATAACTACTACAGGAAATAATATCGCTAATGCAGAGAACGAAGGCTATACAAGACAACGTGTTATTACAACTGCTGCCACCTCTTTAACAACTGAATCTGGACAGGTTGGAAACGGTGTGCAAGTACAAGATATACAAAGAATTTTTGATAACTTCGTTTTTGATAGATACTCTAGCATCTCAGCTGATAAAGAGTATAGCGATTATGAAAAACAGACTTTAGAAACACTCTCCACATATTTTCCAGAAATTGATGGTGTTGGAATTAAAGCGGATTTATCAGAGTATTACAATATGTGGCAAACATTCGCAGATAACTCAGATAACGATGCAATTAAAGTTTCACTAGCACGTCAAACAGAAACATTAGGACAACATATTGCAGAGACTAAAGATAAAGTTTTAAGTCTACAACAACAAACTAATGATGAACTCTTGAATAATGTTAATCAAGTAAATGAATTAGCAGCTCAATTGGCAGATTTGAATAGAGCGATTAACACCGCAGAAGCAGGTGGTGGATTTACAGCAAATGACTTACGTGATAAGAGAAATGTTATTGAAAAAAATCTTTCCCGCTTAATTGGCTCGGAAGTAAATTCTGGACAAATCACTGCAAATATACAAATAGATAGTAATTCTAACACAAAAACAGGTAGCTATACACTCAGTGTTAATGGTTTTAACATAGTTGATGGCAGCAGTTATCATCCTTTACATATTTCTAATGAGAAAAACCCATCAGGTTTTTATGAAGTCTCTTATGAGCGTCAAGATGGAAAGCTTATACCTATGGAAGAAGAGATTAATGGTGGAAAAATTGGTGCTATTCTTGATCTTCGTGGTGGAGCAATAGATACAACAAGTGGAATGCCCACAGATGGTGTCTTACAAAATGTTATAACACAATTAGATGCTTTTGCCAAAGGTCTTATAGAAGCTACTAATAATCTTTATGCTGCAAGTTCTACAGATAGAATGGAATCTAATATAGTAGATTTAAACCCAACAGCAAATATTGTAAATTCATCCCTCAATGTCAAAGAAGGCTCTTTTGACTTTGTTGTTTATGACATAGATGGCAATGAAGTAGCAAGACGTACCATAAACATTGATGCATCTACTGTTATGAGTGACCCAACTGGAACAAATACAAATTCTATTGAGGGACAAATTAAAGCAAATAAAGATGACAATAATGATGGAAATGCAAATGATGATATTGATGATTATATCACATATAATTTTCAAAAAAGTGCTTCAGGAGAGTTAAGACTTGAACTTGTTATGAAGCCATACGAAGGGGCACAAGGATACAGATTTTCTATAGAAGATAAGTTGACAGATAGTTCTTTCTCATCTGGAAGTAATTTTGCAGGAGCTTTAGGACTTGGAAGATATTTAGATGGAGATAATGCATCTAATATTAGACTCACTGACACCTTAAAAAATAATCCAACAATTATTTCTGCAGGTAACTCATCTACAGCTGGAGATAATAGAGTTGCACTACAAATGGTACAACAGCAATTTGAATCTTATGGATTTGATGCGGGAAATCAGACCTATGATACAACAATGTATGGAATGTATGATATTACAGCGACATATGTTGGAATATCAACAAATTCAGCTATTTCAAGAAATGATACAGTTAGCACACAATTTAATGCTATACAGATGGAATATGATTCTGTTTCTAAAGTAAGTATAGATGAAGAGCTGACAAATTTAATTAAGTACCAGACAGCTTATGGTGCTTCAGCAAAAATAATAACTGCTGTGGATCAGATGATGCAGACTCTTTTAGGTATTAAACAGTAGTGTGTATATATTGTGAACAAAAGAACTACTCCTAAGATAAGTTTTTTTCTTCTTATAGTTGTTTTTTTTCTATCTTTTTTTGGTGTCTACTTTTATGATGCAGATGCATACACTTTAGATGCAACTGCCATCCTCCTCCCGCCTTCTTTAGAACATTTTTTTGGTACAGACAGATTAGGTCGAGATATTTTAGCCCGAGTGATAGAGGGTGGTAAAGTCTCTTTAATTATTGGTGTTGGAAGTGCATTTGTAGCTTCGTTTTTAGGACTTATTTTAGGCTCCATTGCAGGATACTTTCGTGGTGGTGTTGATAAGGCTTTTATCATTACAGTAGATCTATTTCTAACGTTTCCAACTTTCTTTTTACTTTTGGCTTTAGTAAGTTATGTCAATGCTTCTGCGCTAGTCTTAATTGTCATCATATCTGTGACTGGTTGGATGACCACTGCAAGACTTATTCGCTCTGAGAGTTTTAAAATCACATCTCAACCCTACATAAAAATACTCAATATTGCAAATGTTAGTAAAACAAAAATATTATTTAAATATTATGCACCGCTCTTGGCGCCTATCTATTTTGTAAGTTTTACTTTTGGTGTTGGTGGAGCAATTCTTGCTGAGTCTGGGCTTAGTTTTTTAGGACTAGGTATCGTTGCTCCTCAAATGAGCTGGGGAACTATTTTAAGTGGTGGTAAAGATGTTGTAGAAATAGCGTGGTGGGTAAGCTTTTTCCCAGGATTGATGATATTTTTAGTAACCTTTTCACTTATAAATATTTCTAACTATCTTCAACAATTAACAAATCAAAAACAGATACAAAATTAAAGGAAAGTTATGCAAGAAAAACGAGTTGGATACTATTTTATAGTTATGGCTAGTGTAATCATTATTCTAGCAGGGGTGAAGAGTGCGGCTGTAATTATTGTACCTTTCTTGTTATCACTTTTTATAGCCATTATACTTACACCTACATTTAAGTACTTTAATTCTAAGAAAATACCAGAGAGTATTTCAGTGTTTATTGTAATGACGTTGTTTTTAGTTCTCTTGGTGCTTGTTGCAAAGTTAGTTGGCTCATCATTGAATGATTTTAGTGCAAATATAGACTTATACACCGAGCGATTAACTACGTATTATGTGGCATTATCAGAGTACCTGCAACAGTTTGGAATAAGTATTCCTGTAAATGAAATGTCAAAGCTTATAAATTCTAAACAGATAATGAGTTTTGCGACATCACTACTTCAAGGTATGGGCTCTATGTTTACCAACGGTTTTGTCATTATATTTACTGTTATTTTTATGATGCTAGAGTCTAAAAATTTTGTGAAAAAAATCGCTTTTGCTGATAGTTCACTTGGCACTATAAAATCTATAGAAGAGATATTTACACAAATTAAAAGTTATATGGTTTTAAAAGCATTGATTTCATTTTTGACAGGATTTGTAGTATGGATTTCTTTATTAATCATAGGAACTGAATATGCTTTTTTATGGGCAGTTCTAGCTTTTTTACTCAACTTCATACCAAATATAGGCTCTATCATTGCAGCAGTTCCTGCGGTTCTTATAACTCTTGTTCAATTAGGACCATTAAATGCCTTGATAGTATCTATAGTGTATGTAGTCATTAATGTCGTTGTTGGTTCTGTTATTGAACCAAAAGTTATGGGGCGTGGTTTAGGTTTATCTACTTTGGTTGTATTCCTTTCTCTTCTGTTTTGGGGCTGGTTGTTGGGTATGGTAGGGATGCTCCTTTCTATTCCATTAACAATTATGGCAAAAATAGCTCTTGATAAACAAAAAAATACAAAATGGATAGCAGTACTCCTTGGGACAGGAGAACATATAGAGAGTTTAAAAAATAAGTAAAATACAAGAGCAAAGTAGATATACTCGCTCTAAAGATATTTATTTGGATTATATATGATTTTAATGATTGATAACTATGATAGTTTTACCTATAACATTGTTCAGTATTGTCGTGAACTTGGGGCTGATTTAAAAATTATTCGTAATGATGAAATGAGTGTAGAAGAGATTGAAGCTCTACATCCTGAAAAGATTATTATCTCTCCTGGTCCGGCTACACCAGATGATGCGGGTGTAACCTTAGCAGTGATAGAGCATTTCAAAGATAAGCTCCCGATTTTAGGAATCTGCTTAGGACATCAAAGTATAGCTCAAGCTTTTGGTGGAGATGTAATACGTGCTAAAAATATGATGCATGGAAAAACATCTGTAATGCGTCAAAGTGGAGCATGTGAAATATTTAAAGATTTACCACAGGAGTTTGTAGCAACACGTTACCACTCTTTGATTGTAGATAAAAACACTCTTCCAGATTCTATAGAACCAATGGCATATAGCACGGATGATAATGAAATAATGGCGTTACGTGTAAAAGATAAAAAGATTTATGGTGTGCAATTTCATCCCGAATCCATCATGAGTGAATATGGACATGAAATCATAGGAAACTTCCTTAAATTATGACACATAGGCAGCTCTTCTTCTTTTTACTTGGGATAGATGCCTTTATACTTTTTTCTCAAACTTCCCAAGTTTCAATCTCATCTACTGAAGCTTCACTTCTGTATGGTGACTTTTCCTTCTTACAACTTTTAATTAAAATTTCCCTTTATATTTTTGGAGAGAATGATTTTGCCCTACGTTTTCCTATTGTAGTTTTACATATAATGAGTGTTGTTTTAATGTATCTTGTATCGCAAAGATATATTGCACAAGAGAGGAACCGACTCTGGTTATTGTTGATGTTTATATTATTGCCAGGAGTAGTGAGTTCCGCTATTGTTATAAGTAGCGCAAGCATAATCATCTTTGGGTTGCTACTCTATATTTATTTGCATGAGAGAGCTTCTCAATATATTTTAAATATTCTTCTTTTAATATACGCGTTTATAGATGTAGGTTTTGTCTATCTCTTTTTGGGTCTTGCTCTTTATTACCTTTTTTTAAAAAATAAAAAACTTTTTGCTTACAATATAATACTTTATTTTATCTCGAGTTTTTTATATGGCTTTGATGCATCAGGCTCTCCAAGTGGACATTTTTTAGATATTATAGGTGTATATAGTGCTATTTTTACCCCTATCATTTTTATATATCTTTTTTACACACTCTATAGAAGATATCTTACAAATAAAATTGATGTGGTTTGGTATATATCTTCAACAGCATTGATTTTTTCGCTCTTACTCTCTTTTCGTCAGAGTATCCCCATAGAAAAATTTGCTGCTTATCTTATTGTTGCACTACCATTAGCCGCACAAACATTTATAAGTTCGTATAGGGTTAGACTTAAGAGTCATAGATATAGATATAAAATAGGTTTTATTATTTCTCTAATTTTTTTATTGCTTAATACATTAACAGTATTTTTTAATAAAGACTTGTATCTTATTATCGACGACCCTAAAAAGCATTTTGCTTATGAGATGCATATTGCAAAAGAGTTAGCAAATCAATTACACGAGCAAAATATTTATTGTATAGATACACACTCTGCTATGCAAAAGAGGTTGCAATTTTACAACATTACTTATTGCCCAGAAAATAGACTCGAAGAGTTGCCTTTTAATTACAAAGACGATACTAATGTAACAATAAGTTACAAAAATAAGGTGCTTTTTAAAGCAAATGTTACTAAAGTAAACAAAAAATAAATCTCTTGAGCAGTATTAATGAACTCAAGAGCCTCATCAATAATAATATGTTAAGATAAGCCCAAATATAAATATAGGGAGTTTCTATGGCTCAAAAAGCGATACGTGAATATGACGGTAAAGCGCTGTTTTCTAAACAATGGGAGAACTATTTTAGTGGATTTCATTACGGATTTAAATCTGTTCTTGTAACGAGTGGAGCTGAGCTTTTGGCAAAAGCTGAAGAACATGGTTTTGAATGGTTAAAGAGAAAGCCACTCGTTGCAAAACCAGATATGTTATTTGGTAAACGTGGTAAAAATGATTTAGTACTTTTTAAAGATCAAAAACCAGGTGATGTTTCATTAGCCGTTGCTGCTAAGTGGATTGATGAGAAAATTTCACACACTACAACACTTTTAACTGGTCAACATGGTACTTTAAGTCACTTTATTGTTGAACCATTTACTCCACATGGACAAGAGCAAGAGTATTATATTTCAGCAACTTGTGTAGGTGAAGATGATGTCCTTTACATGTCAGCTGAAGGTGGTATGGAAGTTGAAGAGGGTTGGGATGAAAAAGTAAACGAAGTAGTGATTCCAATAGATATGTCAGATGCTGATATGGAACATGCTATTAAAGCAAATATTCCTACAGATATTCCAGCAAAAAATAAAGCAGGATTTGCTTCTTTTGCAATTGCATTTTTTAAATTTTATAGAGATATGAACTTTGCATATTTAGAAATCAATCCAATAGTTATGTTGGAAGATAACAATATGGCAATTCTTGATCTTGTTGCAAGACTTGATGATACTGCAGGATTCTTAATGAAAGATACTTGGGGCGATATTGAGTACCCAACTGCGTTTGGTATGGAAGATCAATCAGTAGAAGAAAAAGCAATTGCAGACGCAGATAGTAAATCAGGTGCATCACTTAAACTTACTATCCTAAGTCCAATGGGTAGAGTTTGGACAATGGTTGCTGGTGGTGGTGCTTCAGTTGTTTATGCTGATACAATTGCTGATTTTGCAGAAGCAAATGGCGGGAGTATAGCTGACCTTGCTAACTATGGTGAGTACTCAGGTGGACCGACTACCAGTGAGACAAAATTTTATGCTGATACAGTAATTGATCTTATGACAAGACATAAAGATCCAAAAGGTCAAGATAAAATCTTAATTATAGGTGGAGCAATTGCAAACTTTACAGATGTCGCAAAAACATTTACAGGTATTATCCAATCATTTGAAGAAAATGCAGAAAAAATGAAAGCACATAATACTAAAATATATGTACGTCGCGGAGGACCTAACTACG
The DNA here is from genome assembly GCA_041595535.1 of Sulfurimonas sp. Classification (GTDB taxonomy): domain Bacteria; phylum Campylobacterota; class Campylobacteria; order Campylobacterales; family Sulfurimonadaceae; genus Sulfurimonas. Next base: position 2,879 of record JBFHKA010000015.1, on the reverse strand, counting down.
AAAAAGGTCTTAAAGACATAAAAGAAGCGGCAGATAGACTTGGCTTATACATAGAAGTTTATGGACCGGAAACGCACGTAACAGATATTGTTAGAATGGCATTAGAGAAGTAGAGGGATAGAGATGAATAAATTATATACAAAAGAAACACAATCAATTTTTTGGAATAACAATACTACTGCTATTCAAAGAATGCTAGATTATGATTATACAATTCAAAGAAAAACACCATCTGTTGCAGCTATAGTTGCTCCTACAAGTGCTAATAAATTTGAAAAGTTTTTTTACGGACCAGAAGAGATTATGGTTCCACTTTTTAAAACTACTGCTGATGCAAAAAGAGCACATCCAAATGCAGATGTACTTTTAAACTTTGCATCTTTTAGGACTGCATATGATGTAACTATGGAAGCAGTTGAGCTTGGTGGATTTAGATCTATAATGGTAACTGCAGAAGGTATTCCTGAAAGACTTGCAAGAAAAATGAATAACACCGCTAGAAATGCCGGTGTAACAGTAATTGGACCAGCAACAGTTGGTGCAATTGCTCCAGGTGCATTTAAAATTGCAAATATTGGTGGAACAATTGAAAATATTGTTCAATCAAAACTACACAGATGTGGCTCATGTGGACTTGTAACTCGTTCAGGCGGTCTTTTCAACGAACTTTCAAACATTATTTCAATTAATGCTGATGGTATTGCTGAAGGTGTTGCTATTGGTGGAGATAGATTTGTAGGATCAGTTTTCATTGATAACATGTTAAGAATGGAATCAAATCCAGAAGTTAAGTACATGGTTCTTTTAGGTGAAGTTGGTGGTACTGAAGAGTACAAAATAATTGAGGCAATTAAAGCTGGTAAAATTAAAAAACCAGTTATTGCTTGGTGTATTGGTACAATTGCTAAACACTTTAGTTCAGGTGTACAATTTGGTCACGCAGGGGCTAGTGCAAATGCTGATGCTGAAACAGCAGCTGCAAAAAATAGAGCAATGGCCGAAGTTGGTATTCATGTACCAGCATCATTTAATGACTTGCCAGCTACTATAAAAAAAGTATATACTGACTTAAAAGCAAATGGAACTATAACTGAAATTCCCGAACCAGAAATGAGCGTATGTCCAAGTGAGAGAAAGTCTAAAGAGTTTATCTGTACGATTTCTGATGATAGAGGGGATGAGGCTACGTATGCAGGTTTTCCAATCTCTTCAGTAGCAACTCCAGATACAGGTAAAGGTATTGGTGATGTGGTTTCTCTTCTTTGGTTTAAAAAACAGTATCCAAAATGGGCTACAGAGTTCATTGAAACTGTAATTAAAACTGTTGCTGATCACGGTCCAGCTGTAAGTGGAGCTCACAATGCTAAAGTAACTGCACGTGCAGGTAAATCAGTTGTTGAGTCACTTGTTACTGGTCTTTTAACTATTGGCCCAAGATTTGGTGGAGCTATTGATGGTGCAGCTGAACACTTTAAATATGCTGATGACAATAACTTAAATCCAGCAGAGTTTTTGAACCATATGAAAAAATTAGGTATTCCAATTCCAGGTATTGGTCACCGTATCAAATCGCTTAAGAACCCAGACTTACGTGTTGAAGGTCTTAAAAAATTTGCAAGAGAGTATTTCCCATCTACACCGTTATTGGATTATGCATTAACTGTTGAGCAATTAACTACATCTAAAAAAGAGAATCTAATTCTTAATGTTGATGGCACAATTGGTATCTTAATGGTTGATATGTGGAGAGCATTAGGCTACACAGAAAATGAAATTAATGATTTCATCTCATCAGGTACACTTAACTCATTCTTTATTTTAGGAAGAACTATTGGTTTCATTGGACATGTACTTGATGAAAAACGTCTTGCTATGCCAATGTATAGACATCCAATGTCTGATATTCTCTATGATGTTCAAGTAGCAGAGAAGATATAAATCTAATCATTCTCACATATAATACGCAAGGGTATTTCCCTTGTGTAAATTTTCTCAATTCTGAATTTCTACTAAATTTAACATAAAAATATCATTTTATATTTTTTTTAGGTATACTATGTGCATCATACATATTAGGTATAAATATGAAAAAAGCATTTACTATGATGGAATTTATTTTTGTTCTTATTGTAATCGCAATTTTACTTGCCACGGTTATACCAAATACAAGAACAAATCCTCTTCAAGAAGCTACAGTACAAGTAGCATCAGATATCAGATATACACAACACCTAGCAATGACAGATGATAAGTACAACGCTGCTGATAGATATTGGTTTAAAGGAAGGTGGCAAATTGTTTTTGGTAATAAAAACAAATTTGCTAATTATAGAGTAGCCTATACGATTTTCTCAGATGCAGGAGTTTATGGAGGAGATGCAAGTCAAGGAGAAATTGCAAAGAATCCAGAAAATAGAAACCAGTTAATGACTGGAGGTTATGGAAGAAACAAAATAGATATTAGAGATCCTAATTTTGCAGGTATGAAAAAGTTAAATTTAGGAATGACTTATGGTATTGAAAAAGTTCAGTTTGGAGGTGGATGCAAAAATAATCGTATATCTTTTGACCACCTTGGCAGACCAATGCAAGGTGATCAGGCTACAATGACTGGTCCATATAGTGCTCCAACACAACGACTCATTACTCAAGATTGTACTATAACTCTTACAGATAGTAATGAAAATACGTCAATATTAAGAATTAGACCAGAAACAGGATATATTAGTGTCGCTTTTCAATAAAATAATTTTTCCAAGCCAAGATATATAGAGATAAATTAGATAATTTGCGAAGCCCAATAACATTAAGCGGCTTCTAAGCAATATCCTCCTATAATTCCCGTCCACAAACAGAGAGAGACATCACAGAGATGTTTT